>CAYPRX010000076.1:0-2310 GCA_964413265.1 uncultured Brevinematales bacterium
ATTTCATTTTTTCAAGTTTTGATAATTTCCTTGGGTCTTCGCCCAGTATCCTTTCAAACGGACTTTTCGCATCTTCAAGCCATCCCGCCGCGCCAAGGGGATCATTCTCAGACGGCCCGGCAGCTATCAGATCAAGTTTTAAACTCTCCACGCGGTTTGTAAATCCTCCCAGATTTTTCGCATCAATCTGCAGAGGTATGAAGTCATTCAAAAGATCCCTGCCGTATAAAATATATGGAAGCCCGATATATACGCTTCCGATCCTGCCGGCGTTGTTATAGTTATCCCATATTTTAGAGGCCGTTTCACCGTAAACAACTGCGTTTAAACGCGAACGGATCTGCAATGCGCAGAAAGTTAGCGCATAAATTGCCAGGATTGATATTCCCCATTTTATAAAACTTCCGGTAACATGTTCAGTTTTCAATAATATTTTTAATTTATCCCTCAACCTATCCATAAAAATTCCAGCCCATGCAAGCAGTACAGCAATAAATAAAATCACATAGGGTATTAATATTTTCAAATATTCAGCTGTTATCCTGATAATTTCAGGATCCCTCCTTTTAAACATCAATAAGAGGACTGCCCTGTCAAAGCCGAAAATTTCCTTTACATTATCAAACAGAATCATACCGGCCGTTCCATCCAGAAATCCTGACAGCGCTATTACCGCACAGAGTGAGCCTGGCAACCTGAACATATTCATGCCAAACCCCGCAAGAATGCCAAGAACGGCCATATTCATAAAGCCGTACCTGAAAGCAAAGCCGATCCAGGGAGTCATTTTCTTCTCCCATACAATGTCCGAAGTAAAAGGAGTGATGAAATAAAGATAAGAAAGAGAAGCAAGAAGAATTAAAAGAAACCCTGTATAAATCCTGTTTCCTCCCCGCTTGAACAGACCCTTGAAAGAGAAGAGTGCCAGGACTGATAATGCTATAACAGGGAATTGCAGCCTTAAAACGATCTGTGAAAGTAGAATTTTCCAGTCCTCCAGGGAAGACCAGTGAAAGCTGTAGGCAAGGGTTGTCCTGTAAATATCCGATGAAGGCTCAGCGCCATGAAAAATCTCCCTTCCTAAAATTTGAATTTTCAAAAATCCGAATGGATTGCCGCTTACTATCCAGTTTCGGGCGTACCAGAAACCTCCCAATAACACCGTTAACAATATAAGTGCTGTCAGAAAGGGTATAGATATTTTCCTGACCTTCCCTTCCTCCTTTTTACTTTCTTTTAAAATTAAGGCAATTATTAATAATGCAAGAAGTATAAGACCTAAGGGAATGCCGGTAGTTTTGATACCCGCTATCATCCCCAGTACGGGAAACAGAATATTAATTTGACTTAAAGAGTACGATTGATACAAAGACAAAATACAGAGAAGACCGGTCATGAAAAAGGCCGCCAGGGGAAGGTCTACATGAATGGTCGGGACGGCATATATCAGCAGAGGGATAGACAGAACGAGCATTGTTGACGACATTGCGTAAACCCTTAATATCTGCAGCTTTCGGCAGATAGCATATACTGCAAGACCCGTAATAACCCAGGATAAAAAACCAGGCAGGGCTGAAAAAATGTCACCATGAAATGGAAGTACAAAGGAGAGTGACAATACCTCCCAGTTGTATGGATAATAGGTCCCGAAACCAACATCCGGAATCTGAAGAATGGAACCGTTCTGATACCACCGAATAATAACAGGAAGGTGGTACCCCATAGAGTCAACATTTGTAACCGGCTGCATAACAACCTTGAGTAGAAGCATTCCTGCTTCAACAAAAAAACCAAGTATAACCAGCTTTTCTATGAAGGAAAGTCCCACAAGGTCCGGCCTTGGCAGATGAAACGTCTTAAGAAGTCCTGAAAATACTAAAAGAAGAGTCCCTCCGGTTAAACAGGCCGATTCAACGATAACAAGCCAGAACAGCCTGTATATTCCTGACAGGCCAAGAAGAATTCCGGCGGATACCTGCAGAATGCACCAGAAGGAAAGAAAATAAATAAGGAATTCCGTGAGTGAGAACTTTTCACCTGAATTGACTGTTTTTATAGTCAAAAAAAGAGCCGGGGGTACCATTCCGGCCATGATTATTAAAAACCAGATTGAACGGGTAAAAAATTCAGGAAAAGTCATTATCCACTCCGCTTATCATAATAATTATGAAACAAAAACACAAAAATCTCAAAATGAACTGAAATAAACCTCTTCTGGATTAAAAAAAGTAAATGTTGTAAAATAATCACCGATAGTAGGGAGACATCCTATGTATTATTCAATATCAGGCAGGCTGGTTTACAAGGATG
>CAYPRX010000077.1:0-2465 GCA_964413265.1 uncultured Brevinematales bacterium
TTTTCTATTATAATACAGAACGGTTAGTTTAAAATATAATGGAGATATTAATGAAGGGCTGGTTTGAAAAATTTTCCGGCAGATATCTTAATTTTATTTTGAAAAACGCCTGGTTTGTTATTGCCGATGTTTTATTATTCGTTCTTCTCTCAGGTTCCGGTATTTTCCGCCTTTCGATTGACAGTGACCAGCTTCATTTTTTCGCAAGGAATAGCAGCATCGCGAATCTTCAGTACCATATAAACGATGAATTTAAAGTAAGTGAACCTGTTATCATAATGATTGAATTAGGCAACGTCTTTACATATGAAAATATAAGTTTGATCCGGACTCTTTCTTTAAAAATAAAGGAAATAGACGAAGTAAACCAGGTATTGAGCTTAACTGAAATAGACGATATAAAAAACACTTCAGAAGGTATTACTATTGGTAAATTATTTCCGCCTGAAATCCCTCAAGATATGAGAATTATCAATGGAATTAGCAATTATGTCATGGGGCTTGAAAAATATAATGGTACAATAGTGTCTGATGACGGTAAATACGCCACCCTAATAATCACACCTCAACCTTATGCTAAAAGCGATTTAGTTGCAAAAAAAATTAAAGAAATGGTCACCGATTATATCAACCATAACAGAAAAGATATAAAAGCATATTTCGCCGGGTCTCCCGCTATGATGAACTCTATTACAAACATCGTCATTGGCGATATAAGTTTCTTAATCATTCTGGTGTCATTTGTCATTATATTGGCCCTTTTCGTATCCTTCAGGCACCCTTACGGCACATTTCTTCCTCTTATTACTGTTTTTTTGGCGACAGTCTCCTCGATGGGTATTATGGGATATCTGGGATTCCCTCTTACCCCAATTGGAATAGCTATACCTGTCGTAATGATGGCTATCGGGAATGCTTATGGTATCTATATAGTAAATGAATATCATGAAAAATCAACTGAGTGGAGGGAAAAAAGAGATATTGTTTATCATTCAGTTAAAAGGCTTCTTATTCCAATTACAATGAGCGGACTTACGGTTTTTGCAGGGTTTATGTCCCTGGTTTCGGCTTCCGGCATTAAAGCTATTATTGATTTTGCAATAGTGAATGCAATAGGGGTAGTCCTTTCCTTTATATTTACTCTTTCTTTCATGCCCGCAATGCTTATGATTCTACCATTGGCAAAAATCAGATTTAAATCGCAGGACTTGGAAAAGGAAAGCAGGTCACTCAGAAAAATTGCGATTTTTATTGAAAAAAATAAAATCCCCGTATTTATATTTGTTCTTATTTTTGCATGCATCAACATTTACTCTACAGCAAGTATTAAAACAGATTCAGATTATATGAAATATTTCGATAAAAATTCGGAACCGAGAATTGTTGCAGAAAAGGTTAGTGATGTTTTTCATGGTACCGGAGAACTAATTCTTTTTTTCAAAGGTGACGTTAATGATCCGGATGTTCTAAGAACATTGACAATAATAGAAGAAGAGGCCCGTTTTCATTCGGGTTCAAAATCTACTGCAAATTCAATTGTGGACATTATAGCAACTCTCAATGCAAATATGACACAGGTAAAGCGTATACCGGACAGAAAGGATGAAATAAATAATCTGTGGTTTTTTATAGAGGGTAATAGCCAGGTCAGCAAGATGGTAAATAGCTCGAAGACTGAATTTACTTCAAGTTTCCTTCTGCCCTTCCTGCCGACCGATATACGGCATGTAATCCTAGCTGAAATCGACAATGATATTAAAACATACAGTAAAATAAGTTATGTTAAAACCTCAAAAAATTTAATTCCTGCCGCAAGGCTTGCTTCAATCATGCTTTATAACAGGCTTGTTCGAGCTAATTATAATGTGTCATTCGAATCTGTTGAGAATGTTGTTTCAAACATTGCCGCAGGATTAACCCCTTTGCAATTGTACTCATTTCGAGTCAGTTATGAGAGCCAAAGATCATGGCTTGGAAAATCCATTAAAACAATCAGGGCTGATCTACTTGATTCCAGCAGTAAAATTTCCAGTGAAGATTTGGATTATTCACTATCTCCATTGACTTGGGATATGATACCTGTACCCGATAAAAACGGTACAAATATCTTCAAAGAAACAGGAATAAGTGGAATAATCAAGCTCTTTTCGGATATGGATAAAATTATCCTGGATAATCAGATCACTTCCATAATAACCGCTGTTTTTATTGTTATTGCGCTGGTCGCTTTTATGTTCCGTTCCGTTTTAACCGGCATTTTATCTATTACTACAGTTGTTTTTACAATAATAGTAAATTTTGGAATAATGGGAATAATAGGAATCAGGCTGAATTTTGCTACAGCCACATTGGCAAGCATATCGATTGGAGCTGGAATCGATTATACTATTCAATACATGGCGAGATATTTTCATGAAATAGCTTTTTCAAATCTCCCGCCGAGCAGTGCCTTTATAAAGACAGTA
>CAYPRX010000078.1:0-2719 GCA_964413265.1 uncultured Brevinematales bacterium
CCGATCCAGCCTACGACATTGCCCGAACTGTTCCATTTGCATACCCTGTTATTAGCGTAATCCGCCACATAAATATTGCCGGTGCCGTCGACAAAAACGCTATAAGGACCATTAAAATAAGCCTCGCCGGAGCCGGCTGAAGCCGTACCGGTTGTCTGCCATCCAGAATATCCGGCACCGATCCAGCCTATGACAACTCCTGATAAGCCTGAACTGCTGGAACTGCCTGAAATACCTGAACTGGAAGAACCCGGCGAATTAGCGCAGGATGAAATCGTGTTAATTATGAAAGCGGCAATAATCCCAAAAAGAACTTTTCTCATAAAGACCCCCTAAATACATTGATTTATATGGCGATAATTTCCAGCCCCCGTAATGAATTTTCAAATAAGATTTGTAATTAGATATCGATAATTTTAAGTAATTGATGGGAGATTGTCAATTGGTCATCCGGGATTTTCGCTACCAGGCAGCTTTCAATCACAGTAAAAACATTGAAAATTTCTTTTACATTCTATATTACATCTAATAAAAGAATAAATATATTAAATGATTCCTCCTAGAAAATGTTCGAAGAATATAATGCTCCCCAAAATTTGGTCCATATGATAAGTTAATTTATAATATTAAGAAGAAAGAAAAATGACAAAGAAAATATTATAGCCTATATGCACCATTCTGATTACTTCAAGTTTTTTTAAAAAATCCATATTTCATTTTGTCAGCTATGTGTCAGTTAAATTTTCAAAAAGTTGTGTATTTCTATATCTGGTATGATATTCCGATCCCCCTGAATCCCCCTCTCTCCGAATTGGCTGGTATGGTAAGTTTGGCTGGTTTTGGTGAAATTTGCCAGTCAGGCGCAAATAAATATGATATCAAATCAATAACATTAATAAATTTGTAAATCAACCGGGATTTCCCAGATGAGATCTTGAAAATTGCATGAAACCATGCGATAATTATTGTACTGACATTAAATAAGCCATTGTAAATAGCCTGTTTTTTGGAGAAATCAATGGGTGAAACGAAAAAGTCGAGATTATCTCTAAATTTTGATAATTCAGTCCGACTTGAATTTCATGGAGTAAATTTTACGTCCGATGCCGGTCTTCTCGCCTGCCATGAACTTGATAATGCTCCTGGTCTCTCGGAAAAGTCGGAACATTATCTTTATGACTATCATCCCAGAAAAAATACAAGACGCTCCATCGTGGCCCTGCTGCGACAATCCATGTTTTCAAGAATCGCTGGTTATGAGGATACAAAGATATTGTACGTAACACGTTTATTAAGAGTTGTACGAAATAGCGGTGAGTCTTGCGTTTATAAATTTTTTTATTAATATTTATTTTATTTTTACTAATAAAATTTGAAAATGAAGGAGTAATTTTGACTCAAGATTCAATTTCAAGAATTTCATTTGCTGTATTATTTATCTTGCGTTTAGTTGTTGGCAATATTTTTTCAATAAAACACCGAAAAGGAATAATAAATATTAAAAATACTCAAGAAGGTAAAACTAATTTCATAATTCGCCGTTTTATTCTGGGTCCAATTCTTGGGGTATTTATGATTTTTTATTTTATTAATCCTACCTGTATGAAATTTCTTTTAATTCCTTTCCCACAAACTGTAATTTGGATAGGGGCTATTTTAGGTTTATGCGGTATTTTGTTTTTGATATGGGTTCATATCTATCTTGGAAAAGAATGGTCTGCGGATTTGAAATTGAATACTGATCATAATCTAATTGAAACCGGCCCTTATTCCAAGATAAGACATCCTATGTATACAGCATGTTTTGTTATTTATCTTGCTCTTGGAATTATTTCATTCAATTATATTTTATTGGCTGTTTTTATTTTAATAATAATCAGCACAATAATAAGAGTACCAGATGAAGAAAAAATGATGATAGAAAAATTCGGTGAGCGCTATAAAATTTACATGCAAAAAACAGGAAGATTTTTACCGAAATTTTAAGTTGTTTGTGCGCGATATGCACCCACACTACTGGTACATGTCATGGAATGGGTAATATTGATACTTTACTAAAATTAAATATAAGTATTATTTATAACGAAATACCATATTCAAATAATGTTTTTATTTATCGATTAAGGAAATGTGAATTTAATCATTCATTGCCAGCTGTTTTGCGAAGAAATAGCTTGTGATTTACAATAACAGCAGAATCATCTGCTTTACAATAACGCAAAACGGCTCTTCATCGTACAAAAATAGAATGTGCATATCCCCCTACTGTAGGATCCAGGATTATGGGGGTCTGGCTTGATCCCGTCCAGTAACAGGCCTGGCCCTGGTCGTTCACACCAGCGGTGTAAACCGTATTGTTATAAATAAAAATAGAATATGCACATCCCCCTTCTGTGGGATCCAGAATAGCAGGATTATTGTTTGATCCCGTCCAGTAACAGGCCTGGCCCTGGTCGTTCACACCCGCAGTGTAAACAATATTGCTATACACGAAAATTGAAAATGCGCATCCTCCCTTAGTTGAATCCAGAATTGTAGGGGTCTGGCTTGATCCCGTCCAGAAGCAGGCCTGGCCCTGGTTGTTAGTACCAGCGGTATAAACCGTGTTGTTATACACAAAGATAGAATATGCTTCTGATACCCCTGCCGGATCCAGGATCGTTGGGGTCTGACTTGATCCCGTCCAGTAGCAGGCATGGTTATTGTGATCAAGGCCGGC
>CAYPRX010000079.1:0-40007 GCA_964413265.1 uncultured Brevinematales bacterium
TCCCGTGGTAGACTACCACGTCGATAGGCTGCAGGTGTACGCGTGGTAACACGTTCAGCCGAGCAGTACTAATCGGATGATCGCCTTGACCTTCTTTCTTCGTTCTTATTACCACCCCTTCCCCCTCCCCTGTGTCCAAGAGACCGTCTTATTCGCTCTCGACCATAGCGCAGGTGTTACACCCGGTCCCATTCCGAACCCGGAAGTTAAGCCCTGCGTCGCCGATGATACTCGTTTCGGGGAAAGTAGGTGTCGAGAGCTTTTTTATTTTATGAGGCTTAATTATGCCTTTTAACGGTTTTACAGGGGAAACGATAAAATTCCTTTTTGAGATCGGATATAATAATAACAAGGAGTGGTTCCAAAGCCATAAATCCGAATACAAAAATCACGTCTTGAAACCGTTCCAGGAACTTGTAGCAGACTTGGGCGTTATGATGCAGAAAATCGATCCTGAATTTGAGATCAGGCCAGCAGTGGATAAAACGATCTCAAGGATTTACAGAGATATACGTTTCTCGAAGGATAAGACACCGTACAGGAATAATGTCTGGATATCATTTAAAAAATCAGTTGAAGATTGGAAGGAAACGCCAGTATATTTTTTTGAGATCTACCCCGATTATTACCATTTCGGTATGGGGTTCTTTTATTATCCTGCCTTTTTAAGAGAGAAATTAGGTGAAAGAATTCTTAAGGATCCATTGGAATTTAAAAAGGCTGTTTCATTTTATAAGAAGGGCAACCCATATGAAATCGCAGGAGAAACATTCAAGAGGGTAAAAGACAAAAATGTACCTGAGGAACTCAGGCAATGGTATGAGAGGAAGGGATTTTACCTGTATTGTCATAAAGATATTGATGATTTGATCTTCAGCTCAGCACTTACGGATTTTCTTTACAAAAATTTCCTGCTTATAAAACCTTTATATGAATATTTATGGAAGGTAATAAGAAATTGATTTTTAGGGTATCGGGAATTAAAATAACCTTAATCGAGCGGGTGTAACTCAGTGGTAGAGTGTTAGCTTCCCAAGCTGAAAGTCGCGGGTTCAAATCCCGTCGCCCGCTAATGTTTTTTTATTAAATCTTTTCGGGTAAATCTTTCCTAGTTGCAAAAATATGCTTATCGCTTTAAAATGAGTGTACTGCCTATCTGGCAATCTTAAGGATTTGAATATGTTAAATGCTCTTCTTCTTCCTTTAAAATCTAAATTAATTCTTTTCAATCTTCTGAATTATATCACATTCAGAGCTATGGCCGCCTTTGTGACCTCCTTCATCATTGGCGTATATGTGGCTCCTTATTGCATCAGGAAATTCAAGGATTTCGGAATCAAGCAATCAATACGAAAGGATGGTCCTGAAAGTCATCAGGTTAAATCCGGTACTCCGACTATGGGGGGAATATTTATAATCATTGCCGCCTTGTTATCGGTTCTGCTCTGGACAAAATTTAACTATTACGTTTTTATAGTGAGCATGGGGATCTTTCTTTTCGGTGCAATAGGTTTTTTAGATGATTACTTGAAGATAAAACATAAGGATTCTAAGGGAATAAACGGTAAGATAAAAATCAGCCTGCAGACCGGAGCGTCGATTTTATTGATTTTCCTTCTTACCCTTAATCCAAATATTTCAGAAACTTTCTGGAAATTTTATGTTCCCATCATTGATAAACCGCTCTTCACCTGGCCTCATTTCCTGGCTTATATATTTTATATATTTACTATGGTCGCTTTCTCGAATGCTATGAATCTTTCTGACGGTCTTGACGGGCTGGCTTCGGGGATGGGCATCATACTGTATCTTCCGTTTGGTATTTTGAGTTACGTTATTGGAAACGCATTAGCAGCCAAATATTTAATATTTCCATTCATTTCAGGTACCGGGGAACTCACTGTTATTGCCACTTCCATGATAGGCGGATTAACAGCGTTTTTATGGTATAATGTTCATCCTGCGGAAGTATTTATGGGCGATACCGGTTCGCTGACCATGGGTGGTACCATCGCACTTATCTCAATAATTTTAAAACAGGAGATTCTACTTCTTGTAGCTGGCGGATTGTTTGTTTTCGAAGCTTTGTCAGTTGTCATCCAGAAAGGTTATTTTAAATACACCAAAAAAATGTGCGGTGAGGGGAAAAGAGTGTTTTTAATGGCGCCTATACACCATCACTTTGAGAAAAAAGGGTGGAAAGAGAACCAGGTTGTTATAAGGTTCTGGATCATTTCAGCTTTGTGTGCGTTAATGGCTCTAGCTACATTGAAGGTAAGATAGAGGGGAGGTTTCTATGCCGAAAATCGAATTTACTAATGATCAAAAAAAGGATCTGTTGAAAGTAGCCCGCTTTACTATCGAGCGTATGCTCACCGGGAAAGAATCCAGGGATTTTCCTTCTCTTTCGGATAAGATTTTTTCAGAAGCTTATGGAATATTTGTAACCCTGAAAAACGGGGATAATCTAAGAGGATGTATCGGTTATATCGAGGGCGTCAAGCCTATCAGGGATGCAGTCAAGGACATGGCAATTGAATCTGCTTTCCGGGATCCTCGTTTCCCGCCCATCTCTGCAAGTGAACTTAATATGATCACAATAGAAATATCAATACTCTTGCCCCTTGAGGAAGTAAAGGATTATAACGAAATTGAACCAGGAAAGCATGGGCTTGTGATGGAAAGAGGCTATCAGAAGGGTTTACTGCTGCCACAGGTTGCAACGGAATACGGCTGGGACAGGTCTGAATTTATGAACCAGACCTGCCGAAAAGCTGGAATGGAAAATTATTGCTGGGAAAATGATGCGAAGGTATTTAAATTTGAAGCAATTGTATTTAATGAAAAAGAGCTGGAAAGTTAGATCAGATATTGCGAGATTAGCGAAATATACTAAAATTTTCATTAAATACTGGAAAGAAAGTGTTTTCATAGTATCTTTTCTGGCCCTTATAATAGCGATCATTTTTGCCGTGAGCGTTACTAATACTCAATTAAAAGAAGCTGAAAAAAACGCTAAAGTCAGTTTGGTAAAATACAATCTTGTAAATTCCTGGAAGGGAACAAACGGAGAAGTTTTAAAATCATTTACCGTTGATATTTCCAATGTCTACCTTGCCCTCGGAGAGGACGGTTTGTCAATCCTCGATAATCATGACCTTGTTCTTAAAGCTTCTTTTATAACAAATTTATCTTTCAATGACATTGCCGTTAAAAAGTTTGGAACTAATATTCTGGCGTTTCTTGCCGTGGGAGATTTTGAGACCCCGGGAGGAGTAGTTGTCTGTGATATAACCGATTTTACGAATATCAGAATAATAACTTCAATTCTTGTGTCGAATTCTATTTCAGAAAGAATAAAAGTACTGACTGACAATGGAAAAAAAATCGATATTTTTACCAGTGATAAAAACAACGGTTTTGTCCTTTATAATTATGATGAAGAGAACAATACCCTTTCGGCTAAGAATCTCGGATTTGTACGTAATTATACGGGAATTGAGATCGACGCAGATAAAAAAATAATCTGTTCTGTTTCTAAATCCGGATATGTTTATCTATACAATTGGAAAGGCGAGCTTCTTTCCACAATAAGTAATTCTCTTTCAATGGCCAACAGTGTATCGCTTTACGGCGGTTTTATGGTCATAGGAGACAGGATGGGGGGTGTAATACTATATAATGTGGCGGACCCAAGGAACTGCGTTTTACTTGTGAATTACAATACTTCTGGCGATACTTATGATGCATTTGAAATGGATAATTCAATATTCATTGCGGACGGGATCAACGGAATTCTCAAGGTCAGAAGGGAAAAATTTTCGGGATTTACACTTGAAAAACAGTTTAATGATGGAGTTATTTATAATAAGCTGTTTTATTCAGCTGAGAACGGAAATCTTTATGCAGGCTGCGGCAAAGATGGACTCAGGATATTAAATTGATGAATATTGTAATAACTATAAAGAATGAAGCTTGATTAAACCGATATTTTTATAAAATAAAAATCCATATGGAGCTTGATATGCCGGGGAAAAATCCGAAAAGAACGGCAAAAAAATTTGAAAATGATGCATCCAAATTCAAAGAACTGTTGAGGATAACAGAGAACCTCAATCATATAAAGGACGTGGATTCACTTCTCGATAATATACTTTATGATGCCAGGCTTTTTACAAAAGCTGATTCAGGTTCAATTTATCTTATTGAAAGTAATAAACTTAAATTCAGTTATGTTCAGAATGATACTCTTGCAAAAATTGATGAAGGAAATAATAAATATATATATTCCATATTTGAAATACCGGTTAATGATAAATCTATAGCCGGATATGTAGCTCTGACAGGAAAATCACTTATTATTGATGATGTTTACAAGATCGGCAGGAATGTGCCATATGCCTTTAACTCTTACTTTGATTCGATGTCTTCATACAGGACAAAATCGATGCTGACAGTGCCTCTTATAACAAGCAGGCAGAATATCATCGGCGTAATGCAGATAATTAACGCCAAAAACTCCAGGGGAGAAATAATACCTTTTACCGAAGAAGACAGGATGTATGTAGCCTTCTTCTCCAACAACGCCTCGGTCGCCATTGAGAGAGCAAAAATGACAAGAGAGATTCTTCTTAGAATGATAAAAATGGCGGAACTCAGGGACCCCAAAGAAACAAGCAACCATGTGAACAGGGTGGCCAGCTATTCGATAGAGATTTATGAAAGATGGGCAAAAAAAAGAGGGCATTCTCTTTCTAAGATAAAGCAGACAAAAGATATTCTCCGTATAGCCGCTATGCTGCATGATGTTGGCAAGGTAGCGATTTCCGACACAATTTTGAAGAAACCGGGACGCCTGAGCCCGAAAGAATTTGCTCTGATGAAAATGCATACCGTTTACGGGGCAAGGCTTTTTGATAACCCTGTTTCCGACTGGGATGCTTTATCGGCAGAAGTAGCCTTGAACCATCATGAAAGATGGGATGGGCAGGGATATATGGGCAGGATTTCTTGCGAAGATGGCGAAGTATGTGAATCTGGTCCTGGAAAAGTCGGGGAGGAGATCCCTATTTTTGGAAGAATTGTAGCCCTGGCTGATGTATATGACGCATTGATATCATCAAGAGTTTATAAAGATGCCTGGCTGGAAGAGGATGTTCTGAAATATATCAAGGATGGAAGCGGTAAGAATTTCGATCCTGATGTTGTCGAGGCATTTTTTTCCATCTATAATGTCATAAAGGCCATAAAGGAAAAATACGCTGACTGATTTTTTATGAAGGGAGATATGAATGCAAAAGATCAAAAGCCTGAGAGAGCTGTCAGGTGTCATAACAGAATTACCAAGGGGAGGTTATCTTGTCGATACCTCAGCGGGTTATATACAGTTCGGATCGCCTCCTGAAACCCTTAAAGATACCATTTTCCTTCCTAAAGGAGTTCCTCAGATATTTGTGCTTCCAATAGAACATTTTGACCCTAAGCAGGGAATGAGCGTAGCGGAAATTGAATTTCCTATTTACTACAACTTTTTTTTGAAACAGAAAAAAACAAGAATCTTTGTGAACCCCAATCATATCGAGAATATGAAAATTGTTCTTCAGGAAGCTGTTTTTGGTCCCCTTGAAGTTGATATTGAGGGTGATGTCGAAAAGACTGAAAACTCGTATATACCGGATATAATGTCTGAGATGAAATTTTTCAGGGCCGGCAGGGTCATGGATGATCTTGTCGAACTGAAAGAATTGATCCCCAGCGGGTTCAGCATAGAAAAAGTTAAAATAATCCAGAAACCTGACGGAAGTTTTGATGTTTTTGATAATGGGAATTTACTGGCGACAGTTCCTGCTAAAATAAGTTTTAAGGCTCTTTATGACCTTGGAACAACCTTAACCGAACCTTTTATTCCCCCTGAGTTTGGAATTACATGCCTCGGGCCGTCCCATGGGTTTGATCCAGAACAAAACACATCCGGATTCATACTATGGATCAATAAGGTAGGAATTATGGTTGACCCTCCGGCTAATTCCACGCTCTGGCTTAAAGATTCAAATGTGAATCCCAAGATCATAGACAGCATAATCTTTACCCACTGTCATGCCGACCATGATGCCGGCACATTTCAGAAAATACTTGAAGAATCCAAGGTAACCATTTATACAACCCCCACAGTCATGCAGAGTTTTTTGAGAAAATATTCTGCATTGACCCGGATACAGCCTGCCGACCTTATGGACCTTTTTAATTTTTACCCTGTTAAAATGAACGTGCGCTATAACATTCATGGTGCTCTGTTTAATTTTTATTATTCTCTGCATTCCATTCCAACAATCGGATTTCACTTTAACTACCGCAACAAACGATTTATCTACTCTTCAGACCATTTGAATGAGCCAGAAATTATAAAAAAACTGAATCGGGACGGCGTAATATCGAATACCAGGATGGGAAACCTCCTTGATTTTCCGTGGCATTTCGATTTAATATATCATGAATCGGGAATTCCACCCTTACATACTCCGGTAAGCTATCTTAATTCTTTACCTGAAGAGACACAGAAAAGAATAACCGTATACCATATAGCCGAGAAAGATTTTCCTGCAAAAACGAAACTCACTCTTGCCAAGTTCGGGATCGGAGAAACTATCTATCCAGATATTGAAAAATATGAATTCGAGGATTCGTACAGAGTTCTTGATGTTTTCAGCAGGATTGATGTTTTTAAAGACCTTCCCTTTGAAAAGATAAAGGACCTGCTTCTTGTTACGAAAAAAGAAAGCTTCAATAAAGGAGATTTTATCATTCATAAAAACACGCCGGGCGATAAATTTTATGTAATAGTTTCAGGTAATGTGAGTATAAGCGGATTTGATAACGGTGACATCAGGGATAAAGTTTATGCAACGTTTGAATATTTCGGGGAGGCTTCTATCATTCTTGATACACCGAGAACAGCTGATGTTATAGCAATAACCAATGTTGAAGCCTATTCAATTGACGGGGAATCGTTTAAGAGGCTGATAAGCAATACTGTTGTTGAACAAAATATTCGCAAACTTGCAAAGATCAGGAACGAAAAAACATGGACAGTGATAAAATCCAATCCGTTTTTCAGAAACCTGACATCATTCCAGGTTACAAGTCTGGAATCGATGCTTAAACCGGTAGACTTTGAAGGTAATGAAATTTTATTCGAGGCTGGAAAGAAGAGCAACCATATATTTCTTCTTATTGACGGGTGTGTAAAATTGTCGGGACCGGATAAAACTGTCAGTTTATGCGAAAAAGGCGATATAATCGGCGATGTTTTCTCGATTAAAGAAGGTAAAGTGATGAGATTTTCATACTGGACCGAAACACATGCCAGCTTATACAGGATCGAAGGTGATGATATTCTGTCATTTCTTAGGGAAAATCCCGGTGTATCAATAAACATGATCTTTGAGAAAGGCCGGAGAAAGTAAAATTATAAAAAAGACGCTGATTTTGGGGTATTGATGTTAAAAAATGGAGATTTTATCTATATATATTATGATGATAAAGTATCATACATGATGGCCTATCAGGAAAATATGAGCATATCCACCCACAAGGGAGAACTGAAAATACCCCCGGAAGCGTATTACGGTGACTGCGTTCTTGCCAATACAGGTGAGCCTTTTTATCTGCTACGGCCTGTGCTCTCAGATTTTATGATGAAAGTAAAGAGGCGAACTACAATCATTTATCCGAAAGAAGCCGGGGTTATTATTCTCGAACTTGGTATTTCCAGTGGAAAACGTGTTATAGAAATCGGAACGGGGTCCGGTTCACTGACCATCATCCTCTCAAGAGTTGTCGGAAAAGATGGGCATGTCTATTCATTCGAAAGAAGAGAGGATCACCTTGAGAATGCTGTTAAGAACGTGAAAAGATTCAGCCCTTTTAATAATGTGGAATATTTCGCAAAAGATCCTTTACTGGAAGGAGGTTTCGGCATTGAAGATGCCGATGCATTGTTTCTGGATGTTTCAGAACCATGGAAACTTATTGAGGAAGCCTATAAAGCTGTTATTCCAGGCGGACCAATAGGCTTTATTTCGCCGAATATCGAACAGGTTCAGACAACAGTTTATAAGATGCATGAGACAGGATTTATCAGGGTCAGATGTATGGAGATGCTCAGCCGGCGCATCAGGATCAAAAAAAATCTGACAAGACCCTTTGACAGGATGATTGGACATACGGGATATCTGGTTTTTGCCCATAAGATAAAAAAAGAAAAAATAGAACCTGAGTCAGATTACAATATATAGCTACAAAAGAGTCAGCGAGCCTTTCTTGAATTCTTTATCAGAGCTTTCTGGTACCACCTGGCAGTATCAATGAGAAATCCCGGCAGCACTGCTGCTGGCGTGACATTATTATAAGTGATTTTATTTATAAGAAAGCTGGTCCTTTGAGCGATCTCCCTGAGTTCTGCTGTATATAATGATTTTACAACTGGTATGATAATATTCTGGTAGTCTTTATCGATATATTCAGAAAGATCGATTTTTCTCAGGTATGCCTGGCGTGCGAGGTGAGCGTTTCTGATAAATTCGGTAATTTCGCTGAAAAAATGAATCGGTGTTCTGATGTTCTTGTCTGAGGCGAGATCATCGATAAATTGGAAGATAGAATTTCCCTGCTGCACTCTCGGCGCTATTCTTGTAAAAAAATCTATTACCCTTTTCTTCCTGCCCTCATGAAAGTCAAATAAACTATCCTCCATCAGATCGATTGTCGAGTTATAAAAAGAGGCCGGCCCCGGTCCAGTTCCTAATATGTTGCACAGAAGAGCAGGGTTCAGAGGATTGAAGTGAATGATCATACTTCTTGATAATATTGTCGGAAGTATTGTATTGTCTGAAGCAGCGGTTAAAATAACCAGATTTCCGGCGGGGGGTTCTTCGAAGAGTTTAAGGCTTGCGTTTTGTGTTTCTTCGGATGCATTTTCAAAATTTCCGATGAGGGTTATCTTATGGCCGGATTCGGATCTGATACTGTTGAATTCGATCGCCCTCCGTATGAAATCAATAGGTATTCTTATTTTTTTTGAAATCTCATCTGAGACCTGAATAAGGTTTGAGGTAAAGGCCTCTGAAGTTTCTATAAAATTAAAATATTTACCGCCACTTATGATATCGGTCAAATCGTTCCTGAAATCACTGACTGTATATGAGCCTGAACCTACCATCCTTTTTAATTTAATGTTCGATATTTCACCCAGGGATATGGCCAACGATAGTCTTCCAAGGAAATAATTTAAATAATCCGGCAATGCCGTCTTGATCTTTTCAATTGAAATATTCTTAAGGAAATAACGGGTCTTAACTGAAAATGAGTCGTTCCTGTAGAAGATAAAATCAGGGGAGGAAAAGGGGTCCTTTAACAGTAACTTTTCTGCGATGCCGACTGCCGCAGTGAATTTACCGCAACCGCGGTCTCCAAAGAGTATTATGGTCCTGCCGGAAATATTCTCATCAAGTAATCTAGATATTACGGCCTGAGCTCTAGCCTGGCCCTGAAGTGAACTGTTCATCAGGCCCTGCCTCTCTTAATATCGATAAGATTCAGCCTCAATTCCTCATTTCCCTGGTACTTATTGAGTTCGGGTGTTACAACAATGTCATAAAGACCGTCGGTGGGAGCAATCGCTTTAATTTTATTCGACCAGTTCCAGCCTGTAATAGTCAAAGGTTTTCCATTTTTTTGAATTGTCATAAGGATATGTTCGTTATTTCTGCCTATATTCCTGTTTGAGGAGATGCTGATGTCTTTCATCAAAATTCGGGGAATTTCATTCCCGTTTCCTGTCGGTTCTATTACGTTTTCAAGATACCTGATCATATTGAGGTTCAATTCACCCGGATCATCACTGACCGCATCTATTACGAGCTCTCTTTTCAAATCATCCAAACTGAGATTATCCATATACTCTACTATTTTCTCTTTAAAAGTTTCAATATTATCCTTTTTGATAGTAAACCCGCCGGCAGATTTATGACCGCCGTACTGAAAAATGAACTCTTTAAGTGAATCAAGCATTTTTATCACATCAAAACCGTTAGGAGCACGTATGGACCCTGTTGAATAGTCTTTCTCGACAGCTATAATAATGACCGGCAGTGTATAGAGATTGGAGAAACGGTTGGCAAGAAGGCCGGTTGTTCCTTTGGAAAGCTTGTCTGATGATATAAAAAATACCCTGTCAGCGGCATTTGAATTTTTTTCAAGCAGATCATTTATGATCTCAACTCCATTGTCAACTATATTTTTTCTTTCGGTATCTTTTGAAATTATTGCTTCTACCAGTTCTTCTGATTCCTTAACCTTGTTGGATATTAGAAGTTCAACGCTTAAGCTGGCATCGCCAACCCTTCCAGGGGAGTTCAAAATGGGGGAAACACTCCAGCTGATATCCCTGCTTTTAATCCTATCAATATTTATATTGATATTCCTGAGAAGTGTGATAAGGCCTATAGAAGAATGCGGTAATAGACGCAGGCCGTTTTTAACTATATTCCTGTTCTCATCAATAAGAGGCATAATATCAGCGACCGTTCCTATTGCAGCCAAAGGAAGAAATTCCTCATAGAGCTCCAGAAGTTTGGTATTTCTACTTATTATCAGACGTCTGTAAACCTCAGAGCAGATATAGCTGTCAAAAAGACTTCTATGCATTTTCCCGGCCTCGGGATATAAACCCAGTGAATTTGCGACAGTACCAAGTTTATAATCACTGATCTTTTTTATCATAACCCTTGACATTTTCAATGTATCTTCCACAGGGTTTGAAAGGCTGATATTTAAATATTTTTTAAGTTCTCTCTCAAGAAATTTAAGGTCAAATTCGATGGCATTATGGCCGACAAGCCTGCAACCGCCAATGAATTTCATAAACATTTCAAGGACTTCCTGCACCGGTTTGCCCTCTTTTTTAAGCATATCATCAGTAATTCCCGTTAAGGCAGTTATTTCATCGCTTATTTTTATATCAGAATTGATAAGAGCCTGAAATTCGGCTAGCTTTACACCGTTTTTGACCTTGACAGCCCCTATTTCAATTATTTCATCCTTCGAGGGATTTAAACCCGTTGTTTCTATATCGAAAAAGACAATTTCAACATTATAGGTTTCGCTTAGAGTATTTTTTTCAGCCATACCGCATACGAGCTTAAAAGCAACTGAAGCACCGCTTAAAAAAGGGAAAGGATAACAGTCCAGGGATATTTTCGGATTTATAATAGCGAAGGCGTCTGGAAGCTTATCCCTGGCTTCATGGTGGTCTGTTATTATGACATCTATTCCGACCGATCTTGCGTATTCGATTTCCTGAATTGATGTTATCCCGCAGTCAACAGTTATGATCAGGCTGAATTCATTAAGGGCAGCCCAGCCGATCACGTCCTTTGAAATACCGTAATTTTCAGCCCCTTCGGGAACCCTGTAAACCACATTGGCTTCAAGCCTCTGGAGATATTTGTATAAAATGGCTGTCGCAGTTACGCCGTCCGCATCTTTGTCGCCGAATATGAGAATACCCTGTTTCCCGGAGATCGCACTTTCTATCCTGTCTATTGCCTTTGCCATGTCCTTGAAATAGAATGGAGAATATAAATTTAGGGTTAAAGGCTTTATGAAATTTTGAATTTTTGCCAGGGTATCAATACCGCGTCCCAGAAGTATGGTTGTTATCAATTCCGGGTATCGAAAAAAATCGGATAGTTCGTTCAATAATTTTGGATTATATGACTTTAGCTGCCAGGACCTGTCTTTACTCTGAAAATTCATTAAAAAGCCCCTTTATGGTTTAAGTACAATTGATAAAATAGCCATTCTTATAAAGAGACCGTTATGGGCCTGCCGGAAATATGCGGAACGAGGGTCTCCGTCAGACTCATATTTGATCTCGTCAACCCTCGGAAGGGGGTGCATTACTATGGCCTTCTCCGGGAGTATACCGAGAATCTTATTATCAATAATATATATTCCTCTGGTTTTTTCATATTCCTCTATGCTTGAGAAGCGTTCCCTCTGAATTCTAGTCTGGTAAACCACATCCACATTTGATACGGCATCTTCGAGTTTTTCGGATTCTTCAAATATCACATTGTGACGTCTGAGATATCCTTTGATATCATCCTTCATTCTTACATTTGGGGGAGCTACAAATATTATTCTTATATTTTTAAACTTTGTAAGAAGATAGGCGAGTGATCTGGTAGTACGCCCGTTTGCGAGATCTCCGACCATCGCTATTTTTAAATCGTCTATATGACCGAGTTCTTTTTTTATAGTATAAAGATCGAGAAGCGCTTGTGTCGGATGCTGTCCTGTTCCGTCACCGGCATTAATGATTGGAATATCTGAAACCCTGCTTGCTTTTTCAGCGGCGCCGTTTTCCGGATGCCTGATCACAATTACATCGCCATATCCGTTGAGAACACGAATTGTATCCTCAAGGGTTTCACCCTTGGCCGCTGAAGAAAAACTGGCCGCATTTTCTGTGGAAATAACACTTCCTCCGAGTTTTATCATTGCGGCTTCGAAGGATAGCCTGGTTCTTGTCGATGGTTCATAAAAGAGGGTTATAAGTATTTTATTATTAAGGATTGCTTCATGACCAGATATTTGTTCCATTCTCTTCGCGGTTTCGAAAATATATTCAAGGTCCTGTCTGGAGAACTGCTGAGATTCGATTACATGTTTTAGTTTCATCTTTATCTCCTTTAATGCTCAAGGGCAAAGAAGATCCTATAAATAACCCCCACTGTACCTGATAGCAAGCTGGTAGATATCGTCTTCCAAGTCATTAAAAAGATGTGTGCTGAGTCCGGCATTGGACATCTCGTTATAGTCGCTGCTTGAAAGTTTCCCTATATATATGGCATCCTTTTTTTTAAGATGCAGCTTTTCAAGCGAGAGATGAACAAGAACAGACAAAGGTTTTGTAATTCCAACACCGTCGGAAAAGATAAAATCATCGAAAATATTATATACTAAAAGTTCCTTCAAAAGCAGTTTTACTATATCAGCAGGGGTCTTATCAGAGGTTGAAATTACAGATATTTTTTTACCTCTTTCCTTTAACAGGTTTAGAGCGGCTATTACATTTTTCCGGAGTCTCGGAGAAATTTGAAGAACGGCATCAATATAACTGTCATATATTTTCTTAAAGACAACAGAATCACGTATTCCGAGTTTTTGTAAGAGATAATCTATTTGATTGAAAGGACCACAGGCAAGACCCTTTTCCTGCTCATATTTGGCTGAGTAATCGAGCGATTCTGTGTATACCTTTCTAAGAGAGTTGAACTTGACAGGGAAAAGAGATTTTTCCAGTATTGTATATATGCTGTCGACTCTGTACTTTTCTCTTTCGCTTGCTCCGTATGAATCGTCAAGGATTGTCTGGTAGAGATTTAGTATTATGCAGGGATAATCGCTCATACTGACTCCAGTATTATCATTCCGTTACCTTTATCGTTGAAATGGAAGAAACTTCATCATCACCTTTAATTTCCATCAATTTGAGCAGATTGTGGCTCACCTTATCGACTCCCATAGAGATCCTCCTTCCGTTTTTGGTCGTTATAATGAGAGTATCATCTTCTTCGCATAGTACAAAACTGGCAAGGCTTCTGCCCTTTCCCAGAAGGACAAGCTTGTGACCCTTGCCGCCCCTGTTTAAAAGTTCTGAGAATTCAGAGGGTTTAACTTTTCTACCCCTGCCATCTTTTGTAACAAATATTACAAATTTATCATCTGCGGCAGATTCCATTCCGAGAACTTCATCTTCATTGCTTGTAACCATAGTGGCTTTTTCTCCGCCTACACCCCTGTTATGTACGGTGAATAAATTTTCGTCGAATCTGAAGCCTTTGGCATTTTTCTTTATGAGAAAGAGTTTTTTTGTTCCATCTGTGATTACAGCGCCGGCTACGGCATCCCCTCTCTTAAGATTTATACTGTTCACACCTGTCCTGTTTATATTTTCAAAATTAGTCAAAGCTATTCTGGCGGCCTTGCCTTTTCTGGTTATGAAGAGTATAAAGTTTTTCTCGGTAAATTCATGGATGACAAGAACGGCTGTGATCATTTCACTCCGGGTCTCTATTTCTCTGAGCCTGTCTATATTGCGGATATGTGATCTTGTGATTTTACCCTCAGTGTCTCCTTTGATATCATAGCATTTCAGTGAATAAATACGTCCGGAATCCGTTACAAAAAGTATTGTATCTTTCAGGAATCCTGAAACGGTCGCAAATATAAAATCATCCGATTCCAGCCGGTTGCTATCAGTGACATCTCCTTTCCTTCCTCTCGTACCTCTAGAACTTATCTTGATTGTGTTGCCGATCTCACGGATCAGGAACCCCTTTTTTGAAACTGTAAGCAGGAAAGGATCATTTGAAATGAGTTCTTCAGCCTCAATCTTTTCAGTAACTATCATTTCGAATTTTGTACGCCGGTCATCACCGATTTCTTTAACCATTTCTGCCAGTTCGGATTTGATTATTTCATTACGTTTTTTTGCACTGCCCAATATTTCTTTCAGGCTTTTAATAAGCTTTTCAAGATCGGTTTTTTCAGTGCGCAGCTTATCCGTTTCCAGACCTGTAAGCTTCTGGAGTCTCATATCAAGAATCGATTCAGCCTGAACTTCCGATAATTTAAATTTGCTCATCAAATTTGCTTTGGCCACAGAAGTGTCTTTTGATGTCTTTATAGTGTGCACCACTTCATCGATATTATCCAGGGCAATCAAAAGACCGTCGACTATATGAATCCTGTTAGAGGCCTTGTCAAGGTTGAACTGTGTTTTTCGGATAATAACTTCACGGCGGTGTTCTATATAGGTGTTAAGCAGATCTTTAAGCGGAAGTACCCTTGGATGGTTTCTTACAAGACCGACCATGTTGACTTTAATACGCACTTTTAGGCTTGTCAGGTTATATAAAGTCGTTTTTATCGCTTCAATATTGGCATCTCTGAAGAGTTCAATGACTATTCTTATCCCTTCTTTGCTCGATTCATCCCTGACCTCTTTAATTCCGCGAAGTATCAGATTGTATTTACTATCATTATTTAGAAAAAGGTTTGTTATTTCCTGTACAAGTTTTGATTTCACTACGCGGTAGGGGATTTCTGTTATTATCAGATCTTTGTGAATCCCTTTTTCTTCAATTACAATCTTTCCGGCCAGATCAATGGAACCATAGCCTGTTTCGTAAACTTCCTTTATTAAAGAGGTATCAGTAAGGATTCCATATGTAGGGAAATCAGGGCCCTTGATATAGTCGAGGAGCCCGCTTGTTGTAATATTGGGGTTATCTATTAAGGCAGTTAAGGCTCCGGCAACTTCCCTGAAGTTATGCGGAGGAATATCGGTAGCCAGACCCACGGCTATACCGGTTGTTCCATTGCAGATAAGGTTCGGGAATTTTCCGGGAAGGGTAACAGGTTCTTTAAGTGTTTCGTCAAAATTAGGCCTGAAATCGACAGTGTTTTTATCGAGATCTTCAAGGAGGTATTCACCGACCCTAGACAGTTTGGCCTCAGTATATCTCATTGCAGCAGGTGGATCGTCGTCGATCGATCCGAAGTTTCCCTGTCCAATAACAAGAGGGTATCTAAGGTGGAATTCCTGAGCCATTTTAACCATGGCAAGGTATAATGAAATATCCCCATGAGGATGATATTTGCCCATTACTTCACCGACAATTGTTGCACTTTTCTTGGTCGGTCTATCATGCCAGAGAGCAAGTTCGGACATTGCGAATAATATCCTTTTCTGAACCGGTTTTGAGCCGTCCCTTACGTCAGGTATGGCCCTTCCGGTAATTACACTGTAGGCGTAATTGAGGTAAGATGTTTTCATCTCGTCTTCAAAGTATGAATCAGTTATCTGAGACTTATCTAAAATATCATCCACAGGCATTCTTCTCCTCGAAATATGCTCTATTAATGTTAAAATATCAAATTTATTAATTATATCAAAAAACAGCCTTTCTGTAAAGTTAAGAAGCAAGGACAGAGTGGCTTGAATAATAAAAAAATTACCCATCTTTGAAGATTATTTCAGCTTGTTTATTTCCTTTTTTCCAGACCATTTGTTAAAATGTATAGCCAATTTTTTCCGGAAGGTTTTATGTTAGAAATAAAGCTGGGTAAGGGTAAAATATCTTTTGACGGACCTCTGACCATTAAAAAAATAATCGGTTATCTAGAAGATAATCCAGTTAAAGCAAGGGAGCTAGGTGTTCATGGAGATTTGAACGATGTCCTTGTCGCTGATTATAACGGCAGCCTTGTCGATCTCTCAAGTGTAATAGCCAGCGGCGGGAGCCTTAAATTCTTCGGCGCTGAATCAGAAGAGGGGCTTGATACCCTCAGACACAGCGCTTCTCATATAATGGCGCAGGCAGTACAGAGATTGTATCCTGGTTCGAAATTCGGAATCGGTCCGACGATAAAGGACGGATTTTATTATGATATTGAAACTCCGTCTCAAATAAACGAAGAGGATCTTGGGAAAATTGAGAAGGAAATGGGAAAAATCATTATCGAAAATTGTGAATTTTCGCGAAGGGAAATGAAGAAAAATGATGCTGTTGAATTTTTTAAAAAAGCTAATCAGCCTTATAAAGTCGAGATTATAAGTGATATTGCCTCAGAAGGTGTCAGTGTTTATTCCCAGGGAGAGTTTACCGATCTCTGCCGGGGCCCGCATATACCGTCAACAAATTATTTGAAGGCATATAAACTTTTATCCGTATCGGGAGCTTACTGGCGCGGAAGCGAAAAGAACGCCATGCTGACAAGGATATACGGAACAGCCTTTGCAGATAGAAAGACCCTGGAGAAGCATATAACCATGCTTGAAGAAGCCAGGAAACGCGATCATAGAAAGGTTGGAAAGGAACTTGGGCTTTTCAGTTTTCATGAAGAAGGTCCGGGTCTGCCGTTCTGGAAGCATAAGGGCCTTGTTCTGAAAAACATTCTTATAGATCATATAAGGGAAAAACAGAATGAGCTTGGATATATCGAGGTTGAGACACCTGCCCTGTTAAGAGATATTATCTGGAAAACCTCGGGGCATCTTGTGAATTTTAAAGACAATATGTTTCTCACTGAAAGGGAGGAGGAAGTATTTGCCCTGAAGCCGATGAACTGCCCCGGTGCAATCTTGATTTACAAGGAAGATATTCATTCGTATAAAGAACTGCCTCTTAAAATAGCTGAGTTTGGCAAAGTTCACCGGTTTGAACGTTCAGGGGTCTTGCAGGGACTTTTCAGGGTAAGGGGCTTTACACAGGATGATGCTCATATTTTTACAACTCCTGAAAAACTCAAATCTAGTATAATTGAAATAATAAAGCTTGTGGATGCGATTTATAAGGATTTTGGATTTGAGTATACTGTGGGGCTATCCACACGTCCGGAACAATCGATGGGAACTGATGAACAGTGGGATAACGCTATCGTTAGCCTTAAGGGTGCGCTGGATGAAACAGGCATGTCGTATACTATAAATGAGGGGGAGGGGGCATTTTACGGCCCCAAGATTGAATATAACTTGAAAGATGCAATCGGAAGGACCCACCAGTGCGGAACTATCCAGCTTGATATGAACAATCCGGAAAGGTTCGACATGAATTTTGTCGCAGAAGATGGCAGAGAGCATCGGCCCATAATGCTGCACAGGGCAATTCTTGGAAGCCTTGAAAGGTTCATAGGAATATTGATCGAAAATTACGGCGGTAAGTTTCCGCTCTGGCTATCGCCGGTCCAGGCAGTAATACTCCCTATTTCTGATAAATTCAATAATTATGCTGGAAAAATCGAGGAGAAACTGAGAAAAAAAAGAATCAGGACAGAATCGGATCTGTCATCTGAAAAACTTGGTTATAAGATAAGGAAAGCGCAGATGAACAAGGTTCCATATATGATTATCATCGGTGAAAAAGAACTTGAAACAAGGACTGTTTCTGTCAGGCACAGAGACAGGGGTGATATGGGATCTTCAAGACTCGATCAAATTTTAAAAATTATTCTTGAAGAAAATGCAAATAGAATGTAAAATGAGTTGTCGTTAAGGAGGTCTTTTATCGCTTCAAAAGACGATAGTTTGCGTATAAACGATCAGATCGATGCCAAAGAAGTCAGGGTTATCGATGAAAACGGAGCCCAGTTAGGCGTAGTAAAAATTGATGAAGCACTTAAAAAAGCGAAGGAAATGGAAGTAGATCTTGTTGAAGTTTCACCTGATGCAGAACCGCCTGTCTGCAGATTGATAAATTACGGTAAGTATCTTTATCAGAAAGAAAAAAAAGCTAAAGAATCCAGGAAGAAGCAAAAGATTATAGAAATCAAGGAAATGAAATTCCGGCCCAAGATAGATCATCATGATTTTGAATACAGGATTAAACAGATAAGGGAATTTCTGGATAAAGGCGACAAGGTAAAAATAACTATCAGGTTCAGGGGCAGGGAACTTATTCATTCACAGCTCGGCTTTGATCTTGCCGGTAAAATTGTTGATGAATTGAAAGATCTTGGTTCCCCTGAGAAACCTCCTAAAATGGAGGGAAGGAATATAGCTGTTATTATCTCGGCTATGCATAAGAAATGAAAGATATTGTAGAAAGTTTGCCTTAATGCAGGGGGAGGAAATTATGCCTAAAATCAAGACTAATAAATCAGCTGCGAAAAGGTTTTATAAAAGCGGTTCTGGTAAAATATTAAGAAATAAAGCATTTAAACAGCATCTGCTGACCAGTAAAAGCAGGAAAACCAAGAGAAATCTTCGAAAAAAATCGGTACTTTTTAAGGGTGATAAGATAAGAATAAAAAAACTTATACCCCGCGCTTAGAACATACGGAGGACAATAATGCGTACAAGATATACAGCAGCGAGCAGAAAAAGGAAGAAGAAAGTATTACAGAGGGCCAAAGGATTTCATGGGGCAAGGTCCCTGAGAATAAAAACCGCTAGAGAAGCGGTCATGCATGCCTTAAGGTATCAATACAGAGACAGGAGAAACAGGAAGAGAGATTACAGGGCGTTATGGATAACAAGGATCAATGCCCTTGTAAGAGAAAATGGCCTGACTTACAGCAGGTTCATTGAGGGATTGACTAAAGCGAATATAGCGGTCAACAGGAAAATACTTTCCAACCTGGCAATAGAGGACCCGGCGGCATTCGGAGAGTTTGTAAAAATCGCGAAAAAGAACATCGGTAAAACATCACAACGGGGCCGTTAATCTGCCGGTATCCGGTTAATAGTATGTTTAGAATTTGTTCATATCTGCCGATAAGCTCACTTTCAAGCACTCATACACTTCTAAGGAGAAAGCTACTGATTTAAATAGCAATGTGCAGTAATTTTTATTGGATGAATTTCATATGCAGGATGTTTTACATCGTCTTATTATTAGACTGCGCGGTCAAGGCTGAAAGACAAAGAAGTCAAGGAGGTACATATGCCTGAAAGAAAAGGCAGAAGCAGGTTTTTATTGTGGGTAGCCTGTTTTGCAGTGATCCTGGTTATCGGATGGTTCGGCTTAAATGAAATGACAATTAATAAGAATATTGAAAAAATAGAAAAGGGTGAAGCTATCGTTGTTACCCTTGTTGTCGGTGATGTCCAGGTCAAAAAAATGGGACTAAGCGTATGGAGGGTGGTTAAGATTGAAGATAATCTCCAGATGGGGGACACCATAAAAACAGGTTCAGCAGCTTATTGTGAACTACAGATGATAAAGAGGGGGATTTTTCGTATAGAGGGATCCACAGAACTTTACCTCGCAACCCTTATAAATAAGGATGATAAGATTAATTCCAGGATGAAGCTTGCCAATGGCGGGATCGCTCTAATGCCCAGAAAGCTTAAGGAAGGGGAGAATTTTGAGGTTGAGACTTCAACTGCGGTAGCTGCTGTGAGGGGTACAGAATTTACTGTTAATGTCAATGAAAACGGGGATACTAAAGTCGCCGTGAATGAAGGGACGGTAGAGGTAAAACCGGTTATTAAGTCATTGGATGAGGCGCAGCAAAAGGGTCTCTGTAATGAAAAAGCCCGCGATATACTAGAAAACAGGATAGTAAAGCCGGTTGCTGTCAAATCCGGGGAGGAAATCGATCTCCGGGCGGAAAAAGTCAAAGATCTTGATGATTCAATAGGGAATGTTATAGGTCAGGTTGCTGAAAAAGAAGAAGGTAAAATGATCACAGAAGACACTCTTGGTAAAACTGTCATTGTGCAGGAAAAGATCGGAAATGGAAATAAAACAGTTGAAAAACAGCTTCCTGAATCTCAGGTGATAGCACTTAGGATCGAACAGGATATGGCTCCTGAAGCCGTAAATAAAGTAACTATGACTAATGTTGAGAATATCGTCTCTTCGATCATTGTGCAGCAGAAAATATCTGAGGAATCAAAGGAAAAGATGGATTATCTTAATGAAAGCAATATAATCGATAAAGTTATAGATATGAGCATGGTCCGCTTCGAATCAATGCCATCCGGAGCCTCTGTTTATATGGATGATATTAAACTTGGAATCACGCCTATAAGTACTCTTGTGGAAAAAGGAAAAACCGTAAAAGTCCGCATAGCCATGGAAGGTTATTCAGAAGATATAAGGGATGTTTCAATCGGAGGAAGTTTAACGGTAAATTCAGTTTTAAGCCAGGTACAGACTATTCAAACTAATAATACAATGCAGACGAATACCAACACAGTTAAGATCATTCCCCCAGCAGTAGCCGTTGAAGTTAAAAAACTGCCGGGAGAACTTGACTGGCAAAAACCTCTTCCACTGAAACTTGAGTCGGCTTATAAAGAACCCGCGGATCCCGTGATTTATGGCGGTAAAATTTTTATTTCCAAAAATAACAGGCTCTTTATCGTATCAATCGAAGGGAAACTCATCAAAACTGTTAACGTTGCCGAAGAAGGGGCAAAGCTCACAAGACCCTCAGTCAGTGATGATGTTGTATATGTGGGTTCCGATAGCGGCGGCATCTATGCTTATACATTAAATGGAGAGTTATTGTGGAATAAAGATGCCGGCAGCGAAAAATACGGCGCAAGCCCGACCGCAATGGACGGTATTGTAGCTATACCCTCAATAGATAAGGGAGTTATGGTGTACAATAAGGGCGGTGGATTGGTAACGCAGATTGAATCCGACTCCGTATATTCTGCACCATTGGTACTTGATAAGGGCAATACCGTGGTTTTTGCGACTGAAAGCGGAAATATAGTTTCATATGATATTGAGAAAAAATCTCAGAACTGGAGCAAGGGATATAACGAAAGATTCCTGTATCCTCTTGTCGGCGACAAGGAAATAATAGCCGTCTCCAGAGCTGACGGGAAGGTTCTGGCTGTTAAGCCGGCGGATGGATCATTATTGTGGACAGAAGTATTTACTGAAATGCAAAAAACCAGGATAAATCCGGGTTTTGTCAAGGGGAAATTGATACTTGCCAACAATGAAACTAAATCGGTAGTTATAGTTCTCGATGCAATGACTGGAAAGATTGTTTCTAAAACCTCATTCGATAATGAGACGATCACACCGCCGTTTATTCTGGACAAGTTCATCTATATCGGCACGGAATCAGGCAAGGTTTTTTCTTATAATGTAAGCAGGCAGAAGTTTGAATGGACATATGATTCCTCAGGCAATTCCATATCGCTGGTTGTTGCCGACAGGCAGGGTATTTACGCTTTGTCGAAGGATGGCATGCTCAGGATAGTTAAATAGGTCAATATCAGGATTAAGATCTTTAACAGGGACCGTTTTTATACGGCCCCTCTACTGGAGAATAATCAATGAAAAACGTTAGAGTAGCTTTTTTTGATTCCAAACCCTACGACAGTGAGTATTTTGATAAAATAAATGAAGAATTCGGTTTTGATCTGAAATACTTCAGAGGCCATCTCAATACAGACACTGTACCGATATCCAAAGGTTATGACACTGTCTGTCTTTTTGTCAATGACCAGGTCGATGCTTTCATAATAAAAGAATTGAAGAACAACGGCATAAGCCTGATTGCTATGCGCTGTGCCGGTTATAATAATGTTGACCTTAAAGCTGCATACAAAAATATCCATGTTGTGCGGGTCCCGGCTTATTCGCCTCATGCAGTGGCAGAACATTCCGTAGCATTAATGCTTACCCTGAACAGGAAAACACATAAAGCATATTACCGCAACCTTGATAAAAATTTTACAATAACAGGCCTTCTGGGTTTCGATATGTATCAAAAGACCGCCGGAATCATCGGTGCTGGCCAGATCGGCAAAGTGCTTATACATATCCTCAAGGGGTTCGGCATGAACGTGCTTGCTTATGATTCTTTTCCTGATATGAAATTTGCGGAGAAAGAGGGCTTCAAATACACAAGCCTTAATGAAATTTACAGGCAGGCCGATATAATTTCACTCCATTGCCCTCTTACCCCGGAAACCCAGTATATGATCGATGAGAAATCGATAAATGCGATGAAAGACGGTGTAATGATAATAAACACGAGCAGAGGCAAGCTGATAAAGACCAAAGCGCTTATAGACGGCCTGAAAAGTAAAAAAATCGGATACGCCGGCCTTGATGTTTATGAAGAAGAAAGCGAATATTTCTTCGAGGACAAATCTGGTGATGTCCTTGACGACGACGTACTTGCTAGACTCTTATCTTTTAATAATGTGATAGTAACCTCGCACCAGGCCTTTTTTACCAAAGAGGCACTGATGAATATTGCACAGACAACTCTTCAGAATATTAAGGATTATTTTGAAGAAAAGCCGCTGGCAAATGAGATATGTTACCAATGCGGGCAGAACAGGGAAAACTGCTTAAAGACTGAGCAGGGGAGGTGCTTTTAAAACAGGGCGGTTTTATTGTTGCGGTATAGAGCCTCTTACATGTGAACGATGCTGAGCCTGCGTTCAGTTGTGACCAATGGTGGCTATTGATTTCCATGGCATGCCGCCGGGAGGCAGAGTGAAACAGCCTTGTTATTTCTTTATTCCTTTAATAACAACAAAACCTCTTTTTCCGAACCCCTCTTCAACCGGATGTACAGTGTCATCATTTAAAGTGCCCAGGGTTTGACGGTAAGAAAAATCTGAAAATCCTGCTTTTATCAAATAATACAAAACCTGTTTTACGGAATAAAAAACGGCTTTTTTATAAAATAAAATCTCATTTTTCTTTTTTCTGTATAATTTACCGATTGTACTGTTTTTATCTATAAAAGCAATTACAATAAAACCTGAATCTCTTGTTATTCTACTGGCTTCCATGAAACTCCTGCCAATGCTGTCAAGAAAACATATAGTAGTGACAAAAAGGGTGAAATCAAAAATCCCTTTTTTAAAAGGAAGATCTTCTGCTCTGGCATTAACAACCCGCATTCCTCTTAAACGGGCTATTTCAGCCATCTCTGTTGAAGGTTCAACTCCTATTGGAATTTTGAGAGGTATTGAAAACCTGCCTGTTCCGGAACCAATCTCAATGCCATTGTAACCGTCATTAATGAATTCTCTGAGAGCATTTAATTCGGATTCGTAGATATTGGAATGCTTTTCAAACCAATCGTCATATTCTTCAGCATATAATTTGAAGGGATCAATTTTCATAAAGATAATCCCGGAGCGGTTCATTTCTCAGTTCACTTGCCGGGGGCGGGACTCGAACCCGCACAGGCAGTGACGCCCGAGGGATTTTAAGTCCCTTGTGTCTACCAGTTCCACCACCTCGGCACGTTTATCAGGGGATGGTCGGAATTGAACCGACGAATAGCGGTTTTGCAGACCGCCGCCTTAGCCACTTGGCTACATCCCCATAAGGGACATGATTATAATGAACTTCGGGTGTCGTGTCAATTTTATAATGGGGCAGTTTGTAATGGGCAGTTTATTATTAGGCTATTATGAAGCAGCCTGGATAGTTCTGCTCAAGAAATCAGAAAACATTTTCCTGATCTCGGAGGCTTTTTCCCTTACTACCATTATATGGCCCGATTGGAAGACTACTATTGTATCAGGAGTTTCCTCTACATATTCAACAAGGAACATATTAACGGTAAATTTAGTGTTGTTCAGCCTCGTCAGTTCTATCATCTTTCAGCCTTTTATCTCTTCAGATTGAGAATTTCCCTGAGCATATCGTCGGAAGTAGTAACGACCCTTGAGTTAGCCTGAAATCCCCTTTCGGTTACAATCATGTCTGTAAAGGTTTCTGAGAGATCGACATTACTCATCTCCAGTGCACCGGCGTATATCCTGCCTCTTCCCTGAGAACCGGCTGTACCGGTATTTGCCATACCAGAGTTGTTGGATTCCGTATAGAGGCTCTCTCCTTCCTTTGTCAGTCCCATAGGGTTTGTGAAAGCCGCTATGGCTATCTGACCTATCGTTCTTCTCTCTCCGTTTGAATATGATCCGGTAATAGTACCTGAATCGTCAATTTTAAAGGATTCAAGGTAGGACATCTCATATCCATCCTGGAAGTAAGCCTTCGTTGTTGTCGGAGAACTGAACTGTGTTATCGAGTCTGTTACCTGGCCCACGTTGCCGAGCTGGATATTGAAATTCCTTGTCTGTCCGTCGGGAAGCGTGTAAGATACTGTTGCTGTAAGCTGGCCGGTATTAGCGGTCTGTGCTGCCGCTCCGGCACCTTCCTGTATGGATAATATTGTGCCGTTTGTATTGAAGTTTATCAGCAGAGAGTTATTGGTATCAGCCTTTGCATTACCCACACTGATCTTGATGGAATTATCAGGAATTCCATCTATTGTAACATTTGCTTTCCACTGGTTAAGACCCATTTTCTGAAAGTTGACAACCATTCTTCTTTTTGTACCATATCTGTCTACAACATCGATGCTTGTTGAATGGGTATTTTGTATAATTTCATCGGGCGTAGGGTTTGCTGTAAGAACGGGAGTTTTCAGGTCAAGATTGCTCTTCATACGCACAACACCTGTTTCCCTGGCTTCCAGTTTTTCCATTATCGGGATTTTCATATCGTCAAGGGGTGCCGCAGTATTGATATAACGGTCACCATTCTGGAGCGTAACTGCATTCCATCCCTGGACTTTTAGACCGTTAGGATTTACAAGAAGTCCGTCCCTGTCAAGCAGGAAGTTTCCTGATCTTGTATAGAAAGTCCTGTCCCCCAGCTTCATTGTAAAAAAGCCTTCGCCGGTTATCGCAAGATCGGTGTTTTTCCCGGTGGTTTGAACGCTACCCTGGTTCATCAGGGTATCAATGCTTGCAATCGACATGCCAAGACCGATCTGTTCAGGGTTTAAACCACCCCGTTCGTCGGATGGTTTGGCAGCTCCGGTAAGAGTCTGGGATAAGATATCCTGGAAGGTCATCCTTCCCTTTTTAAATCCTGTTGTATTAACATTCGCCACATTGTTACCGATAACGTCCATTCTGGCCTGATGATTTTGCAGACCGGAAACCGCGGAATAAAGAGATCTCATCATATGCTTTTCTCCTTATGTCTTTTATTATTTGATGATATCAGATTCTGTTGAAGCATCACTGACCTCAGTGATCTGATCCAGAGGAACTTCCATGCCTTTTATATTTAAAAATGTTTCACCATTCTTGACCTTGATGCTGTCGACAACTCCTGTGTTGTACCTGCTGTTCTCATCCGACCATGATATTGTCTTGCCGACAAGCGATACGGCCTTTGTGAATGCGAACTCCCTGTTCATGATCCTTATATTTTCGCTCAGGTCATTTATCTCTTTAAGAGATGTAAACTGGGCCATCTGACCGATAAATTCCTTATCATCAAGGGGTTTTGTCGGATCCTGGCTCTTAAGCTGTGTTATAAGGAGCTTCATAAAATCAGCCTGGTCAAGGGTATTTTTACTGACGATCTTCTGATTCTCCTTGAGCATTGAATTAAATTCAGAGACCCTGTAATTGAGATTATTCAGATCTTCAGGGCTTAGCTGTGTATTTATGGTCATGAAAATCCTCCTCCATATTTAATGAATATTTATACGATATAATTAATTCTGCTTTCGAAGAGTGACCTGTAGGCTGTATCCTCCTCAGCGGGCATTTCTTCATTAATTTCACTCATAAAAGTATTTGTCGGATTACCTGGAGCATGGGCGGAGTTTTCACTGTCCTGACCGGACAGGCTTACATTCAGACCGCCTATATTAATTCCAGCCTGCTGGAGGGATCTCTGAAGATCCCCCAGATTCTGATCAAAGATCATTTTGGCTTCAGGTGTAGTAACAACTATCTGTCCGGTCAACCGCCCTCCTTCGACAATGAATTTCATGCTCATCCGGCCGAGTTCAGGTGGGATGATGTTCATCTTAAGCTCGCTTTTTCCGTCCTTGAGGACCACGAGAGCCCTTCCTGCAATGTTCTGCATAAGTGTTTCCAATGCCGCTCTGCTTATATAGGAGCCGGGATTTGAAGAGACCTGCAGGATTTGTGCGGTCGTTCCGGTTTTTCCTGTTTGAAGTGTTGAGAAATCTTTAATAAAAGACCTGTCTCCACTGTCGTTTTCAATCAATTTTCCAGGCTGTGAATTGGAAGATTTTACTGAATCGGATTCGGTTTTTATTGATGTAGAACCGGATAATTGAATGCCGGCCGTCTTTTTTCCCTTACCATCTTTTAAAGAATCGTTCCAGTTTTCACCTGGTTTTGTTCTATTATCTAGAATTACGACTTTTTTGGGAGTAACATCTTTTTCTGCTGATAAGGGCAGGCCGCCTGATTTTACCTGCTGATTGTCGGCTGTCTTAACTATTATACGCTGGGCAAGGGCGGCCTTTTGAGGGTCTTCAATCAAATCCAGCGCTTTTTTCAACTTTTCGATTTTGTCATGACTGGCGAGTGAATCATGATTATTAAGAATGTTTATAACCTGTTCCAGCACCTGATTTATAAATGACATAAGCGATATGCTGGATATGCCGGGGTTTATATCAACCGAAGGATTTTTATTTTTAATTGAAGCAATGAGTTTTTTTATTTCTTCCAGTATTGATTTAAGGCTTTCGATCCCGGTTGTATTCATAAAGCCGTTATTATTTGATAATTTACCGTCCGTTTCAAGCATATCGATTTTCTTTTCTATTTCATCGATCTTGTTTTTGATCTCTATAAGGTCCGTCTCTTTTTCCCTTCCCTCTCTGTCATTATTTTTTTCTATGCTATTGAGAACATCACGGAAGGACAGTTCCTTATCCGGTATCCTATCTTTATTGTCAGGCACTAACTCACTTTTAATCCCCCCTTTGTCAGGGGCTGGCATCCTGATCATTGACAGAATGTTTGAACTATCCATATTTCGGATACTCCTTTTACCGTCTTGGTATGATTTTCGGTAAAAAGAGAAAAATATTGAGATGATTTTAGTATTTTAAATTTTGATCATCGGATGAAAGCCGATGATATTCGGAATGAAGGCTATTTGCCGAATGAAATGTCGTCCGGCAGCTCGTTCTCATCAACAGGCTTGTAAGGGAAATGCTCTTTTAATGCCGCGCCGATCCTGCCGATCCCGTATTCAATCCCACCTGCGAAATCGTCATTTCTGAAATGTTTTTCCATTTTAGCAGAAATTTCTTTCCAGCATTCATCACCCATTTTTTCGTGAATGCCGCTGTCACCAAGGATTGCGAATTTCCTGTTTTTTATGGAGAAAAAGATCAAAACGCCATTTCTTAAATGAGTTTTAGTCATTCCTATACGCTCGAATGTCCTGGAGGCATCATGCAGTATATCCCCTTTAACTTTTTTTACAATATGAACCCTGATCTCACCTGATGTCTCCTTTTCTGCTTCCTTTATACATTTTATAATATGGGATTTTTCCCTTGATGAAAAGAAATTCCGGGGCTCGGAAGACCTTTTAACGATCCCTCTTTTACCAGCCTCCACTCGAACCTCCTCCTCCGAAGCTTCCTCCTCCGCCTCCGCTGAAAGAACTGCCTCCTCCCCAGCCGCTGCTGCTCCCTCCGCCGAATCCGCCCCTGCCGCGCATTAAAAACATGTAGAAGAACATCTTCAATATAAAAAGAGTAATGCTGAAAATGATAAGCCACTCAAAAAATGAATAATGGTGCTGGTAATTTCTTCTGCCTGAAGCATAAAAACCGTATCTTATGATGTCTATTAAAAATAAAAAAGCGATTATTCCGAGAATTACGGCCGCTATCCTCATAATTTTCTCTCTGTCGAGGGTATAATAACTGTTTGACTGAGCCCGGGGTTCCTGATATTCGGTGCTATTGCCGGAAATGGCTTTGACAATTGCTTCAATACCGGCAGTTACACCACCATTATAATCGCCATTTTTAAAATACGGTGCTATTACGTTCCGGATAATGGAGGAAGCCGTCGCATCGGGCAGACTTCCCTCGAGGCCATATCCAACTTCGATCCGTATTTTCCTTTCCTGCTTGATTATAAGGAATATTATGCCGTTGTCCTTATCCTTGTGTCCTATCTTCCATTTTTCGGCGAGCCTGATTGAAAAATCCTCCAGGGATTCTCCCTCAAGCGAGGGGAAAGTCGCTACGACTATCTGAATTCCTGTCTTTCCATCTAAAGCCTCAAGGTAATTCTCAAGATTCTCTTTTGTGTCCTGTGAAAGCATGCCGGCATAATCACTGACCCTTGCGCTAGGCATTTCGGGGATTTTAAGAGGGTATGCCGACAGACTAAAGAACAAAAATGACAATACTGACAATATGCCGGCTTTAAGAGTGAAGGTTATTTGCATTAAAATTTCACCTTAGGGGCTGTCTTGGCTCCCTCTTCAGCCTGGAAATATGCCTTGTCCTGCATTCCAGTCATATTTGCTATGATAAAAGCCGGAAAACTTCGCCTGAGTGTGTTGAATTCCTGAGCGGTCTCATTATATCTTCTCCTTTCGACCGCAATTCGGTTCTCCGTACCCTCCAGCTGGGACTGAAGTTCGAGGAAATTCTCGTTGGCCTTTAGATTGGGATAATTCTCCGTTATTACCATCAGCCTGGACAACGCGCTTGACAGTTCACCCTGTGCTGCCTGGAATTTCTTAAAATTTTCAGGGTTATTTACTACATTTGCATCCACGTTTATAGAACCGACACGACTTCTGGCATCGATTACTGCCTGGAGGGTGTCTTTTTCATGCTTTGCGTAGCCCTTCACGGTCTCCACAAGGTTTGGTATAAGGTCGGCCCTCCTCTGGTATACATTTTCAACCTGCCCCCATTGAGCCTTAACAGCTTCATCAAGCCTTACCAGCTTGTTGTAAGTTCCGGGGCCAATGCTATAAATGATTAATCCCAGGATTATAACTATACCAAGGATAATCAAACCACTTTGTAAGCCTTTAGACATTTTACTCTCCTCAATAGTTCAGTAGTTTTTAATTAAATTTAATATACAATGGAGATAAAATCAAGAAAGATGCCTGTTAGAAGCGAAAATCGGGATTTTAGTTTATAATAATTGACCCTGTCAGGATAAAGGCATGGAGGAGCTTCATGATACGTTTTTTTAACAGCATGACGAGGTCTGTGGAGGAATTCGTTCCCACAGACAAAGACCTGGTGAAGCTTTACACATGCGGGCCTACGGTTTATAACACCCCTCATATCGGTAACCTTCGGACTTTCATATTCGAAGACCTCCTGCATAGATGGCTGGAATACAGGGGTTTCAAAGTCCGTCATGTGATGAACCTCACTGACGTGGACGATAAAACCATCAGGAATTCGATCCAGAGGAAGATGAGCCTCCGGGAATACACGGATATTTATAAAAAAGAGTTTTTCGATGCAGTCAGGCAGCTTAATTTAAAGCCTGCGGACAGCTATCCCGCTGCCACTGAATTCGTTCCGGACATGATAAGGATGATCGAGGGGCTCATCGGCAAGGGCTATGCCTATGAAACTTCCGACGGAGTCTATTTTAAGGTTTCAGCTTTTGATGCATATGGTAAGCTGGCTCATATTGACAGGGAAACCCTGCTCGCCGGTGCCAGCGGAAGGACTAAAAGTGATGAATACTCCAGGGATGAGGTCTCAGATTTCGCTCTATGGAAAAAATGGGTTGAAGATGACGGTGAAGTAAAGTGGCCGTCACCTTTTGGAGATGGAAGGCCAGGATGGCATATAGAATGTTCTGTTATGAGTATGAAACTGCTTGGTCCGACAATAGATATACATTGCGGCGGGATTGACAACCTTTTTCCCCACCACGAAAATGAAATTGCGCAAAGTGAAGCCTTTACCGGGAAAAAATTCGTGAATTACTGGATGCACTCTGTGCACCTTCTTGTCGATGGTGAAAAGATGTCTAAATCTAAAGGCAATTTTTACACTTTAAGCGACCTGGCCGACAGGGGTTATAACGGACGGGTGATAAGGTACTCGCTTTTAAGCGCCCATTACAGGAAACCCCTGAACTTTACTTTCAATCTTGTAAAACAGGCTGAGTCCTCGCTTAAGAGGATAGACGATTTTTTATTTGATCTCGGGAAAGTCAGTTCTACTGCAAAAAAAAGTGATTATTTATCAATGGCCCTGAAAAAAGCCTCTCATAATTTTGAAATTGCTCTCGATGATGATCTGAATATATCCCAGGCTCTTGCCGAGCTTTTTGGCCTTATTTACGATTATTACAATCATAAAGACGAGGCATGCAGGGGAAACGCCGTTGAGATCATTGGATGGCTTAACAGCATAGACAGTGTTCTTGGTTTCATAAAAACTGGAAGCACTGATGAAAGCGGCAGTGAAAAGTTGAGGGATGAGGAAGACGCTCTGATTAAACAGAGGGCTTTTGCAAGGGAAAATGGTGATTATAAAAAAGCAGATGAAATACGATTAAAACTTTTGGAAGCGGGTATAGAGATAAGGGACACTAAAGATGGTTATGTCTGGAAAAAAATAAAATAACAATTCAGGGGGCATATGACGAGATATTTAATAGCATTAACAGGTGGTTTAATCACTTTCATATCCCCATGCATATTGCCACTGGTACCTGTATATATAGCATATATTACAGGCATATCAGTGAGCGAACTTGAATCAGGCTTTAAAAGCAAACCTGTTATGCGGATTTTTTTAAATACCCTGTTTTTCGTTGCGGGGTTTTCACTTGTATTCAGTTTACTGGCGGCATTATTATTCATTTTTTTACAGTTTTTGGGTGCATACAAGATATGGTTTAACAGGATTGCGGGGCTGGTGATTATCATTTTCGGTCTGCAGATGACGGGAGTGCTGAATTTCAAAATTTTAAACAGGGAGGCCAGATTCAGACCTGCTGTAAAAAAAATCTCTCCAGTTTCTTCTTTCCTGATCGGAGCAGCTTTCGGGGGCGGCTGGACACCCTGTGTAGGTCCTGTGTTAAGCTCAATTCTCTTCACATCTGAAGCGGGGACTGAAGGATTAACATCCGTTTTACTGCTTTTGACATATTCGGCAGGTCTTGGAATTCCTTTTATTCTGACAGGATTATTAACCGCAAGGCTGATGACGCTGTGGAATGCTCTAAAAAAAAATTACAGGACTGTCGAAATTGTCAGTGGCCTGTTTCTTATAGCGCTCGGATTATTGCTTATAGCCGATTATATGGGCTATATTTCGGGAATCTTTTCGCAAATAGTTCCGGGGGCTCCAGTTTGATCCGTAAAAACCTGTTCTCCGGAGCGAATTCAAGGCTGAAATCTTTTTAAAAATATAAAAAAATCTTATCCACGTATATTGACATTTTTGTACACTACCACTATATTTATTTCGAGGGAAGAGCAGGTTTAATTACCGGGCCGGATTGGCAGGCATCTTCATTATTTAAATTTAAATAAAAATATAAAAACGCTTAATAATATATAATGATTGAGAGACTTCCTTCAATTTAAAGTTCAAAAAGTTAAATTGGAGAAGTTACCCGGATGGGTATATATATATTAAAGAGCGGCCTGTTCACCGTGATGCTGCTGGGACTGTCAGTTTATGGCATATCTTTGGGTGCAAAATTCGAACCTCCTGAGGGGAAAACGATTCTTATCATCGGCCAGGATAATAAAACAATAGAAAATTACGTGAAATCTACAGGAATTGTACCGGCAGGTTTCATGGTTTATTCTTCAATTAAAAATCTGGATGGTCTTGAAAGCGAGTCTGCTGATTACGGGTCCGGGATAAATTATGCTGAAAGTCTTCTGGCCCGTTATCCGGGATCATATCTTCAGATAGGCCTCTGCATGGTCGGCGAGCTTAGCAATACATATTCGGGGATTCACGACGGCAATCTCAAAAAGCTGGCTATCTGGCTTAAGAAAATCTCTTCACCTGTATTCCTGCGTATTGGTTATGAATGCGACGGTCTGCACAATGCTTACAATCCAAGGGAATATATAGCGGCTTACAGGCATATAGTTGATAAGCTTAAAATCGAGGGTGTTACGAATACAGCTTTTGTCTGGCATGTTCATGCCCATAGCTATAATCCTGACCTTGCAGTCTGGTATCCTGGAGATGAATATACAGATTGGGTGGGGTTCAGCTATTTCAATCAGCCGGAGTATATGATGGAACCAGTTCTAACTTTCGCCAGGTCGAGGCATAAACCTTTAATGATAGCCGAGGGAACGCCAAAAGGGATCGGAAGCCGCAAAGGTCGGATATCCTGGGAAAGCTGGTATAAGAATTTTTTTGCCTTTTCACAGAGGAATGGAATAAAGGCTGTTTGCTACATAAACAGCAATTGGGACAGGCAGAACATGTGGAAAACAGAGGGGTGGAGAGACGCCCGTGTGGAAGCAGACGAATATATAATGAAGCACTGGATCGCGGAGATATCAAGCGATAAGTATATTAAATATACCAGGCCGTAAAAAGCTTTTCAGTATAATTCGATTTTTTCTATAATTATCGTTCCCGCACCCTGTCTGCCGGGTATGGCGATTTCAAGGTCATTTATTGCCTGAAGGTCTATAGTTTTGTTGCCGGATTGATTACCCCAGACAGGCCTTATGTTGAATGAATCGAAGTAGTAATAATAATCTTCCATTTTTCCAGTTCCATAAGCCTCGTCGGAGGAATAGCTTTCACCGTCTGCCCCGTTTGCTCCCGGATAGCTTTTCTGCCATGGTGGACCGACTCCGCTTTCATTTAGATATATGAAAATCCTCATTTTATTCGGAATTGACATTCTGAATTTTATTCCTTTGTACCCTAAAGCATTATAGTATCCCGCGCTCTCATGTGTGGGCGGAAAGATCGATGCTCCGCAGCCCCAGCCGTATCCGGTGAAGAACCATAGAAGCAGAGAGCCGAATCTCTTCTGAATAGTCATCTTGCCGTTATTTTCTGTATCCCCCCAGGGTATTGTAAAGATATTCCGCATGGATTTCGCATCCAGATATATGGGAGAAAAAGCGCTGTCTTTCTCGCCATTTCGTACTTTTATCCTGGGTGAAAGGAATATGTTTTTTGCCTCGATTTTCAGGGGACTTTTTAAATGGGTTTCAAGAGCATCAGGATTTGCTTCCCTCATTGCATTTATAAGCTTCACATAAGGCCTGCCGGCCTGGTCCACAATGCCGTAATTATTGTCTTCATCATCAGAGGCCCTTCCGTCCTGAGGATCATCGTAAAACTGGAACCAGTGATAGCCTATTATGAAGGGGAGGCCTGCGAAAGACATCGAATATCTTTTAAAGTGAACTCCTCGATCTTCCTGTGAAGCTACAGTAGTATCCGGACCGATAGTGTTCCTCAGCTCAGAAGTGTTATCCATCGACCTGAAAGTAAATTCAGAGATCAGAACAGGTTTTTTCACAATCTCATATATAGCCTCCAGATAACCCCTGTCTATATCCGGCAGATTCTTATAATAATTTAGGGAAATGGCATCGCAATATTTTCCAGAGATTTTCAGGACCTGCTCAGGGACAGAATTGGCGAAACGGTCGCTGAAAATAAGGTGGTTTTTATCTATTGACCTTACCTTCTCTGTCATCAGGCTGTAATACTTTTCTGCTACTATGATTAAGAATTCATTCCTGATCTCGTTGATGTCCTTCGAGTTGAATTGAGACATTCTCATGCCCGCCAGATCATTAAAATTAGTTATTTTCAGGTTCCAGGAATTGTTGAATTCATCCAGGGAGCTGTATCTGTTCTTCAGAAATTCTATAACCCTTTTTTTACCAGCGGTCCACCTGTCAAGGTCAAAATACATATCGAATAAATAGGAGGCATGTCCCATGTAGAAAGAATAATCGCCAAACCAGTTAAGGTCATTACCGAGGAAATAACCGATAAGATTAGGATCATCAGCGCAATTTGTGCAGGCATCAGTCACGGTCTTTTCAATCATTTTTTCAAATTCAGGCCCGAAGATATCTACAAGCTTGTTTTCATTATATTTTTTGAATTCTATTACTTTAAAATACGGCATTCCCAATCTGCAAATCTCCGGTGAAGACCAGCAGCCCAGAGTATTGAATCCTATGTTAGTTAGAAATGTCATAGTATCTAGAGCCCAGACATTTATTTTTTTCTTTTCAAGGCCGTTATAGTGCCTTGCACCCAGTTTATAATCCTTGTCCTCGGCTGCAACACTGCTGATGCCGGCAGAAAAAAAGGGCTTTTTGTCAGGCGAGATCAGATACCATCTTTCAGAAATATTTTTTACCGTAAAAAATCCATGGGCATTTTCCGCACCTTCAGAAGATAAAATAAGCGGAACAAAGGCAAAAAAAACAAAAAAAAGGAACCAGTTTGATTTTCGATGCATTTAACCCTCCCGTTTCGATTTGAAAAGGAAAGTCCTTACTACATAATTAAGAATATATAGATATAAAGATACCTGAGTCAATATAATCATTAAAAACCAGCCCAGGAAGGGATATGTGGACCACTGCCTGAAAGTAATAATTTTCAAATTGATGAAAAGGGCATTGATCACACTGTATGCTTCAACAGCTATTATCAGGCCGCTCATCAATAGGAATAACCCGAAATGAAGAGAAATTTTTCTTTCCCTTGTATTCGAAGGAATCCAGTTGAATTTCCTTGATATAAGCATAGCAATTATTGTATATAAGTAAGAGAAAGAATCAAGAGCGGATATAATATAAGAACCCAGGCTTGTTTTATTCGACCTTGTAAAAGGCTGTAGAAATAATACATATGCCAGGAATGGCAGGAAGAAGATAAAATACCTCGTATCGATAAGGCTTCCTGCAAATAACAAAATCAGACTGAATATAAGAACAGCCAGAATGGAAAATGCCTCTGAGAAATAATAAAATATGTTTGAGATATAAGATAACCGCGTTGAAAATTTCATTTTCGAAAGAAACATTTTCCTGGAAAATAAAAGCCTCAGGGAACTGTAGCACCATCGCCTGTGCTGGTTGAAATATGACTGAGGATTATCAGGGCTTCGGCCCTTTGCCAGGATTATAGGCAGGTACAGCAAATAATTACCTGAGGCAGTGATATTAAAACCTGTTTCAAGGTCCTCGCACCATGGAACGTAAGCTATTCCACCCGCTTTAATAAGAGAACTTCTCCTGTAAATAAGATTCGTACCGACACAAATTGCTCCATGAAAAGGGTTACGCGAAGGCTGTATGATCTTGTAAAAATCCTCCTGCAGGGCGGCTCCTCCTGCGGTAAGCAGATTCTTTTTTAAACCCCGCCCCTGTGAAACGAAAAATTGAGGGGACTGTACAATTCCTATCTTTGAATCAGAAAAATAAGGAAGAAGATCCATTAAAAAATCTCTCTCAGGTACAAAATCTGCATCGAAAATAGCAATAAAATCGCCGGTGGAATGATTTATCCCATATGTGAGATTTCCTGCCTTTTTCATATGACCTCTGTCAGGTCTCCTCAGGTAATTTATGCCCATTTCTTCCATAACTTTTTTTATGTGATCATCACCGGAATCGTCAAGTAAGAATATTTTTTTGTTCTCATAAACTATATTTAAAGCCGCTTTGCAGGTCTCAGATATTATTTCAAGGCCTTCTCCGCTGTAAGGAATCAGAATATCGACGGAAGGCTTTGCGCCGCCATTATTCCAGTATTTTTTGATATAGGATTTATGTTCCTGGAGTGAAAATTTATTGTAATAAAGATTAAAAATGTAGTGCGTGGAATAGTAGAATAGAAAGGTCAGTATAAGCGGCAGAAATATCAGGAAATATACAATATAATTCAGGCTCAAAATCACCAACCCGGTGAGCATAAACAGGCTCGTTATAAGACCTATTATATCTATAATCTTGATGAAGAGAGAGTTTTTAATAAAATAGCGATACTTAACCGGTAAAACGCCGGTATTTTTCCCTTTCATAACTGGAAATCCCCCGATTAATTATCAAAAGTAATACAAATAAGGGAAATAGGCAACACTAATCAGTGATTTTATTGAAATACCGATCCTGATTTCTATAAATTTATTTCATAAAATTCAACCGTGTCATCCATAAAGTTTGAAACTGCAAGTATCCTGCCGTCGGGATGGATAGCAAGCCCTATGGGCTGATTACCCACATTTAATTCCTCAATGGGGGTGAAATTATTTTCAGAGTCATAAATTACGATTTTTCCATTTACTGGGCTTCTCAATAAGTAACCGTTTTTGTTATTGGGGCCCCTGTTCGATACATAAACATAACGGTTATCCGGTGAGATTTTGACATTGTCAGGATGGTCCCATGTATGGATAGTTTTAATTATTTTATCATTATTCATATCATAAACGAAGAGCCTGTTAACACCCATATTATTGATATAGGCCAGGCTCTTTTTCCTGTCTATCCTGAACCTTCCGCATGAGCCGCCTGTTTTTATTCTTTTAACGATCTTATAATCATTGGTTATGGAGTATTTGATGATTTCTCCGGAACCGAACAGAGTTATATAAACAAAATTACCATCATCAGAAAAAGCAATGCCCCTGGGCTCGGTCCCGATAGTTTTAAATTTGCGGATGAACGAGTAGGTCCTGGGGTCTATTATAGTAACATCGCAGCTCAGCCAGTTGGAAACATAGTAATATTTAAAGTCTGGGGTAAATTCGCCGACTTTTGTCCAGTCTGCATAGGTTGGAATGTTGGTCTTTATGGAAAAATCCTTCATGGATAATACGAACACCATGCCATGCACATTCATCTGTGTGAACCAGTATTCGCTTCCGTCCTGATTAAAAACACCCTCTACGAAACCGAAAAATCTGTCATATCCTGGAATATGGATGTTGGTGACCGATGAATCCTTTGTATCGTAGATCTGTATAAAATCAGTTCCCATAGTAGTTATCATGAGATATCTTCCATCTGGAGAGTAAAGCAGGTCTTTGGGCTGGTGCCCGGATTTTATCTGCTTGAGGAAGGTAAAGTGTGAATTGTTTTCTGTTAATCTGACAAAGAAACTAATATTTGTTGTTAAAGTCAGATCACTTGAGAAGTTTTTATAACCATTATACTTCACTTCTATATGATAGGTACCGATTTGTAAATTGGTTTTGAAAACTGTCGTTCCCGTTGATTTACCCTCTATGAATACTTCGGCTTTCACAGGGCTTGAAGATATTTTTAAATCCAATGCGGACGCAGTAAGGCCCATATTGAGACTTGTTATTATGAAAATTATAAGTATGTCGATTCTGTTCGGCATAAAACACTCCTGGTGAATTTTAATTAATGAGGGTGATTCTCGCAAAAATAAGCTTTGATTCATGATAGAATAAGCTGTAATTGACGTGACCGGTAAATATTTATTATATTAAATAACAGTTTTTCTAAGGACGGTTCTAAGATGAGGGTCTGCATTTGCTTTCTAATACTGTCTGCATTGACGGGTCTTATGCACACTGAAGTAAACAGATCTCTTTATAACTACTCGAAACTCGAGGCCAGGGTCCTCGCCATTACCAATGGAGCCAATGGGAAAATTACGATCACAAAAATCGGGACAACCCATGGCGGGAGAAATCTGCTCTGTTTAAAATTTACGGGTGAAAGCGCCGGCACCGCCGGCGAAAAGCGCCTTCTGATTATCGGAGGTACTCATTCACTTGAATGGCCCAGCTACGAACTGGGAATACGCTTCGCATACAAGCTGGCTTCCAATATGAAGGCAGGAATAAACCCCTATTCCACTGTATATATAATACCTGCGGTAAATCCTGACGGATTCAATTACATGCAGTATATTCCAAATCCATATTATAATGCAAGAAAAAATCTCGGATTTTCCCCCTCTGAAAAAGACCCGCGTGTATACACCCAGGGTGTTGATATCAACAGGAATTTTCCTGTCGGCTGGAAATTCCAGAGCAGCCCATACAGTGTTTTTTATTCAGGAACCAGACCGGGGAGCGAACCCGAGACAAGAGCGGTTATGGATCTGACAAGGGCTGTAAAACCTGATTTCGCGATATCCCTCCACTCACCGGGAAGAAATATCCTCTATCCATGGGGTTATAAAAAGGAGGAAATAAAAGATCCCGCACTTGTCAATACCTGCGAAGAATTTGCGAACATAATAAATACTTCTGATGAATTCTCAAAAATAATTATTAATTCTGAGGAATCCTCAAAAAGGGAGGGGAAAAAGGGTTACAGGGCAAGCTTCAGGGCAGAGCAGGACGCGGTAAATTATTTAAAATACGGTGATGAAATAGACTGGTTTTATGGTGAAATGCATATCCCCTGCTTTAGACTGGAAATTGCAAAGGATCTCGAAACTTATACTCTTGAGGAATACAGCGGCATTGAAAAGGCCCTGTTATGGCTTGTCAATGTCAAATTAAAAAGCTGAGAGGATTAAAAGGAGCATCTTTTCTTTCAGATTATTACTTAATAAGTATGGTAAACCCGGATTAATTAAATTATCAATAACGGTTGGTGTGAAATAATGAAAAGATACATTCTTCTGTTAATCATTTTCCTTTACTTCGGGGAAATATATGCGGGGGGGAGTGATATTACAGCCCTGAGCTTTCAAAACGCCATTGAGATCGCTCTAAAGAACAATCTTGACGTTCTTCAGGCGGAGAAGAACGTAAAAGTTGCCGAGGCACTGCTCGGGCAGAACTATGCACAGTTATTGATCCCAACAATTACGGCGAATGGAGATTTCAGCTATGTCGATCCTGAAACTGCCGCCAGGGGCATATACTCCGAGACAGTGGCAGGCCAGGCGGTCGTAATAACGAATACATATCAGGATAATTATTCCTCCTCTCTCTCACTGACCAAGCCTCTTTTTGCTGGTTTGAAATACTGGAATTCAGTCATTACACAGCAGTTGAGTGTAGATCTTTTAAAGAGCAAACTGGAGGACATAAAAAAGGGAGTTGAACTCTCGGTTACTACGAATTTTTATAATCTTTTCCTCATTCATGAAAATGTGCAGATCTATTCTGAAATGGATAAATACCTTAAGGGAGTGTCTGCGCAGGCAGAAGCCCAGTATAACAGGAAAATGATTTCCGAACTGGACTATTTAAAGGCTATTCTTCCATATAAGACAAATCTTCCCCTTATGCTGAAAGCAATACACAGTGAGATTTTAACAAAAGCGACTCTCTGTGACCAGTTGAATATATCCAACTACAACTCTGTGGAATTCGTCGGGAATTTCCTGGATTTAACGAATTTTGACACAGAGGCAACAAATGAAACGGAATATCTGGGATTTGCCCTTACGAATGATATAAATTTAAAATCGATATTGTGCAGTCTTGCAACATCGAAGCTTAATAAACAGACTTCGGAATTGTCAAGGCTACCAGCTGTGACTCTGGGTTATACCTTCACCGAGGATTATATTAACAGCACTACTATGATCAATACGAGAAGCTGGACCCCCGGCTGGACCTTAGATCTTCAGCTTTCCATGCCGATTGACGATCTTCTGCCGTTTTCATCACTGTCTAAAAG
>CAYPRX010000080.1:0-4362 GCA_964413265.1 uncultured Brevinematales bacterium
AGAAGAATGCGAATTAAATATCTATGAAGCAATAAAATTTCATATTGAAGGCATGAAAAAAGAGGGTTTACCCATACCGGAAAGTATAACCGAAAGTGAAGTTTTTCTTGTGCCGGATTTATCATAGAAACTATGAATGATTAATAATTGTAATATATTTTGCAAAAATAGGAAAATTTGATCAAATAATACTGTCAGCTATGGGTCAGTGAAATTATTAAAAATTTTTGTATCTCTATATCAGGTATGATATTCCGATCCCTTTGAATCCCCCCTCCCCCGGTCCTTTTTAATTCTATAACTACCAATAAGTTACGAGATAATTTTGGCCGGATTGGCTTGTCTGGCTGTTTCTATTACCCATCTGACTTTTCTGCAACCAATTAAGCCTTGATTTAGCATTAATATTCTTGAAAAGTAATGTCATTAACAATTCATGCATTTTACATCTCATCAAAATAAAAATTAAGAAAAGCATTGTTTCTTCAATTTTTAAAAAAATGTTGCTCACTCTTTTTTTATTCCTTAATCAGGCAATGACAGCGATCTGAACCATGCTATTATCCTAATGATGGTCTCATCTAGCTTCTTCGATTGGGTAATATATTTAAATATTCGATTGACAGGATGTATCTGGGGTAGTAGAATGATAAAGAATTGTTTGGTAATGAGAATTTATGGGGCTTAACGGTGTCAAACGGGAAATTCCGAATAATGATTTTATAAATTGAATTTTCAATGAGAGATATAAAGATGAAAGATTTAATTTTAACCGTATTTCTCGTATTTTCATTTAATTATATAATTGCTTCCGACAGGCCAATCGTTTCGGTCCTGTATCTGGACAATATACGTAAAGATAGCGGCATGCAGTGGCTTTCAAAGGGCATCGCAGACATGCTCATTACAGGGATAGGAGGATCAGGCGATGTTGTGGTTGTGGAGAGGGAAGAGCTCAACAAGGTGCTGGACGAGCAGAAGTTGTCACTGACAGGACTTACAGAGGAGAGCAACGACGAAATGATCGGGAAGCTTCTGAACGCGAACTACCTTATCGAAGGAAGCTTCGAAGTTATGAATAATGATTTGAGGATAGATCTGAAGGTTGTCGACGCCAGAACGGGACAGATAATGCCTATCGGCACGAATGGTGTTTTCAGCGACGTATCCTTTCTTGTGGCGGCTCTGTCAAGCGACATATTGATTAAACTCAATGCGAAACCCCCGAAAATTGCAGCTCAAAGACGGATTCCCCTGGACGCTATGAAATATTACTATATCGGGATTGACAAGCTGGACACAGGCGATGCGACCAACGCGATGAAATATTTCAGGGATTCCGCGGATGCGGACCCGTTCTATACCCAGCCTGAAAAAGAACTCGAGAATGGCTACAAACTTCTTAATGACTTGCATATGGCGCGGTTCCAGAGGGAGCTGAACCAGAACCTGCACTATTTTGAGAAGTCGCAGGAACTTCTCGGGACAGTACCTTTCGACACCGCTCCTTATTTTGAGTGCATCAGGTTAACAAAATTAGGAGTGACGGATGAAATAGAGTTGTCGAATAGGGTCAAATCTTCAGGTCTTGTCACAAACAAACGTTATTTGGAATATAAATCGGCCGGATTTTTCGGCGGATCCGAAATCAATGAGATTTACACAACAACAAACTTGGTTCACATATTTTGGTATGGTAATATTTTAAATGAAAAGTACTATAACATTCCGCCCAAAGGTAACCCCGAATTGAAGGATTATGTAGCGAATAACGGATATCTGTTTTATTGCAGCAGCCCTTATGAATGCACTTATTATGAAGTAATTGGCAGTCTTGGAAATATAATAGCCCTTTATGAAAGGTCAGGAGATCTTTTGAACCTGGACAATATCGACCTGAAGAAAAAAGTAAGGCCCCTGCAGGATGAATACATATCATTATGTGAAAACGCCCTTAAGGATTTTAATTTTACCAATACTGAGAAAATTTTATATAATGAGATCAGCGAGATACATTCCGAAGCTGAAGATAATACAGCCAACATAACCGTCAGGCAAAAGGATTATGAAAAGCTGAGGGAAACCTGTGAAAAATATATTTCAAAATATTCGGACAGCACGGACGTTTTCGTGAAAAATAATGAAGAAAATGTTGAAGGATATTACAAGGAAGCGCTGGATTTTCTGAAAAATATAAAGAAATAGATAAAAAATCTTATCTTCTATCATAAGAGCGAAACCTGGATGATAAGACAAAATATAATCACCACACAAAAAAATGCTATTAACAAAGTATATAATTTCAGCTGATGATCGTAATAACCAATTACCAATTGATAGGAGAATCAGGATCGGCAATTTATATGTATGCTAAAGGTTGGGCGTATAACTTATTAGGTAGCACCACAAACCGATATTTACAATTGGGAGAGATTAGGGTTAATCAAGAAACCAGCCTCCCAGCTTCACAAGAATGGTATAAAGATTTTGCTTTTTCGGGCTATAATCAGTTGTATTCAATAAGTCCATATAACAAGTTATCTTACTCGACCAACCTTGACATTGGAAAAATAGTTGACAATAATATTTATTTTTATTAGTATTAATAATTATTATTAATAAGATTGTTTTATGAATCCTATTATAAGGCGCAAGAGCACTCAACGCGAGAAAATCTATCATGTTATAAAAAGCAGTACTTCACATCCTACAGCTCAGTTGGTATATGACCAGATCAGGAAAGAACTTCCTTCAGCCAGCATGGGTAATGTGTACAGAAATATCAAAATTCTTATAGAAGAAGGACGCATCCAGAGCAGAAATTTCGGCGATGGTATAGAACATTATGACGCAATTACCGATATGCATTACCATTTCATTTGCAATAAATGCGGATCCATATCCGACTTTAATATGCCTATACAGAAAGGTATTGAAGAAGAGGCTAAGAAGAGAACTAACAATTTGATAAACGGCCACACAATACAATTTTTCGGTTTATGCAAGAAATGCAAAAAAAAGGAGGTAAAAGATGAAAGGCAACGGAAAATTGATCGGAACACATAATTCATTGCTTGCAAACGAGCTTACAGCGATTAACCAATATATCGTCAATTTTGACAGGAGACGAAAGGAGGAACCTTATGAATGAACAAAGGAAGAGATCGGTAACGGGCGGAGCTGAAAAAACAACCGCCAGAGAAGGCACGTCGAACCGGGACTGGTGGCCGAACCAATTAAACCTGAAGATTCTGCATCAGAACTCATATATGAGCAGTCCAATGGGCAAGGAGTTCAATTACGCTAAAGAATTCAAGAAACTTGACCTTAAGGCCCTGAAAAAGGACCTCTATGCGCTGATGGCAGACTCACAGGATTGGTGGCCAGCCGATTACGGTCACTATGGGCCGCTTTTTATCCGTATGGCGTGGCACAGCGCAGGTACATACCGCATGGGCGACGGCCGAGGAGGAGCGGGAGACGGCACCCAACGTTTTGCGCCCCTCAACAGCTGGCCAGACAATGTAAACCTCGACAAGGCCCGCCGGCTGCTCTGGCCGATCAAGCAGAAATACGGCAGAAAGATTTCCTGGGCCGACCTTATGATCCTCGCCGGAAATTGCGCGCTTGAGTCGATGGGATTCAAGACCTTCGGATATGGCGGAGGACGCGAGGACGTCTGGGAGCCGCAGGAGGATGTTTACTGGGGTAGCGAGAGCGAGTGGCTTGGCGACAAGCGCCACTCTGGCGATCGTGGACTTGAAAATCCCCTCGCAGCTGTGCAGATGGGCCTGATTTACGTGAACCCTGAAGGGCCGAACGGTAATCCCGACCCGGTCGCTTCAGGCCGTGACATCCGCGAAACCTTTGCGCGCATGGCAATGAACGATGATGAAACGGTTGCGCTTATAGCCGGCGGACATACGTTCGGCAAGGCTCATGGCGCGGGTAACGCTAAGCTTGTCGGTCCAGAACCTGAGGGCGCCAGTATCGAGGAACAGGGACTTGGCTGGAAGAGCAGTTTCGGCAGCGGTAAAGGCGGCGACACGATCTCCAGCGGTATCGAAGGCGCGTGGAAGCCTAATCCGACCAGATGGGACATGGGCTATCTGAACACCCTGTTTAAATACGAGTGGGAGCTGGTCAAGAGCCCGGCGGGGGCGCATCAGTGGCTGGCTAAGGATGTTGCTGAAGAAGACATGGTGATTGACGCGCATGACCAGTCGAAAAGACACCGGCCGATGATGACCACGGCGGATCTCGCACTGAGGTTCGACCAGATATATGAACCGATCGCACGACGCTACCAGCAGAACCCAAAGGAATTTACTGATGCCTTTGCCCGAGCATGGTTCAAGCTGA
>CAYPRX010000081.1:0-28164 GCA_964413265.1 uncultured Brevinematales bacterium
AGACACAGTGGATTGAAACAATAGGTATAAGAAACAAAGCGCATGTATGGACCTCGAAGCTATAGATCAAGCCAGATCCAGGCTTCCTTTTCCATTACTGGGCATTAACTCGGACAATGGGAGCTAATTTATAAACTCTCATTTGTTTAATTATTGTGAGACCAATCATATTACTTTTACACGCTCCAGAAGTAATAAGAAAAATGATAATTGCTATGTGGAACAGAAAAACTATTCCATCTTCAGAAATGCTGTCGGTTATAACAGATATGATACTGATGAAGAACTTCATATCCTTAATGAACTTTATAGTTATTTAAGGTTATATACTAACCATTTTCAGCCTGCCATGAAACTGATGGAAAAAAGAAGAGATGGAGCTAAAGTCTATAAGAGATATGATAGAGCAAAACCTCCCTATCAGAGAATAATGAATCATAAAAAAATCACCAATAAAATCAAGATCAAAATGAAAGAGATTCATGATAATTTGGATCTTTATGAATTAAAAAGTAAAATTACAGCTTGCCAGAGAAAGCTGGTATTAATACAAAAAAATAAGAATCATTTCACGAAGATTCTTGATGAGGCAACCGAAACTCATTTCGAGAAGATTTATAAATGAGGCAATAGGGATGTAAAAAGAGAAGTCAGCATAATTTCTGATATGACATAAAATTATTGAAATCAATAAATTGTTATCCCTTTTTAGTCTTAATTATATTCAACACTAAATTAAAAAAATTTAAAATATCTTCAAGTGGTATTATCATGTAAGTTAAGTATTTCTACCGGAGGTACTATGAAAATTGCAGATTCCATTACCGATCTTATTGGCAACACTCCCCCTGTAAGACTTTCATCAATCGGGAAAGAGTTTCCTGCCGAGATATTATTAAAAATTGAATTTTTTAATCCCCTTTCAAGTATAAAAGACCGTATAGGGCTTGCAATGATCAAAAGTGCCGAAAAAGAAGGGCTTATCAAGCAAAACACCATCATCATTGAGCCGACCAGCTGCAATACCGGCATCGCCCTTGCTTTTGTCTGCGATACAGGAGAAAGGCATCTCTCTACATGGCTTTTTGAGGACCAATAAGGAGGTTACAATGACGGTAAATGATACTGATAATTCAGGTTTCGAGACTAAAGCCCTGCATGCTGGTCAGTCAGTAGACGAAACATTATCACGGGCAGTACCTTTACACCGAACGAGCGCATATATCTTTAAAAGCACCGAACATGCGGCTAATCTTTTTGCTACACGCGAATTCGGTAATATCTATTCCCGGATGACTAACCCAACAAATGATGTTCTTGAAAAGAGGATTACTTCACTTGAGGGCGGAACAGCCTCAGTAGCCGTATCTTCGGGAACAAGTGCTGTTTTTTATTCAATAATAAACCTCGCCAAAGCCGGCGATGAGATCGTTTCTGCCGAGAACCTTTACGGCGGCACTTTTACAATGTTCGAAGCCATACTCCCCGACCTGGGTATTAATGTCAAATTCGCCGATCATAACGACCCGTCAAGTTTTGACAGGCTCATTACTTCAAAAACAAGAGCGCTATTTATAGAAACGATCGGTAATCCGAGTCTCGATTTTACAGATATACAAGCAGTTTCAGAAGTTGCTAAAAAGCATCATATACCACTGATTGTCGATGCTACTTTCACAACCCCTTACCTCCTGCAAACAATCAGACATGGTGCAGATATAGTTGTAAATTCGCTGACAAAGTGGATAGGAGGGCACGGTACTGCCATCGGAGGAATCATGACTGAAGCCGGCACATTCGACTGGTCAGACAAAAAATTTACTTTATATAATGAACCTGATAAAAACTATCATGGATTGATATGGACGAAGGACCTACCACCTTCTCTGAGTAATACCCTTTTTTCCCTTAGATTTCGCTTTGTACCCCTTCGCAATTTGGGAGCCTGTCTTTCTCCCGATAATGCATGGATCTTCCTTCAGGGAGCAGAATCCCTCCATGTCAGAATGCCCAGGCATAATGAAAACGCCATGGCTACCGCCGAATTTTTAAAAACTCATCCAAGGGTGTCCTGGGTAAGATATCCTGGCTTAAAAGACGATCCAACATATAATATCGCCTCAAAATACCTTAAAAAGGGTTTCGGCGGTATGGTGGTATTCGGGGTTAAAGGCGGGAAAAATGCAGGAGAAAATTTCATCAACAATCTTAAGCTGATATCCCACCTTGCCAATGTTGGAGATTCTAAAACGCTTGCCATTCATCCGGCCAGCACTACTCATTCCCAGCTTTCAGAAGAACAGCAGACTAAGAGCGGGGTAACTCCAGACCTCGTCAGACTTTCGGTCGGCCTTGAAAGCATCGATGATATTCTTAAAGACATCGACAGGGCTCTATTAATATGATAAATATTACAATAAACGGTTCGAAAGTTTCCTCAAAAAGTCAGAGCATCTGGGACTTGATAACACTCGATAAAAAACTTATTCCATCTCAGGTTGTCATAGAATATAATGAGAATATACTGAATAGGGATTTATGGAAGAGTATTATACTTAAAGAAGGAGATAAGCTCGAGATCCTCAGCTTTGTCGGGGGCGGGAAGATTTAAAAATTATTTTCATCATCGACATCATCTTCATGGCTGTTCATCTTCAATTTAGGGACCTTAGGGATATTCCTGCCGTAAAATATCTCTGACATTTCTTTTTTCAACCGCTGTTTTATTTTTTTCTTTTCTCCCTGAAGGAGATTCTTTTTGCCGGTCCCGAATAAATAATTATCCAGATCGAATTCCTTGAGAATCAATTTTGTATGAAAGATGTTTTCCTGGTATACGTTTACATCGACAGCATGGAAAGTATCAAGGGTTTCTTCTGATATAAAATTCTGAATCGAATTTATTTTGTGATCTATGAAAAATTTTTTCCCATCAACATCCCTCGTAAATCCCCTTACACGGTAATCCAGCATCATTAAATCAGGGTTGAAACTGTGTATAAGATAGTTCAGGGCTTTTAAAGGTGATATAAGGCCGCATGTCGCAACGTCTATATCAGCCCGAAAAGTGCTGATACCATTGTCGGGATGGCTTTCGGGAAAAGTATGAACAGTAATGTGGCTTTTATCAAGATGCCCTACTATCGCATTCGTCAGAGGCTCTGAAACTTCAGTAGCCGTGGCAAAATCCTCTGGTACTTCAGTTTTATCCGAAATCAGAATGGTCACACTTGAACCCTGGGGATCGAAATCCTGCTTCGCAATATTCAGGATCCTTGCTCCAATGATCTTTACGACATCGCTCAGAATATGTGTCAGGCGTTCAGCATTATACTCTTCATCAATATATTCTATATATGCATGCCTGTGTTCTGATGTTTTCGCATAGCATATATCATACATATTAAAACTCAGCGTCTTTGTCAGATTATTAAACCCGTAAAGCTTCAACTTCTTTAAGGGCTTTATTTCCATTTCTCTCTCCTGAAGGCATCAATGGAACAATGAAATTTATGATAGGTAATTTTAAACTAATCAATGAAATCCATCAACTCTTTTACACGTTTTGGATTTCTCAATTTCCTGAGTGCTTTGGCCTCAATCTGACGTATTCTTTCCCTGGTCACCTGAAACAGGTAGCCCACTTCTTCGAGAGTGTGTGAATAACCGTCCTCAAGCCCGAACCTCATTCTCAAAACTTTCTGTTCCCTCAGGGGGAGCTGGTCAATTATTTCACCTAATTTTTCTCTAAGCATATTATTCATAGTTGAATTAAGCGGACTCGCCGCTTTTATATCTTCAATAAAATCGCCCAGTGCAGAATCCTCATCCCTGCCTACCGGGGTTTCAAGAGAAACAGGGTCATTTGCCACGCTCTTTATATTCCTCACCTTTGAAATTCCCCATCCAACCCGGGTTGAAATTTCTTCGACTGAAGGAAGCCTTCCAAGGTCCTGAGTAAGATCCATTTCAGCCTTTTTAACCTTGTTTATCTGTTCTATCATATGTATTGGCACCCTGATAGTTCTGGACTGCTCGGAGATCGAACGGGTTATAGCCTGTCTTATCCACCAGGTGGCATAAGTTGAAAATTTATAACCCTTCCGGTATTCAAATTTTTCAACAGCCCTGATGAGCCCTATATTTCCCTCCTGGATCAAATCGAAAAGATGAACCCCCCTGTTTATATATCTTTTCCCGATACTTACAACAAGCCTTAAATTTGCCTGTACAAGTTCCTTTTTCCTCTCTTCGACTATATTCTTCCCTTCCTTTATTTCACGCGACCAGTGGATCAATTCACTTGCTGAGACCTTATATGAGTTCTCGATTTCTACCATCCTCTCTTCCTTCTCCTCGATATTCCTTATCAGGTTCTTTAACGAATCATTGGAATGATTCTGCTTCTGCAGTTTATAAATATCGCTTATCGAAATATTATTGACCTCTTCAACTTTCTTAAAATATTCAATATACCTTTCAAGCTCCTCTGCCACACTGATCAGTTTTTCAGCAGCATTGAGAAGGATCTTCTGATTTATATCTATAGTTTTGATATCATCGACAAATTTTTTCCTGATAATTCTGATGTCCTCTTTTAATCCCATCTTCCTGGGTTCGGTTGAATTTTCCCATTCTTTATCGATCTTTTCCATTTCGTTATAAAAATCCTTGAGGTAAGAAGCGACCCTGGCTATGACTTTCATCCTCTCTTTTCTTTCTTTAAATGTAATATTGTATATTTTTGGAAGGTTGAAGAAATTATATAATTTGCCCTTTCCCTTCAGTATATCCTCTATGATACGGTTGATTTCAGGAACAAGAAATCCTGCGTTATAAACCGAACTGTTAATCTTGAGCTGTCCTTCCTCAATCTTCTTGGCTATTTCTATTTCCTGAGGCTGCGCCAGAAGAGGAATTTTACCGATTTTTTTAAGGTATATCCTCAATGGGTTATCGGACTGCTCATCCTCACTTTCTATAATAATCGAATCGATATCATCATACGAATCTTCAATGAATTCATCAAATTCCTCAAGAAAGGCATCAGCAATATTGACTTCGTTTTCTTCAAGCAGGCGGAGAACATTATCAATCCCCTCAGGTGAAGAGATTACTGTTTCAGGAAGACGATCCAATATTTCATCGTAGGTCAGCATCCCTTTCTCTTTTCCGAATTTTATCAGACGATTCACATCCTCGTTCTCAAGTAAATCATCAAACATAACTTAAAATTTCCTCCTGTAAAGGTTTATCTTTAATATTAAAATATCTAATCTGAGAGCTCCTTCTCTCTGGCACAATTCTCGATTTTTTCATTAACTGCGAAACTTTCCTTTTTAAGAGATTCCTGCATTTTATTGTATTTCTGAACTTCTGAGAAATTCGATTCACCCTGAAATTTTGCTATCAGCCTGGATAAATTCGAGATCTCCCTGTTCAGATAATGGGCTTTCAGCCTGTAGGCGCTTTCAATAATAACCGGAATCGTTATCAGATCACCCTGTGCGTATTCCGAAACCCTGTCGAAAATTTCGCCCTTTTCAAGGGATGCTATGATCCCTCCCGTATTGAGGGAGGCCTGATCTCTTATGACCGAAAATATTCTGCGGGCCTCGCTATCCGAAAACATCTCATCTTTTAAGATATCACCTACCTCCTGCACTGCTTCCGGTTTTATCAAAAGCATGCTGATAAGCTCAGCTTCGAGACTGTTTAGAGCTGGTGTCCTTAAAGAAGTATCCCTCAATATAAATCCCGTGCTTTTATCGTTTCTTAAATAATGCTGGTATTCTGAGAGAATAACCGAGTAATCCTCCCCGATAAATTCGCCGATTTTTTTTAAATTTTCCTCTCTTATTATGGAGCTTTTAACCCGCTTTACATACGGAAAGATGGAAAGGACGAATTTGACTTTATTTTTTAGAATGTCAATTTTTCTCGCAAAATATTTTAATTTGAAGTCAACAGGTAAAAGCCTTTTATCAGCAGTATATTTCAGAAAAGCCTCTCCGCCTTTTTCCATTGAATAATCATATGGGTCTTTTTTCCCCGGTAAAATGACCACATTCTGATTCAATTCGCTTTCCACGGCTATATCGAGTGCCCTGTTCGCAGCATTAATCCCCGCTTCGTCACCGTCAAAAATGAAAACCACGCTATCCGCATACCTTTTCAAGGCATCCAGCTGATTAATTGTAAGAGCTGTACCCAGAGGAGCGACCGCATTTTTTATTCCATTCTGGTGCAGAGCTATTACGTCCATGTATCCCTCAACGATCAGCGCCTCTTTCTTTTTAATTATTTCTTCCCTTGCAAAATTCAGTGAATAAAGAAGCCCGCCCTTGTGAAAGATCTGATTTTCCGGGCTATTCAGGTACTTGGCCTGACTTTTATCCTCAGAAAGTATCCGTCCGCCGAATCCTACAGTATTTCCATCCCTGTCAAAGATCGGAAAAATAATCCTTCCCTTGAATCTGTCAAAAAGTCCTTCATTCCCCTGGCATGCGACGCCGGATTTAAGGATAGGATCATCCCCGAACCCTCTGTCTTTCAAAAAGACAGTAAGATTATTCCAGCCATTCCCCCCAAAACCAATACGAAAATCCCTTATCATTCCGTCCGTTAATTTTCTTTTTTTCAAGTAGTCTCTCGCGCCTTTTGCATCGCTGGATTCAAGCAGCTGGCTATGGAAATACTGCATGGATTCCTTATTGATTTTAAGAAGTATATCCCTTTCCCCGGCTGTTCCATATTCCTTTTCATCTGAATATACTGAAAGATCAATTGATGCAATTTTCGCAAGTTCCTGAAGAGCCTCCATAAAGCTAAGCTTACGGTATTCCATCAGGAAGTGCAAAGTATTACCCGAAGCCCCGCATCCGAAGCAGTGATAAAGTCGTTTTTCCTCGCTAATGGAAAATGATGGTGTTTTTTCCTGGTGAAAAGGGCAAAGAGCCAGGTAATTTCTCCCGCTCTTTTTGATCTCAGTGTATCTGCCTATTACTTCCACTATAGAAACCCGGTCAAGGACATTTCCTATGACTTCCGGTGGTATCAATGCCTTCACTCCACTTTTTTAATCTGCAGGAATAAATATCAATCCTCTTTACAAAGAACACTCACTAAAAGCTCAACTTCACAGCCAGGACACTTAATAAAATGTTAGAAATGTTACATTTTTTGATTAGCATTGATCTATAGCTATGCGTCTTTTCCTGGATTTCTTATATTTATCCTTTTGATATATTATATACAAGTAAATCGGTAAAATTCCTATGAAATCTTGAAATATTTTTTCAAAACTAAGAATTCAAACGAAGATAAATCAATTTAACTCAAAAAGACCCTTTTCAATGTTATTAAATACAACAAATCTTTTCTCAACAAGAGGCTCCAGAATCATAGACTGTCTTGTACCGTAGCCGGTAAAATAAGTAATAAAATCCCTTATGCGTGCCCCTCCCTCTTTCTGGATAAAGGTAATAAAGACCCTTTTATCAGAAAAACCCAGGCTTTTAAAGTACTCCTTCATATTAATTATTCTATTATCTTTCATCCCTTCTTTTAAATATTGACCGATAGCACCCGCCTTTTTTAAAAAGTCATTTTCAGATCCTTCAAGGTTAAAAGAAAACTTTGCTAAATGTTCCCGGCAGATCCTTGTAAATTTTGGACACGGCAAAACATTTAATTTAATATTAATAATTTTAAGTCCATCAGGCAACTCTCCGTTTATTAATTCTATCAGCCTCTTTACCGGAAGGCATGAGGAGAGCTCGATCTCGGCAATTTCATAATTGCTTGAGAGTCCAATTGGCAGGGCCCAGCCCATCTCAACCTTGATATGAGGATTAAATCCCCTGGTATAAACAACTGGAATATTAGCCCGGATAAAAGCCCTTTCAAAAACTTCCTCAAGATCGATAGGTCCGATATATCTCATATTGCCGGTCTTTGAATACAATAATCTGCAGACAAAACGGGGAACACTATCGAGCATCACTCTGTTTAAAAACTTTTTATCGGTAAAAAATTTATCTCCGGCGGTTTTTTTTACGAATCTTGGTTTCCTGATTTTAAAATCGCAATTGCCGCAATAATTTCTGCAATTTTCCGAACAACCTCCCGTAAGTTTCCCCTGAGATGCTTTTTCCCTTTCTTTGAGTAGATATGCTTTTGTCACACCCGGGATTATAAAATCCCAGGGTAAATCCGAATCAGTCTTCTTTTCCATTATATAAAAGGAGGGATCGATCCCCGTTTCCAGGAAAGATGATTCCCATATTGCGTGATCAATTTTATCACCCCATCCGTCAAACCTCGCTCCCTTTCTGAACGCTTTCTCTATTACCTGTGACAGCCTTCTATCGCCTTTGCAAAGAATGCCTTCCAGTTCACTCATAAAAGGTTCATTGTACCGGACCCTGATATTCCTTTTTTTCTTAAAGAAACATCTCAGATCGTGAAAATCCTCAAGTGCAGGCCCTGCCCTCATCTGGGCATTCCACTGGAAGGGGGTTTGAGGCCTTGGTATAAATATGGCAACAGAAAGGGTTATCTGTATTCCTTTTACAGCTGAATCCAATCTTATTGCCAATTTCTCAATTTCTGCAATCTCTGCACCCTTTTCCAGTGAACATAACCCTATCATAAAATACAGTTTGATGCTTTTCCACCCTAATTCTTGAGCTATTTTGATCACATGTATCAACTCTTCCTCGGTAACATCTTTGTTTATTGATCTCCTTAAAAGCTGGTTCCCTCCTTCAACTGCGAATGTCAGCGTGCTCTTTCTGATCTCCTTTACCTTCCTGGCGAGTTCTATCGTAAAAGAATCAATCCTGAGGCTCGGAAGCGAAAAAGAGACTCCGTGCAAAGACATCTGTCTGTCCATTGCATTTATAAGAGTGTTCAGGTCGGAATAATCACTGATAGAAAGCGATATGAGGGAAATTTGCCTGTACCCTGTTTTTTTAATTATATCCCTTGAAAGATTCATAAGATTCTTTACAGTCCTTTCTCTCGGAGGCCTATAATTGATCCCCGCCTGGCAAAACCGGCATCCCCTGCCACACCCCCTGGCAACTTCAAGCACCCCTCTATCCTGAACCGCCTGGATATGAGGCAGTATCTGTGACGTCACAAAAGAAATCCCGTCGAGGTCAGATTCACTGTATCTTCTAACCTTTTTTCCGGCAGGTATGATATAGCCATTTTTTTCTCTTTCATTATATAAACAGGGAACATAAACCCCCTCAATCCGGGCCAGGTCATATAGAATAGCAGATCTCTCATAACCCATTTTCTTTCCCCTGGCGATGCTTTCAACCATTTTGACCACCCTGCTCTCTCCATCCCCTATGCATATGGCATCAAGAAAATACGCGACAGGCTCAAGATTTCCCGCAACAGGCCCGCCGCCTATAATAAAGGGATGGGCGGAGTTTCTTTCTTTTGAACGGAAAGGTATTCCTGAAAGGTCCAGGATATTAAGAAAATTCGTATAAAGCAGTTCATATTGAAAACTGAATCCGATAATATCAAACTCTGCAAGAGGGGTTTTCGATTCAAGAGAAAAAAGAGGAATACCCTTGCCTCTCAAAAGCCTCTCCATATCCAGCCATGGTGAGTAACACCTCTCGCAAACAATATTCTTCTTCGCATTAAGAATATTATAAAGAATTTTTAACCCGATATTTGAGATACCGATCTCGTAAATATCCGGATAGACCAGGGCCACTGACGTTTTCCCCTTATGTTCTTTTGCAATCGAATTTAATTCTCCGCCTATATACCGCGCAGGTTTATCAACAAAAGGTAATATTTCTTTTTCGATTATATCCCACATATTATTCCCTGAAAAGACCTGTCTATATTATTAATTATAAGGCATTTCGGCATAAATTGAGACCTTTAGGCCAAAGTTTTTCCTTTTTATAATTTTAACCATATAATATATTATGAAAAAAAAGTACGTTTATAAATGGCTTAATAACGGAGTAGACGCCTTTATAAGGGATCACATACCCGCAGTAAATTATTTTACAGCTCTTATCAGGAAAAACTGGCATGAAATTGTCGGAACTGCTATGGCGTCCCATTCCACCCCTATCAGTATAAATAACAGGGTGCTCACCATAAATGTGGATGACCCGTTATGGATCCAGGAATTCACGCTTTATAAAGATGAGATAAAGGATAAAATAATGATCTTCTTCAGGGATAATTCATTAGAGGCAATATTCAGTACGATCCGCTTCCAGAACGGTGAAATCAGAAAGCCTGAGAATAATGCAAAAACAGTAAATTCAGCAAAGATCGACCCTGAATCCCTGAAAAAAATCGATGATTCTCTCTCAAAAATAGAAGACAACGACCTGAAAAACGCCTTAAGACATTACTTTATACAATCACAGGTTAAATTCACCAAAGATTAGACCGATTGGTTAGCAGGCCTGTATTCCTGAAATACAATCTGCTCTCCGATTTCCCGGGAGAGAGCCTCGATTTCTTCTTTATTTACAAGCCCTGTAACCAGGGTTGTTCTGAACTGGTGGAGGACACCGCTTTTTTTGATCAGTCTGACTGATTCTTTTATATTTTCTATATTGACCGAAACAAGACCCACAGTGCCCCCGTACTTGCTGAAGATATTTTTTATATCCATAGCTATGAACGAAAGAAGGCCCCTTTCCAGATAATTGTTCAAAATTTCAGGAAGATAACCGTTAGTATCGAGTTTTGTAAGAAATCCGTTTTTTAAGCACCAGGTGAAAAAATCTGCAAGTCTTTCCCCCCATATTGTCGGTTCACCGCCTGTTATGCATACTCCTCCAATCTTTCCCTTCTTAGAAAGAAGGTACGTCTCAATATCCTCTTCCTGAATTACGGGTATTTTCTCATAAAATTCAGGAACAACAAGTTCCCTGTTATGGCACCATGGACAGCTGAAATTACATCCCGCCGTAAAAATGGTAGAGGCAATCTGACCCGGAAAATCTATAAGTGAAATTTTCCGGAATCCCCTGAACATAACCCTTTCAACTATTTAAAGAGGAGCTTATTTTCGTAAGTATTTCTCTCGGAAAATTCCTGCTGTTTACCGATGTTCCAATGCTGAACAGGCCTGTAATAACCGACAATCCTGGAATACACCTCAGTAGGCACTACCAGCCGCTTTTTTCCCTTATTTTCCATCTATCTCCCTCCCTTAAGCGGTAAAATTATTTTAAATATACCTGCCATATTTTTTTAAATCCTCGTCCGTATGAGGCAGGGGACAAACCCATTTCTCTCCTGAAAGATAACCATGGACAGGGCAGACTGAAAAAGTCGGAGTAATTGAAAAATACGGCAGCCGGTACTGGCTTGCTACCGTTTTCACCAAGTTGGCTATGATATCCGGATTTTCTATCTTCTCACCCAGAAAAATATGTATTACCGTTCCTCCTGTAAATTTTACCTGCAGGGGGTCCTGGTAATCAAGTAATTCAAAAATATCATCAGTAGCATTAACCGGCAAATGGACAGAATTCGTATAATATGGAGCCTCCTGAGTCCCTGAAGAGATAATCATAGGATAGATCCTTTTATCCGTTTTCGCCAGCCTGAAGCTTGCTCCTTCAGCAGGTGACGCTTCCAGATTGTAGAGATTGCCGGTTTCCCGTTTGAATTCCTCGAGGACACTCACTGCGAAATCAAGAACCTTCAGTGCAAAATTTTTGCCTTCTTCAGTATGATATGGTTTTTTAAGAAAGTTCATTACGGCTTCATTCATACCTATAAGTCCTATTGTCGAAAAATGGTTGGTCCAATATTTTCCACTCCTGTTTTTTATATCCTGAAGATAAATACGTGTATACGGATAAAGGCCCCTGTCAGTGAGATCTTCTATCATTTTCCTTTTCATTTCCAGGGAATTTTTCGATACAACCATAATCTGTCTGAAAGCCTCAAAAAATTCTTCTTCCCTAGATGCTGAATAAGCTATCCTTGGAAGATTGATAGTAACTACTCCGATTGAACCTGTCATAGGATTGGCTGCAAACAATCCGCCCCTTTTCCCATGGGTGCTTTCATCATTCATGACGCCACTCATTCTGTCAAGCTGAGCTCTGACTTCCCGGTTATCAAGCTTCAGCCGACAGCACATACTCCTTGTATCCTCTTCATTCATATCCGAATTTACAAAATTGCTGAAATAAGGAGTACCATATTTCGCGGTCATCTCCCATATTTTTTTATAGGCAGGGTTACCCCAATCAAATGTCCTGGTTATATTATATGTAGGAATAGGGAAGGTAAATGGTCTGTTTTTTGCGTCTCCTTCCAGCATTACCTCAGCAAAAGCCTGATTGATCCAGTCCATTTCCTTTTTAAATTCAGAATAAGTTTCATCCATGATCTCCCCGCCTATTATCACACCCTTATCCCTTAGATAAGAAGGACATACTAGGTCAAATGTTAAATTTGTAAAAGGTGTTTGGAACCCTGTCCTCGTCGGCACGTTAAGGTTAAATACAAATTCCTGAATGGCCTGTTTTACCTCTTCCCGGCTCAGTCTGTCAAATCTTATAAGGGGAGCAAGCAGGGTATCGATATTTGCGAATGCCTGCGCTCCTGCTGCTTCACCCTGAAGAGTATAGAAAAAATTAACGATCTGTCCAAGAGCCGATCTGAAGTGTTTTGCGGGTTTACTCTCGACCTTTCCGGCAACACCGCCGAATCCCTGTATCAAAAGCTGTTCGAGATCCCATCCTACACAGTAGGCAGAAAGAGACCCAAGATCATGAATATGCACTGCACCGCTTCTATGAGCTTCCCCGATATCAGGGGTATAAATCTTGGTAAGCCAGTAATTGGCAGTTATTGTGGAGGAGACATGAGAATTCAAGCCCTGCAGGGAATAATACATATTAGAATTTTCACTGACTCTCCAGTCTTTAAGATGAACATAATCCTCAATCATGTTAAGGCTCTCGTTGAGAGTTTTTGTTATATTTCTGAGTTCTCCCCTTTTTGCCCTGTAAAGAATATAAGCTTTCGCACTTTTTCTGAATCCCATATTCATAAGAGTGTCTTCAACAATATCCTGAATATGCTCGATCTCGACAACTCTGTCTTCAAGCTTGCTTATAACCATAGCCGTGATTTCCCATGCCTGGTTATAATTGCCCTCACCTGTAGCTTCAAACGCCTTGTTGACAGCACCTGCAATTTTTGATCCGTCAAAGTCTGTTATTCTGCCGTCACGCTTCTTTACAAAAGCGCTTTGATTATTAGATTTTTTATTCTTCACCAGGTCCTTAACAAGCTGTTCCATTTTGACCCCTCCCGATCGATTGATCACATTTTCAAATTTTCAATAGATTTACCACAGATATGACAATGAATATACCAATTATTGCAAGAATTCCGACAAGAAAGATATTTTCCCTGTTTTTAAATAAAAATTTAACATCTCTTCTTTCGAAAAGGTAGATCTTATTGTTACCATGAGGAATGATATATATCATATTGAGCAAAAGCAGCATAAGAATTGGAATAATATCAGGAAACCGCTTATTTAATGCCTTCTCCATTATATCCTTAAGAAAAAAGATACTGAGAACTAAAAAAATATCGCAGATGACAATAATGAAATTTATAATTCTTTTTCTGAAAAAGCGTAAATTATTCCTGTGCTCAATAATCTTTTTAATATCATTATAAATTTTTAGAAGTTCAGTATCGCCTGTATCTGATAAATAAATATTACAACTTGAAGGGGATATATCAAGTATGAAATAAGGCTGCTCCTTAAGCCCTGCAGCTGACTGAACGATAATATAAAAAGAATGGTATTCTTTTTGCTTGAAATCATCATTTTTTACCAACTTTTCCAGGTCTTTGGAATTTTTTATTTCGTTTTCAAGGGTGTAGCTCCCTACCTGAAAAGAGGTTTTGCCGGAAGAGGATCCTGCAATTTTTATGAGACTGAGTATATCTTCCTTGTACAGTGTCAGCATAAAAGGAGAAAAAGAAAGCGTATAATACGAATCACGGATGCTGACCATTCTTCTGTGCATCAAAAAAACTCCCCTCTCCGATTTCAATTTTTTAAGAAATACCTCCATCAAATATTATATTTTAACTCCCATTAAAAATCCACTGTTTTTTTAAAAAAATCTATGAGGAAGCAGAGACCTGTGATTTGATTTCCTGCAGATATTTTTTCAAGAATATTCCGGTATAGGATTTACTATTTTTCAATAAGTCTTCCGGTTTTCCTTCGAATACGATATTTCCTCCCCTGTCTCCGCCTTCGGGCCCGAGATCTATGATCCAATCGGCCACTTTTATAATATCCATATTATGTTCGATCACTATTACCGAGTTTCCCCTGTCGACAAGAGACTGAAGGACATTGATAAGTTTTTTAACATCGTCAAAATGGAGCCCCACCGTTGGTTCATCAAGCATGTAGATTGTATTTCCGGTTCCGGCTTTTGACAGTTCCTTTGCAAGCTTTATTCTCTGGGCCTCTCCTCCGGATAGTGTCGTGGCTGCCTGACCCAGATGTACATAACCAAGCCCGACGTTTTTCAAAACCTCCAATTTTCTCCTTATTGCAGGGATATGCTCGAAAAAGGCAAGGGATTCATCTATTGTCTGATCCAGGATATCTGATATAGATTTCCCCTTATACTTTATCTGAAGGGTTTCCCTGTTATATCTCTTCCCCCCGCATACATCGCAGGTCAGATAAACATCAGGCAGAAAATGCATTTCTACCTGTATCAAACCATCTCCCTGACATGCCTCGCACCGGCCGCCCTTGACATTGAAACTGAACCTGCCCGCCTTGTAACCTCTCGCTTTTGCCTCAGGAAGGTTTGTAAAGATATCCCTTATTTCTGTAAAAACACCCGTATAGGTTGCCGGATTGCTGCGGGGGGTCCTTCCGATGGGACTCTGATCGATATCTATCACTTTATCGATATTTTCCGCTCCCAGGATTTCTTTATGTTTTCCAGGGATACATTTAGTTCTATTAATGCATTTTGCAAGCGCCATGTATAAAATGTCATTGACAAGAGTGGATTTCCCGGACCCGCTTACGCCTGTCACTACGATTAATTTCCCGAGTGGGAAATTTACGTTAATTTTTTTAAGGTTGTGTTCCTCCGCCTCGATTATCCTGATGAATTTACCATTGCCTTTCCTTCTTTCTTCAGGCATAGCAACAAATAAGTTTCCCGACAGGTATTTCCCAGTCAGAGAGTTTTTATTCATCTTTATTTGCTTATATGTTCCTTCTGCAACAAGATTACCGCCGTAAATTCCTGCTCCGGGGCCTATATCGACCACCCAATCCGATCTCGATATGGTCTCTTCGTCATGCTCCACGACCAGGACTGTATTTCCGGCGTCACGAAGCTTTTCAAGGCTCAAAATCAGCCTGTCCGTATCCTTAGCATGAAGTCCTATTGTCGGTTCATCGAGAACATAGAGTACTCCCATCAGGCCAGATCCGATCTGCGATGCCAGCCTTATTCTCTGAAATTCTCCGCCCGAAATGGTACTTACTTTCCTGTCAAGGGTGATATAATCAAGGCCGACATCTATTATGAACTGCAGCCTCTTTTCAATCTCCTTGAGTACCCTCTCTGCTATTATCAGCTCGCTGCGCCCAAGTGTATCCGAAAGTCCGGTAATAAATTGAAATGAAGAGGCTACATTCATCCTTGTGACTTCCATAATATTCTTTCCGGAAACAATCACCGACAGGCTTTCTTTTTTAAGTCTTTCCCCATTGCAGAGCGGGCATTTTACAGCTTCCATGTACTGTTCAAGCCATTCCCTCATTTCAAGCGACTGGGTTTCAAAATAGCGCCTTTTGAGGTTTGGAATTACTCCCTCATATTGAGACACCGTCTTGAAATCGAATCTATCGCTCTCATAATGTATTTCAACCTTATTGGAATCTCCATGCATAATCATATTCCGAATGTTGTGAGGAAGATCTCTATATGGAACGTCCAGAGAAAAACCGTATTTGGCAGATAGGGCTCTGAGAAAACTCAACCAATGACCCTGACTCGGCGGGTGGCTTTTAAGCGCTCCATCTTCGATGCTTTTATCAAAATCGACTAGCAGTTCTTCATCGAATTCAAGCTTTTCACCCAATCCGCTGCATTCCGGGCATGCACCGTAAGGTGCATTGAATGAAAACATCCTGGGAGATATTTCACTGAAACTTATATCATGATCGGGACAATAATAACGCTCTGAATATACTTTTTCCTCGCCGGAATCTATGAATGAGAAGGTCAGAAGACCATCGCCGTAATGGAGAGCTGTTTCAACGGAATCGGTTATCTGGGTTCGGTATTTCTCATTTATCGAGAGTCTTGTTATAACTATATCAATATCATGTTTTTTATTTTTATCCAGTTTAATTTCGGAATCAAGCTCAACTATTCTGCCGTTTACCCTTACCCTTGCGAAACCTTCCTTTCTGAGCTCTTCCAGTACCTCTGCATGAGTGCCCTTTTTACCCTTGACTACAGGAGCCATTATCATGAATTTCGTCCCTTCCGGGGTTTTCATTATGGAATCCACGATTTCGTCACTGGTCACCGATGTCAATATCCTCCCGCAGACAGGACAGATAGGCGTTCCTATCGTGCCCCATAAAAGCCTTAAATAATCATATATTTCGGTGACAGTGCCGACTATGGACCTTGGGTTGGCATGCACGCTCTGCTGCTGGATGGAGATCGCCGGAGACAGGCCTCCGATATATTCGACATCCGGCTTTCTCATTTCCCCGAGAAACTGCCGGGCGTATGTTGAAAGCGATTCCAGGTACCGCCTTTCACCTTCTGCGTATATTGTATCAAAAACCAGAGAAGATTTGCCGCTTCCCGAAACACCGGTAAATACCACTATCTTGTTTCTGGGTATCTCGAGCGACAGGTTCTTTAAATTATGCTCTTTTGCACCTTTTATAACGATCTTATCAATCATCGAGAATTAATCAACCTCTTATTATACGGGTCCAGTTCTTTTACTTTTAAAAATCAGTCTGTATAGTGCGTAAAGAAAAGCCCAAGCAAGCCCTGTAATAACCGTTATAAATGATACTAAAAAGGAAGTGCTGTCGGGTCCATATCTGAATTCGGCGGTATGCTTCCCACTGTTTACAAATACCGCCATCTGGATATAATTAGCCTTGTAAACCGGCACGGGTTTACCATCAATAAAAGCCTTCCAGCCTGGTGCAAACCTTGTATTGAATAGAAGAGCACCTCCGGACGGAGCCGGTGAATCGATTTTGGCTTTTATATCCCAATCCTTATAAGCAGTTACGGCCTGGCTCAGGTAAAGGCCATTCATGTCTTTGCGGCCGGCAACAGGTGCATTGACAACTACTGACCTGAGATAATCGTAATTCGGATCGGAGAGATACTTCAGGGCTTCCCCATTGCTTTTCACTGTAACGAAATTTTCGTAAAGGGCCAGAAGGGGAATATAATTTTTCAGCTCGAATACGGCTTCCTGCCCTCCTTCATATCCTGTGCCGACCGATACAATGGAACAATTGGTGTTATTCGTAAGATTTCCAGCTAATGCGGCGATTATCCTGCCCCCTCCGTAATCATACAAATAACCATCCGTCACGATGTATTTCACTCCCGAAAGCTGGAAGAGGGAAAGATTCGGATTGAGCAGATCATCCGGAGTTCTGATCTCCTTAAGCGAGGATCTTAAAAAAAAGGTGTTGAAAAAATTATTGAGTTCCTGGTCTTTCCCTGATGAGGCAACAAGTTCCAAAGGATCTATATCATAGTAAGAGAACCAGAATGTCAGGTATAATTCCCTGTTAGCTCTGGAAATAACAGGAAGATTACCAATTCCGTTTCTGGCAGGGATCATCAGGGATGTAATAACGCGGAAGCGTTCCTTTTTGCCCGCTTCGCGCAGGTAAGCAACAGGGGTATCCTGGCCATAAAATTCATTTATTCTAATATAGGATCTGTTGACATAGTAGAGATCAATTGACCATAGATCGATAATGAGCATTAGCAAAAAAGCAGCGGGTATTAGAGATCCCCCCGCCCATTTTGAAAATCTCCTGACCCTGGAAAAAACAATAATCAGAATAAGTGTCAGGGCGATAAAAATATCCATACGGATCAGCGAATAGATCATATTATTGGTCATTATCTGACCGCTGTTCTGGCCTCCGGAACTGATATTAAAACCAATCGCAATATCGCCTGAAACAGCAAAAACGATCAGCGTCGTCAGTATGCCGGCACAGAGAGCCACCGCAAGGACTCTCTCGATCGCTATAAACAATCTTTCCGATTCACCAAATTTTTCAGTTAAAATTTCCATTAAATATTTAATCCCGTATGCTGAAAGAACAGCAAAACAGAATGCTGTAACACTCAGGAATTTAACCGGTGCTCTGAAATTTGACATAAAAGGCAGGTGATAGAATATCCAGAAAAACGGAACTCCGGGCCAGTATTTTCCAAATGAAAGCAAAAGCGAGATTATCCCTCCAAAAAGGAAAAATCGCATAAGTGAACTCTTTTTATAATATGCTATGCTTCCAATCAGTGCGAAAATTATCACGAAAAAGCCCAGGCTGTCATTCGATGATGAAAATTCCTTGCTCCCCCAGTACTGCTGATCCGGTTCAAGCGAACTATTGCCATGAAAACCGAAGGCAAGACTGTCAATCATTTCAAAAGGGTGCATCGAATAACTGGAAGCGAAATCCCAACTTTCTGCACTGCTTCTTGATATTTCCAAGGCCGTATTCTGAATTGCCATTCTTGTATTTAACGCCTGAAGTAAAAATGAAGAGCCGCTGTAAGCTGCTGAGAGAAATATCAAAGGAATAATAATACTCTTTAAAAAATCTTTAATAAATCCCCTGAAGTCAGCTTTTTTCATATCTTTTAAACCAATCCTGTTCCGGACAAAAATACGATATAGTACAAAAAAGGCCCCCAGGATTATGAAGTATAAAGAACGCTGAACCTCATCGGAAAACATCAGCCCCATAAAAATACCGCTTAAAAAAAGCATCAATAATTCTTTTAATAAATCATTTTCTTCAGGATCGAAAGCACAGGCAAGGAAATAAAATATGGCCGGAGCATATGAGAGCGAGCATACTACCTGGACATGTCCTGCATAAATATATGAGATAATCGTAGGTGAAAATGCATATGCAATCGATCCGAAAATGGAAGGAAAAGGGTCAAGTTTGAGCTTTCTTAAAAATAGATAGCCGAATATCAGTGAAAACAGCAGTGCTGTAAAATAAGAAGCTCCAAGTACCATACCGACTGGAAGGATGTATGAATACAGAGTATACATACTTATCTGTATATTACCCACCGAATTGCCCATAAGTTCATAATCAACCCAGTTTCCTGTAGTGTTGCCGATCATCCGCGAATAATGCTCCGTGATGCCCAGCGGACTGTCACTGACCAGCCTGTTGCCCTGGATCGAATCTCCCGTGAAAGATCTGTAAAAAAATATGGCCGATAAAATAATAAAAATAGCGAAAACATATTTTTTAATATCCCATCCCATCCAGAATCTCCTTTTTTTAAAAGAAAATCTTATCCGGCTTATGCTTAAAAGTCAATTTAAGGTAAAAAATAGACTCCCGGCCGGCCCTGGATTATAATAACAGCTATGAATGATATAGTATCGGTGATAGTCACTACAAAGAACGAGGCGAAAAACATTGAATCATGTTTAAGAAGCATCACGGTTCAGACTTATAAAAATATCGAAATTATTGTCGTAGATAACGGTTCTTCAGATAATACAAAGGAAACCGCCCTGAAATTTACTGCAAATGTTTTCGATAAGGGACCTGAACGCTCAGCCCAGAGAAATTACGGAATGATTGAAAAATCCCACGGAAAATATGTAATGTATATTGACGCTGACATGCTGATATCCCCCCGCCTGGTTGAGTCTTGCCTTGAAGAGATGAACAATGAAAGGTGTATCGCAATCCATATTCCTGAAATCGTTCTCGGAAAATCATATTTCAGCAGGGTTAGAAGATTTGAACGCGAGTTTTATAACGGAACCTGCATCGATGGTGCCAGATTTTTCCTGAAAAGTGCCCTTGTGTCGGCCGGCGGTTTTGATGAAGGCATGAGCGGACCTGAAGACTGGGACCTTGATAAAAAAATCAAAAAAATCGGTAAAATCGGCCTTATTGAAAACCGGAAAAACCAAATGCCCCCTGAAAATTGGGAATTATCAGGATTTATTATGGAAAGGGGAGTTTTACCAGCAGATTCCGGAAATGTTATCTTTCATAACGAATCCGAATTCAGTCTTGGAGGGTATCTGTCAAAAAAAATATATTATTCGAATAGTTTTGAATCCTATATTAAAAAATGGGGGAAAAACGACCCGGATATAAAAAAACAATTCGGCTTTTTATACAGGTACCTGACAGTATTCTTAGAAAAAGGGAAATGGTTAAAACTTTTATCCCATCCCCTTCTTACTTTCGGCTTATATTTTTTACGTATTCTTGTCGGATTCACGTATATACTGAAAAAGTATGTCCCAAAATAGACCGAGTCAATACGATACATAAATAATTATTGTATCATATTGATACATAAAAGTCAGATCAACTGATCCCTCTATTTCTCTGAATAAACGAATAATTCTTTATAAAACAATGCATTATCAATTCTCTAAAATCTGGCATTAAATATGCATTTAAATATTATAAGCAAAATAAAAAGGAGGATTCTATGAGGATAATTCCAAGAATCAATGACAGAACAGCTCTCAGAGCTGTAAGGGCAGGTGACCCATTTTCAGAATTATTCAGGCATTTCTTCGATGATGAGTTTCTTCCAGGAGGTTTTATGGGTAATGACTGGAATCCCAAGGTAGATGTATACGAAAAGGACAACAACCTAATCGTGAAAGCTGATCTGCCGGGGATAGATGAAAAAAATCTCAACGTAGAACTTGAGGGAAACTATCTTACCATTAAGGGATCAAAGGAAGAAGAGCATGAAGAAAAGGGAAAAGGGTTCCGGAGAATCGAGAGGTCCAGCGGTTCATTCAGCAGGACTATCATACTTCCGGATAACATCAATCAGGAAAATATTGAAGCGGAGTACAAAAAGGGAGTCCTGATGCTTACAATCCCTAAAAATCCAGAATCTGTCACTAAAAAAATCAGCGTTAAAGTAGCTTAAGAAAGGAGGAAATAAATGACTGAGAACAGATATCAGATTCCTGCAGCGGATATTTTCGAAACAAAGGAAAAATTCATACTGGCGCTGGATATGCCCGGAACTACAAGGGAAGGAATTGAGATAAGCTGTGAAGGAGACGATCTTTCAATCTACGGAAAAGTCGGCGAAGTAAATAAAGAATGGGAGCCTATATCAACTGAATTCAGAGTACTGGATTACAAAAGAGATTTTACGATAGGCGGAAAGGTCAATAAGGACAGGATTGAGGCTAAATACGATAACGGAATTCTAACAATCGAACTTGAAAAATCCGATTTCATAAAACCAAGAAAAATAGAAATAAAAGCCGCTTGAAAAACTGTTAACCAAATGAACGCCCCTGCAAAGGGGCGTTTTTTTTGCACAAGATTACAATTTACTGAATCCTGTTATTGATTGTTTTATCCCGTAATTCATGTTAGAATAACCGGACCTGTCTTGATTAAAACGGAGAGTACCTCTTGCCAGGGCAAAGAAAAAAAATTAAAGTCTCTGTCATTATCCCGCTTCCGCGTTTTAACGATTATATAAGAGAAAGCGTAACCCATTATGAAAATCTCACCACTAAAAATTTTGAGATTATATTACTACCGGACCGCGATGAAAATGAAAGACTGTCCGGTATTCTTCCTATAAGGATCATCGCAAGCGGTAAAGTCGGTCCGGCAGAGAAGCGAGACCTGGGAGCAAAGCACGCCCTTGGAGAAATACTCGCTTTCATAGACGACGATGCTTACCCCAGAAAAGACTGGCTTACTAAAGCGGCTGTTTTTTTCAAAAATAAAGAGGTGGCAGCGGTCGGAGGACCGGCAATTACACCTCCCGACGAACCATTCTGGAGAAGACTGTCCGGAGACATTTTTGAATCATATCTCGGCAGTTTCAGTAACAGGAAAAGGTATATGCCGGTAGGTAAAGTTCATGAAGAATACGATCTTCCATCAGTAAATCTCTTAGTAAGAAAGAATGTTTTCAATAAAATAGGCGGTTTTGATTCAACATTTTATCCCGGGGAAGATACAAAGTTATGCCTGGAGATAAAGAGACTGGGTTATAAGATCCTGTACTCTCCGGAGGTGCTTGTCTACCATCACCGGAGGGACCTCTTTCCCAACCATTTCAGGCAGGTTGCAAATTACGCCCTTCACAGGGGTTATTTTGCCAGAAAATACCCTGAAACATCTCTCAGGATCTCATATTTCGTTCCGTCTTGCTTTTTATTATTCACAGTTGCCGGTTTTCTTATATCCCTCTTCTCGCTGACAGCGGCTTTATTTTACTGGCCTGTTATGGGGTTATATTTCCTTCTCGATATAATTTTCGCATTGAAACCCGATATTCTCGAGACATTCTGGACTGTTGCCGGTGTTTTTATGACTCATATGGTTTACGGATTTAATTTCATAAGGGGTTTAGTTTTTACTTCCAAGCTCAAGAGGTAAAAGAATGAAAATATCGATATCATATCCCCCCTTTGATACTGACAAGGGAATACCGCTTCTATCTCAGAACAGGCAATTCCAGTGGTTCAATGAACCGACGTTCATATACCCCGTAGTTCCCGCTTCCGCGGCGACACTGCTCAAAAGCAGGGGATACGAGGTGATATGGAACGACGCCATAGCACAGGGGACCGGTTTTGAGGAATGGAAAAAGGGAATCAGGAAGGATAAACCTGATTTAATAGTTTTCGAGACTAAGACACCGGTAGTTAAAAAACACTGGAAAATCATAAACGATTTGAAAACTATATTCCCGGAACTGAAGATCGCACTAATGGGCGACCATGTGACAGCCAAGCCCATTGAATCATTTGAAAATTCCAAAACCGACTATATAATCACAGGCGGCGACTATGATTTTCTCCTGCTTTCGCTGGCTGATTTTTTAACAAAGAACACTCCCCTAGAGCCTGGAATATACTGGAAAAACAGCGAGGGTAAAGTGCTCGACAGCGGCAAATTCGAAAGAAAATATGACCTGGATTCGCTCCCGATGATTGACAGAGAACTTACAAGGTGGGAACTTTACGCTTACAATAACGGAAATTATAAAAAAACCCCCGGTGCCTATACAATGGCTGGAAGGGACTGCTGGTACCACCAGTGCTCTTTTTGTTCATGGACTACCCTGTTTCCTTATTTCAACAAAAGAAAGCCTTCCAGCCTGCTTGACGAAATAGGCGTGCTTATAGATAAATTTTCAGTAAGGGAAATTATGGACGATACCGGGACTTTTCCGATCGGCGACTGGCTGAGAGATTTCTGCGAAGGTATGATAAAACGCGGATACAACAAAAAGATAAATATAGACTGCAACATGCGCCTGGGCTCTTCCATAACGCAGGATGACGTCAGACTTATGAAAAGGGCCGGTTTCCGCCTGATCCTCGTTGGAATCGAGTCGGCTAACCAGAAAACACTCGACAGGATAAATAAGGGTGAAAATATTGAAGAAATGATCTCTAATGTCATGATGCTACGACGTAACGGGCTTTTCCCTCATATAACAATAATGTTCGGCTATCCATGGGAAACTGAGGAAGAAGCGCTCAATACCCTTGATTTAGGCCGGAACCTTCTTATCAAAAATTATGCCTATACCATGCAGGCTACCCTGGTCATACCTTATCCCGGCACACCACTGTTCGATGAATGCCTGCAAAATGGATGGCTGACGACTGACGACTGGGAAAGATTTGATATGCGCGAACCCGTCATGAAATCACCGATAGCAGGCGACACTCTTATGAAATTAGTCCAGGGCCTTTACAGTGCATCTTTCAACCCTGAATTCCTGCTCAGGAAACTGATAAGCGTAAGGGATATCGGAGACCTTAAATATTTTCTAAGGGCGGGCAAAAAGGTATTTGGTCATATATTCGATTTTAATAATAAAAAATAAGGAGATTTTATGTTTATTCAGATTTTAGTTACAGCCTTTCTGATCCTGTGTTCAGTTTCTGTGTTCCTGACCAGTGTCGGCAGGGTGATGCCCGTAATGTGCTTAATCCCGCTAATTGCAGCAGTTATTTACTGGCTGGTAATCATCCTCCACAATAAGTCCGGGAAAACAGAGACAGCAGGAAAAATTCTGCTTGTTATATTTTACCTCTTTTTAATCGATATCATTCCGACAGTTGTAATGGAATGGCTCGGCGATATCGGCGACAGGGAAAAGAATATTCCTGCAATCACAATAGGCAATGGACCCAGGGAAAAAACAATATTTATAATTTACCATTCCGGCGTTACACCCTTTACCACTGATACTATCACTAAATTCGCAGAGATGATCGGTAAAGATGGATTTAAGACTGTACTTTACAGCGCCAATAAGGATCTCAAGATAGATCTTAACGGAGCAGCCGCTGTAGGTATTTCATCCCCAATATATTTAAACAGAATACGTCCTCCGGTCGAAAATTTCATTATGAATAACGATCTGAAAAGTATTAAAACCTTCTTATTGTTAACCTCCGGCGGAGACAGTGACAGGGGGGAATTAAAAACTACCGCCTCAGAGATTGAAAAAAAGGGTGCTTCGGTCATCGGAATGGAAAAAATCGGAAGAACGGAAAAACAGGACCGTGTTGATGCCAAGCTCAATAAGCTTGAGCAGGATATTGAGAATGCAATAAAATAAAAAAGCCCGATTTTGATGATCCGGCTGATTTTTGTAAATTGCCTGACGGGACTGAGGGTTTTACTTGTCCCGTTTTTCCTCCTTAGTGAAGCAAATAAAAATTACAAATTATCGTTTACGCTGGTCATAGTTATGTTTGTCTCGGATATAGCCGATGGATTTTTCGCAAGGTCTCTAAACTCGGTAAGCACGGGAGGAGCTATATTCGACAGCATCGCAGATTTTTTTGTCGTTATTTCTCTTTCTGTAACTTTCTTTCTTGAAAAGGCACTGCCAGCCGTTATTCCGATAATGGTAATTCTGTCTTTTGCAGTTTATTCTATTAACTGCATTCTGAACAGATCTATAGTGTATACAAGACTCGGATTAGCCTCAGGATTTCTTTGCATGCTGTCCCTTTCAGCCTTCTGTGGGTTCAGAGTGTTTTTTACGCAATGTTCCGCGACTGCAGGAACTGCTGTAACTTACTTATGTGTTTTTTATCTCGGTCTGTCAGCCATTGAAAACTGTCTGATCATCCTGAAAAGAATTTTTAAGGCTGTAAAGAATTAAGGACAGTCTTTATTTTCTCTTATTTTGTATGGCATTTTTTATCATTCCCCTGGCATAATTCAGAGCATCTTCAATCCTTGAATGATCTTTCCCCCCGGCCTGGGCGAAATCCGGCCTTCCGCCCCCGCTGCCGCCGACGATTTTAGCGATCTCCTTCGCCAGGTCTCCGGCTTTTATCTGCACTGCATCAGGCTGAGAATTACTAACAGTAAATGCCACTTTTTCATTCGATTCGGAAGCAAGGACCATAACTGCCGGGCCTATCGATTTTAATGCATCGGAAACAGCCATTCTCATTTCCTGGTCCATATCCGTCCTCTGGATGATAATTCTCACTCCATTAATTACTATAGTGTCCACAGAATTGAAAAATTCTCCGGCTTTATTTTTCGCAATTTGAAGCTTTAATAGCTCTATCTCCTTTTCCCTTTCCCGGATGGTCTCATTAAGAGAAGTGACTCTCTCGAAAATCTTCTGCTCGTCTGTGTTAAGAAAAGCCGATATTTCCCTGATTCCATAGAAATAAGAGCGGTATGATTCAAGCGAATTAAGGCCGGTTACTGCTTCCAGCCTGCGCGTGCCGGCCGAGATCGATATTTCAGAAATGATCTTTATCAGACCTATATCCCCGCTTCTTTTGACATGAGTACCGCCGCAAAGTTCTTTCGAATATCCCTGTACCTCGACGACCCTTACAATATCACCGTATTTCTCCTCGAATATTGCAACGGCCCCGCTTTTTACAGCTTCCTCCCTGCTCATTTTCGAAAGATTCACTGGAAGGTTCTGCAGGACGACTTTATTAGCCTCGTTCTCGATTTTTTCAATTTCTTTCTTTGTAAGTGCCCTGGAATGAGTGAAGTCAAAACGGAGCCTATCCGGTCCTACCAGAGAACCTGCCTGAGCTGCATGCTCTCCTATTACATTCCTGAGGGCCTTGTGAATGATATGAGTTGCAGTATGGTTCCTGGCAGTAGATAGCTTTTTCCCGCTGTTGACGAGAAGCCGTACCTCGTCCCCATTTTTCAATCTCCCCTTATTAATATGGGCATAGTGAAGCACAGTATTTTCGAAAAGCCTTGTATTCCTGATCTCAATCACCGTTTCCCCGGACAACGCTTCGCCAGTATCGCCGACCTGGCCCCCTTTCTCTGGATAAAAAGGACTCCTGTCTGTCACAAAGACTATATCGTCCCCGGCAGAAGAATCTTTTACAATCTTGCCGTCCTTCACTATGATCGCAATTTTCCCCCTCCCTTCATACGATTCCTCGCCAGTATATTCCGTCTTTTCTGCAATCCCCGAGATTATACTGAAATCAAAAGCCTCCCCCTTCCAGCTTGCCCTGGCCCTTTCCTTCTGCTTTTCCATTAAGTTTTCAAAGCCTTTCATATCCAGGGAAAGTTTCTCATCCTCAGCTACCTGCTGAATAAAATCGACAGGAAGGCCGAGTGAATCGTATAGCATAAATAGGTCCTCTCCGGCAATCTCTTTGTTTTTGCTTTTTTTAGAAGCATCTACAATATCATTCAGCCTGTCAAGACCCCTGTTTACTGTTTTAAAAAAGGACTCCTCTTCTGAATATATGAGGGATTTTACCATCTCCGCCCTTTCCATGATCTCAGGAAAAGCTCTCCCCATAACGGAAACGACGCTGTCTACTATACTGTTCAAAAAAGGTTCGGAAAATTCCAGTTTTCTTCCATAGCGGATTGCCCTTCTCAGTATCTTCCTTATGACATATCCTCTCCCCTCGTTTGAGGGCATGACGCCATCAGCCATGGCAAATGTAAGGGCCCTGATATGATCTGCAATCACTCTGACAGGCATACCGGTATCGATCCCGTATCCTTGCCCGGATAATTCCTCAATCTTATTTATAATAGGAATGAAAAGATCAGTGTCATAATTTGAAAGCTTGTTCTGTATTACAGAAACAATCCTCTCAAATCCCATACCGGTATCTACATGCTTATTGGGGAGTGGATAAAGTTTTCCGTCCTCACCACGGTTATACTGTATGAAAACAAGATTCCATAGCTCAATAAAACGGGCACAGCCTGTATTTACTGAACATTTATGACCTTCTACATCTTTTTTATCACATGCAGATTCACCCCGGTCGATATGTATTTCCGAGCATGGGCCGCAGGGTCCTGTCATTCCCATTTCCCAGAAATTGTCCTTATCGCCGAATTTCATAATATGGCTTTTCGATATATCGGTCTCGTTCCCCCAGAGGGCAAAGGCTTCCTCATCGGAGTTGTGGACCGTTGCATAAAGATTGTCCTTCGGTAGTCTCCAGATCTTGGTTAAAAGCTCCCATGCCCAGGAAATCGCCTCTTTTTTATAATAATCTCCGAAAGACCAGTTTCCCAGCATCTCAAAAAAAGTATGATGATAGCAGTCCCTGCCGACATCCTCAAGATCATTATGTTTCCCTGAAACCCTCATGCATTTCTGCGTGTCGGCAGCCCTGGTGTAATCCCTCTTGCCTGTACCAAGAAATATATCCTTGAACTGGTTCATACCTGCATTGGTGAAAAGGAGGGTCGGATCGTTATCAGGAATAAGTGAGGCGCTGTGTACGATAAAATGGCCTTTGCTTTTGAAAAAATCAAGAAAATCTTTCCTGATGGATGAAGAATTCATCTTGCTTCTCCTGTTGCAA
>CAYPRX010000082.1:0-12861 GCA_964413265.1 uncultured Brevinematales bacterium
ATCCCTCAGACCGGGTATCCCATGCCCGCTGTAGTAAATGTAGAGTGTATCGGGATTATAATTCTGGACATTCCTGTAAAGCCTGGATTTTGTCGGTTCTTTCTCCGTACCGAAAAGGCCGAAAAATCCCGAAAGAGTAACGTTTTCTAAAGTCAGGATCTGATCTGCCGGGATCTTGAAAGCCGATTCAAAATATCGTTTCATGGTCCTCTCGTCCTGAAATGCATAGTCTACCTTTGCAATACCGTTCTGGTAATCACGGTTACCTATAACTACCGCAATAGCATTGCTCTGCACCAAATAGCCTTCCGGCACCCTTTCATCGACATCAACTCTGAGGTTCGGTGAATTCCCTGAAAGAGTATCTTTCAATTGTGCCTTGTCTTTTGATTGCAAATTCAAAAGGTCCTTTATGCTGTTATCTTTAGCAAGTTTTAAAGGCGTCACTCCTTCTTTGTTCGCTGCATTAGCATTGGCGCCGGCTTCGATCAGTGCCTTGACAGCATCTGTTTCTCCTTTGCTGACGGCTTCCATGAGGGCAGTCCATCCGTTTTTGTCTCCCGTATTTACATTGGCGCCGGCATCTATCAAAGCTTTTAATGCATCCGTTTGGCCCTTGTTTACGGCACACATAAGGGCTGTCCAGCCGTTATTATCCACTGCGTTAAAATTTCCCTTGTAACTTTTTATGAACGATACATCGCCGTTTACAGCGGCTTCAAATAAAGTTTCCGGGAAAGTAATAGAAGGCAGAGCAAGCATTATAAATAATAAAAACTTTTTCATAACCCCCTCCTTTTAATATAGGATAGGATATGCTGTTAGAAGTGTTATAATCTACGCTAAAGTATATCACATTTCGGTATGCGTTTCAATAAGAATTTGTATGATATAATGGGCGTAATAAATGCTGCTGGAGAAGAGGATATGGTAAGCGAGAAATAATAAGCTTTGTGGCAGGTAAAACCAGCCTATTTATTTCCTTTTCAATTTCATCGGCTTACCGCAGCACTTTACATCAATGTCGCAATCCTTGCATGTCTTATCATCACATGACTTTGTCACAGTCAGTTCAACCTTACAATCATCACAGGTGCAAACAAGAATATCTCCCTCTCTAACTTTCATAATTCTCTCCTTCATATAGAATTCATATAGAAACATAATATTTTGAGCATAAATTGTCAATTCTTTATTATATATATGATGGCAGTGCCTGATATCAATTAAAGTTTCTATAATATTTTGCATTTTAATAAAACACATAAATTAAAATTGCACATTATTGAAATAATCTTTAATTTATGCCGTCTAATATGAATAGAATAAAGGGGACATACGATGGAATTAGAACCAGCTCAAACACATAAAATCCAGCTTACAGAAATACAAAAGACCCTTCTTGTTACCTTAAATGCCAAAGCACTCGACAGCCATTCAAAAAATTCAATTTTACACGATAACAAAGCAGATGAAATTGTTAAAATGATCGATTATGATTTTAAAGAATTTAAAAGTTTCGGAACTGAAAATTTGCTTGTCATCAGGGCAAAACAATATGATGAATGGATAAAAGATTTTATAAAAGCAAATCATAATGCTTTAATATTAAATCTCGGCTGCGGCCTGGATACCCGCTTTACAAGAATAAATCCGGATGAAAAGATCAACTGGTTCGACATTGATTTCCCGGATGTAGTAAAGCTGCGAAAAAATTTTTATTCCGATACAAATAATTATCGCATGATCGGGTCTACGTTAACCGATCCTGACTGGATTCTGAACATACCTGAGGATAGACCTGCGATGATAATCGCAGAGGGAGTTTTTGAGTATCTTACGGAGGTTGAAGTTAAAACTTTGCTTTCAAGAATTACAGACCGGTTTAGAAATAGTCAAATAGCTTTTGATGTTGTCAGTCCTTATGCCATAAAAAAAGGACAATCAAAATCAGACCATGCACCAAGTTTGCTTCATAAATGGCATGTTAATAATACAATTGAAGCCGACAGATTGAATTCAAAACTTGAAAGACTTGAAGGCTTTTCCCTTTTCAAGTCTCCTTTTATGAAAAATCTTCCAATATATTTTCGCTTTATTTATTTTATCAGTTCCTTGAATCCGTCATTTCGGGATGTAATTCGGTTATTAAAATACAGGTTTTAACGTAATGATCGATCTTAAAAAGGCTTGAAATTCTTTGATTTATTATTTTTTCAATAAAAATCCATAAGGAAATACACAGGGGACCTTATTTTTATAATTTATATAGTCCTGCCCGAACCTCTTTTCCAGATATATTTCTACTTTTCTGACTAAAATGCGAAGTGTAATATTCATTTCTAAATCTCCTTATAAATTAGAAACATACGTTTTGCCGGCGCTGACCAGATCATTTGCAGATACATCAGGATGATGATATCGGCCTCGGTTAATGCTATTTTTCGTCTGAATGGCGATTTTCGGACAATAATTAATGCATGCAAGACACTCCTGACATTTATGCTGCCACTCAGGCTTTTTATTCACTATTTTAATATTATCAACAGGACATACTTCCGCGCATATTCCGCATGAATCACATGACTCAGTACAGAAAAAAATATTATCACTCCTATTAACGCGTTTCTGCCAGAGATTATTAATGACTTTTGCGATAAATCCGAATTTATCATATTTAACCTCTGTGATGCCGGATAAAATCTTATCAGCTATATTTTTTGCTTTATACTCCGATTCTTTTATTTTTTTCAGCTGCTCTTCTTCCGGATCAAGGTCATACATTTTTATGTAATTGCCGGGCATGGAAATATTATAACCGCCATTTAATTGAAAGCCTTTTTTTGCCAGAATTTTGTTTATCTTGCCGGTGGAACAGTCAACGCCGCCATCATCCCCAGAGGTATTTATATAAAAAACAGTTTCCGCCAGTTCAAGGTCAATTTTACTGATAAAATCTTCAACAATTTTCGGTAAGCCGCAGTAATATACCGGGAAAATAAATCCGACCCTTCCTTTATCCGCTTTGACAGCGGGATTTTGAATAATGCTGCTTATGGCGATCAATTCCGAATTATCTATTTCTTTTGATAATTTCTTCGCGATAAAAAGCGAATTCCCTGTGCCTGTGAAATAATAAATTGCTGTTTTCACTGATACTCCTGTTTTCAAAACGGCTCGACGGTTTAAACGGTTCGCACCTCGAGCCTTTGGATGATATTCGACCTAAGTATACAATATTTTTACTCAGTTTCCAACTTTTTTATGCTGGCAAGGTAGCTGGCCCCGCTGCGAATTCCAATTTTAAGATGTATAAAAAAAATTTTAAAAAAACCCTTGACTTAGAGTTAACTCCAGGTATTATAATACATGCAATATTCATGGAGGATTATATAAATGAGCAAAATAATAACAGTTTATTTTTCACATTCCGGCAACACCCGTAAAATTGCCGGTCAGATTCAGAGAATCGCCGGGGGCGATATTTTCGAGTTAAAGTCCGTTGAACCTTATCCCAACGATTATAATGCTGTCGTAAAAAAAGCAAGGCAGGAACTGGATTCAGATTACAAGCCCCCGTTAAAAGGCAGTCCCGGCAATATCGGATCTTACGATGTGATTTTCATCGGCTATCCCGTCTGGTGGGGTACTACCCCTATGCCCGTTTTTACCTTTCTGTCGGAATACGATTTTTCCGGAAAAACAATTGCACCGTTCTGCACTCATGAGGGAAGCCGCCTGGGACGAAGCGTTACGGATATTGCCAGACTTTGCCCGCGGTCAAAGGTTCTGAATGGTCTGGCAGTCCGGGGCAGCAGCGTAAATAACTCGCTAAACGAGGTAAGCGCGTGGCTGAATGAAATCGGAATGATGGAGTAAAAGGAGGAAAGCAGTATGGACAGATATACAATAAAGATGCTTAAGAGAGGTAAAATTATATGAAGATTGCGGAAGTCAGCAAAAAATTTGATCTTTCGCAGGATACACTGCGCTATTATGAACGCATCGGATTGATACCTTACGTTAATCGCAAGAGAGGAATCCGGGAATATAATGATATGGACTGCCGGTGGGTCGATTTCATCAAATGTATGAGAAACGCCGGTTTACCAGTTGAAGTGCTGATAGAGTATGTAGCACTATTCCAGCAGGGTGATAAAACTATAAATGCCCGGAAAGCTATTTTGATCAAACAGCGCAATATCTTAACTGAAAAAATGAAGTTATTGAGCAAGACGATTGAAAGGTTGGATTACAAAATAAAAACTTATGAAGAAACGATAATGGTAAAAGAGAAAGAATTAATAAAATCAGAGGATTTAATTTAATAAGTTAATGGAGGATATCTATGCAAAAGCGAAAATTAGGAAAAAGCGGCCTGGAGGTATCGGCCCTCGGACTGGGCTGTATGGGTATGAGTTTTGCATACGGTCCAGCCTCAGACAAACGGGAGATGATTTCCCTGATCAGGAAAGCCGTTGAATGCGGCATAACATTCTTCGACACAGCAGAGGTCTACGGCCCGTTCGTGAACGAGGAACTTGTGGGTGAAGCCCTCGAACCATTCCGAGGCCAGGTTGTGATAGCCACGAAGTTCGGGTTCAAGCTTGATCCCGGCGGAAGACAGGACTGGATCGGCCTGGACAGCCGGCCTGAGCATATCAGGGAGGTCGCCGAAGCCTCGCTAAAGCGGCTCAGGGTCGATTCCATCGATCTGTTATATCAGCACCGTGTCGACCCGGATTTTCCGATTGAAGAAGTGGCGGGAACGGTGCAGGATTTGATCGGGGAAGGCAAGGTCAGGCATTTCGGCCTTTCTGAAGCCAGCGCAGAGACCATTAGACGTGCGCACGCCGTTCAGCCTGTCACGGCAGTCCAGAGTGAATATTCCCTGTGGTGGAGAGAGCCTGAAACGTCAGTATTGCCTTCACTTCAGGAACTTGGCATCGGTTTCGTACCGTTCAGCCCTCTTGGTAGAGGTTTTCTTACCGGCAAAATAAATGGAAATACTGAGTTCGACAAAAATGATTTCCGCAGTACTGTTCCCCGCTTTACTCCTGAGGCTCGCAAAGCAAATCTCGCACTTGTTGATGTGATCAGTAAGTTCGCAAAGCAGAAGAATGCGACGCCTGCCCAGATATCGCTTGCGTGGCTTCTCGCCCAGAAGCCATGGATTGTCCCAATCCCGGGAACCAGGAAGCTGGAGCGGCTGGAAGAGAACATCGGATCTGCCGCAATAGAACTTACATACGATGATCTCAGAGAAATTGAAGCGGCAGTCTCGAAGGTCGCAATCCAGGGAGCCAGGTATCCGGAAAGGAACGCAAAACTTTCAGGAAGGTGATTATACATCATAATGTGTGGCCAATCAGGCAAAATTTGATTAGATACAGTATATAAATTATATTAAAGGAGTAATAAAATGCAGATAAAAAGAAACGGTTCACAACCCTCGGGTAAAGGCGCTGCAGAAAATTTTACAGGAACGGTGCGCGTGGACCCTTTGTTCAATCCGCCGGAACCCGCACGTGCCATGGGCGCTCTGGTCACATTCGAGCCAGGAGCCCGCACGGCATGGCATAGTCACCCGTTGGGACAGACTCTCATTGTGACGGGAGGAAGCGGCCTGATACAGCTCTGGGGTGGACCTGTTGAAGAAATAAGACCGGGAGATGTTGTCTGGATAGGCCCCGGAGAAAAGCACTGGCATGGCGCAGCGGCAGCAACTGCCATGACGCACATAGCAATACAGGAACAGCTGAACGGTAAAGCAGCCGAATGGCTGGAAAGGGTCAGCGATGAACAATACCTGGCAGGTTCTACACGCGGAAAGTGGGTTTAATCATGTCAGATGAATTCGGCGGGCTGCTCCTGCCCGGAGCACGCAGCCATTCTGTGACAGTCAAGGTAACTCTGCGCAAAACCTGATGAATATAATCATTAAAGATATTGTGAGAAGGAGAATAAAATGCCACATGTTATTGTAAAGCTATGGCCCGGAAGATCCGAGCAACAGAAAATTCAGCTTACCGAAGAAATCGTCAAAGATGTAAATAACGTCCTGAACTGCGGTGATGAGTCAATCTCGGTAGCCTTCGAAGAGATCAAACAGAAAGATTGGGCTGAGAAGGTCTATAAACCTGACATTCTAAACAGCCCGGCGAAGCTATACAAGAAACCGGGATATAACCCGTTTGAATAAAACGTATGTTGAAGACTATTAATGGCAATTAAAACCTATGAAAAATTACACAAGAAAAACTCTTGCAACGAAACTTGGCATCGGAATTGAAACACTGCGGTATTATGAAAAGATAGGCCTCATATCCCCTCCAGGGAGGATGGCGAATGGTTACAGGATTTACACTGAAGAGGATGCGTTAAATATTGAGCATATAATCGCAGCTAAAAAGTACGGATTTTCCCTCGAAGAACTCAAATCGATATGGGCCATGCATGGGAAAGATAGCCTTGATAATGAAGATCTGATAAAAATTCTAAGTGATAAAATAAAGAATGTTGAAACACAGATTACAGAATTGAAAAATCTGAAAACTCTTATACTCAGCCTCATAAAATCTTATAGGTGACAATTTCACCCGATCAAATACTGTTAGTGGCTGTTCAGCTCCCTTGCATGTTTACGACTTATAAGGCATAAATATCGGATTTTTCCCCCCAGAAGGCGGTAGGATAGAATCTGGAAAATATGTCTTAATCGAAATAAAAATTATTTTTAAAAATACTTGACTCTGTACTATACAACAGGGTTTATAATTAATATTATTCGGAGGATATCTCTTATGAGAATCGCCGTTTTTGGTGTGACTGGCGGGACGACAGTGCAATAGTAAAATAAATCATAGGGGTGATATATGAATGACAATTCAAATGAAATCTACGCTCTGACGGGAGCAAACGGACATCTCGGGAGACTCTCGCTTAATTATCTTATGGAGCAGGTAAGGCCTGAACAGATTGTAGCATCAACAAGAAATCCCGAACTTCTATCCGTATTTGCCGAAAAAGGGGTTATGGTGCGTCATGCTGATTTCAACGATCCTCAGTCTCTCGTTCGGGCGTTTTCAGGCGTTACGAGACTTTTCATTATTTCAAGCAACGCAAGTTTTGAAAAAAGGACAATTCAGAAGGTCGGTGCGATTGAGGCGGCTGTCGAATCCGGCGTGAAGCATATAACCAGCACATCCCTGCCAAACCATGGTCCCGGCAGCCCTGTTATTGACAAGCTTGTCAGTTCGGGGATTTCCTGGGCCGCCCTCGGCATGAATATCTGGATGGATGGAGTTCCGTACTTTCTTAATTCATTACGGATAGGAGAGAGGATAATGGTGCCGGAAGGAACCGGCAAGCCCTGCTGGGTATCGCATGAAGATTATGCAAGGACTTGCGTATCGGTACTTGCGGGAAAGGCGAAGTTGAGGGGATTTCATGAAGTGACCGGGCCTGAATCATTGGGCCTGTCCGAACTGGCCCAACGCTGGTCTGAAATCCACAGGCGTAAGCTTGAAGTATGTACAGCCACCAGTGATAAGGTCATTGAAAGCCTTGTTGATAACGGGATGAATTTAGATCAGGCAAGTGGTATTGTCGGATATTGTGAAATGTTTAAGCAATTTGAAATTCCTGTAAGCGGTACTGTCGAGAAGGCTACGGGAAGAAGCCCGGCCAGCGTGAACGAAGTTCTCAGGTCCTTAACTTTTCTGGATTAATTAATACACCATCTTCTTCATTCCTATCGATATGTTAAAGGGTTCAAATAAATGCTTTTCAGCCTTCCATCCCTGTTTTGAAATTGCTTCGCTGAATTCTTTAAAGTCTCTTTCAATGCTTGAGGACGGGAACATGTTATAGCGCCTGCTGATGTTGTCACGGATGCTTAAGGTCCCTGCCATGAAAACATCTTCAGGAGTTCCTTTGTAAATAGACCGCATAATTGAAAAGAGAACTTCATCGGTGCAATAATCGAATATACCCCCTTCGGAAGAAACAGCCACCACAGAATTGTCTGGAAGATTTTCAATCAGGTACGATTCAAGCTTGACAAAATTATTCCAGTCATGTTTCCTGATGACCATATCGGCTTTTAATCCTTCGAGAGCACCTCCCGTCGACTGAAGGGCCTTCAGTGAATTCATGGCGAAATCAGAACCATCGGTGTCAAGGTCCAGGAGATGAATCTTTATCTCACGTTTCAAGTTGACAGGCACTTCCTTGTTTAAAAGAATCAGGGTGTTCAGGGTGTCCATCGAAGGACCGCCCCCTATATTTATAAAGTGTAGAGGCAGAGAAGGTTTTTTTATCAGTAATGGTTTAAGTCCTTCAGCAAGTAAATTGGCCATATCCTGCAGTCTCATGCGTATGCCAAGGCCGGCCAGTCCTCCTGCTATGTTTTTATCCATGAAAGTGGCATAACTTCCAAGATTTTCTGCACCCAGTTTCAACAGATAGATAGTCATTCCAGTGGTAAAAGTGTTGGCAGAAGACATTATTCCCCGTCCTAGATAGGATCTTCGTAACAGAAAGAAGACAATAATCTTACGCAGTAGGGGAGGGATCTTTCTGCTTTTCTCCCCGTCGTTTATTAATTTCTGCTCCAGTGCTTTCAGCTCCTTCTCATCGGGATTAACCTTGAATGACGGGTGGGTTATATCGATAACCGGCAGCTCCAGCCCATTCCTGGCGATGACATAGGATATGCCCGGTATCTTATTCTTTTCATATATAATTTTCATAATGCCGGCCTCATTAAACGAACAAATAGATATTATATTCCGACCGTAATGAAAACTCAAAATACTCAATGGCGGTTCCAGTACCTGACCTGACGGCCGGTCAGGACAGTTTGAGTTAAACCTGATAATATTATTATTCTATTATTTTGATATGTATGGCCTCTACTCCTTCTTGATGCTGAAAACCTTGCCTCCGGAGCCGGCGGTCTGTATCTCAGTGATCTGTGAGGTCTGACCGTATTATACTTCTAAAGGATTCAATAAATCCCTTTTCCCAATTCCGCCCAATGGGCGCCAGTACCTGCAGTCCCAGGCGCAGGCCTTACCTTGCTGCCCCAAATGGCCTGTTCCCGAAAAGGGGCAGTTATTAGAAGTCCCCGTAATAGGTCAAATATGCTCCGCATATGCCTTGAAGGCTATGTCGTCTTGGAAATCAGGCAAGGGAATGGTGATGGTTTGACCATTACGAGTGACAAGAGTTGAATTGATAATCGTCACCCCCGTCTTTGTATCGTAGAAATCCACCCGCCAGTCATTTACTTTACCGCGAAGGGTAATTGTTACAGTTTGCTTGGAAATGAGGGGTTTCATATGCCAATTTGGGGGTTCACATCCCGAATCCCGGAACCAGCCGAGCACCATTTTATCATTACCGATAGCGGCTCCCCACACTCCGGAGGAGTAAGAGGATTTCAAAGGTTCAAAGCCTGAGAAATCAACCCCTTTGACAAATTCTGCCGATGGTAGCTCTTTCATTGAATACTTTTGGACAAAAGGCATACCTTCATTGGAGAAATATATGGCGAAACTGTCTTCCCAATAGAGGGCGCGTCCATTCATAGCGCCCGATACTATGGCTGCCCAGATAGCATGCCGGACGCCAATCTCTGCTTTGGGTGGATATTTATTTGGGCCTTCGAAACTCAAGCCGGATTCTCCGATCAGAACAGGACGGTTGTACCTGGCAAGTGAATTACCGGCATTTAAAATGATATTTTTATCTAACTGCATAGAGGGCGGGTATGGATGGATGTTGATGAAGTCGATGGATGTATCACGGTAAAAATTGGGCCAATTACCTGTATCGGCTAAGGATGCAGTTACTGGTCGTCGGGATGGATCGGCTGTCCGGATCAGCTTGATCGCGCTGTTGACGAACTCGATCCCCGTTGTTTCGTTAACACCGGAGGCAAGATTTACCTCAGAGAAGACCTCCCATGCGAATATATTTTTCCGCCTCTTCCAGTGCTTGACGAGGGTCTGCATCCAATCCAGCCACATGATTTGGGTGGCCGACCCTTTTTGGAACAATTCGGCTGGTGTCTTAACAGGTCCGCCATTAGCATAGTTCAAAGGGTTTGACTTCCATGTAGAATAACCTGCACCGGTATTCCAATCGAACCAGCCGGAGAATACAGGGAGAACATAAATTCCATCCTCTCTGGCCCTGTCGAAGACCTTGTCCCATTGAGCAACCCAATTATGATCCACACCTCCCTTGCTGGTATACCCCATACCCATGCTATCGAGCTGGATACGAATAAATTTACTTCCCCCGGCCTTTGCCCAATCAAGGAAGGTATAATAGTGGGTTAGCTTATAGCCTGCAACATTCCGGGAGAAAATGAAACTCGGTCTACCATTCAAACTGAAGTAGAAATTACCCGGCTTAAGGGTTAATGCAGGTAATGGAATTGAGTGATCATTTACCCTATCTGTACTGTCGCGGACGCCATTTTGGAACCTTCGGGAGCTTAAGCTATCCGATTCCAGGGCAACATATCCCCTCCCTGTCAACCTATCGACCCAAGAGGATTCATGCTGTGAATCAGTGAAGCCGCTGAACATGACGGCAACCGGGAATTGACCGTTACCGCTGGGCTTACGCAGAATGCCAGGCAACAGCAATGCCTTGCTGCCATGCCATGACTCCGTCTGCGAGGGAATTGTCACCTCCTGCGCGGCAATCGCTTGAATGGCGACTACAAGAATCGGCAGCAAAAAGAACAGTGATAACCTTCTTCCAACCATAACTTCCTCATTTTTCATTGAACCTTACAACCTTTTTGCAGAATCAAGTTAAGCAAAATAATTCATTTAATACTCTTCCGTATTTTTATAGCCAAGGAAAGAATAAAGCCTTTTTCCATTATAAAAAATCTCAGCCAATATTTCTTAATTGACACCTGAAATCCTTATAAACAAGACTAACAAACACAAGGCGCAATCATTATAACCATTATTTTTGCCCTGTCAATGACTATTTGGTTACTAATAACCATTTTATGCCAAAAATTCATAAAGGCTTAAGCATTTTTTCATCTTTCATAAGACAGCCTCATATGCTTGATTGTAATTTGAGTATTTTTCACAACTTTTCGCATCAGGGATAATTTATAATATCAGAACCCTATAAATATATAGTAATAAAGAATTGGTAAACTGGACAACTGTCCGGTGAATGCTATACTTGATCAATCAATTATTTTATTGCGGACTGCCCAATCTAATATATCTTTTGATAATTTTTCCCTTTCTGCTTTCATTTGATGACCAATACCGGGATAAACAATTTGTTCAATATTGATACCATTCTTCTGCATCTTTTGTATATCGATTATTTGTTTCATTATATCCAAATCATCATTCTCTCCGTTTATGTACAAAATAGGGCATGATAATTTTTTTAAATCGCTTGAGTGATTATATTTCAAATAGGAAATCCAAAATTTATATGAATGACCCAAAAACTCTTTATTGACATTATCTGGATCGGAATATATTTCACTGATCTTATTGGTTAAAATTCCTAAGTCTTCTGTATTTGTAAATATTCCTTTTTTATTGCTTACAGTATATAATAAATTTTCTTCGAATGTGGAAACACTTCCACCCATGCAAACAAGGCCACAAATATAATTTGAATATTCCACTGCTATTTCTGGAGCAAGCATTGTTCCTTCAGAATCGGCTAATAATAATATTTTTTTGGCACCCTTTTTTATCAGGTCTTCAATTACTATTTTGTTATCATGCATACGTTGCTGCCTATTATCATGAATAAAATATTCTCTTTCGTTATCTAAATACGATTTTTGTGGATAAACCAGGGAATATCCAAACAAGGACGCTTCAGCTCCCATACCAAAATCATGAGATGCGTCAACTCTTCCTGTTCCTCTAATAAAGAAAACAAATTTTTCATAATTTAAGATATCAGAATAACCAATATAATAAATAACATCATTTAATTCATCTTTTACAACAAATTTTTCAAATTTTAATTTTACTCCTGATGTGCAACTTAGAAATAAAGAGGTTAATGACAAAAGCAGAATATGAGAAATTTTCATAGAAATAATTTCAATCCCGTACACAACTTCATTTTCCAGTATAGAAGTTTATTGTTTTTTCAAAACTACGTTCCGGCTTTCCAGGGGCAAACAGGGAAAACGGAAAAAAAGCAACTAATAAAAGCATCAGCCGTATTCTTCGTGGGGGAGGCACATCTCCTTTAATCGTAATGCTTAATGCGGCCCCATATTTCAGAAACAGGGATTTTTAAATCACGGCATACCCATATGGGCAATTTGCTCTCAAACGGCACAACATACGGATTTGAAAAAACCGACATTTTTTCTACACTTCCGAAGGACCTTTTATGATCGTCTTGTTTTCCCCCAATAACAATTATTATTACGTCCGGGTTTATATCCGCCGGGCGCCAGAAATACCAGCTTAAATGTCCGCAGATAATTCCGGGAAGGCTGTATTTGCTTTTATATAGATCGATAGCCCCGGCTTCGCCGTAATTTTGGGCAAAAACCATGCACTTTTTCCTGTCTTCGGGAGAAAGACCCAGATATACCATGGAAACGGTTTTAGATAAATCTTCCCAGCCCAGGCGGTCTGCTAAAATCTGGGGAAGAGCGCCCAGTTTGTAACGTTCTGTTTTTATATTGCTTTTGCCTATGTGCGATGAATAATTAATAAAATCCTGAGGTGAGAGCACCGGAACGACAATGGGGATAAAAATTATTCCGCTAAGGATCAAGATGCAGTTATAAATAATCGAGGTGCCCGCCGATATCCACTTTACGGATATTTT
>CAYPRX010000083.1:0-3980 GCA_964413265.1 uncultured Brevinematales bacterium
GCTATATCTATGTGGCGGATGAGCAAAATAACAGGATATGCAAATGGAACAGCTCGGGCAATGTCGTAGGCTGGATCGGCGCCGGATATTCCGGCTGGCAGACAGGCGCTGTGATATCAGGCGGCTCCGGCGAGGCTTATTTTCATTTTCCTACCGGCGTTTATGTCGACAGCGGCGGCTATATCTATGTGGCGGATGAGCAAAATAACAGGATATGCAAATGGAACAGCTCGGGCAATGTCGTAGGCTGGATCGGAGGCGGATATTCCGGCTGGCAGACGGGCAGTGTGGTATCAGGCGGCCCCGGCGAGGCTTATTTTTCTTTACCTACCGCTGTTTTTGTCGACGTCAGCGGCAATATTTATGTAGCGGATGAGAATAATAGCAGGATATGCAAATGGAACAGCTCGGGTAATGTCGTAGGCTGGATCGGAGGCGGCAATTCAGGCTGGCAGACGGGCACTGCGCCATCATCCGGCTCCGGCGAGGCTTATTTTAATACTCCTTTTGGCGTTTTTGTCGACGGCACCGGCAATATTTATGTAGCTGATCAGTTTAATAACAGGATAGACAAATGGAACAGCTCGGGCAATGTCATAGGCTGGATCGGAGGCGGCAATTCAGGCTGGCAGACAGGCACTGCGCCATCATCCGGCTCCGGCGAGGCTTATTTTAATACTCCTTTGGGCGTTTGTGTCGACGCCAGCGGCAATATCTATGTGGCGGATTTTAATAATAACAGGGTATGCGAGTGGCATTAATTTGAATAGATAGACTGCGCCGTGGAGGGAAGTCTCCCGGTGCTTTGCTTTATTCAGATTAGAGGTTCTCTTACAGATCTCCTTCCCGTCTACATGAGGACGTAGAGTGGGAAAAATTACAATTAAAAAGTGATTTTTTCGTATGTGCTTTCATTCCTCGCCTGGTCGACCAGGATATTGAAAATCGGCAAAGAAGCCAGGTTTCCGGGAAAAAACGTCTCGTGTAGATCGATCTGATGGTTTAAAATACTGCATTGTATAGAAATTATACACATGCACGGGAGCCTCCCTCCTCAAAATATGATCCAACTAATAAGTTAGTTTAAAATAGATGTAAAATGTGTGAATTATTAATGACATTACTTCTCAAGAATATTAATGTGAAATCCATGCTTATGCTGCGCAGAAAAATCAGAGGACTAATTGGAAAAGCCAGACAAGCCAATCCAGCTAAAATTATTTCGTAACTTATTGATGTGTATAGAATTCGGAGGAGGAGGGATTCCAGGGGATCGGATTGTCATACAGAATATGAAGATACAAAAAATTTGAATAATTTCACTGACACATAGCTGACAGAATGAAATATAGATATTTTACCCAAAATTACTAACTATTGACATTAGTAACTTATTATGTTAGTATTGAGTGTGATTAAATCTTTTAAAGATTCTGAAACAAACAAAATCTGGACAGGGATGAAATCAAGGGCATTACCTTCTGAAATCCAGGATGTTGCGCGAAGGAAGCTCAGGATGATTAATAATGCTCAAACGCTGACTGACCTTATTATCCCGCCTTCCAATCATCTGGAATCCCTGAAAGGCGATAGAAAGGGGCAGCTTAGCATCAGAATAAATGATAAATTCAGAATATGCTTCATATGGAAAACCAATGATGCATATAATGTCGAAATAGTAAATTATCATTAGAGAGGTAAATTATGGCTGAAAGGTTAAGGAATATACATCCGGGCGAAGTATTAAAAGAGGAATTTTTACTGCCGCTGCATATAACGGCATACAGACTTTCCAAGGAAACCGGTATTCCTCAAACCGCGATTTCCGATATTATTAAAGGGAAAAGAAGGGTAACAGCCCCTATTGCGCTTAAGTTTTCCAGATTTTTCGGCACGTCTCCTCAGTTTTGGCTCGGATTACAGGACGATTATGACCTTGAAGAGGAGGAAGCTCTAATGAAAAAAGAGCTTAACAATATTCGTAACATGAAAGATTTGAAATTGATCAACGTTTAATTACTTGAGTAATATCCTTTGCATCCACTCCAATCAAACCAGCAAAATCATAAATCATAACTCATCGCTATATAAGAAGTTAGATAAGGTTCGGAGGAGGAAGGATCTTAATATCAAGCAATTCCCTACCTCATATAGAGTTACGCAACTTGGCATTTGACTTTATTGGCACCTGACTGGCTGAAGTTTTCCAGTAAAAATATCAATTTTCTTACTTTTATATTTTATTTTTTCAACACTTATAGTTCTTATTATGATTATTATTATAAAATAAATTTTAAAAACCCTTGACTTGGAGTCCACTCCAAGTTGTATAATGTTTATATTCAAAGAAAGTTGAAGGCAAATCCATGATGATCGCAGAGGTAAGTAAAAAATTTGATCTTTCGCAGGATACGCTAAGGTATTACGAACGCATCGGACTGATCCCATTTGTAAAACGTAGAAGCGGAATAAGGGAATACACGGAAGAAGACTGCAGGTGGATAGAATTTATTAAATGTATGAGAAATGCCGGTCTCCCTATTGATGTATTGATCGAATATGTAACGCTGTTCGAACATGGTTATGAGACAATCCAGGCTCGGAAAAAACTTTTAATCAAACAAAGAAGGATCTTGATGGATAAAGTGGAAGAAATGAAGAAAACAATAGAGCGACTGGATTACAAAATTGAAAGATATGAAAAGACGGTAATAGTAAAGGAAAAAGAATTGATAAAACTGGAAGATTCTATTTATTAATAACTGGGAGGGGACAATGCAAAAACGTAAGTTGGGAAAAAGCGGTTTGGAAGTATCTGAGATTGGGCTTGGTTGTATGGGCATGAGCCATGGCTATGGCCCGGCTGCGGATAAAAAAGAGATGATTGCTCTGATCCATTCGGCCGTGGAGCGTGATGTAACATTCTTTGATACAGCTGAAATGTATGGCCCTTACACAAATGAAGAGCTTGTGGGTGAAGCGCTTGAACCTTTTCGCAATAAGGTTGTGATTGCCACTAAGTTTGGTTTTGATATAAAAGGTTACCCTGATCTGAACAGCCGGCCCGAACATATCAAACAGGTTGCCGAGGCTTCACTGAAGCGTCTAAGGGTCGATGCGATAGACCTTTTCTATCAGCACAGGGTTGATCTGGAAGTTCCTATCGAAGATGTGGCTGGCGCTGTGAAAGACCTGATTCAGGAAGGAAAAGTAAAGTATTTCGGAATGTCCGAAGCAAGCGCAAAAACTATTCGCCGTGCCCATGCCGTTCAGAGAGTTACTGCTGTTCAGAGCGAGTACTCTCTTTGGTGGAGAGAGCCTGAAACCGAAATTCTGCCGACACTTGAGGAACTGGAAATCGGGTTTGTTCCTTTCAGTCCTCTCGGCAAGGGTTTTCTCACGGGAAAAATTGATAAAACCACGGCTTTCGATAAAACAGACTTCCGCAATACGGTCCCCCGTTTCACGCCCGAGAACAGGGACGCCAATCAGGCTCTGGTCAACTTGCTGGAAAAGATCGCTGTTCATAAAAAAGCGACCCCGGCACAAATTGCGCTGGCCTGGCTGTTGGCCCAGAAGCCCTGGATTGTACCTATTCCCGGCACCAGGAAGCTGGAAAGATTGAATGAAAACATCGGAGCGGTAGGATTAAAGTTAACCCCTGATGATCTCAGCGAAATAAAAAAAGCAATATCGGAAATCAAGATACAGGGTGAAAGATATTCAGAAAGCGGTGCGAAATTGGTTGGCCGTTAAAGTAAGAAGTATATGCAAAAGTCAGTAATATCGGATATTTAACAAAGTAAGGAGGCAAAACTATGGCTATCAATGAAACAGCAAAAATAAACCATGAGAAACTTTTCCCGGATCACAAATCTTCATTAAAAGTAACCGACCCGGAACTGATAGAAATGTTCGATAATTTTGCATTTGATGAAGTGCAGAATTATGGAAACCTGGATGACAGGATAAGGCTAATA
>CAYPRX010000084.1:0-1935 GCA_964413265.1 uncultured Brevinematales bacterium
TTCATTCACTATATTCTTCAGCCTGTCATCAGAATTTTGATCAACCAGGATCAGTTCAAAATCTTTAAAACTCTGTTCTTTTAATGAATTAATGAAATCAATCAGCTCAAACGTCCTTTTAATAGTCGAGGTAATTAGAGAAAAATACAAAGAAGCCTCCATTAGCAGCGAACTTTACTTTTAATGTTACCCGTCTTTTAAACTTTGTGAATATCCTTAAAACTTGCAATTAATGTCTCAAATGAATCAAAATGAATAAAAGTACTTATATATAAGCCAATTTTTAAATTCATATTAGCTAATTTAAGATCAGATATATCCATTTGAAAATGTTAATACTTTAACATCCATATTTTTAATTACTTGTGTTATTATCAATTTTTATATATCATTCGAAATTTTAATTAACTGTTCAAAGGTCTTTAAAATTACTTTATTATATCTGAACTATATAATTAACTCAATATTTAGATACTGCACCGGCATTTTGGATCGATTCCGTGATTTAAGCCTTTTGTATTCAGTATGAATCCAGCATAAAATATCAGCTCTATCCATGCCCTTTTTTTGGAATATTAAGAATTTTCACATATAATATTTATGAAAAATGGCAGCGAATAAAATAATAAGAAGGCAATATGATCCAGAAGGACTCAAAGATTTATATTGCCGGGCATACCGGGCTTGTCGGTTCCGCAATCGTCAGAAGGCTTGAAAAAGGGGGATACCATAATTTAGTATACAGAACTATTGAAGATCTAGACCTGACAAGGCAGGCTGAAGTTTTATCATTCTTTGAAAAGGAAAAGCCAGAGTACGTTTTTCTGGCGGCCGCCAAAGTTGGCGGGATATTCGCCAATGATAAATATCCGGCCGAGTTTATTTACCAGAATTTAATGATCGAATCCAATATAATCCACACATCCTATCTTACCGAAGTGAAGAAGCTTTTGTTCCTTGGGAGTTCCTGCATTTATCCAAAGCTCTGTCCCCAGCCCATAAAAGAGGAATATCTTTTGACCGGTCTTCTGGAAACGACAAACGAGGCTTATGCAATAGCTAAAATTGCCGGCCTTGAAATGTGCAGGTTTTATAGAAGACAGTACGGCAGCAATTTTATCTCGGCTATGCCGACAAACCTTTACGGGATAAATGATAATTTCGACCTTGAAAAATCCCATGTTCTTCCCGCTATCATCCGCAAGATGCATCTTGGAAAATCCCTCGACGAAAATAACTGGGAATCGGTGATGAACGATCTCAACAAAAACCCGGTGGAAGGTTTGAACGGAAATTCAGGCGAAAGCAAGATCCTGGAAATGCTTGCCAGATACGGCATCAGGAAAACATCTTCGGGAACCGAGATAACCCTCTGGGGGACGGGGAAACCTAAACGGGAATTCCTCTTTGTCGACGACCTCGCAGACGCCCTGCTGTTTCTTATGGAAAATTACGAGGGGGAAAAGCATCTCAATATCGGAACAGGCGAAGATATCGAGATCGGGGAAATCGCAAAACTTATAGCCCGAATTGTCTGTTATAAAGGCGATATTATTTACGACAGGACAAAACCGGACGGAACTCCTCAAAAACTCCTCGACGTCAGTCTCCTGCGTAAGAGCGGATGGAGGTACAGGACGACTCTTGAGGAAGGGATCAAACTAGCCTATAACTGGTATATCAAATAGTCTCTCAGGGAACTTTTCTCCTGTACAAAGCCTTGATCCGGTAATCAGTATATTTCATTTTTTCAAGGTTTGATAATTTTCTTGGGTCTTCGCCCAGTATCCTTTCAAACGGACATTTCACATCTTCAAGCCATCCCACCGCACCCAGGGGATCATTCTCAGACGGTCCGGCAGCTATCAGATCAAGTTTTAAACTCTCTACGCGGTTTGTAAATTCTCCCAGATTTTTTGTATCAATCTGCAGAGG
>CAYPRX010000085.1:0-2311 GCA_964413265.1 uncultured Brevinematales bacterium
GATTTGACTCCTTCAAGCCTTAACTGTTCGGGCAGTATAACACCCGGTGAAGAATCCGGAAATACTCCTACAATTAAAATATCCCCGCATTCGGAGGCAAATCTTAAAAGACGCAAATGTCCAGGATGTACTATATTAAAATTACCGCTTACAAAAACTACTCTGCCAGTTTTAAACTTACTTCTGATATCATCGATAATATCCTTTGTTTCTGGATTCATATTATGCCCTCTTATCGATCTCAATTACAGCCCTGACAATTTTTTTATTATTCAGGTCCATGACAGCATTATTTATTTCGTCAAGGCTGTACCTGGAGGAAATCAGCTTTTCAAGAGGAAGTTTCCCCTTTCTATACAGATCCATAAATTTGGGTAAATCCCTGTCAGGATCGCAGCTGCCGCCCCATGAACCCCTCAGCTGTTTACCGCTTATCAAATCATGCGGTTCAATCGAGATCTTTTTACCTGATTCAGGATGAGATGCGAAAACGCAAAGACCTCCTCTTACTCTTACGGATTGAAAAGCCTGTTCGATTGTAGAGACCTCACCTGCGGCATCGATACTGAAATCGACCCCCCTTCCTTCAGAAAGTTCCATGATGGCTTCAACAGGATTTTTCTCACTGCTGTCAATTACAGCTGAAGCGCCGAATTCTTTTGCAAGTTCCAGCTTACTGTTATCAACGTCTACAGCGATCACATTTTTACAGTTATACAACTGAGTAGCCATGAGAGCGCTCAATCCAACTCCTCCGAGACCGAAAATAGCTATACTGTCGCCTTTTTTCAAATCTATTTCGTTTGTGATCATTCCTGCTCCCGTGGGAATAGCGCATCCAAATAATACAGCAATATCGAATGGAATGCCTTCTTCCATAATTACGCATCTGTTCTCTGATACCACTGCATATTCGTTAAATGTGGTTATTGCGCCGGCATTTATTGTCGTATCGCCTTTTTTATACTTCACTCCGCCTGCTTCAATTCCAGATCCCTTGATCCAACCCAGGATCACCCTGTCACCGGCCTTAACTTTTAAAACATCCTCTCCGGTCTCTATGACGATGCCGGATCCTTCATGACCGAGTAAATGGGGAAGATATTTATCTTCCCCTCTTCCGCCGCTTATTTCCATCAGCTGGCTCCGGCAAACCCCGCTACAGGCAAGCTTAACCAGAACCTGGCCTCTTTTCAGATCAGGGATTTCTATATCATTAACTATTTCCAGCGGTCTTTGAAGTTCAAATAATACTGCCGCTCTCATCGAAAAATTACTCCTCTAATGATACTTCCATGGGATTTACGATCATTCTGGATAAAAATTCCTTTCTCGGCAGCAAAGGTTCACTGTCTTCAATCGGTCTTCCGAACTTATTCTGCGGAATAACTCTGTGAGAAGGCTTAATTTCCACATTGCAAAAAACAGGGCCCTTTTCATTATATACCTTTTTAATTATTTCCTGTGCTTCTTCATTATAATTTATTGAGAATGTTTTAAAGCCGTAAACATCTGCCAGTCCAATAAAATCTGGAAAACTCAGGCCGCTATCCGCTGAAGAAGCCTCATACCTGGAAGAAAGCCATTGATCCTGAGTCTGCTGGATCATATTATAACCATGATTATTGAATAAAAATATCTTTATCGGTAAATTATGATGAATTATTGTCGCCAGCTCCTGAATATTCATTTGAAGTCCTCCGTCACCGGAAACACAGGTTACTTGTTTTTTGTTCAAAGCAAAACAGCCTCCTATGCTGGCTGGAAGAGCATATCCCATTGGAGTGGTGTTAAAGGCATGAAACAATTTTTGATCCTTTTTAACATCATAAGATTGCATCATCCAGGCTATAGAACACCCTGTATCAATAAAAAATACTTCATCTTCAGGAGAAAATTTTGACAGATAATATACAAAAACATAAGGATTTACTTCAATTTCTTTAAAATATTCTTTTTTTACGACAGGATAATTTTCCTTCAGGGCTTTTATATATTCGTACCAGCCATTAATATCAAGATACAATTTATTTTTACTGATTTCACTGATAAGAGATTGTATGAAAGTTTTTGCGTTTAAATTAAAAACAATATCAATATTCAGGCCGTATTTTTTAAATTTTTTTATTTCAGCACTGTCAATTTCTACAATTATTTTTTTTGCTCTCCTTCCAAAGGTATTCATAGGACTTCCTGTTACATGAGTATCCAGCCTGGCTCCTATTGAGATAATCAGATCTGAATTTTGAACTATAAAATTTCCAGTTCTTGTGCCATGAGTGCCGCAGGTTTCAGAGAAATATTCATTATC
>CAYPRX010000086.1:0-31334 GCA_964413265.1 uncultured Brevinematales bacterium
TAATATTATAAATAACCGCGCTCCATAACCCAACGATGGCCGCATTGGTGGACGGTGAGGAGCCCGAGTTCCCGACAGCGGCTCCGACTGAAACCTGAATAGGTGTATAGACAGGATTATAAGGCGAAGGCGCACAGCCGGATATCATTATCAGGCAGGCTGCCGGAAATAATAACTTGACTTTCATATTATAAACTCCCGGGGAAATATTCGAGACGTTAAATTGATATTGCTTTTAATATTTATCAAATACCCCTTTTATATAAAAAATAACTCGTTCATGCTTTTTTTTCAACTTTATGGTATGAAATTAATTTTGACCGCTTTTTAACACAGCCTGTCCCGGCCATATTTTAATAATTTGCAAAAAATCCCCATTTTTATTATAATTGAACGTCTCTCAGAAACGGTTCTGCTGTTTCAAGGAGTTAAATCGAAATCTTGCTGATCCTGAGGAAATGTCTGATGGAAAAGAGAATCGGTGTTATTGCAATTCTCGTTAATAGCCGGCAGCACATCCAGAAACTTAACTCAATCCTTTCCGAGCACAGCGAAATAATATTCGGCAGGATGGGTTTACCAATGCGTGATAAGGGAATAAGCGTTATCTCCCTTATAATCGAAGGCACCACCGACAATATAGGCTCCCTGACAGGAAAAATCGGAAAACTGGAAGGCATCCAGGTCAAATCCGTTTTGACCAGATACAGGGAGGAAAGCGATGATAAAGCGATTAACCCGGACCCGAAAGAATTTCATTGACCGTGACTATCTCTACGAATTGTCCCTGAGGCATGAGCCGGACAGGGCCGAAATCGACGGAATATTGAACAAGGCTTTAAAGCTTAAGGGCCTCGGTCTTAAGGATGTGTCTGCGCTCCTGCAGATAAAGGGAAAGGAGGATATGCAGAAACTCTTCAGAACCGCTAATACGATAAAACAGGGAATTTACGGCAACAGGCTGGTGCTCTTTGCCCCTCTGTATATCGGCAATGTTTGTTCCAATAACTGCCTTTACTGCGCCTTCCGCAAGGATAACAAAACGATCAAAAGGATTAATCTCTCCCTTCCCCAGATCGGGGAGGAGGTAAGGTCGCTCTTAAGGCAGGGCCATAAAAGGATACTCATGCTTTGCGGCGAAACTGATGAGCTTCCCCTTGATTATTTCATATCCTCCATCCGCACTGCTTATGCTGTCCGTGAAAATGAGGCCTATGTGAGAAGGATTAATATAGAAATCGCTCCCCAGGATACGGAAAGTTTCGCAAAACTCAAGAGAGAGAAGATAGGTACTTATGTCTGTTTCCAGGAAACGTATGATGATGTCCTCTATAAAAAATATCACCCGTCGGGAATTAAAGCGGATTACGAATGGAGGCTTTCGGTCATGGACCGGGCTATGGAAGGCGGTATTGATGATGTAGGCATTGGTGCTCTGTTCGGCCTGGCTGATTACAGGTTTGAAGTCCTCTCCCTTATGGAGCATGCAGCCCACCTTGAGAAAAACTTCGGCTGCGGTCCTCATACTGTAAGCGTTCCCAGGATCGAACCTGCCGAAGGTGTTCCTTTCTCAAGGCATATACCGCATCCTGTCAGCGATGACGATTTTAAAAAAATCGTTGCCATTATCAGGATCGCCCTGCCTTACACTGGAATAATACTTTCAACCCGTGAGAACGAGAAAGTCCGCACCGAGCTTTTCCATTACGGTATCAGCCAGATTTCCGCAGGGTCTCGTACGAATCCCGGCGCTTACTCAGCGAAGGGCGGCTCAGATACGGGAAGCCAGTTCTCCCTGGGAGATCACAGATCACTTGATGAGGTCATATCCAGCCTTATAGACGACGGTTATATCCCCTCTTTCTGCACCGGATGCTACCGTAAAGGCAGGGTCGGGCATGATTTTATGGATCTTGCAAAACCGGGCCTTATCAAAGAGTTCTGTTTTCCGAACGCGGTATTTACCTTCAAGGAATACTTAAGCGATTACGCATCCCCTTCGACAAGGGAGAAGGGGTTAAGGCTTATCGATAAACTTACACTCGGGATTGAAAAGCATTCAATAAAACAAAAGATGACTGAAGTGCTCGAAAAAATCGAAATGGGCGAAAGAGATCTATACTTTTAGGAGGTGTTTATGTCGCTAAACGAACTTAAAGGTAAAACGGTATTCATAACCGGCGCTTCAAGCGGGTTCGGGCAGGCCTGCGCCGAAAAATTTGCTAAAGCCGGCTGCCGTCTTATTCTCTGCGACAAAAGTTCCGACAGGCTCAATGAGATAACTATTGATTTGAAACATCGCTTCCATTCCAATATCTATTCGGGAAAACTTGACGTCCGGGACCGTGAATCTGTTGAATACTGGTTTAACAGTCTCCCGCCCGACTGGAAGAAAATCGACATTCTTATCAATAATGCCGGTCTTGCACTCGGCTTTGACAAAATTCAGGATGGCAACATAGACGACTGGGATACGATGATTGATACTAATATAAAGGGCCTTCTTTATGTTACCCGTCTTTTTTTGCAACTGCTTTCTGAAGATCAGCCGGCCCATATTATCAATATGGGTTCGATTGCAGGAACCCAGGCATATCCGAACGGCGCGGTTTACTGCTCAACAAAAGCGGCAGTGCGGTTTATCTCGGACGCTATCAGGATGGATGTAGTCGATCGTCCAATACGTGTCACAAATGTACAGCCAGGTTACGCCGAAACGGAATTCAGCCTGGAACGTTTTCACGGCAATAAAAGCAAGGCCGAACATTTTTACAAGGGTATGAATCCACTCGCCGCAGAGGATATAGCAAATGCGGTAATTTACGCGGTTTCCGCGCCTGAAAACGTTCAGGTGGCGGAAATCACTCTTCTGCCTATCCACCAGGCATCAGCTTCCGTTGTTTACAGACGGACTTAGATATGAACGATGACATTAAATCGATAATAGACTTTTACCGCAGTTCGCCGCTTGAAAAATTGACGGCAAAGGCGGAAGAGGTCTCATACGAAAACCACCGCGGCAGGGTGCTGCTTCGGGGTCTTCTGGAATTCTCCAATTTCTGCATCAGAGACTGTCTTTACTGCGGACTTCGCAGGAGCAATTTAAATATTAACCGTTACAGGCTTTCCGATGATTTGATCATTGAAACTATCAGGAAAGGCTATCAGGCAGGATTATTAACCTTCGTCCTGCAGAGCGGTGAAGACAGGTATTATTCGACGGATGTGATGATAAGGCTTATCGAAAAGATAAAAAACGCGACCGGAGGTGAAGCGGCACTGACTCTTTCCTGCGGCATTAGGAAGAAAGATGATTATAAGAGCTTCAAAAAAGCGGGTGCAGACCGGTATCTTCTCCGGTTCGAAACTTCCGAACCGGCCCTGCATGCCTATTTACGATCAGGATTTACCCTTGAATCAAGGCTCGCAGCCATTTATGATCTGAAGGACACCGGTTATGAGGTAGGCTCAGGATATATGGTAGGCCTGCCGGACGAAACTGAGGAAACCAGGATAAAAAACGCTCTTTTCTGCCGGGAACTCGAACTTGATATGGTGGGTATAGGCCCATTTATACCACATCCTGATACTCCGCTTAAGGATAAAGCTCTCCGTAGTCTTGAACTGACGATCAGGGCGGTCGCACTTGTCAGGCTGCTGCTCCCCAAGGCTCATATTCCAGCAACAACGGCGGCTGGAAGCATAGATTCAGAGGGACGCGAGAAACTTCTCTCAGCCGGTGCCAATGTTCTAATGCCGAATATCACACCCCTTCCTTATAGAAAAGATTACACCCTTTACCCGGGCAAAATCTGCCTGGGCGAAGATGGAATCAAGTGCATTGGATGCATCGAATTGCGTGCCAGATCCAGGGGAAAGTCCATATTGAAAGACCGAGGAGACTCACTTTACCGGGCAAAGGAGGCATAATATGCCCGGTAAGAGGCATTATGGAAAGGAAACGCGCAAAGCATTGTCGAATTTCAGTTCGGGGTTTATAGGCAGAGACCTTATCCGGGCTTACGGCGAGGTTAAAAAAAGCTGCCTGTATGCAATACAGGAATACGAAAATGCATTCGGGGATGATGTTTTCCAGTGCATCAAAAATGCAGCCGACGAGGTAATATCAGGAAGCCTGGATTATGATTTTCCTCTTCCTCTCGAACAGGGCGGCGCCGGTACAAGCATAAACATGAACATGAACGAGGTGATTTCCAGCAGGGCAATGGAACTCTTTTTTAAAAGATCAGGGAAGAAAATAAAGATTGACCCCATAACAGATATAAACAGATACCAATCCACAAACGACACATTTCCCACAGCAGTTACCGTAATGCTCTACAGGCATCTTTGTGAAATAGAATCCCTTGTAATAAAACTGCAGGAAATCCTGATAAACGAAGAAAACAGGAACGGCGGCATATTGATGGCCGGCAGGACCGAAATGCAGGATGCCTTGCCTCTTACTCTCGGGCAGGTATTCGCCTCGTGGGCTGGACCGATAGAGCGTGATAGATGGAGGCTGAATAAACTCAAAGAAAGAATCCGACTCATAGCGCTGGGTGGTACTGCTCTGGGCACATGCTTTTCTGCCCCCAGGAACTATATATTCCTTGCCGAAAAATATCTGCGGGAATTTACAGGTCTTCCCCTGAGCCGGAGCCAGAACCTCACAGATGAAATTTCAAACCAGGACAAGTGGTCTGAACTTGCTTCGGGTTACGCCGTTTTCTCTCAGAACATATTTAAAATGACAGGAGACCTTCTTATTTATACTTCATCCATAGCAGGAGAAATCAGGCATCCCGAGCTTCAATATGGCTCAACTATAATGGCGGCTAAAACGAACCCTGTCATCCTGGAATATTCACGGGGATTGTCAATCGCTGTAGAATCTGATGCAGGAAGGATAATGGAATATTCTAAAAACGGCCAGCTCCAGCTTAATCCGTTCCTTCCTTTCATAGCGGAGTCTTTCATTGAAATTTACAAACGGATAAATAAAATCGTTTCTTCGCTTCTTGATAATTTTTTCCCGCTGATGTCAATAGAGTATTCCAGAATAGAGGAGAACCTTGTTCGTTCAAACGTTCTCCTTAACACCCTTCTCCCGGTGATAGGCTACTACGGGGTCAAGGAATTATACCATGCGATCGAAAATACATCCCCTCAAAGTATGGAAGAATACAAGTCTCTGATAAAAACCTTCACACACCTTTCTACAGAGGAAATCGACAGACTCTTTGACCCTCTAAACTCGTCTTCTCCCGGGAAAAATTAATTAAAAAGCGATCCCGACAAACATATCAATAGTCAGGTAACTGATGGTAAAGCTTGATCCTGAATAGCTGTAATAGCTATTTAGATTCTGGCTGGCCGTAAAATCATCTATAAAATAGGATATTGAAATTCCCAGGTTTAAAAATCCAAACATAAAATTAAATCCAAAATTCGGACAAAAGCCGTAGCCCTTCAGGCTTATATAAACCTCCTGACTGGCCAAACCCACGTAATCCAGTAGCGATATATAAGGCGCTAAGGTACCCGTCAAATATCCGGCTTTCACCCCCAGAAAAAAACTGCCGCAACTTCCATATCCTAGAGCAAAGGGAAAGTGGTAATTTATACCGGCATAAATGGAGTTCCCGCTGATCAAAGTCCCTCCATAGCTGTACTGCTGGTATTGGTCCCCGTCTCCAGCGGTTGCATATTCTGAGATATATATCGGATTATATGAGAGAACTAAGCCGAAATGATCGAAGAGGTACTCCCCGCTTACTCCCCAGTTTACCGCATATGGATAAGGGGAGCCTGTCTGTATAGTTCCGTCATAATACAAAATTGAAAATGAATAGGAATTCCTCTCCTGATCCATTATTGGACCGCTCGGACTCCCAAGACCGATGTTCCCATAAAATTTCAGAATGAAAGAGTAATCGTCAAAATCCTGATAAGAATATGAATACCCCATAACATAAATAGACATAAAAAGAATCATTATCAAGATTTTTTTCAGCATACACACTCCAAAATACATTTTCCCCTGAAAAACTAAATAGGCGGATTTTCGGAATCCTCATCTTCTTCCGCAGGCGTTATCAGACCTGTCAGGTAGACAGGTTTCTTGAGGTTCACAAAGACTCCGCTCAACTCCCCATTCTGCAGAAGATACACAAGGGCTGAAGAAAAATAAAAGGCCAGCCTGAATATATCGACGACGGTTTCCTTATGGCTGTTTTTCTTGCCAGCCACGGTTGTATCATAACTGATTACCTCATCAGGATTCTGGATAAAAAACTTGTCCTTCTTGTAATCGGTCAGGACCATCTGGAGATTTTTCTGGAAATCGCACATTATATTCTGAGTTTGAGTCCTGATAGATCTCGATATCCCGCTTTTCTGACCTATAAGCTGGTGCAGCCTTGTAAATTTCTCGTTCGAGGGCATAAAAGCGTCTTCCCTTAATTTTCTTAATTCATTTACCACTTTTACATACTCATATACTTTTTTATATACTTCATCCATAAGGAAATAAAGGTCTTTAAAAATACCCTTGACATCTTTCCTCATCCCCCTGTCGAAAAATATGTTGAATTGCACGTTCGAGGATATAAAAAGGAATGAATATTCCTTGTCGAATGTTTCAAGCAGAGCTGCTGTAAGAAAAGCCTTATCATAAATCTGGAGGATCATCCTCGGGTCCTTTATGCTGGCGTAATACTGGAGCAGATCCTGGAAATTCACCCTGTCCCTGATCATTGTCAGACCCAGTGAAACTTCCTCAGGAAGTTTTTCAACTTCTTCCTCCTGAGCTTCACCTTCTGTTCCTGCTATACCCTCCTCCTCAGGGGACTGCTGTGCTTTCGGCCTGTTCTTGAGTTCGGCTTTCTGCTTTTCCCTGGCATCCTCCTCTTCCCACAGCCTGGTATAATAACCAAGGTTGTCCATTTCGTTAAATCCAAGGAATTCCGCATAGGATATATTTCTCCCCAGGAATAACTCGTCCTTATAATAGAAATCCACCAGGTTTAAAATTTTGGGGTAATACTTGTAAAATAAAAAATGGTAGGTATGGTATAATTTTCTGAGATTAAAATCAACGATATTATCTGTAAGTTTTCTCACAACCTTTTCCTGCGTCAGGGCTCTCGAAAAAGCATTTGTGAGCGAAGGATGGTATCTGGAAAGTACCAGGATTTTCTTAAATAGCCTGACAAACGCGAATTTTCCCCTCTGGATAGGATTCTCAGCTGTTCTTAATTCCCGGATAAGATTAAAAACCTCATCATCAAAAATCATATAATAACGATATATGAGCTCGAAATAAAAGGGATATCCCCTCTCCTTTAATGCATTCCTGATCTCCGCGGAGAACGCCTTATTCTGGTGAAGGATGGATACAAGAATCTGCTGATTTTCTATCAGACCGTTTTTCAGGTCATATAAAGTCATATCGAGAAAATTTCGGTTAAAATGATTCCCCCAGAAACTTATAACGCCGTATAATATGCAGACTATCCTGGCGGCAAGCCGGCTGAAGTATTCCTGTGTTGGATTCGGCTCTCTGACCTTTTTAACTTTGGGAGCAGTTTCGAATTCCTCTACAGCGGCCTTTTTTTCACGAGTCGCGGCTTGCTTTCCAAGGATGCTCTGAAGCTTTTCACGGCTGGCCTGGGTCTTCTGACGAATTAACTCTTCTTCAGCGAACCTCTTTTGTTCAAGCAGCCTCTTGTTTTGCTCCTCTTCCTTCAGGTCGATCCATCTTTCAAGCTGTTCATTTAAGGCTTTTTGAGGAGCCTCCTTCAATTCAACGACCTTCCCCCCGATATTGACAAAATCCTTAAAGAGCTTGCTCTGGTTTTCGTATCCAAGTGAACTTATTCCCAGTTTATCTTTTTTATCCTTGGGTCCTGCCATAACTCCTTTCCTTTTTTATACATTTATATTATCATCAAAATCATCTTATTACACAAGATTTAAGCATCTTTTTTTTATCGGGCATTTTAACCTTCCAGGTAGGTAATATCTACGTAGTCTATGTTTGCTTTTTCCATTTCCTCGGTAATAACGCATTCGATGTTTTCTTTCCGGGCTTTATGCATCAGATACTCAGCCAGTTTTTCTTTGATATCGTCATACTCAAGCCTTTCTCCCGGTATTTTTCTGATAAGTTTGAAGATTGTCATACCACCTTCTGCAGCCTCCACGGTGGCGATTTTCCCAGGCTCAAGGTCATTGAGCATAGTCAGGGTCTCCTCTGAAATCTGATGCCCCGGAACATCTCTGTGATGATTTGATTTCAACCCTATTTTTTCGAGTTCTGAGTTCAGCAAATCAATATCAGTGAATTTTTGCATGAGAGTGTAAACAGCCTTGACATCATTTGCGGTGCCGACGTGAACATCATAAAAAGTGAACAGATCAGGTTCCTTCATATGATCTTCATTCTCCATATAATATTTTCTAAGCTCTTTCTCTCCGAAGCGCATTGTCTCACCGAGCCTTTTATCAAGAAAATTTTCAATGATCAGATCGTTTTTGACTTCCGAGAAAAGCCCGGGCTCGTCAGTCTTCAGAGCTGTAAGGTTGTCCTCCCATTCCCGGACAGATGAATAATTATTTCTGAGGTCATTTATCCTTTTATTTACAGCTTCCTCGGTTACACTGACGCCCTCGGCCTCTGCCCTTTTGAGCAGTAATTTCCTTTCCATCAGGAAATTCAGAACCTCGGTTTTTATAAATTTAAGATTATCATGAGTAGGTTTAAAATCGATCTCTTCGTCCTCCTCGAGCTGTACAATATAACGTCCCACTGCTTTATCAAGCATTTCTACGGTAATCTGTTCTCCATTTATAGTAGCTATTACGCTCATACCTAACTCCCTGATATCCCAAATTTTTCAAGAGAGATTTCATTAACCATCACATAGCTCAAGATGCTGCCCGTTCCTTATGATCTTCGAAGGGACCAGGTATGCCATGGTATTTGGTCTTCCGGCTCCTTCAGTTCGAATCCTGATATAATTCGAGGTATAACCGGTCCATTTCCCGTCTTCCACCTTCTCAAGAAGGGTCCGGCACGGCCTGCCAAGGAGAGTTCTGCCTGCAAACCTTGCTGCCTCCTCATAGACCTTCTCTTCAAGCATCGAAACACGTTCTCTTTTAATCTTATCGGGCAGATTCTTCATAAAATAAGCCCTCGTGCGGGGCCTCGGCGAGAATGGAAAAATATGCGCCCTTGTAAAGCCGGCCTTTCCGATAAGAATTAAAGTTTCTTCGAATTCTTTTTCAGTTTCACCGGGAAAGCCAGCAATTATATCCGTCGTGATACCGCAGCTTTCATCCTTTGATCTGATCTTTTCAACAAGGTCAAGATAAAATTCCGGGGAATATGACCTTCCCATTCTCTCAAGGACTCCGGCACTCCCGCTCTGAAGTGAAAGATGAAAATGCGCAGCAAGTTTGCCTGTGTCCAGCAGACCTATAAGCCTCGTATCGAATTCGTCCGGCTGGAGCGAAGACAGCCTCAGGCGGAAATCACCCTTCAGTGATATAATCGATCTGACAAGATCATAAAGTGTTCCGCCTCCGGAAAGGTATTCGCTTATATTTACTCCCGTAAAAACGATCTCTCTGTAACCTCTTCGAATGAGATCTTCCGCATAATTTATCGCAGCCTGTGCCGGAATGCTTCTGCTCCTTCCCCTGGCGGCAGGTATTTTGCAGTATGTACAGATTTTATCGCATCCATCCTGGATTTTGATAAACGCCCTTGTTCTTTCAAAATGCCTGACAATAGGAAATTCAGTGATTTCCGTATTTTCTTTATAATATTCCGGCATATGTTCTTTTTCTCTTATTATTTCAGGTATGGAATATTTATCCCTGTTTTTTACGATTATATCGGCAATCCCTGTCTCTTTAATCTTATCATAATCAGTCGTTGTGTAACACCCGGTCGCGACAACCTTTTTTCCCAATTTTTTAGCCCTCTTCATAGCCTGGATCGATTTCATATCGGCTCGGCCTGTCACAGAGCAAGTGTTGACTACAATATAATCGGCTTCCTCAATGCGGTCCGCCATAGCAATATAACTTGCTCTGAAATTCTGGGATAGGGCTTCTGATTCGAAGCGGTTAAGCTTGCACCCAATAGTTTCGACATAGACTTTCAATATTATTCTCCGAGGACATTTTAACTAGGTATTTTAAAGCGTGCAGACAGGTATGTCAATGTGTTAGCTTATAGATTGTTTCACGAAAATGACTTGAGAATTTTAACAAAACCCTTTAATATAAGTTATGTAATGTTACCGATTGTAATTGGCCGGAATGGCAATATATTACAGGATATGACCATGATTATAAAAGGCAGGCTATCTTTCGGGGATTATAAAAAATACCAGATGCATTATGCAATTCCAAGGTATAGCATAATGTTTGCCGTATTTGCAGCGGGCTGCTTCATCCTGAAGTTCGGGGAGAGGCTTGGCAACAGGTTCAACTTCCAGCCTCTTGCCTCAAATATAATCGTATCAATTCTCCTTGCACTGTTTATGACCTCCGTCCTTTTCGCTTCTTTTTATTTCAGGATCAGGTCCCTGTTCAACGCGAGCGAAGCAATGAAATTAGAGCAGATCTATGAAATGACGGATGAGGGCATAAATATGAAGAGCGATCAGGGCGAATATCTTGTAAAGTGGGCTGATATCAGGCGGGCGGCATATTACAGGACTTATATGATATTATATACAGGCAGGAAGCTAGCCCTCCTGTTTCCATACAGTTATTTCAGCAGCGGAAGCGATTTGAACAAATTCAAGGAAACTCTCGAAAAAAATAAACCCGTCAGGCTCTAATTACAGTGCTAACTCTTTCAAATCGGCCGGAAGCTTTATAAACATTTTATACTTAATGCCGAATAATTGTATAATAGCTAAACGAGGATTAAATGCATGAATATAAAAAAATCATTATTCAGGGCTGTTCTTTTCCAGACCCTGTTTTCCATTTTTCTTCTTGCCGGGTGCGGCCTTTACGGACCGAATGACAATACTGTCGAATCGAGCTCCGATTCCCGCCTGGTCGGTACATGGAACAGCTCCACTCCACAGATAGGATACTCAAGTCAGCAATTTATTTTTACCTATGATGGCACTTACTCTCTCCAAAACTGGGTTAATGGCACTGCTCAGCAGCCCATCTATGGCATATACTCCGTCGACATTAACATAGGTTCGCTGACCCTTATCCCTAACGGGCAGTCATCATCAACTTATTTCTACAGCATAAGCGCGGATGAAAACACCCTCACAATAAACTTTAACGGAGATTATGCAACTTACGTAAAGCAGCTTTGATCATCCTTTAATGCAGATCAGTGGCTTAAAGCCAGCAACCTTTTTTGAGAGCCCCGCCATATGAGCATCATCGACTACCCTGTCAACGTCCTTGTAGGCTGGAGGAGCTTCCTCCGCGACCCCTCGCATTGAAGAGCTCATAATAAGGATCCCCTTTTTTCCAAGGTTTTCTACTATGTCTGAACCCCTCCATTTCTTCGACGATTGATGGCGGCTCATAGCTCTTCCCGCCCCATGGCATGAAGAACTGAAAGCCCTGCTCTCACTCTCCGCTGTGCCGGATAAAAGATATGAAGAACTTCCCATGCTTCCCCCGATCAGCACAGGCTGGCCGGCCGAAGAGTATTCTTCCGGCAGTTCTTTATACCCCGGGCCGAAGGCCCTGGTAGCGCCCTTCCTGTGAATGAAAAGTCTTTTTTTCCTTCCACTTACAATATGCTCTTCTTCTTTGCATGTATTATGAGAGACATCGTAAACAATGGAGACAGATATCGAGGGAAAGAGATCTGATATCACTCCGCGAACGAAATGAGTAAGTACCTGGCGGTTTGCCATAGCGCAGTTCATGCCTGCCCGCATAGCACCTATGTAAGAACGACCGAGATCAGAGTCGATCGGGGCGCAGGCAAGCTCCCTGTCATAGAGCCTTATGCCGAAATTAACTGCCTCAAGCGACATCGAGCGAAGAAAATCAGTGCCGATCTGGTGACCCAGCCCCCTTGAACCACAATGAATACTGACGACAAGGTCCCCTCTTTCAAGGCCGTATGCCTTCAACGCTTTTTCATCGAAAACATCCTCCAAAGTCTGGACCTCCAGGTAATGGTTCCCTGAACCTAGTGAGCCGATTTCCTCCCTGAGCCTTTCCTTTGCCCTGGAAGAGACCTCTTCCGGAAGTGCCCCCTCAATTTTTCCATGCCCCTCTATCCTTTCAAGATCCCCCGGGAAGCCATATCCTTTTTCCACAGCCCATGCTGCTCCTTTAGTCAGCATTTCATCCATTTCCCTGTTTCCCAGTCTGATCCCGCTTTCACTGCCCATTCCAGCAGGTATGCGCCTGAAAAGCTCTCCGGCAAGTTTTTCTTTTAATTGCCCGAGATCATCAATTTTCATACCGCCCAGTCTTATCATCCTTACCCCGCAGGAAATATCGAACCCGACACCTCCAGCAGAAATCACCCCTCCTTCGGCGGCATCGAAAGCGGCTACCCCGCCTATCGGGAAGCCGTAACCCCAGTGGGCATCGGGCATCACGTATGCAGCCTTGACAATACCAGGCAGAGATGCGACATTTTTTATCTGCTGGAAGACCTTATCATCCATATCTTCAACAAGCCGGCGGGAGGCATAGATAACAGCCGGGACCCGCATGCCATTATAAGGGCTGATTTCCCATTCATAATCGCTTTTTTTTTCAAGTTTTTTTAATTCCATACTTCCCGGACCTTTTATTCACACATCTACAACGCATTGTGCGACCCACCTGTCACCCAGGTTTTCGACTACCAGCTCTGTCATGGTAGCGCCCTTGATGAGAACCGCCGGATGGTGCTTCTCCTTCTTGATGTTTTCACCCCATACTTCGGCCTCAAGCATTAATTCCTTCCCCCGTGTAATTGTTAAATCGAAAGACGAGAAAAGCATCTTCCTGACATCCATCTCATAAATAAGGGTGTTGATCCAGTCAAAGAAAAGGTATTCAATCCCCGCCGCCCTGCAGGTTATGTGAATTTTAGAGGAGCCGTCAACGAGGGAAGGATCTGTAATTACACCGGTAAGGGCTGTCGCCCCCATTATAAAAGCCTCAACAACGGTATCCCCCTCACCCCTGATACCTGTATCGGCCATGTGGGAGAAGAGTTCCCATTTCTTCAAATTATTTGACCAGTAAATTAGTGGCTTTCCAGAACATAAGAAGGGATTCGAAAGATGCTATAGAGGAAGGACTTCCATTAATCACAACCTGGTAGCCGCCGTTGGCAATGGGATCAACCCTTAATAGTCCCTTGCAGTTTTTCTTCAGCGATACAATAAATAGTCCCAGCAGTACTGTATCTTTTTGAGTTTCAGCTTTCAATTCATAAACCTTTGTCCCATAATTAACCATCGCATTTTCCTGCTGAAACTCATTTCCTACCATATTTTTCCTGCATAGCCATTTGATATAACTTATCTGGGCGCCCGACAGATCATGAAACCACAAACCGACCTTATTCCCGTTTGTACGGACAACCTTTGAAGGGAGAGAATGATCGCCTAAAATAATATTAACGGAATCTCCCGGGACAAGAAGGCTGTTAACCCTTATACCTGCACCCTGTGGCGATATGTCTATAACATCACATTCCATAATATTCCCGTTCCGTTCACATGAAGCCATAATGTTAATCGATGTCCTGTGCTCAGACCTGAGAGCCCCTGACATATTCAAATCATCCATTCTAAATCCTCCTACTTATTAATTACTACTAAAAATAGTTATTTATTAATCGGTTTTTTATTCCTTACTCTTTAAAAAAGGTAATAAATAAGAACCGTGCCTTGTTGATGACAGGATTTTAAAGAGGCGGCAGAATTCCGACAGGGTAGAACTTGTTGGTTCTCCAGATGCTTTCCCCGGCGTTTGCCTTCTCAGGCATCAGCAGCATCTTTGCATCGAAATTGTTAATCATCTTTCCCTGATCCATCGATGCCTCATGCATTTTCAAGAGCTTATTCTGGTCAGGCAACCAGGCCTCCACAGGTATGTATGTTCCAGGAAACTCCCTGAAAATGCAAATGACAATAGGGTCCGGATATACTATCCTTTTTTCAACGGTAACCGGTCCTTCCATTATGAAAAACTCGGCATGAATCCTGAATGGTACTTCCTGTCGCAAAACGGTTTTCGTCGTTTCTATGAAATTTTCTATAGTATAAATTTGTTTAAGCGGGATTTCCACAGCATAATTCTCAAGTCTTCCCGTGTCCATAACCTTCAGATCATAATTAATGTATGATACTGCATACCTGTTCTGCCTTTCGGATTTTTGAATGAAATCGCTTTTAATCTCAGTCTTTTTGATATATGATATTTTCTTTATGCCTCCGTCGGCGCAGGACTTTTCCCTGTCGGCTTCGATTTCGTAGACCGATATATCCCTGTTCTTCTTAGTTTTTTCAAGAAGTTTCAATACCCTTGATATTGAATTTTCATCTTTCAGGGATTCTATGATTATTTCAGCCGTTTTATCGGGTTCCCAAAAGGTTTGATTTACTGCGTCTATATTAAAACCCAGAACGGATTCATAGGGATAGGTCCCGAAAAATGAAGCCGCCGCCTCTATTCCAAACCTGAAAGAGGCTGTGTTTACTGCTCCGCATGGTATATATTCCGAATCCAGCGGTATTCCATTCAATAATTTCAAAACATTGAAAAATTCCAGCGATTTTCCATCTACACGGAACGAAGAATCGCTTCCCAGCTTCCTGTTGGTTGTTATAAGGTTCCCTTTAATCTCCCACTTGCTTATTATCCCGGCTAATTTCATTATGTCCTTACTAAAATATTTCTTTGAGGCCGACAAGTGGTCCCAGAAAGGGTAATCGGAATGAGTTTCTTCTAAATAAGTCTTGCCGCCGAGATATCCCAACAACTGGAAATTGAGTCCTGAAATAAAACGTGTTACATAATCATCGGAGCCGAACAATTTCCCTTCATTAATATAGGAGTTATAGTAATCAATCATCCTCTTCAGCTTTTGCTGCTGAACAATTACATGAATATCAGGCTGATAAAAAGGAAGGTTAGACATACTCTTCGCTACAAGACCGTTTCCGAAAACAGGCATAACAGTCATCTTATCGAGAGATGTATAATTGCCGAGATCGTAATATTTTCGACTCCGGGAGTCAAAATAACGGCCAGGATTTTCCATAGTATAAACCTGATTTTATCTTGAATATATTATAATACAATTTTTTATTAAATACCATAATTTTAAGACAAGGTTTTATTCATATTGACATTCACTGCCCGGGCGTTATATAATCATTTTCGAACGAATATCGAAGTGGAGAGAAATTTATGGATAAATCATTTAAGATAAGACAGGCTGTACTGGATGATATAGATATTATAATAAAGATCAGGCTCGATTTTCTAAAAGAACTGGGGACTGTAGTTAGTGATCATGATGCTGAAATTCTTTCAAAAAAATCAAGGGATTTCTTCCTCCGCAGCATGGCATCAAAAGATACCTTTGTATGGTTTATCGAAAAGGATGGAAAAATCGTTTCGACCGGTGCTTTTTTAATATTCAAGCAGCTGCCGCTTTCACTTAATGAAACCGGAATAGATGCTTATATTTTCAATATTTATACAATTCCGGAATACCGCAGGCAGGGCCTGGCGACGATAATAACCCATCAGATAATGAACGAGGCGAAAAAGGTTCAATGTATGAGAGTCTGGCTCCATGCTATAGGGGAGGGTGCCCTCCTTTATGAAAAGCTGGGTTTTAAAAAAAGAGAAGACGTCATGGAATTTTTATTTTAGGCACCCCTCAAATACAATAGCCTTAATTTTTCTTTTCTTCATTTATGCCGGCACTGCTCTTTCCATCGTTTTTCCCTGCAGAAGATCTTTTGCTTTTTACCTGTTTTGTACCGGCCGGTATTTTAGCTGATTTCGCGTTGTTTTTCCTGACTGTTCTCAGTTTTTTAGAAACGGGTTTATGAACTATTTTTTCAGTCATACTGTTATTGTAAGAATTATTGGCTTCCTGATTTTCGTTTTTTACACCGGCTTTGGCTGCCTGGTCGCCGTTCGGATTATTTCTTTTCCAGCCGTTATTTTCCCAATAACGGCTTTTTTCCCAGCTCCGCCAGTTGTCCCTGACTTCCGAATATCTTAGCCTTGGCGCATTTACCGCCGATTGCCTCCAGCCATTAGGAAGAGATGTCAGGTTATGCGGTATATAAGCTCCCCTGACGGAAACCCATCCTCCCGAATATATCTTTGCCCTGTACCAGCCGTAATGCCACTGTCTGTACCAGTAGCCGTCATAGAAAAACACATCCTGGGGGTATCCATAAATATAATAAACATAAGTCCCGGGAATTATCACAAGTTCCGGTTCTTCCTGCACCACTATGAGAGGCGGCCCATTTTCATCATCAGCCATACCCAGATTATAACTGCACCAGGAAATGATCATTAATCCGGTCAGAAGTAAAACAAGCTTTATCGTTACTTTATTCATATATTTCTTCCCTGAGCCCTCTGAACTTACAGTTATCTTAAATTGACACCAATCAGGCTTCCTGCGGCAAAAGTCACCCCGGCTGTGGCAAGGCCTATCAGCACCTGGCGCAGTCCCGATATCAAAAGCCCTTTCCCTGTCATAAAAGATGTCAGGGCCCCTAAAGAAAAGAGACCCGCTGTGCTTAAAAAAGCGCTCGCAATTATTCCATGGATTCCGGCAAAAAACAGGTATGGAATAACTGGCAGAATGCCTCCGGCTGCAAACAGCAGGAAGGATGTGCTGGCCGCCAGAATCGACGAGCCTCCGAGCTCTTCAGGGTTTATGCCGAGTTCTTCGCGGGTAAGAGTATCCAGAATAGCATCATGGTCTCTGCTGATACTGCCGGCAAGCTCATTAGCAGTTTTCCCATCTATACCCTTCGCCTGGTAAATAAGTGCAAGTTCCTCTATTTCCTCTTCGGGCGCCTCTTCAAATTCAGCCTTTTCCACATTAATCTGATTTTCATAAAATTCCCTGGAATTCTGCACAGAGAGCCATTCTCCCAGAGCCATCGAGAGAGACCCTGCTAGAAGTCCTGACAAACCGGTTAATAGTATGAACCTTGTTTCTATGCCTGCACCAGCCACACCCATTACAAGGCAGAAGATCGAAACAAGCCCGTCATTAGCTCCAAGTACGGCAGCTCTCAGCGAATTTCCCCCTCCTGTACGGTGCCTGCCCTCAGACTTAGCCAGGTCGCTCCCTTTCATCCCGCTGGTTGCATTTGATAGGTAGCTGAACACTCTGGCATGCGACCTTTCATCAGCAGTCATTCCGGTACCGTCTGTTTCAGACTGGCTGTCATAACCTGAAGCAGCAGATTTCTCAATAGAGGTAAGTGCCGGCAGAATAGCAGATGGCCCAAGTGTTTTAGCCAGCCACCCGAATAACCTCGTTTTAAGGGTCTGCCTGAAAACTGGAATTTTCACGCCTGCCTGTCTGAGTTTTTCTTCCCAGAAAAGTGCATGTTTTTTTTCAGTTTCAGAGAGCTTTAAATAAATTTTTCTAAGCTCCGGCGTTTTCTCAGATTCTGCCAGCTTCGTATACAGGGCTATAGCGTCTTTCTCCGAACGAAGATTATCACGGTATCTCTTTAGATCTTTGACTTTATTCATAGGCTACCTGCAAAAGAACAAATTTCGCCGTCTTATTTTAGAGCTTCTATAATTTTCCTGACCCTTTCATCAGCTATATAATAACAATTTTCCACACCCTTTTTCTTGCTTTTAATAAGCCCCCTGCTTTTTAATACACCCAGGTGCTGAGAAATGGTTGATTGGGGAACATTGAGAATTTTTACCATCGAGTTTACATTGCATTCATGCGTATCAATCAGGCGGGCGACTATTTTCAATCTTACAGGATGCCCCAGTACTTTGAGAATTTCGCTTTCCTTATCAAAATTCATATCCACCTTCAATATTTTTATCATTTAATGGTTGAGATATAAATATCCTGGATGCTGAAACGGCAGCTTTTATCAGCCGGTCTTTTCAACCTTTCCGATCTTTTTTATAATGATCAGGAGAATTGGAAGGAAAATAATGGAAAATATAATCACCATGCTGATCGAAAAAAGTAAATTTTCCTTCAGGAATGGTATTTCACCCAATAGCATGCCCATTACCACAAAAGCGGATACCCATAATATCGCTCCAATCAAATTAAAAATTAAAAACTTCCTGAAATTCATTCTTGCAATTCCGGCTATGAAAGGGGCAAATGCCCTGACAAAAATTAAAAATTGTGAGAAAATTATGGTAATGGCTCCATATTTTTCATAAAATTGATGCGCCTTTATTAGATTTTTAATATTGAAAATCCCTTTTTTTTTCTCATGAAAAGCCCTTTCTTCAATGTAATAACCGACCCAGTAGTCGCAAATATTTCCCAGGAAAGCGGCTGTAATCAATATCGGGATGAGAATATACCACTCGAAGGAGCCTGAAGCGGCAAGAGCCCCGGTCGCAAATAAAATAGAATCCCCGGGTAGAAATGACATAAATAAGAAGGCGGTCTGGCAGAATATGACCATGCATAACAGGAAATAAGTCAGGATGCCATGATTAAAAATGATAATATCTATGCTGCTCTCGATATCCGAAAAACAGTTTGCAACTATTGTGATAATGTCCATAAATAATTCCTGTTTCAATAAGCATTATCGACCATACCTGTTTATGAATTATAGCATTTTTAAAGAAAAAAAGGAACAAATATTATTAGTTTATTAAATTTATCAGAACAAACCTTCAAGACTCATGGATGCTGTGTAAAGGCTCCCGACCCCTGAAAGATGGTAAGCGACCCTCAGGGCTTCCGAGATTTCCTGTTTGTTTGAACCGGCTTTAATGGCTGAGTTTGCGAGTGATCTGACACCCTCCCCGGCGCCATGGGCTGCGTCGAAAGCCAGGGCAATCAGAAGCTTGAATTTCCGGGGAAGAGCACCGTCATCAAAAACAAGCTTCTCAGAGCCTTTAATGAATTCCATGAAAAGCGGGTCCATCGCTGTAATTGTTTCAAGCGGATTTCCAGGCATAACAGGCCTCCAATTCATTTTTCAAAAAATGCGTCCCTTCCAGGATAATGAAGACGTGTTCTGGCTGTTTTTTCAGGGTATGTAAAATATGTCACTGCGGCGACCGTGCAAACAAATCCTGATTTATCTTTTAGTTCTGCCGAAATTACCATAATATTCTGACGAATTTCCTTGAGCCTTGCCCGTATCTCTATTGCCCCTCTGTCCGTATAAACAGGCTTGATATACCTGACATCAATAGCTGAGGTAACTCCTGCGGTATTTCTCTTAACATAGATATACCAGCTCGCAATCTCATCCATGAGGGTTGCCTGGATGCCTCCATGAAGTATTTTCCCGTACCCCTGGAAATGTCCGTCAGGTTCCCATATGGCAGCAACATCATTTCCATCCTCGAAGAATTCCATCCTCAGCCCATGATCGTTATTCGGTGAACAGGCGAAACAATTATACCCTTCAATGCCTGTAAATGGGTTTATGATTTTCCGCATAAGGAACCTCTCATTAGAATCAATCATTTTAAAAAAAACTCACTTAAAAATCAATAAAGGCCATCTGTACCACTAATTCCCCTTTTTCAGCAACATTTGAAGTAAGCGCAGATTTGCAAAGCGAAAAACTGCGAGAAACAAGTTGTTGTCCGAGCACAAACCCTGTTAATCAATCAAGTTAATATCTTTCAGGGTCTGTGTGAGTTCAGCTTTCAGCAGTTTTGAGCCTTAGCAGATCAAGATAACTCATACAAGGCGCGGAAAAATGGGAATTAATACATCTGTACGATTTAGATCAAATTGCTTAAATTAAAAGAAGAAAAAAAAGGAGGGTCCTATGCCTCAAACTCATTATGAATATGTTATTATCGGCGGAGGTCTGGCTGGAGTTTCCGCAATTGAGGGAATAAGGGAAATCGATAAGGAAGGGGAGATCCTTCTTGCAGGAAATGAAAAAAATATGCCCTACGACAGACCTCCTCTTACAAAAAAGCTCTGGACTGGTGCTAAAAAAATTTCTGAAATATTCCTGCACGGTAACGACTTTTATAAAGAGATGGGAGCTGAGCTTGCTATGGGCAGTCTTGCCCTTGAATTGCTGCCAGATGATAAAACAGTTATTTTCAATGACGGCCGGCGTATAAGGTATTCAAAACTTCTTCTTGCAACCGGTGGAAGTCCGCGCAGACTGGATATACCCGGCGGGAATCTTGAGGAGATCTGCTATTTCAGGACGCTTAATGATTATCAAAATATCAGAAGTATTGCAGAGGAAGGCAGAAAAGCCCTTATAATAGGCGGCGGGTTTATCGGATCCGAAATGGCTGCGGCCCTCAATATTAATAAAGTTGAAGTAACCATGCTCTTTCCCGGCGATTACCTGGTTTCCCATGTTTTTACTGAGGAGCTTGGGACATCGATACAGGAACATTACATGAAACGCGGCATAGAAATAATTAGAGGCGATCTGCCGGTTTCGATTGAAAGAAAAGAGGGCTTTTATCTTACAAAAACAAAGAACGGCAGTGAAATAAAATCGGATTTCATCATAGCCGGAATCGGAATTTTGCCGAACACAGGTCTTGCAGAAAAAGCCGGGCTTTTAGTTAATAACGGGATAACTGTCAACGAATACCTCCAGACCTCAGACACCGATATCTATTCCGCCGGAGACAACACCAATTTTATATTAAAAGCCCTTGAGAAACGAACCCGTGTTGAACACTGGGACAATTCAATTTGGCAGGGTAAAACTGCTGGCAAAAATATGGCCGGAGGAAAAACGCCGTTTGAACATATTCCGTATTTCTTTTCAGACCTTTTCGAGTTTGGATATGAGGCAGCAGGAGAACTTAACCCAAAGCTTGAAACAGTTTCTCTATGGAAAAAGGAATTTGAGACAGGCATCATCTATTATATGAATAATGGGAATGTGATGGGCATAATGCTCTGTAACGTATGGGATAAAATCGAAGCGGCCAGGGAAATAATAAATAAAAAAGAAAAATTTAGCAGGGAATCGATAAAGAATGCTATAGTTTTTTAAATAATGTTGCCGATTTAGCTATTAATGAATCTTCTTTGACGGAGTCCTGATTTGCTTAAAGGTAAAAACGCACTTATTACAGGAGCAGCAAAGAGAATCGGAAAAGAGATAGCTCTTGCTTTAGCGTCAGCTGGTACAAATATAGTCCTACATTACAGGGATTCGAAATCTGAGGCTGAGAGTCTTGCCGGAGTTCTTCAAAAGAAAGATGTGAAATGCTGGCTGGTACAGGCAGATTTTGAAAAACCCGGGGATTATGAAACACTGATAGAGAGAGCATCAGCCTGCTGCGGTCAAATTGATATTCTCATCAACAGCGCTTCGATTTTTCCAGCTGGAAGTATTAATGAATTAGATTGGCCGGAGCTTATAAGGAATATCCGGGTAAATGCATGGGTCCCTTTTTACCTCGGCCGGTCTTTTGCAGCAAAAACCGGAAAGGGTGTGATCATAAATCTCCTTGATTCAAGGATCAGGAGTCTCAATCCGTCTCATGCTGCCTATATTCTCAGTAAAAAACTCCTTGAGTACCTGACATTAATGATGGCAGGGGAGTTTGCACCCGGGATCAGGGTAAATGCTGTTGCGCCGGGCCTGATCCTGCCACCACAGGGAGAAGATGAGTCTTACCTTGAAAATTTAATTGACTCTGTCCCTTTAAAACGTCATGGAAGCGCTCACGATATAGCCCAGACCGTCATGTTATTGGTTAATAATGATTTCATAACAGGTGAGATCATTTTTGTTGATGGCGGAATGAACATTTAAGGAGACGATTATGGACAGCATTATAATAAAAGACCTTCTTGCCAGGTGCATAATCGGAATTAACGATGATGAAAGAAGAGAAAAACAGGATGTCATAATCAATATTACCCTTACCGCCGATCTGAAAAAACCCGGTTTATCGGATAATTTTGAGGACACGGTTGATTACAGGAGTATAAAAAAAAGGGTTTTTGAAAAAGTAGAATCTTCAAGCTTTTTTCTTGTTGAGGCCCTCGCTGAAGAAGTGGCCGGTTTATGTCTGGGTTTCAGCGGAGTAAAAGCCGTGAAAGTCCTGGTTGAAAAACCCTCAGCATTAAGATTCGCAAGAAGCGTAGGGATTGAAATCAATAGGAAAAAGGATTAGAACGTGGCCCTGACTTACATCGGCATGGGATCAAACATTGACCCCTCATCGAATATAATTAAGGCTCTGACACTTTTGTCAGAGAAAATGGCCATAAGGGGGATTTCCACATTTTATGAAACCCTGCCCCTTGGCAGGAATAAAGATCCTTTTTATTACAATGGTGTTTTGAAAATAGAAACGGTTTATTCACCGGATTATCTTAAATTTAACATATTGAGAAATATAGAATCAGCACTCAGGCGCAGAAGGGGGATAGATAAATTTGCACCCCGTACGATTGACCTTGACATTCTTGTTTACGGGGATCTCTCAATACATAACAGGTCACTCGATATTCCTGATCCCGATATCAAGGCAAGGCCTTTTCTCTCAGCTGCGCTCAGCGAACTTGACTGTGATCTCTATTTCCCTGAATGGGGTTTGACAATAAATGAAATCAACCGGGGGTTTGAAGATATAAAATTGAAGGCTCTGACTGAATTTACAGAAATATTAAGGGAGGATTTTTTATATGGACATCAGGAAGGTGGAAAAACTCGTTAAAGAGCTTCTTATCGAAATAGGAGAAGACCCTGCAAGGCAGGGCCTTTTGAATACGCCTCACCGTTTTGCAGAATCCATGCAGTACCTGACATCAGGCTACAGTATGAACGTCAATGATATTCTTCATGAAGCCGTATTCAAGCAGGAAACCAACAATATGATAATAATAAGGGATATTGAGATCTACAGTTTATGTGAACATCACCTTCTTCCCTTTTTCGGACGCTGCCATATAGGTTATATCGCTCTTGAAGAGGTTCTTGGAGCCAGCAAGCTGGCCAGGATTGTCGACGTCTTTGCACGGAGACTGCAAATCCAGGAAAGACTCACTGATCAGATAGCAAGGGCGATTCAGGATTCAATAAAGACTGACGGAGTTGGAGTAATTATCGAGGCCAAGCACCTGTGTATGATGATGAGAGGAGTTGAAAAGCAGAACTCAAATATGATCACATCCTCAGTTCTGGGTGCATTCCGGTCGTCACATACCACGAGGAGTGAGTTTCTTTCCCTTATTTATCAGAATGAAAAATGGTAAAGTCAGAAAATTTTATTTATTGTACAGGGGCCTTTCATGGTAAGTAGTATGGAGCAATTTTTTAGCCTTTTCCGAGAGGGGCGTACCCAGAAACTCATCGTATAGTTCCTTTATATGAAGGTTCTGGTACGAAGATCTTTTAATTCTATCCCTGTCATCTTCATAAAGACCTGCTGACCTTTTCTTTCTTATCTCATCAGTTGCTCCGTAGGGCTGCCCGCCCCCCCCGACACATCCTCCGCGGCAGGCCATAACTTCTATAAATTCGTATGGGAGATCCTTCTCTCCCTGCTTCGCTGATTTTATTTCATCAAGAATAACACCAACATTTGCTATTCCATGAGCGACTGCAATCTTTAGAGGGGTCCCCTCTATATCAACCGTTGCTGTCTTTATTCCTTTGAGGCCCCGAGTTTCAACAAAATCGACATTGGCTAATTCCTTCTTCGTAATAAAATGATATGCTGTCCTTAAAGCTGCTTCCATTACACCCCCTGTCGTTCCGAATATCGTCCCGGCCCCGGAATATTCACCGAGCAGAGAATCGGCTTCCGAATCAGGAAGATTAAGGAAATCAATTCCTGAAGCCTTTATCATCCGGGAAAGCTCCCTCGTTGTAAGAACCACATCTATATCCTGATAACCGCTGGCGAACATTTCATGCACCCTTGTTATCTCATACTTTTTCGCCGTGCAGGGCATTATGGAAACAGAAAATATTTTTGCCGGATCAATCCCCATTTTCTGGGCGTAATATGTTTTCGAAAGTACTCCGACCATCTGGTGGGGAGATTTTGCAGTTGAGAAGTATGGTATCATCTCAGGATAAAATTTTTCAAGGTAATCAACCCAGCCCGGACAGCAGCTTGTTATAAGCGGCAGCTCGCCTTTTTTACGGCTGAAGCGTTCAACAAGTTCGGAAGCTTCTTCCATAATGGTCAGGTCGGCGCCAAAATTCGTGTCAAACACGGCGTCAAAACCCAGTCTTCTTAATATCGTATACATCTTCTTCGTCGTTATATCACCGGGTTCAAGCCCGAAAGCCTCTCCGAGTGCTACGCGGGTAGCCGGTGCGATCTGCACCACTTTATGGAAATCAGGGTCTTTCAGACCATCCCATACCCTGACATTATCACTCTTTTCATAAAGAGCCCCCACTGGGCAATGAGCAGTGCACTGACCGCATTTTATGCAGGAACTGTCCTGAAGGAAGGTATCGGCGGCTGGAGCAATTCTCATATTGTAGCCTCTTCCGATAAATTCTATCGCCCAGACGTTCTGCATAATCTGGCATACTTCCACACACCGGCCACATTTTACGCATTTTTCAGGATTCAGGACAATTGAACCAGTGGAATTGTCAACAGGATGGTTAACAAGCAATCTCAGAAAATCTACTTCCCGGATGCCGAAATCACCTGCGAGCTGCTGGAGTTCGCAATTCCCATTCCTTGCGCATTGCAAACAGTCGTTCGGGTGGTTCGATAGAATGAGTTCCAGAACGGTCCTCCTGATTTCAAAAATTTCCGAATCATGGGTTGTAATCTCCATCCCTTCCTCAACATAAGTTGTGCAGGACCTGACCATTCTTGGTGAGCCTTTTATCTTAACAATGCACAGTCCGCAGGCCGCGCTGGGGGGAAGGTCAGGGTGATTACACAGCTTTGGTATTTTAACCTGAACTAATTTCGCAGCCTCAAGAATTGTCCTGTCATTATTAACCTTGAAAGGAATACCGTTAATTTTTATATTTACCTTGATCTTATTCTCCATATTCCCCCCTATTCCATTATCACGGCTGAAAATTTACATACTTCGTAGCAGGAACCGCATTTGATGCACTCAATCTGATTTATCGTGTATGGTTTTCTCTTTTCGCCGCTTATACAGTTTACCGGGCATTTCATCGCACAAAGCCCGCAGCCGATACAATTTTCAGGATCTATCACATAACTCAAAAGACTCTTGCAAGAGCCTGAATGGCATTTTTTATCTTTGATATGTTCTATGTATTCGTCCTCAAAATATTTCATCGTGGAAAGCACCGGATTGGGCGTGTTCTGGCCGAGCCCGCAAAGCGATGCTTTCTGCATTGCCTCAGAGATCCTTTTGAGGCTGGTCATATGCTCCATATTACCCTTCCCCTTGCTTATCAGTTCCAGGGTTTCCAGGAGCTGCTTCCCTCCGATACGGCAGGGGGAACATTTCCCGCAGGATTCATCAACCGCAAACTGCATATAAAATTTTGCTATGTCTATCATGCAGTCATCTTCATCCATTATTATAAGACCGCCAGATCCCATGATAGCTCCGAGTTTCTTCAGGCTCTCAAAATCTATTGGTACATCAAGATATTCTTCGGGTATTACACCTCCGGATGGTCCGCCGCTTTGAGCCGCCTTGAATTTCTTTCCATCCTTAATCCCACCGCCAATATCAAAAATGACCTCCCTTAATGTCGTTCCGAGAGGCACCTCAACAAGACCGGAATTATTGACTTTCCCGGTCAGCGCGAAAACTTTAGTGCCCTTGGAGGTCTCAGTTCCTATGCTTGCGAACCATTTCCCGCCCTTTGTTAATATGACGGGAATATTGGCCCAGGTTTCAGTGTTATTTATTACGGTCGGTTTGCCCCAAAGGCCTTTTGTTGCCGGGAAAGGAGGTCTCGGCCTGGGCATGCCCCTGCTTCCCTCTATTGATGCCAGGAGGGCGGTCTCCTCTCCGCAGACATAAGCTCCAGCACCCAGCCGGAGTTCTATATCGAAATCAAAAGAGCTGCCAAGTATATCTTTACCCAGGAGACCGTAATTTCTTGCCTTTTGAATTGCCATTTCAAGTCTCTGAATGGCAATAGGATATTCAGCCCTTATATATATGTAGCCTTCATTGGCTCCCACAGTATAACCGCCTATGATCATTGCTTCTATAATTGAATGAGGGTCTCCTTCTATTGTACTCCGGTTCATATAAGCCCCGGGATCACCCTCATCTGCGTTGCATACGATATACTTTACATCGGAATTCTCTTTTTTTGTAAAATCCCACTTCATCCAGGTAGGAAAACCGGCTCCTCCCCGCCCCCGAAGGCCTGAAACCTTCAATTCTTCTATTATATCGTCAGGTGTCATTTCAAACAGGGCCTTTTCGAGTCCGGTATATCCATCCCTGGCAATATATTCATTAATGTTTTCCGGATCTATCACCCCGCAATTCCTTAAAATAATGCGGAACTGCTTCTGATAAAAATCTGTTCCCGGAAGCCTGACATTACGCGTGCTTTTCTTCCTGTCATAAAGCAGGCGTGAAACTTCTTTCCCTTTTTTAATATGTGAATTAACAATTTCTTCCGCATCGCCACTCTTTACTCCGACGTAAAGGGTTTCATCGGGAATTATTTTAACTACGGGTCCTTCTCCGCAGAAACCAAGGCAGCCCCCCTTCACTACCTGTATTTCATCCCCGAGACCCCCGGCAACAAGCTCTTTATTGATATTATCATAGATCTGCAGAGAACTTTTCCCGCCGCAAGACTCTCCCCCGCATACTATGATAAATTTTTTATATACCATGTGCAGAAGTTCCTCCCCCTTCATTCAAGGATATCTATTGCAGGCTTGTCGTAAACATAATCGCTTAAAAGCTGTTTCTGCATAACATGTGTCTCCATAATCCTGCCGGCGACTGCCGGGGTAACCCTGCCATAAAGTGTGTCAGGCATGCCGGGTGACCAGACCTCAACCGTAGGTTCTGCATAGCAGCTCCCCATACAGCCTGTCTGTTTTATTTCAATATTCTTGAGTCCAAATTTCTTGACAAGATCACTGAATGCCTTGAGGGTTTCAGCGGCACCGGCAGCTTTTCCGCAGGTACCCATTCCCACAAGGATGGTAGTCAAGTCCTGCGCCTCTTTATTTTTAAATTTCTTCTTCTCACCGGCCCTGAAAGCCTGTAATGTTTTAAGATTGAATTTTTCCATAAACCCCACCTGTCACTTTGTACTGAAGCGGCCAAGGATCTCAGGCAATTCCTTTTTCGTAAGTCTTCCGAACACCTCATCGTTTATGGTGAGGACTGGCGCCAGACCGCAGCAGCCGACACAGCGGACTGCTTCAAGCGAGAACAGCTCATCCTCAGTCACACCGCCGACGCCTATTCCAAGATGCGCTTCAAGTTCCTTCAGGATATCCTCCCCCCTCTTCAGGTAGCAGGCCGTGCCCAGACATACCGCAATTTTATTCTTGCCGGGTTTTTTAAGTTTGAAGAAATGATAGAATGTCGTGATACCATATATTTTAGCCAGGGGAACGTTCAGTTTTCTAGAAAGCTGTATCGCAACTTCCCTCGGTATAAAACCATATTCTTCCTGAACCCTGTGAAGTATCATAATGAGGCTGCCATTAATGTTCTTCCATTCATCGATGTATCTGAGCAGGTTATCGCTTAAATAAACGGAGGCTTCTTTCTTTTCAAACATATTTTCCCCCTGAAAAAATGAACAGGATCACCTTCAACTATACCATGCATTAATCTGAGATTATAAATTATAGACTAATAATTATCAAAAAAATGGGTGATAACACTTGACCGGCTCTATATTTAATGCTTACTCGTATCTTAAAGCATCGATTGGATTAAGCGTTGAAGCCTTCCTGGCCGGATAAAAACCGAAAAATACTCCTACCATGAAAGAAAAAATTGATGCCAGTAACACCGGCGGTATTGAATAGACTATTGGCCAGTTAAGGGCAATCCTTATAAAGAGTGCGCCGGAATAGCCCATTAATATGCCAATCAATCCTCCCACAAGCGATAATACGACAGCCTCGACCAAAAATTGAAGAAGAATATCGTTCCCCCTGGCCCCGATCGCCATCCTGATCCCGATCTCTCTCGTCCTTTCTGTTACTGAAACAAGCATGATATTCATTATCCCGATGCCGCCGACTATAAGTGAAATACTGGCTATTACAGCCAGCAGAATAGTGACGCTTCCTGTGACCTGATTCGACGTATTTATTATATCAGCCTGGTTCCTGATTGTAAAGTCGTCATCCGCACTTTCAGAAAGCTTGTGGGAAGCCCTGAGTATCGTCCTGATCTCATCCTGTGAAGCCTCCATCTGGTCGGGTGAACTGCTGCTGCAGAGGATTGACCCTATATATCGGCTGGTATTCAGCCTGTACTGAACAGTTGTATACGGAGCGAGTATTATATCATCCTGGTCCTGACCGTTTCCCGAGAAACCCTTTGGAGTAAGAAAACCTATTATTTTGAACGGCTCGCTCCTTATCCTGATCCTCTGCCCGACCGGGTCCATATTCGGGAAAAGGTTGGAGGCTACTGTATTGCCTATGACGCAGACCCTCGTCTGGGCTCTTACATCGCTCTCCGTAAAAAAATTTCCATTCGATATTGTCCACTCTCTTATTCCAAAATAATCTGTAGAAACACCGAAAATCGAGGTATTCCAGTTACCCACACCTCCGATAGCCTGTACAACTACACGTATGGAAGGTGATACTCCCTCAAGAGTGGTGGCATCTTTTTTAATTTTTGTCACATCATCGAGCGTCAATCTTGAATATGTCCCCCCTCCGTAACTTACGCCTCCTGTCCTGAAAGCACTGGGAAAAATAGTAAGAAGATTGACTCCCAGGCTTTGAATCTGGTCCCTTACCTGTCTCTGTATGCCCTGGCCGTATGCGACCATTATTATAAATGCCCCTACCCCTATTATTATCCCCAGCATTGTCAGCAGGGTTCTCATTTTGTTTTTTAAAATGGATTGAAGCGCTATCTTTAAGAGAAAAGTTAATTTCATATATTCTCCTTCACAGCGTCGTATCCCCTGCAGCTTCTTTAGGACTTTTATTCACATGGTCCCTGATCACAAGACCGTCCCGGAACTCAACTATCCTCTTTGTATACTCTGCAATATCGTTTTCATGGGTAACAAGGACAATCGTTATACCCTGACGGTTCAACTCCTGAAAAAGTGCTATGATCCCTACACTCGTTTTCGTATCAAGATTGCCGGTCGGTTCATCCGCCAGTATCAGAGAGGGATTGTTAACAAGAGATCTTGCAATAGCAACCCTCTGCTGCTGGCCGCCGGAGAGCTGGTTTGGAAAATGCTGAACCCTGTCGCCAAGGTTCACCTTTTCAAGAGCCTGCTGAGCCAGTCTTTTCGAATCCACATTAGAGCTATCCCTGTTGTAAAGCAATGGAAGTTCAACATTCTCAAGAGCTGTCGTCCTTGACAGGAGATTGAACCCCTGGAAAACGAACCCGATCTTTTTGTTGCGGATATCGCTGAGTTTATCCTTGGAGAGCGTGTTAACCCTTATACCATCAAGATAATAATCTCCAGATGAAGGTATATCAAGACATCCCAGAATATTCATAAAGGTGCTCTTGCCGGAGCCTGAAGCACCCATAATTGCAGTAAAGTCGCCCTGCCTGACCTCCAGGTCTATTCCCCTGAGGGCTTCGACATCTACATCACCGGTTGAATACACCTTCGTAATACCTATGGTTCTTATTACTGTCTCATTATTTTTCATATTAATACTACCGTAACATTCCTCTTCCGCCTCCCGGGAAAGGCCCGAGTATAGAACCCGGCTGGCCCGCTGTTTGACCCTGCGGGCCCTGGTTAGAAACTCCGCTTACAACCATCATTCCCTCTTTAAGCCTGTCAGATTCGATCTCAGTCATCTGGCCGTCCGTTAAACCTATTCTGGCTCTTACCGGCTGAATCCTGCCCGTACTTTCATTATATACCAGCAGTGTAACTGTACTGGGCTGGTTCGTATAGCTGCCGCCTCCACCCTGGCCGCGGGCATGGGTAAATGATCCTCCGGACTCGAAAATCTGCCTGTACATTTCAGGGGTGGGATGAAACTTGAGAACTGCATTGGGAATTTCCAGGATATTTGTCTTTTTATCAGTAATTATATCAATCGTTGCAGTCATCCCTGGATAAAAAAGACCTTTAGAATTATCAATATTTATTACAACAGAATAATTCACTACATTTTGAATCAGAGAGGGCATGACATAGATATCATAAACCACTCCCTCGAATGTCTTATCCATATAAGCCTGAACGGTAAAGTGCGCCTTCTCTCCGCGCCTTACGACTCCTATATCGCTTTCAGCCACTGAAGCCAGTATCTGCATACGGGCAGTATTCGCCGCTATGACAAAGAGCGGTGGTTCTGCATATGAGAGTGAACCTACGGCATTGCCGACATCAATGTTCCTTTGAACGACAGTGCCCGACATCGGAGCATATATAAGAGTATTCGACATATTGATCTGGGCCGTATCAACCTGGGCTTTTGCAACCTCAACCTGGGCTTTTGCGCTTTCAAGAATGTTCTTTGTGGAGATGAGGTTCGACTGTGAAGTTAAATTCTGGTCGAAAAGGGCCTTGGTATCATCATAATTCTGCTGGGCCTGTGACAACGTCGCCTCAACGCTGTGCAGATTGGCAACTGCCTGGTCAAGAGCAGCCTTAAAAGTTGTGTCGTCTATTTTAGCCATGATCTGCCCTTTGTAAACCCTTGTATTAAAATCGGAATAAATCTTTACTATTGTCCCGGCGTCAAGAGCATTGACATTATTTGTATATTCATATTGAAGGTTTCCGGTGCTCTCGATCGTGTTTTCGATATCTCCCCGTGTGATTTTCACAAATGTAAATGTGGTTTTATGTCCCATGCTCATAAAAAAGAAAACACCCGCCGCTATTATGAGGGTAATTAATACTATCATTATGATCCTGCTCGTTTTCATAACATTGCTCCTTAAATATCAGCTCCTTAATTTATCCATGGCCTTACCGTAAAAATCCACTCCCGCTTCCCTTTCAAGCTGCAAGATGGCAATAATA
>CAYPRX010000087.1:0-20285 GCA_964413265.1 uncultured Brevinematales bacterium
CAGAAAAACTCTCGCGTGAGGGCGCTATCGCTCCGGTAGACCTTGAGATAAAGAGGGGTGAGATACTCGGATTCGCCGGGCTCCTCGGATCTGGAAGATCGGAGACCGCAAGGCTTCTCTTCGGTATAGATAAGGCTGACCAGGGAGATATATATATTAAAGGAAAGAAAGCAACTCTCAATAATCCGATTAACGCGATAAACGCCGGTTTGGGATTTTGTCCGGAAGACAGAAAACTCGAAGGAGTTATCGGTGACCTTTCTGTCAGGGAAAATATAATTTTAGCAATACAGAGCAAAAAAGGGATCTTAGGAAATATACCGTTGAAAAAGCAGCAGGAAATAGCTGATGGGTTGATTAAAATGATTGATATAAAAACAACAGGGAGCGAGCAGGAAGCCGGAAAATTGTCAGGGGGCAATCAGCAGAAGTTGATGCTTGCGAGATGGCTCGCGACAAATCCAGAGCTTCTTATTCTTGACGAACCTACACGAGGAATAGATGTAGGCGCAAAGCTGGAGATAATGGAACTTATCCTTAAACTGGCAAAGCAGGGTATGGCGCTGCTTTTCATATCGACCGAGATCGATGAAGTTGTCAGGTGCAGCGATGAAGTCGCTGTTTTCAAGGACAGGAAAAAAGTAAACGATTTGAAAGGAGAAGAAGTAGATGAAAACAGGATCATGCATATTATAGCTGGAGGTAAAGATTTATGAGGATGATTTCTGGCGTGTGGAATAGATTTTTCTCATCAAGGATATTCTGGCCTATTGCTGCGCTGGTTTTTATGCTGCTGGTCAATCTGATCATTAAACCTGATTTCTTCAGGATAGAGATAAAGGAGGGTCATTTATACGGAAATATCATCGATATAATAAAAAATGCTACGCCGATCATGCTCATATCAATAGGACTCACTCTTGTGATCGCTACAAAAGGGATCGATATTTCCGTTGGATCGCTGGTTGCAATTGCATGCGCAACAGCTGCGGTAATGGTTGGTGGAGAACTCATAATGGTCAATGGTCAACAGCAGTATACCACATTGTTCCCGCTCCCCCTGGTCATAATTGGAACGCTTATTATAGCCTCAGCGGCGGGCATGTGGAACGGTTTACTGGTTTCGAGGGTCGGCATGCAGCCGATTATAGCGACCCTGATATTGTTTGTTGCGGGGAGGGGTGTAGCCCAGCTTATAACAACCGGACAGATCGTATACCTTTATTATGAACCCTTCTTTTATTTAGGAACCGGTTATCTTTTCGGCCTGCCGTTCTCACTTTATGTAGTTGCTTTTGTACTGGCAGTTACTATCTTTGTTGTAAGAAGATCACCAGTAGGGATGTTTATCGAATCTGTCGGAATAAATCCGGTGGCTTCCCGACTCTCCGGGATCAATGCTAAAAATGTCCTTCTCTGGGTCTATGTTTTCGGAGGGTTTTGTGCTGGTATCGCCGGTCTGGTAGTCATCTCCAATATTCAGCAGGCTGATGGGAACAACAACGGTCTTTTTATGGAACTGGACGCAATCCTTGCAGTCGTCCTTGGAGGAACATCTCTGAGCGGAGGCAAGTTCTATCTGATAGGCAGTATGGTTGGTGCCCTGATCATCCAGACCTTAAAAGTGGCCATCTGGTCATTTAACGTTCCTCCAGAGTTAGCACTCGTTGTGCAGGGAATAGTTGTATATATAATAAGTCTGCTTCAGTCCAGCATATTCAGAAGAGGCGTATTTAGAATGTTTGGCGGGAGGGAGATCGTATCATGAGAAGAATATTGAGTTTTAAATATCTTTCGTTAGTGGTTACATTAGCATTGTTTGTTCTTATGTTCGGAGCTGGTTCCCTCGCTTATACAGGGTTTTTCAGCTTTCAGAATCTTTACAATATCTTTATAAATAACGCTTACCTGCTGGTAATAGCAATGGGAATGACACTGGTCATTATTACAGGCGGCATTGACCTCTCGGTAGGTTCATTGATGGCTTTCACTACGATGCTTATTTCCAGCCTCCTTGTAAAATCCCATTTCAGCCCGATTGTCGTTATACCCCTTGTTCTCTTAGTGGGGATAGCATTCGGCGGCATGCAGGGATGTCTTATCCAGTATTTTAACCTTCCGCCGTTCATAATAACACTGGCCGGTCTTTACCTTGCGAGAGGTTTATGCTATGTAGTCAGCATTGACACGATCCCGATCGACGAACCTTTTTTTGTGGCTACAGCTCAGTATCAGATACATATAGGAGGAGCCGATTTCATATCGATAAATGTAGTTATAGCGATTGTGATGATCGTGCTAGCTCTTTTGCTGGCTGGATACAGCAAATTCGGCAGGACAGTATATGCTATCGGAGGGAATGAGCAGTCAGCGTTATTGATGGGCCTTCCTGTCACCCGGACGAAGGTGCTTGTATATGTGTTCAGCGGATTCTGTTCGGCCGTGGCTGGAGTTATTTTCTCCTTTTTCATGCTTTCCGGTTACGCCCTGCATGGAGCAGGCCTCGAACTTGACACAATAGCGGCTGTCGTTATAGGCGGTACGCTGCTGACAGGAGGCGTGGGCTATATCGCCGGCACAGTATGCGGCGTTCTTGTTTTCGGGGTTATACAGGTCATAGTGACTAACCAGAGCCTGAATAGCTGGTGGACAAGGATTGTCATCGGACTATTGATCTTCCTGTTCTGCCTGATACAGAGGATGCTGGTAGCCAGTCAGGCTGCTAAAAAAGAAACAGTGATTTCTGATGCAAAGGAAGAAACCTCACTGGTTTGAAAATATACAGGATAATAGCTTATTCAAGCTGAATCTTCCTTTTATTTTCTCCTATTTTGCTTGAAACCCCGCTCCTTTTTCCAGGGCGGGGTTTTTCTTTTTAAATTTTATCATAAAATTCCTGAGTCAATGAGTCTGCCATTTCTTTGAGATTCCCCTTCTGGGAGAGGTAGGAGAGGATTGTGTATCTTGGTCTTATCTCCATTGCATGAATTATACTCTCATGGAAAACATCTCTGCTGATGCCAAGTTCTGCGGGGTTATATATCAGGTTGGCCTTTTTCAGTAAGTCCGAAATATACTCTGTCCCCGGGGAAAATGAACTGATTTCAAGCTCATCCTTCAGGCGTTCATATATGGCTGAGATAACGATGGTCCCCACCCCCACTGCGTTTCCGTGGAGGGGATGGGGGGCTCCTTCTGTAATGGCCTTCATTTCCCAGTAATGTGAAAGATGGTGCTCTGACCCTGATGCGGGCCTTGAATTACCGACAAGGCCCATTGAAATGCCGGATAGTATCAATGAATTGAATAATTTTTTTACCGCGTCTTTATTCCTACTTCCTATTAACTCCGCATCAGAAGCAGTTTCTTCAGCTGCCTTTTTCATTAAAGACTCGCAGGTATGGCAAATATGTTCCCCATTAACTTTATTCGATAATTCCCAGTCCGATAAGGCTGTGAATTTACCAATCATATCACCGAAACCGGCCCTCAGCATTTCAATCGGCGCACCGCAGATTACGTCTTCATCGGCGATGACTGCATAAGGGTAAACAGCCCCGAACGTTTTTTTGTAACCTCTGACAATAAGTGATGAAACCATGGAAGCGTAACCGTCCATAGAAGGAGCAGTGCATAGAATGATATAAGGGATATTAAGTTTGAAGCTGATAAAACGGGAAAGATCATTCAATGTCCCAGAACCGGCAGTGATAATTAATGATACATCCTTTTCTGCTTCTATCAAAATACTTCCTGCAGCTCTTTCATCTGGAATAAGAGTAGATTCTTGATTAAAAACAAATGATTTTACTTTGAATTTATTATCCGACAGGAATTCGAAAATGTTCTTTCCTTCTGCAGCCCAGGTGTTATTATCGGCAATGATAAGAATTTTCTCAGGTTTGATGTTCAGAATGGCGTCAAGCAGCGCTTCACCGGAGTTTTGACCGATATATATTTTTTTTACACCGAATGAATGAAACCTTCCGCATTCGCAGTTAAAAGAAAGTCCCGTCATTTTTTCAACGGGCAGATTCAAAACATCTTCCATAGATGCAGGTTTCAATTTTTGTTAAGCAGCTTTAAAGAACATTTCACTACATTGTCAACAGTAAAACCGAATTCCCTCATAACTACATCCCCCGGCGCCGAAGCCCCGAAGTGATCAAGGCAAATAGTTGTACCGCCGTCGCCTGTATAGCGATGCCAGCCATGCGAAGATCCTGCTTCGATCGCAATCCTGGCCTTTACGGAAGGGGGAAGTACAAGGTCTTTCGTCTCCTGCTTCTGTTCATTGAATAATTCCCAGCTCGGCATTGAAACAACCCTTGCAAAGATTCCCTGCTTTAAAAGAGATTCTCTGGCCGCTATTGCAAGGCCGACCTCGGAACCAGTCGAAATCAGTATAATTTCAGGTTTGCCGCCCTCCGCTTCAGCGAGTATATAAGCTCCCTGCCTGAGCAATGTCTGGGTGCCGTACCTTGACCTGTCGAAAACAGGTAAATTCTGCCTGGAAAGTATTATTGCTACAGGCCTGTCTTTAGTTTCGACTGCAATTTTCCACGCCTCAGCCGTTTCATTGGCATCGCATGGCCTGATAACAACCAGATGGGGCACAGCACGAAGGCATGATAACTGCTCTACCGGCTGGTGTGTAGGGCCGTCTTCTCCTACACCTATACTGTCATGTGTAAAAATATAAATAACATGGAGCCCCATTATGGCTGCCAGCCGGATTGTCGGGCGCATATAATCGGAAAAGATCAGGAAAGTCGATCCATAGGGTATGATCCCTTTATGCAGGGCCAGGCCGTTCAAAATGGCGCCCATCGCATGCTCCCTCACACCGAAATGAATGTTCCTTCCGGAATAATTCCATTCCCCTCCGGCTGTTCCCTGCAGATCGGCAGGTTTTTTACCGGGATTTTCAAAATCACCAAGACCCTTCAATGCTGTAAAAGTTGAAGGATCAAGGTCGGCAGAACCGCCGATAAGCGACGGAAGCCTGGGGGCTGTAATATTCATGATTTTACCCATCGCTGTCCGTGTTGCCATGCCTTTAGGATCGGGGCTGAAAACCGGTATTTCCGAATCCCAGCCCTTCTTTATCGAACCTCTGATCAATTCCTTTAATTCGGCAGCCAGTTCCGGAAATTCCCTTTCATATGCCGTGAATCTTTTATTCCAGTCATCCTGGGCCTGTTTGCCCCGTTTAAGTGATTCCCTGAAAACAGCAAGGGCTTCATCTGGAATATAAAAGGGCGGATCAACAGGCCATCCCATAGCTTCCTTGGTATTTTTTACTTCCGCAGAGCCTAAAGGTGAGCCATGGGCTTCGAATTTGTCCTGCTTGGCAGGCGAACCATAACCGAGGTGGGTTTTCACGAGGATCAGGGAAGGCCACCCTGTTTCGTTTTTTGCATCTTTGATGGCCTTTCCTATTGCATCAAGGTCATTTCCGTCATCGATATTTTGTATATGCCAGCCATAAGCCTCGAAGCGTTCAGCCCGGTTTTCAGTAAAGGTTACATCTGTTGAGGCTGAAAGCGATACGCGATTATCATCGTAAAGGCAGATAAGCTTTCCAAGCTTCAGATGACCGGCAAGGGAAGCTGCTTCTGAGGCTACTCCCTCCATAAGGTCTCCATCTCCCGCTATGGAATAAGTGTAATGGTCTACGATATTATGACCGGGGCGGTTGAAGCGGGCTGAAAACCAGGCCTCTGCTATGGCAATGCCCACACTGTTTGATAGGCCCTGCCCGAGAGGTCCAGTTGTTGCTTCTACGCCGGGGGTCATCCCGAATTCTGGGTGACCGGGAGTTATACTGCTCCATTGTCTGAATCGTTTTATTTCTTCGAGTGAAAGATCATAACCTGTAAGGTAAAGCAGGCTGTATAACAGCATTGAACCATGTCCTGCGGAAAGTATAAACCTGTCGCGGTCAAACCAATCCGGGTCAGAGGGATTGTACTTCATGAAACGAGTCCATAGTATATATGCCATCGGGGCAGCACCCATGGGCATACCGGGATGTCCGCTTTCAGCCTTCTGTACTGCATCTATCGCTAAAAAGCGGATGGTGTTTATTGAGAGTAAATCCAGTTCTCGTTGCTTGGCTGATTCCATTTTAAAACCCCTTCATGAAATAATAAGATTCGTTCCACCTGATCTCTTTTATAAATTCCCTGAGATCTGTTTTTTCATCGATAAGTAAAAACTCGATTCCTGCCATATTGGAGAAATCCTCAAGCTGTTCTACTGTAACCGCCTGGCTGAAGGAGGAATGATGAGCGCCGCCCGCATATAACCATGCCGCCGCTGCTGTTTTCAATCCGGGCCTGGGCACCCATAGAGCCCTTGCTACAGGCAATTTCGGCAGAGGGTTATCGGACTTTACGACATCAACCACATTAACTATCATTCTGAACCTGTTCCCCATATCTATCAGGGATGCACAGACTGCCGGACCACTTTTCGCTGTGAAAACGAGACGCGGAGGATCTTCCTTTCCTCCTATTGACAGCTGATGGATTTCAAGTGTGGGTTTGCCTTCAGCAATGGATTCGCAGACTTCGAGCATATGAGCACCGAGAATCTTTGGAGAATTGCCCCCGAAATGATAGGTATAATCCTCCATGAATGAAGTGCCGCCCGGCATTCCAGTACTCATTACCTTCATAGCCCTTACCAGAGCTGCTGTTTTCCAGTCTCCCTCGGCGCCGAAGCCATAGCCCTTAGCCATAAGCCTTTGAACACCGAGACCTGGCAGCTGTGAGAGGCCGTAAAGATTTTCGAAATTGGATGTAAAAGCCTTAATGTTGTAATGTTCGAGAAAAGCCTGCAAACCTGCTTCGATCCTGGCTGCCTCTATAAGTGAGTTTCGTTTTTTATTGCCTTTCTTAAGCTCTTCTTCAAGTGTATAATGAGATTCATAATCGGTAATAAGTGTGTCGATTTCTTTATCAGATACCTTTTTAATGAACTCTACCAGATCTCCTATGCCATAACCGTTCACTGCATATCCAAGACGGATCTGGGCTTCGACCTTGTCACCTTCAGTAACAGCTACTTCGCGCATATTATCGCCAAACCTGGCAATTTTTGCTCCCTGCGCGTCGTGCCAGGCGCAGGCAACCCTGCTCCAGAGACCTATTGTTTTAATGACATCCTCATCCTGCCAGAACCCTACGACAACTTTCCTGTTCAGACGCATCCTGCTTCCGATAAAGCCGAATTCACGGTCTCCATGCGCTGACTGATTAAGATTCATGAAATCCATATCTATGTCTGCCCATGGAATGTCGCGGTTAAACTGTGTGTGAAGGTGGAGAAAAGGTTTCTGAAGAATATTCAATCCTGCAATCCACATCCTTGCAGGTGAAAAGGTATGCATCCATGTTACAACTCCTACACAATTTTTCGCTGTATTTGCCTCGATAAGCAGGTCAAGAATGGATTCCGGCGTTGTAAGGACAGGCTTGAATACAACATTTACAGGTATTAACTCTGAAGTTGAGAGAGATGATGCTATTGTCTTTGAATGAGCCGCGACCTGTTTCAGAGTTTCCTCGCCATATAAATGCTGGCTTCCTGTTACAAACCATATTTCAAACTGCTTTAGATTGATCATATTTGAATCCTCCTTACTAGACTTTAATCCCGACATATTTGAAAACCTCATATCAAACGGAACTCTTTTCGAATTAACCTGTGCAGTTGGAGATAGCTGACAACGGCGGAAACAAAGATATTAAGCGGAGATATCAGTAATTATTTTAGTTCAGGAAAATTATTTTTGCAATAAAATAATTATCTAATATTTCGGTGAATTATATCTGCCGGACGTTTACAAAACAGGGGTTGGAATGTGAAAACGGGGGAATATTTTCAGCTTCGCCCTCCAGGGCTCTGTTCAAATAGAAAAGGTAATGTATGGTATGATTCTGGACCTCGAAAATACAGTCGAGGAAGCGCAGCTGGGAGCCCGGGACCGGTTTTATAAGGTCGCTGATCCTCAAATTATTAAGGAATTTATCCATTCTCTTGCGTATATTGTAAAAATAATCCCGAATATTTACAAAAGGCCTGTGAACGATCCTTCCAGGTTGAAAGCTTAAATCATAAAAACGGTCGATAACCTCGGAATCACTTACACCCCTGGCTTCCAGGAAATAATCGGGATATCCGGCGGGGCGGAGAGCCCATTTGTCGATAAAACTGAGGATCAGCAGAATATACCGCCATAATGGTTTTCCGTTTATTTCACGGTTGTAAAAATCCATTTTATTGCGGATAAAATCCTCAATATCCCATAGTAAAAAATTGATATGACTTGAAACCGTTTCAAGGGAGCCGTAAGACCAGCCCGGCATTCCAGGCAGGGTATTTACCCCGAATGATGCACCTTTCTTACGATTCTTAAGGACATTTCCGGACCTTATATAGGCGTCATACTCATTTCTCTTTAAAGGATCTGAAAGTACCCTGTATGCATTGTTAATCATTTTGAAAATTGCCTCTGATTCGGGAGAATTATTGTTCTTATCCGGATGGTACAGAAGAGCGAGTTTTCTGAATGATGATTTTATCAGTTCCAGTGAAGAGTTTTCAGGTATATTAAGGATTTCATAGTATGTGGAGTATGCCGTCATCCAATATTTCTCACCTCGGCTTCGCTTTTTCTTAAATAAACCGGTACAATACTGTCGGGATTAAAATCGTATTCATCGATCGGTAATTTATTTGCCATTTTGCAGATTGAGCTTCCTGAAATCACGGCGTCGGGAATAAGTATGCAGTTTCTTCCTGATATATTTTTAAAGTAATTCGTATATTTTGTCAATCCGTCCCCTAAAAATATCGCAGTCTTATTTTTTTGTTTTCGGATCATGTTCACAAGCTCGGCAGGTTCAATATCAAGGTCACCTGTAATCCTCTTGTGGCCTTCAAAAAGAGCTGTGAATACTCTGGAGAGTCTTGCGTCTATAAGGGGTACTATCAGAGGCTTGTTTATAGATAAAGCCGGAAGTATCGAGTTTACGAGCAGGTCCAGTGAGGAAAAACCTGTAATTCTTTTTTTCAGCGCCCAGGCAATTGATTTTGCCGCTGCAATTCCAATCCTAAGACCGGTAAAAGAACCGGGGCCGATGCCGACAGCTATAAGGTCAATATCCTGCAGCGATTTTTTAAGTATGTCGAGACCTGAATTGACTGAATAGAGTAATTTTTCTTCCTGGCTTAACGGAGCCCTTACATGAATTTCCAGCTCGCAGGCTTCAGGAGATTGAAATGATAAGCCTATTGAGGTGTCTGCCAGAAATGATGTATCAATTCCTAAAATGTTCATAGCCTATCCCTGCACATTTTTTTGAATATGGAAAGCGAGGTGTCTCCATACCTTTTTTCATTAACGAAATAGGCGTATTCAGAAAAATTGTCTTTATTTCCATGTTCAAGTATAAAAATGCCGTCATTTTTTAATAATTTGAATGCAGTTTTAAATATTTCATCAAAATGAAATTCCACATCCCTGTAAAATGGATCAGCGAATATTATATCGAAAGGTTCGATCGGGAATTTAGCAAATAGTTCTCCCAGCTGAAGCACATTGTGCTTGATATGGCGGTATTTTTCGCTGTCCTGGACGATAGAAGAGAGATTTTTTTTTAAGAGCATGTAATTTTTCGACGAATCTTCAACAAAGCATGCGAATGCTGCTCCGTTTGAAAGTGCCTCGATCCCGATAGCGCCGCTTCCGCAATAAAGGTCCAAAAACCTTGATCCGCTTATGATATTGTGAACAATATTCATGACTGCAAGTCTGACTTTATCCGTTGTGGGTTTTATACCTGATCTGGGCACCATAAGCATCTGGCCTTTGAATGCTCCTGTGGATATCCGTATCATCTATGATTCCTGAATGATGGTCCCTACATTTTCTCCTGCTATGGCGCTTTTAATATTACCCTGTTTGAATATGTCAAGGACCATGATGGGAAGTTTATTATCCATACAAAGTGTTATTGCAGTTGAATCCATGATTTTGAGCTGTTTGTTAAGGAATTCCTGATAGGTTATCTTTTCATATCTTTTTGCATCTTTATATTTTACAGGGTCTTTTGTATAAACCCCGTCGACTTTTGTTGCTTTCATCATAATCTCGGCGTTTATCTCTATAGCCCTGAGAACAGCCGCAGTGTCTGTTGAAAAATAAGGATTGCCTGTGCCGCCGGCAAAGATCACTATCCGTCCTTTCTCGAGGTGGCGAATCGCCCGCCTGCGTATAAAGGACTCTGCTACTGATAAGACATTAATAGCCGATTGTAGCCTTGTTTGAATTTTATATTTTTCTTCCAGAATCGACTGGAGTGCTAGTGAGTTGATAATTGTTGCGAGCATTCCCATATAATCGGCTGTTGTGCGAAGGACTCCATAATTTCCGGCATCGTTACCCCTGATGATATTGCCCCCGCCGACTACTATCCCCATAGAAACCTCTAATTCAAATGCATTGGCGATCTGCTTTGCCACTTCATTAATTGCCCTGTAATCCAGGCCCTCTCTGTCCCCTCCAAATACCTCTCCGCTGACCTTCAATAGAACTTTTTTATACATATGACACTCCCTGTCTTCTAAGGAATGCAAAAATAAGGCGGGTATTTAGCCCGCCTTTTTATTTTAATCTACAACGAGATCCTTATAAAGGAATTAACCTTAAATGGAATGCCTTTTTCTTTTATGAATTCATCCAATATCTGGCCTACTTTCTTCTCCTCATCGAGAATGTAAAGCTGTTCAAGCAGTACGTTTTCGCTGTAATATTTCTCAAGCCTGCCCTTTACAATGTTTTCTATGATTTTATCCGGTTTTCCGGTCGCCTTTGCTTCCTCTGAGAAGGCAGTTTTAACTTCTGTCATCTTTTCAGCAGGAATCGATTTTGCATCCACAGCGATCGGGTTCATAGCGGTAATCTGCATGGCGATATTTTTTATCAGCAGTTCAACATCATCGGTAATTTTTCCAGCCTCGAAATCTACAATCGTGCCAACTTTGCTCAGGTGAAGATAGGGAAATAATTCTTTTCTTGATTTGATAAAACGCCATTCTGAAACAAGGATATTCTCGCCTAATTTTGCGATCGCGTTTCTTCTTAGATTCTCAACTTCTTCAGGCAAAACAGAAGAAAAAGGGTAGTCTTTACTGAATATAATATCCCTGACCTCTTTTACGAAGTTTTTAAAATCGTCAGTCATGGCTACAAAATCGGTTTCACAATTTACTTTCAGGAGGAGACCTTTTCCTTTTGAGCATTCATAAACGATGCAACCCTCCTTTGTCTCCCTTCCGGCTTTTTTATCGGCTTTACTCAGACCTTTTTTTTTGAGGATTTCAACAGCTTTATTTATATCGCCTTTTGTTTCCAGCAGGGTTTGCTTGCAATCAACTACTCCCGCCCCTGTTTTTTCTTTAACTTCTTTGATCAAACTTGCTGTAATTTCCATTATTGGCTCCTCTGGCATGGATAATTAAACTTGAATAACAGGTTAATCCTTTTTGATCAGGGCGTCTTCTATTTCTTCAACTTCTTCATATTCGACCGGAGTTTCACCTGTTGCGGGAGAGGTCTCTTCAATTGCTTCTTCAGCATCTTTTTTGGCTGCGAATGTAGAACCTTCAATAACGGCATCAGCCATAATAGATGTCAGAAGTTTTACCGATCTTATCGCATCGTCGTTTCCTGGAATGACATAATCAAGGAGATCCGGATCGCAGTTAGTATCGGCTATTCCGAAAACCTTAACACCCATAGCTTTAGCCTCAAGAACGGCGTTTATCTCTCTTTTTATGTCGACAATCCATATAGCGTTAGGTATTCTCTTCATATCCCTCAGGCCTTCATAAAAGGATTTCATTTTTGTGATCTCTCTTTCTATCTCAAGAGCCTCTCTTTTTGAAATCGCTTCCCTTTCACTTTCGAGTTTCTTTTCAAGCCTTTTCATCTTTTCGATGCTTTTTTTTATAGTTGAATAATTTGTAAGAGTACCGCCGAGCCATCTTTTAGTTACATATGGCATTCCGCATCTTGCGGCTTCTTCAAATACAGAAACCTGGGCCTGCTTCTTTGTACCTACAAATAGAACAAGCCCTTCCTGGGTGACTATTTCTTTCAAAGCAGTGTATGCTGCTTTTAATTTCTCCATTGTGTGTCTTAGATCTATAATATAAATACCATTTCTCTTTACAAATATAAAGGGTTTCATCTTCGGATTCCATCTTTTTGTCTGATGACCGAAGTGAACGCCGGCTTCCAGCAGGCCGCTCATCAGTTCCTTTTCATCATATATTATACTTGCCATACCCGGTAATGCCTCCATTAGGAATTTATTGACATTCAATTTAAAAAGAATGGTTGGAATTGTCAAATTTTGCCGTTATATCTTCCATATAACCTGTAAAATAGGCTGAAATCCCGGTTTTTAACCGAGTTTAGAAAAAATGGCAGGGTTGTATCGGTTCCGCAAAAGAAGGAATAGAAATCCACGATCCCTGAAAATCCTCCGCTGAAGCTTCCCGTTATTTCATATGGAGAGGCGATAACGAATTCTGTACCATTTTGCAGGAGATTAAGAACAATTCCATCTGCTTCAAGACCTGCAAAACAGCAATTGAGAAACGCCGTGTGCAAATTTTCAGAATATTGCAACCTGTCGGTAAACGTGTTATCGAGTTCAATCATGCCCTTCCCGTCAATGATTTTTCCATGTCCTGTGAAATGGAGATAATTTGAATCCCTGATATTATATTTATATTCTTGATATGACTCGTCACTGAATGTTTCAGTATTAAAGCTGTCTTTTAGAAAATCTTTAAGGCTTTCTATTTCCCTGTTGTAATTATCGATTTTATCTGAAAAAATAATTGTTAAATTTTTTGAAATATTTCTTGATCTGGCGGCAGGTGATGGTAAAAGATAACGGACAAGAACGTTTTCCATTATTTCAATGGGAAGATAAATTCCTTTACCCTCCGTGTAAATATCAAGGGTAATATAATCTATCCCTTTAAAAGATTTTTCAAAAAGTGGGATTCCGAGTTTAATAAATAAATTTTCAATCAATCCCCGCATTATATTCACTATTTCATTGATGCGTTTTGCACCTGCAATTTTTATTTCAGAATCGATTTCAATCCTCAGGTTATGAAGTTCTTCCTGTATCAAGCTCCATTCGTCCCATTGCAAATATTTTTCAATAAAAATTTGATGCAGAGGCTGGTGATATATAAATCGGATATATGAATTCTGTTTGATTCTGATATTCAGAATGGGCTTGGGCTTTGTGAGCAGTGAACAAATGGATATCCAGCCTGAGACTGTGTTTTCACCTGCTACAAGGTATTTTTTATAAAAAAAAAGCGATTCATAGATACCCGGACTGATCGGGATTTTATTATAATCTGAAAATTTTAATAATATATTTTTTTGAGAGGTGCCTGAAAGGTTCTTTTCGATGCTGCAAACTTTAAATATTTTTACCTCGGTCTTATCAAAAACCGGCAGTAAATCTCCCTTTTTTATGAATTTATGGAGACTATCCGACAGAGTTCCGTCAATGATCAGGTTATGATCGGTAATTCTGACTTCAGCGGATCGAAGGCAGATCATGGTGATTTTACAACTATTACCCGGGATTGATTGATTTTCTTAACTGTTTTCGGGTTTGCGAACAGTCTTGCGGCATCCTGATTGTTTAAAACAAAACTCGTGTTCATCTTACCGCTGAGGCTGAAAGGTATCGTGTAAAACACTCTTTCCCCGCATCTTGGGGAATTAAAGGCCTGATTAAGACTTGTGGTATATTCGCAGATGCCGTATTTTTCAAGATAAGGTCCATCGACTGTCTCTGGTCCATAAAGGAGTATGCCGTCTTCATCGAAAATCCTCATCTGGATGCTTGGATTGAATTCACCGAATGACAGTGTGTCGATGATCAAACCGTCAAAGTATTCAATATCGGCTGATTCGGACTCGGGCTGTATGTAATTTGTGAGTTCCCTTTTTTCCAGATCACGGAAAAAAACGGATGCTATACCGTTTTTGCCGAATATGGAAAGTTCGGCAACACCTGAAACTGTTTTTCCCTTCTCTATCATAGGATAATAAACCGCTTTATCGGCGTAAGATATTATCTCGTACCTTACGTCGCTCTTGATAGAATAGTAATCCTTCAGAAGATATAAATCGGAAACCCTTACATAACCCATGGCCTTAATCAGATTTTGATGAAGTTCATCCCTGAGCTGAGATTCGTAGTCATTTATGATTTTCCCTATATTCGGGCTGTCCTCTGTTATCGGGATAGAAATTTCAGTCCTCACGATTCCGGCTGTCCAATCGATGATACTGCTATATTCTGGAACCTTTTCGATCAGGTCATTCTTTAAAATATCAGGGGTATCCCCTCCAGTTTTATCAGAATTTTGAGAGTAAAAATAAAGGGGAGAGATGATTAAAAGGGTAATCAAAAAGGATGAATAACGGTTCAACAATAATCTCCCGGATTTATTAGGAATAATAATATTATCGGCATCAGGCATCCCTGTATTACCAGTATTTAATATCGAACCCTCTGAATTCGATATTATCAGTATTCTCTATTTTGTAATCAATATTTTCTATCCAGGCCCCGGAAGGTCCTTTTTTAAGGTATGAAAGAAAATCGCTTATCTGGGTTTCATCTCCGACTGCGACTGTTTTAACCTCTCCTCCGGGCAGATTGGCCACCCACCCTGTAATGCCTAGCATTTCCGCTTTTGCTAAAACATAATATCGGAAACCGACACCCTGTACTCGGCCTGAGATCACAACATCTATTTTTTTAAGAGACATCCTTTCATATCCTTATTAACGGGTTATCATGATAACGCATCCCTCAGAAAACAAATTCGGGAAAATCATTGCTGTCTGATGCCTGTTACCTTTAAAGTAAACTATTCTGTTTATTTTTATTCCCCTCTTTCTGCAGAATTCCCTGAAATCTGAAAGGGTTAAAAGGTGTATATCTGGAGTATTGTACCAATCATGTGGAAGAGCACCGGATTTTGGCATTCTGCCGTTTAAGAAGAGCTGGAGCCTGATATGCAGAAATCCGAAATTCGGAAAGCTGACTATTCCGTACCTTCCGATCCTGAGAATTTCATTTATAAGGGTTTCGGGATATCTGAGTTCCTGGATTGTCTGACTGAGGATCACATAATCGTATGATTGGTCCCTGACATTATCGAATTTTTCATTGAGATCATGCTCAATAACAGGGATCCCTTTTTCAATGCAGCTTATTATCCTTTTATGGTCGATTTCCACCCCCATACCCCTGACTGATTTGTTTTGGATGAGGTAATTCAGAAGGATTCCTCTTCCGCATCCAAGGTCCAGAACACTGGAGCCATCTGATATCCACTCAGCGATAATTGAAAGATCAGCCCTGTTTTCAAGAAGTGGCAGGGGCTTTTTCATATTATTTCCCCCTCCTGTGATTCATATTATAGGTCGCCCTGAGATAATTGCTGATAATTTCAGCCTGAGTTTCCATTTCAATAAGGAATGCATCATGGCCGTACGATGATTTAATATTTATGTATGTTATATCTTTCTTCAGCTTCATCAGTGCATCGACTATTTCCTTTGATTGGTGCGGGGGAAAAAGCCAGTCTGATGTAAATGAAAGAATAAGAGACCTTGCTCTTATGTTTTTAAAGGCTTTTTCCAGTTTACCTCCGCCATATGATTCTGCTGCATCGAAATAATCCATAGCCTTTGTGACATATATATAAGAATTTGCGTCAAAGCGTTCGACAAATTTATTTCCCTGATAATCGAGATAGCTTTCAACCTGGAATTCGGTTGAAAAATCATAACTGAAAGCATCCTTATCCTGCAGTCTTCTTCCGAATTTCCTGTGCATCGATTCTTCGCTGAGATAGGTAATATGACCGATCATCCTGGCAATAGATACACCATCCGCAGGGACTTCATCGCCGTAATAGTTGCCGTTTTTCCACCGCTTATCAGATATTATAGACCTTCTGCCCACCGCGTTGAATGCAATGCTTTGTGCTGATGAACGGCTGGTCGCAGCTATAATAATGCAGGAAACTGGAATGTCCGGGTACCGAAGGATCCATTCAAGAGCCTGCATACCTCCCATTGATCCGCCAATAACATTAAGAAGTCTTTTTATTCCCAGATGGTCTATCAGCCGTTTCTGAACTTTAACCATATCGCCGATAGTGACTACTGGAAAGTTAATTCCATAATGATTACCGGTATTCGGATCGATTGATGAGGGTCCTGTTGTTCCAGAGCAACCCCCTAAAATATTGGAGCATATAATAAAATACTTATCCGTATCAAGAGCCCTGCCAGGGCCTATAAAATCTTCCCACCAGCCTGGATTATGCCCTTCAGTTTTATGAAATCCTGCGGCATGAGCGCTGCCTGACAGAGCATGACATACAAGTATTGCATTGGATTTATCGGTATTCAGACTGCCATATGTCTCGTACGCTACAATAATGGGGCCGAATTTCTTACCGGAATCGAGCTCGATAAATGAATCACCTGTATCTGAAAGACTGAAACATTTAACATCAACGATCCCCACGCTTTTTTTACCTGCTATTTGTAAGCCTCCCTCAAATTATTTATTGCTTTTATATTCAACGGTTCTGATACTCAATTCTTCAAGCTGCTTTTCCTCAACTTGTGAAGGCGTTTCTGACATTAAATCCTGCCCTTTCTGAGTCTTGGGGAACGCTATGGCATCACGGATATTTGACAGCCCCTGAAATTCCATTACCAGCCGGTCGAGACCGAATGCCAGGCCTCCATGAGGAGGTGCGCCGTAACTTAATGCATCCAAAAGAAATCCGAATTTCACTTTTGCGGCTTCATCAGATATATTAAGGATGCCGAAAATCTTTTTCTGTACGTCCCTGTTGTGTATCCTGATACTTCCTCCGCCGAGTTCGATTCCGTTAAGCACAAGGTCATAAGAGTCAGAGCGGACATTACCTGGCTCCCTGTCCAGAAGGTGCAGGTCCTCGACCTTCGGTGCTGTAAAAGGATGATGGACTGAATCCCATCGGTTTTCATCGATATTCCAGTCAAACAGAGGGAAATCAATTACCCACACAAATTCCATCTTATTTTTATCTCTAAGTGAAAATCTGTCACCGATGTTTAAGCGAAGATTGGCAACAGAATCATAAACCACCTTTTTATTAATATCGGCTATGAACAGAAGTATGTAATCTTCCTTTGCTTCTGTAATTTTGATGAGATTATTCTGTATTTCCTGAGAGAAATATTTAACAATGTTGGATTCAAGCTTTCCTCCCTTAACCCTCATCCAGGCCATGCCCTTAGAACCATACCTGCCGACATATCCTATGAGGTCATCCAGATCCTTTCTTGAAAGTCTGCTGCCTCCGGGGACAGGAATACATTTTACCATCCCGCCCGACCGGGTCTCTGTTTTGAAAACTGAGAACCCGCAGTTTCTGACCGTCTCCGTTACATCAATAATTTCCATGCCGAATCTGAGGTCGGGTCTGTCTATGCCATATTTGTCCATTGAATCCTTATAGGTGATCCTCTTTATCGGGGTCTTTATTTTTATGTTGTAATTTTGAGAGAGTATCCTTGCTATCATTTTTTCCATCAGTGTTATAATATCGTCCTCCGTAATAAATGACATTTCTATATCAATCTGGGTAAATTCGAGCTGCCTGTCTGCCCGCTGGTCTTCGTCACGGAAACACTTGGCGATCTGGTAATACCTGTCTATTCCACCGACCATCAGTATCTGCTTATAAATCTGTGGGGATTGAGGGAGTGCGTAAAAATTACCCGGGGCCAGCCGGGAAGGAACAAGAAAATCCCTTGCTCCTTCCGGAGTGGATTTGTTTAATATAGGCGTTTCAACCTCAAGAAAGCCATTTTCATCCATAAAGTTCCTCACAGTGTTTACAATTTTATGCCTCATAAAAAGATTCTGATACATCTGATGCCTTCGGATGTCAAGGTACCTGTACTTTAACCTGACCTCTTCACTAAGATCTTCCTGATCAATCTGGAAGGGAGGAGTTTTAGCCTTATTCAGTATATCTATCCTGTCAATCTTTACCTCAAATCTGCCTGTCGGTATTTTTGGATTAATATTTTCCTCAGTCCTGAAAAGAACTATTCCGCTGGCTGAGATTACGTCCTCACTCCTGGATTTTTTTGCAATATCATGTGCCTCTGGATTGGTCTGGGGATCGAAAACCAACTGAATTATGCCGCTTCTGTCTCGTACATCGAGAAAGGTAAGACCGCCATGATCCCTGTAATTCTGTACCCAGCCGTTTATAACAACTCTTTTATTTACAAGTTTATCCGATTTCACCTCTCCGCAGTATAACGTTCGCTGCTGTTCCTTGGTAATCATATTTCCTCCGTAAATAAGTGGATAAAACGTGTATATTTTAGAGTAAAATGAAAAATATTACAAGACAGGGTATATTGCAGCTCCGACTGCTGTAGCATAATCCGCGTTTTCAGGGATATGGAATCTGACCCCGTAAATCCTTGAAATTCCATCGAAAATAGACTTTGCCTGAGGTATAAGTGCCAGCCTGCCGGTCAATACAATATCCCTGTTATCGGTCTGTCTGGAAGCAAAAACAGCCAAAACGCCAATTGTCTGAAAGACCAGATTTATTATTCCAAGTGCATAATCGCTTTTTTCTACCTTATCACTTATCTTCCCGAAATTAGAAGCAGTAGCAGTGGGTGGCAGATCATCGATCACAGAATTCGATATATCGCTTATAGCCAGATCGATTTTTCCCAGATCACCTTTACCGGCTAACTCTATGATATTATTCATATCTGTAATTCCTAATATACTTCTCGAAAGACCAAGCAACGTTCCTCCTCCCACTCCTGTACCTCCTATATGGACAGTTCTATTTTCTTCAGCTTTAACAATAGCCGTTCCCGTTCCGAGACTGACAACTACAGCTTTCTTCATTTTAGAAAGATAGAGACCGCCCAGTCCGATTGCCTTGAATTCATCAATTCTGGATACCGGGATGCCAATTATATCCGATTTTATAAAAGAAGCTCCGGCTCCGGTGATAACGATTTTTTCAAAATCATTGACTGAAACGCTGTCCGAATCCATCAGTTTTCCAAGAGCTCCCGAAGCTGATGTTACAGGATCGCTTGCGCTGACTGTGAATAGCCGCAGAATATTACTGCCGGCAAGGCTGACGATTTTTGTGGTTGTTCCTCCAATATCTATACCAATGATCATATCCATCCTCCGTTCTTAATATAATAAGTAATCCATCTATATATATCAAGCCGGTCCGGAAGCGAAAGCCCAGAAAAGGCCTGTCATTTCCGTTTGATGATGGTTTGACGACATGATTTTTTGGAATGCCTTATAATGGGAACCTGTCGTAATTATATCGTCGATTACATAGAGTCTGCCTACATGATTATTTCCAAGACCTTTCCAGTTGTAATTGTCGGCTATTTCATCGATTAAACGGGGGCCTCCAAAATGGCTGGCCCTTATGGTTTTTTTTATGGAAATAGGTTCCTCTATTACTATTCTGTGCCTTAATTTCACTAACTGATTGAGGGTTTTTTCAAGTCTGTCATCGTAGCGTCTGTCAGATTTGCATTTTGATGGAGGTATAAAGCTGATATGATACACTGTAGAATCGTCAAAAAAATATGAAAGTTCTTCGGCGAATTTATTTATTGAAAGTATTTTATGGTTTTCGAGATCCGGTCTGGATTTTATGTCATGTTTGAAGTTTTTAATAAGCTGATTCGTTTCGCAGAACAGAAACCCCTTTCTTGGATAGTACTCTCTCATGTAAAAACATTCGTCATTCAGAGGATCGATATTGTGAGGCAATGATTTCATAGGGGGGCCGATTCTTTTCCAATACTGCAGATAAATCCTCCCTTTTATTCATTATTGTCAATATATATTTGTTATATATAAAAATAATTTTATAATTATGATGATATTTTTTCAAATTTATCTCTTAAAAATTTTTTGATCTTTCCGATAATATTCTGCATGAAATTTTGCAAAAAGGGATAAAATGATATATACTACTGACCGCTTCCCGGGAAGGGGAGTGAGAGGTAATAGGACGAAGGAGAGAGTCCAGTGCGAGGCCCCACCGAAGTACCGGAGGACCGAAGAGGTCTGAAGGGC
>CAYPRX010000088.1:0-97654 GCA_964413265.1 uncultured Brevinematales bacterium
AAAAAGAGTCTTTGAAAGCCGATGTCAGCCTTCCCGGTTCCAAGAGCATTACGAACCGTGCGTTGCTCCTCTCATCCCTGGCCGAAGGCAATACCAGGCTGTCCAATTTCCTTTTTTCCGATGATACGGTCTTTATGGCAAAAGCCCTTGAACAGGCCGGCGTATCTGTAGAAATGAATAAAGAGAAGAATTTCTGCCGTGTCAGAGGCTGGAGTCTGCCGGCCGGAGAGCTTTCGGTATTCCTGGGTAATGCAGGGACTGCAATGCGGTTTTTAACTTCATATTTTACCCTCGGTGAGGGAGAATTCCGCCTTGACGGTGATGAAAGAATGAGGCAGAGGCCAATAAAAGATCTCCTCGATGCCCTCACACAGCTGGGGTGCAATGTAGAATCGGAAAACTCTGACGGATGTCCCCCTGTCAGAATAGTTTCCAGGGGCATGCCGGGCGGGGAATGCAGAGTTGCCGGGAAATTCTCAAGCCAGTATATTTCATCTCTTTTAATGGCCTCGCCTTACAGCAGGGAAGGAGTTACCGTACGGACAGCCGGTTCTCTTTCATCCGGCCCTTATGTGGATATGACTCTGGCGATGATGAACCAGTTCTCTTTTCAATGCGAAAGAGACGGCTACAGGGAATTCAGGATAAGGAGGGGAAATTATTTAAGCCCAGGTGAGTATCTTATCGAGCCGGATGCCTCAAGTTCATCGTATTTCCTGGCCGGAGCGGCTGTGCTCGGGGGTGAAATTACAGTTCATGGGCTAGGTTCCAGGTCCATTCAGGGGGATGTCAGGTTTGCCATGGTACTTGAGAAAATGGGCTGCAGTGTTGAGATGGGACCTGACAGCATAAAACTTGCTTCAGACGGAAAGCTTAATGGTATAAGCGTTGATATGAATGACATTCCTGATATGGTGCCTACTCTGGCCGTAAGCGCACTTTTCGCCGAAGGCCCGACAATAATTAAAAATGTGCCGAACCTCAGAATAAAGGAAAGCGACAGGTTAAGCGCACTATCTGCCGAATTAAAAAAAATAGGCGCCGGAATTGTTGAAAATGTTGATGGAATTGAAATATTTCCGGCTTCCCGTTATAATAGGACGGTCTTAAACACTTATAATGATCATCGGCTGGCAATGTCCTTCTCAATAGCCGGTTTAAAGATTGATGGGATTGAAATTGATAATCCATACTGTGTGTCGAAAACATTTCCGGATTTCTTTTTTTACTTCGGCAGGGTTTTTGATAATCCTTTAATATTTTGACATTTTTTCAAAAAAAGTAGTATAATAAAAGGTGCTTCGCGCCCATATAGCTCAGCTGGTAGAGCACCTCCATGGTAAGGAGGGGGTCGGCGGTTCAATCCCGCCTGTGGGCTAAGGGATATAGTGGTGGGGTTTTTATGCAAATAGTTACTCTTGAATGCGAGGTCTGCGGAGAAAGGTTTTACACTACCAATAAAACAAAGGAAATGGTTCAGCAGAGGGTCAAATTCAATTTAAAAAAATACTGTCCCCGCTGCAGGAAGCATACTGTCCAGAAGGAAGTTAAATAGATCCGGTTTTGCCCCTTGTCTGGATCGTTTTCAGGGACAAATAGGCCTGTAGCTCAATTGGCAGAGTAGCGGTCTCCAAAACCGTTGGTTGGGGGTTCAATTCCCTCCAGGCCTGATTACCAGGAGTTTTATTATGGGTGTAACAGTTAATTGGATTTTTGCAGCCGTAACGGCAATCGTGATTGCCTTTTTGCTGATAGCCAACAGAATATTTGTGAGGGAGAGCTATCAGGAATTAAAAAAAGTCACATGGCCGACAAGGGAACTGGCGCTTAATTCAAGTATGGTGACAATAGGCTTCATTGTCGGATTTTCTCTTATGCTGGCCTTGCTTGATTACATTGTTAATCTCTTTACTAAGGGTCTGGTAAGATAGAATGGCAAGAGGATGGTTTGTTATACAGGTATATACCGGCTATGAAAAGAGGACGATGACTGATCTCATTGCCAAGAAGAATAACGGTTCACTTAAGGATATTCTTCTCGATGTGAGGGTGCCAGAGGAAGAGTACATAATAGAAAAGAAGAATAAAAAGATTGTAAAGAAGAGAAATCTTTACCCGGGTTATATTCTTGCAGAACTTGATTTTCCTGATGAGGATACTGCATGGAAAAAGGTATATTCCGAAATAAGGTCGGTAACCGGGGTCGGGATGTTTCTGACGGCGGGCGGCGGGAACAAGAGACCTTCACCGCTGGCTTATGACGATGTTAAATCAATTTTTGAGAAAACGGGGGAGATTAAGCCGCATCTTTCTAAATTGGAATCTGGATATTCCGTTGGAGACAAGGTGAAGATAAACACGGGGCCTTTCCGCGATTTTGAGGGGGAAGTGCAGGAAATTCATAATGATAAAAACAGCCTTACAGTCAGGGTAGAAATATTCGGGAGGCTGACTCCGGTGGAACTGGATTTTAACCAGGTCCAGAGGATTTAATCGAAGGAGACTAAAAAATGGCGCCTAAAACTAAAAAATTAAAAGCAGTTGTAAAGTTACAGATACCCGCAGGGCAGGCCAATCCGGCACCTCCGGTAGGGACAGCCCTCGGGCCGCATGGCATACCGCTGATGGATTTCTGCAAGCAGTTTAACGATGCTACCAAGGATAAAGCCGGGTTTGTTATTCCGGTAGTGCTGAACATATATGAGGACAGGTCATTTTCCTTTATTACAAAGACTCCCCCCGCTTCGAATTTGATCAAGAAAGAGCTCGGTCTTGAAAAGGGCTCTTCGGAATCGAATAAGCAGAAGGTCGGTAAGATTACCATGGAACAGCTGAAGAAAATAGCCCAGATAAAAATGCAGGATTTGAATGCCAATGATATAGATGCGGCAGCCAGAATCATCGGGGGAACAGCAAGGAATATGGGGATTGAGCTGGAGGGATAGATGAAAAAATTAGTTAAAAACGGCGTGGAATTCAAGGGAGGAAAAAGATACCTGTCATTAATAGAGAAAAACGATCTGTTTAAAACATACGGCTTTGATGAGGCCTGCAAGGTTGTAAAGGTGACAGCGAACGCAAAATTCGACGAATCGATAGATCTTTCCTATAAGCTCAATATCAAGCAGAAGCATACTATTAGAGATGTTGTTGTTCTGCCCCATTCTATAGGGAAGGTGGTCCGGGTTCTTGTGTTCGCGGGAGGAGATAAGGCTGCAGAGGCCCGGCAGGCAGGTGCTGATTATGTCGGGGGCGAAGAGTTCATTGAAAAGATCGCTGGGGGATGGCTTGATTTCGATGCCGTCCTGGCTGCACCGGATATGATGAAGAGTCTAAGTAAAATCGCGCCGATACTCGGAAGGCGTAAAATGATGCCCAATCCTAAAACAGGCACCGTTACGCTCGATATTGCAAGGGTTGTTAAAGAATTCAAGGCAGGAAAGGTCGAGATCAGGGCCGATAAGACGGGAAATGTTCATGTGGTTGTAGGAAAGAAATCGCTTACTGAGCAGGATCTTTACGATAACGCTTTCGCTATTCACAAAGTGCTGATAAAGAATAAACCTGCTGATTTAAAGGGAGATTATATAAAGTCAATGTCGCTTTCCTCAACGATGGGACCGGCAGTTAAGATTGATTTTAAAAAGATCGCGGTTTAAAAAGTTAAAAGCTGAATAATTACCAATAACTTATAAGGATGGTTCATATGCCCAGCACTGAAAAGATTAATATTGTCAGAGAAATAAAAGAGGAATTCGAGGGGATAAACGGTTTGGTCCTGGCTGATTTCAAGGGACTCTCTGTTCCTGAGCAGGAAGAATTGCGCAAGAAAGTTTTTAAAGAGGGGGGGAATGCCAGGGTTATAAAAAATACGTTTTTATCCAAAGCATTTGAAGGTTCGAAAATTGCAGACCTGGACGCTCACTTAATCAATAATACAATAGTTTTTACCTCGAAAAGCGATATTTTGGGTCTTCTGAAGGTGATTTCTGCATTTTCAAAAAATCATGAAAAATTCATCCTTAAGGGCGGTTTTCTCGACGGGAAGACCTTTGACAGGGAGGGGATTCTGGCCATGGCGATGCTGCCATCAAGGAAAGAGCTCCTGGCCCAGATTACCGGCGGCATGAATTCTATGATCGGAGGATTTGTCGGCTTGTTAAACGGTATTATGACCAAGTTCTTAGGTACTTTGGAAGCGATTGAAAAGAAAAAAGGTGAATAAAATAGGATAAGGAGTAATATAATGGCAGAAAATAAGATCCAGGAAGTGATCGATCTGATTTCAAGCATGACAGTTGTGGAACTTAATGAGCTGAGAAAAACAATGGAAGAAAAGTTTGATGTTAAAGCTGCCGCTCCCATGGCATTTGCCGCACCAGCGGCACCCAGTGGCGGCGCTGCTGCACCTTCGTCAGAAGAATCTTCGACATTCTCTGTGTTCATAAAAGATCCAGGTGCTAAGAAGATCGAGGTTATTAAAGTCGTGAGAAATATAACCGGTCTTGCTCTGAAGGAAGCGAAGGAGCTTGCTGAAAACGGCGGAAAGACACCACTTAAGGATAATCTGTCCAAAACTGACGCCGATAAGCTCAAAAAAGAGCTTGAAGATGCCGGAGCCGTTGTTGAACTTAAATAAATATTTCTTTTCTATTGTTGTATCATATCCCTTGTATTCAAATTTGTGTTGTGCTTCCCCTTCGTTGTGAAGGGGAAGTTGTATCTATTCACTAATTAAAGCGGGGGGAGTTGAGAGATGATGAAGAACGAAAGAATTTCTTTCGCAAAAAATAAAGAAAGAGTAGCTCTTCCGGATTTGCTGGATATTCAGCTTCGTTCCTTTAAAGATTTTTTGCAGATAGATAAAAAACCGAATGAAAGGGAAAAGAAGGGTCTTGAATATGTTTTCAACAACTTTTTCCCTATTGAGGGTGCGAACGGAGAAATAATAATTGAATATGTCGGCTATGAGGTCGGCAGCTTCAAATACACAGAAGATGAATGCTTTGATAAGAATCTTACTTACAGTGTTCCCGTAAAGGCTATTTTTCGCCTGATAGATCGTAAAACCGGTGAAATCAAGGAGAAGGATATATATATTGGAGATTTTCCTCTGATGACCAAGCGCGGGACCTTCATTTTTAACGGAGCAGAAAGGGTCGTTGTGAATCAGATATATAAATCTCCCGGCGTTCTGTTCAGTTATAAAAACAAGGAATATTCTTCTAAAATTGTTCCCGAAAAGGGCTCATGGCTTGAATTTATTATTGATACCAAGAAGGATCTGATGTATGTACGCATCGATTCCAGAAGAAAGGTGCTTGTTACCATGTTTCTCAGGGCTCTTGAATTGAGCACGCCTGATATAATTAATGCATTCTTCAAAATAAGGAAAATCGACCTTTCACGTATTGAAAAGGATGAGGCGGTAACACGGCTTGTAGGCAAGTATGTGGCTGAAGATGTACTGGATGACGAAAATAATATACTGGTAGGTGCGATCGAAAAATTATTTCCAAACAGCATCAACCAGCTTTACCAGAAGGGGAAAACGATTATAAAAATAATCGATCCGAAATCGGTAGTCGAGAACAGGCCGCTAATAAATACCCTTGAAAAAGACGATACGAAAGATGCGGTCAATAAGGCTATTAAAAAAATATACAGCATCCTCCATCCTGGTGAAGCAGCTCCTCTGGAGAGTATCGTAAGGGAACTGCACAACATGTTTTTCGGCCCTAAGATGTATGACCTGGGAGAGGTGGGCAGATATAAACTTGTGCTTAAACTGTACCCTGAATTGAACCAGGAGGAGAAAAAGGTCCTTATTGAGCAGAGAACACTCTCATATGAGGATATTAACAGGACCCTTCAGCACCTGATTAAAGTCTATAATAAGCAAACAAGTCTGGACGATGTCGACCACCTTGGCAACAGAAGGGTAAGAAATGTCAATGAACTTCTTGTCAATCAGCTTATTTCCGCCTTTACTAAGGTTGAAAAATCCATACATGAAAAACTCTCTTCACGGGAAATCGAGGATCTTACACCTCAAAGCATAATAGCAATAAAGCCTATTGTATCAGCTTTGAATGATTTCTTCGGGATGAGCCAGCTTTCTCAGTTCATGGACCAGACCAATCCTATTTCTGAACTGACTCATAAAAGAAGACTTTCCGCCCTCGGACCGGGCGGCCTTTCCCGCGACAGGGCGGGATTTGAGGTCCGCGATGTTCATAATACTCATTATGGAAGGGTTTGCCCTATTGAAACTCCTGAAGGTCCCAATATAGGGCTTATTGTTTCGCTGGCCACATATGCGAATGTTAATTCCTATGGGTTTCTTGAAACTCCCTATGTAGTTGTTAAAAATAGAAAAATAACAGATGAGATAAAATATCTTTCAGCAACAGAAGAGGAAAATTATTATATCGCTCAGGCTAACGCAAAGCTGAGCTCTTCGGGCAGCATAGTCGAGGATTTTGTCCAGGCAAGGTACAGGGTTGAATTCGAATTAGCCCCCAGCGATAAGATTCAACTGATGGACGTTTCGCCCAAGCAGATACTATCCGTTTCTGCATCGATAATTCCTTTCATCGAGCATGACGATGCGAACCGCGCCCTTATGGGGTCCAACATGCAGAGACAGGCTGTACCTCTTCTTTCCTCCGAGGCTCCCATTGTAGGGACGGGTATGGAATACTACGTGGCAAGGGATTCAAGGGCTGTAGTGATCAGCGAGGAGGACGCAAAGGTATATAAAGTCGATTCGGAGAATGTAATACTGCAGGATTCTTCAAAGACGCTTCATACATACAATCTGGTTAAATTCCGGAGGACAAACCAGGATACTAGCTTTAATCAGAAGCCGATCGTCTATGAGGGTGAAATTATAAAAAAGGGACAGGTTGTTGCCGACGGTTTCGCCAGCGACGGAGGTGAGCTTTCCCTGGGTAAAAACATCCTTGTGGCTTTTATGCCCTGGAATGGATACAATTACGAAGATGCCGTATTGATAAGTGAGAAACTTCTGAAAAATGACGACTTTACTTCAGTATATACGACGGTTTTTGAATGTAAAGCGCTTGAAACGAAGCTTGGCAGCGAAGAGATAACCAATGAAATACCCAATGTGGGGGAAGACGCTATAAAAAATCTCGATGAGAGCGGGATCATCAGGATCGGCGCCTATGTAAAACCAGGAGATATACTGGTCGGTAAAGTTACACCAAAGGGCGAGCCGACAGAAACACCTGAATTCAGGCTTCTTCATGCCATTTTCGGTGAGAAAGCCAAAGACGTGCGGGATACCTCACTGCGGGTCCCCCATGGAGAAGGCGGTGTTGTGGTTGACGTCAAGGTGTTCAGCTCTGAAAAAGGCGATGAGCTTGCCCCCGGCGTGTTAAAGCTGGTAAAAGTATATATGGCCAAAAAAAGGAAAATTAAGCCAGGTGATAAAATAGCCGGCCGGCATGGCAACAAGGGCGTGATTTCACGAGTACTGGCAGAAGAGGATATGCCTTTTATGCCTGATGGAACACCTGTTGATATAGTGCTTAATCCTCTTGGCGTCCCGAGCCGCATGAATATAGGGCAACTCTTCGACAGCCTCCTCGGACTGGCCGGATGGAAACTCAGTGTTAAATATGAGTGCCCCGTATTCGAAGGAGCCACTCTGGAAGAAATTGAAGAGCAGATAGAGATTGCAAATCAGAAGATACGAAAGGAGCTCATTGCTGAAAGAAAAGCATACGGTGATTCCGAAAAAGAAATTACCCGCTACTTCAACAGAGTAAAGCTACAGCCGGACGGTAAGTTTTATTTAAGGGACGGCAAGAGCGGCGAGGTTTTCGAGAAGCCGGTATTTGTCGGTGTGATGTACATTATGAAACTGCATCACATGGTCGATGACAAGATTCATGCCAGGTCTGTAGGGCCGTACTCCCTGGTAACGCAGCAGCCCCTCCGCGGCAAGGCCAATTTCGGAGGTCAAAGGCTTGGTGAGATGGAAGTTTGGGCCCTTGAAGCATACGGAGCGGCCAATCTTCTTCAGGAAATGATGACTATCAAATCCGATGATACAGACGGAAGGGTGAGGATATACGAGGGCGTGATCAAGGGAAAATATACCTCCTCGCCGGGTATTCCGGAATCTTTCAATGTGCTTGTTCAGGAACTCAGGGGGCTGGCACTTGATATTCAGGTTTATGATAAAAACGGAAAGCGCGTTCCTCTGAATGATAAAGAAAAAGAACTTATAGATATGAAGGTCCACCTCATTTAAGTTCTTTTTTTAAAAGGAGATAAAAATGAAGGGTTCTACAAGTTTTGGAGCAATATCTATACAGCTTGCGTCTTCAGAACTAATAAAAAATCTTTCATACGGCGAAGTAAAAAAACCGGAGACTATCAATTACAGGACACTGCGCCCTGAAAGGGATGGACTTTTCTGTGAAAGGATATTTGGACCTACAAAGGATTATGAGTGTTCGTGTGGAAAATTCCGTTCAATCAGGTATAAAGGGATTGTCTGTGATAAATGCGGTGTTGAAGTCACTGAAACGAAGGTTAGGAGGTACAGGACCGGACATATCGAACTTGCCGCTCCTGTTGCACACATATGGTATTACAGGATAGTTCCGAGCAAGATAGCCCTTCTCCTGGATGTAGCTCCGACTGACATACAGAGCATTCTTTATTTTGAAAAATACATTGTGATTGATCCGGGTGAAACGGATCTTATCCAGAACCAGGTCCTGACCGACGAGGAATTTGAGGAATACAGGGAAAAGTACAAGGAAGCTTTTACAGCAGATACGGGGGCGTTCGCTGTGAAGAAGATTCTGAAAAATCTCGATCTCGATATTCTTATAGATATGCTTCGCAACCAGGTCGATTCCAAGCTCAAAGTTGATAAAAAAATACTTAAAAGGCTCGAGCTTGCAGAAGAGATCAGGAAATCCAGCAATAAACCGGAATGGGTAATTCTGGATATTATTCCTGTTATTCCGCCTGATTTGAGGCCTATGGTTCCACTTGACGGGGGTAGATTCGCCACCTCCGATATTAATGATTTATACAGAAGGCTGATCAACAGGAATAACAGGCTCAGGAAGCTTAAATCGGTCAACGCTCCGGACATTATTATAAAAAATGAAATGAGAATGGTGCAGGATGCGGTAGATTCCCTTTTTGATAACTCAAGGCGTTCGCACCCCGTGACGGGGAACGGAGACAGGCCTTTAAAGTCATTATCGGATATCTTAAAGGGAAAACAGGGACGCTTCAGACAGAATCTTCTGGGTAAACGCGTTGATTATTCCGGAAGGTCCGTTATCATTGTAGGACCTAATCTAAAGCTGCACCAATGCGGGCTTCCAAAGCTCATGGCGCTTGAACTTTTCAAGCCCTTTGTCATGAGAGGCCTTGTAGAGCAGGGTTATGCTCACAACATTAAAGCAGCAAAAAGAATGATCGAGACAGAGCATGAACTGGTCTGGGGAATTCTCGAGAATGTCGTTAAGGGTCATCCAGTACTGCTTAACCGGGCACCCACTCTGCACCGCCTCGGCATACAGGCTTTTGAACCGATACTGATCGAAGAAAAAGCCATTCAGCTTCATCCGCTGGTATGTCATGCATATAATGCAGACTTTGATGGAGATCAGATGGCTGTGCACGTTCCTCTTACACCTGAAGCCCAGATCGAGGCCTGGATGCTGATGCTTTCTTCAAGGAACCTGCTGAACCCGGCCAACGGCAAGCCTATAGTATATCCGACACAGGATATGGTGCTGGGGATTTACTTCCTGACAAAGACCGATAACACATCCACGTCGGAGAATAAATATTTCGACAACCTGGATGAAATATTACTGGCGATCGAAATGAAAAAGGCTCATTATAATCAGAGGATAAAATATAAATATAAGGGGAAATGGATAGAAACAACCTTCGGCAGGGTAATATTCAATGAAATTATACCGGAGAAAATGGATTTTATAAACGATACACTGACAAGCAAGAAGATCGAGTCTCTTATCGCAGCCTGTTATAAAACTTACGGTATTAAAGATACCGCTAGGCTTGTTGATAATCTCAAGACACTGGGATTCAAGTATTCGACAATTTACGGTGTGACTATATCCGTTTCGGATGTCGAAATACCTGAAGAGAAATACAGCATAGTGGAAAAAACCGAAAAAGAAGTCGAAAAGACTGAAGATAACGCCAGGAAGGGTCTTATCACTCATGATGAAAAATATAATCAGGTGATAGATTTCTGGGCCAGTGCAAATGAAAAGGTCAAGAAGCTGGTGGAGGGGAAACTTAAGGAAAGCGAAGGCGGTTTCAATTCCCTCTATGCCATGATGGATTCCGGCGCAAGAGGTTCGAGGGAACAGATAAGACAGCTTGCCGGTATGAGGGGTTTGATGGCCAAGCCCTCGGGAGAGATAATCGAACTCGCTATCAAATCCAATTTTAAAGAAGGCCTTTCCGTCCTTGAATACTTTATTTCGAGTCATGGAGCCAGAAAGGGTCTCGCAGATACTGCTCTTAAAACTGCAGATGCGGGTTATCTCACACGAAAACTTGTTGACATTTCTCATGACGTTGTTGTGACCGAGTATGACTGCGGTACCGTTAAAGGGATAGATATTTCTTCTATAAGGGAAGGCGATGAAGTTATCAAGCCTCTTAAGGAAAGAATTCTTGGTCAGGTTGTAGTATCGAATATATATAACCCGAAAAACGGCGAGCTGCTGGTAGAAGCCAATGATATTCTTGATGAAGAGAAAACCAAGCTCATTGAAGATGCCGGAATTGAGACAGTGAAAATCCGGAGCGTACTGACTTGCGAATCGACCCATGGAGTCTGTGCCAGCTGTTATGGCTGGGACCTCTCTTCACGTTCAAGGGTAAATATAGGAGAGGCTGTCGGTATCATAGCCGCCGAATCAATCGGACAACCAGGGACTCAGCTTACAATGAGGACATTCCACATAGGAGGTACCGCTGCCACACAGCTCGAGGAAAGCGAACTGAAATTAAATTATGACGCTTACATAGTTGAACTTCCTGAAAATCTAATTTCAAAGGAAATCGACGGCAAGGGGAAGGTAATAGTACCGAGGAAATCTTATATAAAAGTCAGGAAAATCCTCAATGTTTATAAAAAGACCGATATAGTTGAAAAAAAGGAAATCTCCTCGCTGAACGGCAAAGAGTTCCTCAGTGAAAAAACAGTGTTCACGTTACTGGACGGTACGGAGGTAAAATTCGGCAAGAAAATATATGTCCTGATTGTCGAAAAAGATGTTTTAATCCTTGAGAGCAGTATCGTTGAATACCCAGTCAAGATAGGATCTTTTGTCTATGTAAAGAAGGGCCAGATTGTGAAAAAGGGAGAGAAAATAGCTGATTTCGATCCCTATAACGAGGTGTTCATAAGCGAGCATGATGGTATTGTCGGCTTTGCGATTGAAAAAAGCGAGGGAGAGGAACAGAAGAATAAAAATATCCTTGTTATCTACAATGATAAGAACAAAGAGCTTGAAAGGTTTGTACTTGTGCATGGGACCGCTCTCTCAGTACCTGAGGGAGGAAAAATCCAGCGCGGCGATATCGTGGCCAGAAGACCTGTGGCCAAGAGAAGAACAAGGGATATAATCGGTGGTCTGCCGAGGGTTACCGAACTTTTTGAATCCAGAAAACCCAAGAATATTGCTGTTATTGCAAAGGTAAACGGTTCGGTTGAAAATATTGAGCAGAAGAAAGGAAAATTCATTATCTGGATTAAAGGCAATAACGGTCTATCTTTTTCACATATTGTACCTACAGGGAAAAATATATTTGTCAGGATCGGTGACAAGGTACAGGCCGGCGAACCTTTATGCGACGGTGTTGTGAGTTCCCATGATATTCTTAAGGTTCTGGGGTACACGAAAGTTAACGAGTTCCTTCTGAACGAGATACAATCCGTTTACCGTCTGCAGGGTGTGGATATAAATGAGAAACATATAAGTGTAATAATCAGGCAGATGCTGAAAAAGGTCGAGGTAGTAAACCCCGGCGATACAGAGTTTATAACAGGGCAGAATATTGATAAAAGCAAGTTTTACAGGGAGAATGAGAAGATAAAAAGCCAGGGAGGACAGGCGGCGAAAGCACGACCTATTCTTATGGGCCTTACAAAGGCATCTTTATTCACTGAAAGTTTCCTTTCCGCAGCTTCGTTCCAGGAAACCCCGAGGGTGCTGTCCAGTGCAGCTCTTAAAAGCGCTAAAGACAAACTTGAGGGGCTGAAGGAAAATCTGGTTATAGGCCAGCTTATTCCTGCCGGAACTGGTATTAAGGATTATCAGTCTATCAAGGTGAAAAACCTGGAGTAGGGTCTAACCTTATTCACTTAACATATGACTGGGGAATGTCAAATTAACGGAAGGTGAGAAAGGGGTATTATTGCATTGTCGGTATAACGTAAAAATTTGACAGGGAAGGGCATGTTTATTATAATATGTGCCTTGTCCATAGACTTAGGAGGAAGGGGTTGTATTATGCCTACAATAAATCAGCTTGTCAGGAAAGGCAGAACATCGGTTGCAACAAAGAGTAAATCACCTGCGCTGCAATCCAACCCTCAGAAAAGAGGTGTTTGTGTAAGGGTTACTACCATGACACCCAAGAAGCCGAACTCCGCTTTAAGAAAAATTGCAAGGGTAAGGCTTGTTCAGGGACTGGAAGTTACCGCATACATACCGGGGATCGGGCATAATCTTCAAGAGCATTCTGTTGTATTGATCAGGGGTGGAAGAGTCAAAGACCTCCCCGGCGTGAGATATCATATCATCAGAGGCACTCTTGACTCTATGGGCGTGGAAAAGAGAAAGACAAGCCGCTCCAAATACGGGGCCAAAAAAGCTAAGGCTTGAGAGGATGGGAGTTAATGCCTAGAAAAAAGAGAGTTTATGGAAAACATATCATCGTGGATAATAAGTTCAAGAACATGATGGTAATGAAATTGATAAACCGCATAATGCTTGACGGAAAGAAAACAATAGCAGCGAATATTGTTTACGAAGCTATTGACTACCTCGCTGATAAAACCGGGGAGGACGGTATTACGGCTTTTGATAAAGCCCTTGCCAATATCAAGCCGCCTGTTGAAGTGAGGTCGAGAAGGGTCGGAGGCGCAACTTATCAGGTGCCGACGGAGGTTAGGCCTGAGCGTCAGAATTCTCTTACTCTGAGATGGCTTGTAAATCTCTCAAGGGAAAGGAAAGAACATTCAATGGTAGAGAAATTAGGCAGGGAACTGCTGGATGCGTATAACAATACAGGGTCCTGCATTAAGAAAAAAATAGATACGATTAAAATGGCAGAGGCTAATAAGGCGTTCGCGCATTACAAGTGGTAATAGGAGACAGGTGGATCTATGGCTTTGGAAAAAGCTGTACTGTTGCAAAATGTAAGGAATATAGGCATTGCTGCACATATTGATGCAGGGAAAACAACTGCCACTGAGAGAATTTTATTTTATACAGGGAAAACACATAAGATGGGAGAGGTCCATGAGGGTGCAGCTGAAATGGATTGGATGGTGCAGGAGAAAGAAAGAGGTATCACAATAACAAGCGCTGCTACCACGTGTTTCTGGAAAGACCACAAGATAAATCTGATCGATACCCCGGGACATGTTGATTTTACAGCGGAGGTTGAAAGGTCGATGAGAGTGCTGGACGGAGCCATAGCAGTATTTGACGGCGGAGAGGGTGTTGAGCCCCAGTCCGAAACAGTCTGGCGCCAGGCTGATAAATACGATGTGCCTAGAATCGCTTTTATAAATAAGATGGACAAAGTCGGCGCAGATTTTTATAAGTCTGTTGCATCAATGGAGAAAAAGCTGGGCGTAAAGGCCGTACCGATTCAGCTCCCTATAGGAGCTGAAAATGATTTCAGGGGGGTTGTAGATATAATCGGCCGCAAGGCCTATATCTGGCCGGATGATGACTCGGAAGGAATAAATTATAACGAAGGTGAAATTCCTAAAGATTTAAAGGAAAAAGTTGAACATTACAGGGTTTCACTTCTCGATTATATATGTGACGGAAATGAAGAGTTGATGGAAAAATATCTTGAAGGTGCAAACATTACGGATGATGAGGTAAAAGCCGGTTTGAGGAAGCTTACGATAACAAACCAGCTTTTTCCTGTCGTCTGCGGGAGCGCTTTAAGGAACAAGGGAATTCAGCTGCTCCTGGATGCGGTGATCGACTATCTTCCGTCACCTCTTGATATACCGCCCTTAAAGGCGGTTAATACAAGAACAGGAAAAGAGGAGCTGGTAGGACCCGTTTTTACCGAGCCCTTTTGCGGGCTGGCCTTCAAGGTCATGGTCGATTCCTTTGTAGGAAAACTCGTTTTTGTGAGAGTTTATTCGGGAACCCTTGAAAAGGGCAGTTATGTATATAATGTGAACAAGAGCCAGAAAGAAAGAGTGGCAAGGCTGCTGAGGATGCATGCCAACAAAAGAGAGGAAATTGACAGCGTTTCTGCCGGAGATATTGTAGCTGTAATCGGGATAAAAGATACTGTTACTGGAGACAGCCTCACAAGTGAAGACAGGCCGTTGTTACTTGAATCTATTGAGTTTCCCGAACCGGTAATAATGGTTGCCATTGAACCCAAGACAAAGGAAGAAGTTGATAAAATGAGCATAGCCCTAAAAAAACTCCAGGAAGAAGACCCGACGTTCAAGGTTAAGACCGATGAAGAGACCAGTCAGACTCTAATTCATGGAATGGGCGAGCTCCATCTTGAAATAATTGTGGACAGAATGGTGCGGGAATACGGGGTGCAGGCGAATATTGGAAAGCCCCAGGTGGCTTACAGGGAAACGGTACGCAAAGCCGCTAAATCAGAGGGTAAATATGTCCGCCAGAGCGGTGGCCGGGGCCAGTATGGCCATGTAATGCTTTCCGTTGAACCCCTTGAAAAGGGAAAGGGGTTTGAATTCGAAGATAAGGTTGTCGGCGGTCACATCCCGAAAGAGTTTATACCTGCCATACAGAAGGGCGTAGAGGAGGCTATTAGTAACGGCATTATCGGTGGTTTTCCAGTAGTTGATATAAAGGCTGCAGTTTATGACGGGTCTTTTCATGAGGTTGATTCTTCAGAAATGGCCTTTAAAATTGCCGCTTCAAAAGCATTCAAGGAGGCTATGGCGGCTGCCGATCCGGTTCTTCTCGAACCTATTATGAAAGTTGACGTAATGGTAGCCGAGGATTATCTCGGCGATGTGATCGGAGACTTAAGCTCCAGGAGGGCTAAAATAAACGGTATGGAGCCTAAAGGAAATGCACGGCTTATAACAAGTCATGTACCGCTCGGAGAAATGTTCGGCTATGCAACGGTTCTCCGCTCGGTGACTCAGGGAAGGGGTACCTATGTGATGGCTTTTGATCACTACAGCGAAATTCCTAAAAATCTGTGGGAATCAGTATTAAAGGCAGAATAATATAATTTTTAAAACAAAAGAGGAGGAATACAATGGCAGAGGGTAAATTTGAAAGGACGAAACCTCATTTAAATGTCGGCACAATAGGACACGTAGATCACGGTAAAACGACTCTGACAGCGGCCATAACTAAATATGGGGAATTTTTAGGATTAGCAAAATACATTACTTACGATAATGTCGCTAAGGCGTCGGAATCCCAGGGACGCAGAGATGACACGAAAATCCTTACAATTGCTACTTCTCATGTTGAATATTCAACCAATAAAAGACATTACGCTCATGTTGACTGTCCGGGCCATGCCGACTATGTTAAGAATATGATCACGGGAGCAGCCCAAATGGATGGTGCTATACTGGTTGTTGCCGCAACTGACGGAGTAATGCCCCAGACAAGGGAGCATGTTCTCCTTGCCAGACAGGTCGATGTTCCCTCTATAATTGTCTTTATCAATAAGGTTGATATGATAGCTGAAGCAGATAAAGAGCTTATTGATCTTGTTGAAATGGATATCAGGGACCTGCTGAACCAGTACAGCTTCCCCGGTAATGATACGCCGGTGATCCGTGGTTCGGCATACAAGGCATTAACCAGCAGTTCAAAGGATCCTAACGCTCCTGAATATGCCTGCATCAAAGAGCTCCTTGACGCAATGGATAATTATTTTAAGGAGCCCATAAGAGAGCTTGACAAGCCTTTTATGATGCCAATCGAAGATATATTCTCGATAACCGGCAGAGGTACCGTGGCTACTGGAAGGATCGAAAGGGGTAAAGTAAAGATCGGTGATGAAGTCGAGATCGTCGGATATCATGATACAGGCAAATCTGTCGTAACCGGCGTTGAAATGTTCAGAAAGATTCTTGAAGATGGACAGGCCGGCGACAACGTTGGCCTTCTGTTGAGAGGAGTGGACAAGAATGCGATCAGGAGAGGGATGTGCCTTGCCAAGCCTGGCACTCTTACTCCTCACTTGAAATTTAACGGGCAGGTTTATGTTCTTAAGCCTGAAGAAGGCGGAAGAAAATCACCCTTCCATGTAGGATACAGGCCCCAGTTCTATATGAGTACCTCGGATGTTACAGGCAATATAGGGGCAATCCAGGGAGCTGATATGGTTATGCCCGGTGATAACGTCACAATGACGATAGAACTTATTACCAGAGTGGCAGTAGAAAAGGGTATGCGCTTTGCTATCAGAGAGGGAGGAAGAACTATCGGTTCCGGTGTTGTTACAGAGATACTTGAATAATGCGTTAAAGAGGTCGTACTGTGAGTAGAATACGGGTCAGACTTAAGGCTTATGATGTCAACCTGATTGATAAGTCTGCAAAATCGATCGTTGAGTCAGTTAAAAGCAAGGGAGGAAGAGTATCCGGGCCTATTCCCTTGCCTACAAAGATAAAAAAATATACAGTTTTAACATCACCTCATGTTAATAAAGATGCAAGAGAGCAGTTTGAAATGAGGGTTCACAAGAGGTTGATTGACATATTAGATCCCAGTTCCGATCTTGTAAATGCATTGATGGAATTACAGCTTCCGGCGGGTGTAGAAGTTGAGATCAAGCAATAACTTATTAAGGCATAGGTGGAATTAGGATGAAGGCAAAGAACGTTGGGATATTAGGCATAAAATTGGGCATGACACAGATGTTCTGGAATGATACCATGGTAGGAGTCACAGTTGTGGATTTTTCCGGATTGGAATTTATTGGCAGCAGGACCGTTGAAAAAGACGGCTATAATGCGGCTATTATAGCAGTAAATAATAAAAAAGGACAGCCCAGAGGGTGCATCAGGGAAATAAGGATAGATAACGTTAATGCCTACCAGGACGGTTCTTATATTAATCTCTTTGATTCGGTTAAAAAAGTTGATGTAGTAGGCATGATGAAGGGAAGAGGTTTTTCGGGAGCTATGAAGAGGCATGGTTTCCATGGAGGACCTGCTTCACATGGCGCTAAGCACTGGCATAGAAGAACCGGTTCCATAGGAGGCCATACTTTTCCTGCAAAAACATGGCGCGGACAAAAAATGCCGGGTCATTACGGAAATGTTAGAGTCTGTACGCTGAGTCAGGATCTTGTTAAGCTTGATAAGGAGAATAAGCTCATCTTTATCAGAGGTTCTGTCCCTGGTGCCAGAAACTCCTATGTCATGGTAAGAGACGCGATAAAGGGGTAATTTGAAATATGAAATTAGATGTATATAATGGTTCCGAAAAGATTAAAGAAGTAAATTATCCTTTTCTAAGTGATAAATACTCCCCGGAATTAGTGCACCAGGCCCTTGTCGCGAGATTATCCCACGAAAGGGAGGGAAATGCTTCTACACTGACAAAGTCTGAGGTCAGGGGTGGAGGGAAAAAACCATGGCGCCAGAAAGGCCTGGGGAGGGCACGTTCGGGTTCGATAAGATCTCCTCTCTGGAGAGGCGGTGGCGTGATTTTCGGACCGAAACCGCATGAGAGGGACAAGAACATTTTAAAAAGACAGAGATTAACGGCCTTATTATCCGTTTTTAATAAGCTGGCGGAATCGGGAAGGGTCAGGGTTTATGAGGATATTGAGCTGGAGACCCATAAAACAAAGGATTTTATAAAAACCTTCAGCGGACTTATCGAGAACGAAAGAGGAAAAGTTGTAATAATAACGGCTGATTATTCAAAAAATATGGCTCTTGCGTCAAGAAACCTGCCGAATGTAAGGGTACTATTTGTCGATGCACTTGACCTGCTTCCTCTGGTATATGCGGACAGGGTATTGATATCAGCAAAAGCCATTGAGAAATTAGGAACAGTCTTTTCCAGTATCAAAGAATAACGGAGTTTTGGGATGAAAGATTTTAATATCATATTGAAATCCCCGGTTTTATCTGAAAAGGCAAGCGCTTTAAAACCCATAAAGAAGTATGTTTTCGAGGTTTCAAAAGATGCAAATAAAATTGAGATTAAGAAAGCGGTTGAATCACTTTATAAGGTAAAGGTACGGAATGTGAACACCTCGATTATGCCCTCAAAATGGAAAAGGGTCAGGACGAATTACGGATATACCTCGCACTGGAAAAAAGCCGTTGTGACCCTTATTGAAGGCGATATTGACTTTTACAAAGTATAGTCGAGAGGAAAAAGTATGGGATTGAAACGATATAAACCGATTACACCCGGACTGAGGCACAAGGTCAGTTCTGATTACAGTGATATTACCAAGGGATCGCCTGAAAAAAAACTGATAGGGGGTATAAAGAGGGGACGGGGAAACGGCAGGAACAGCGGAGGAAGGATAACCGTCCGTCACAGGGGCGGAGGCAACAAAAAATTTTATCGCATTATCGATTTCAAAAGGGATAAAATTGGTGTACCTGCGAAGGTCGTTGCGATTGAATATGATCCGAATAGAACCGCAAGAATCGCAATGGTCCAGTATTACGACGGTGTGAAGTCTTATATACTTGCCCCCAACGGTTTGAAGGTAGGCGATATAATTGAGGCCGGTGATAAAATCGAAATCAGGACAGGCAATAATTTGCCGCTAAAGTCCATTCCTGTCGGCACGATCATACATAATATAGAGATTAAGCCGGGCAAGGGAGGACAGCTTGCACGTTCGGCCGGTACCCATGCGAAACTTGACGGTAAAGAGGGTAAATACGCGATCTTAAGAATGCCTTCGAATGAGATCAGGATGATACTTCTGGAATGCAGGGCAACAGTAGGAGAGGTTTCAAACGCCGACAATTCGAACTATTTCCTTGGGAAAGCAGGAGTTTCGAGGCATCTGGGCATCAGGCCTTACGTCAGGGGTGTTGCTATGAACAGCGTGGACCACCCGCATGGCGGAGGGAGGGGTAAGCAGAAGGGTTATACAACTCCTGTAAGCCCTAGCGGTGTCCCGGCTAAGGGTTATAAAACCAGGCAGGGAAGTAAAACTTCAAATAAATATATAATATCCAGAAGGAAAAAATAACTTAAGGAAGAGGGGTTAATAGGATGTCGAGATCAATTAAAAAGGGACCGTTTGTTGATTCAAAACTTTATAAGAAAGTTCTTGAAGCGCAGGAATCAGCCGATAAAAAACCTATTAAAACCTGGTCCAGAAGATCTACGATCATTCCTGAAATGATCGGATTGACAATACAGGTATACAACGGTAAAATTTTTGTACCCTCGTTCATAGGGGAAAATATGGTTGGACATAAGCTTGGAGAGTTTTCTCCAACCCGGATATTCAGAGGGCACTCGGGGACAAAAAAAGTTGAAAAAGAAATAACACAGGAGTAATGGAGCTGTTATATGGATTCAAGCGCTAAGGGAAGATCTCTACGTCTATCCCCCCTTAAAATGAGAAAGGTGATTAACAAGGTAAGGGGTAAAACGGTCAAGGACGCCCTGTTTATTCTGAAATCTCTACCGAACAAGGGTGCGAAGATGGCTTACAAGGTGATATTTTCAGCAGCGGCCAATTTCAAACATAAATACCCTGAAAATGCAAATAAAGAATTAAGAGTGGAGTCTGTATATGCCGACCAGGCACCCATACTCCGCAGGATGATGCCAAGGGCGAGGGGCCGTGCGGATATTTTGAGAAAACAGTCATGTCATTTAAGCGTCAAACTCAGCAGCATTGAAGAAAATAAGGCGGAGAGGTAGAGAATGGGACAGAAAGTCAACCCGATTTCATACAGGATCGGTATAGTAAAGACCTGGGATTCGCTTTGGTACAGCGAAAAGGATTATGTCAATTATTTAATAGAAGATTTCAAAATTAGAAATTATATAATGAAAAATTATTCAAAGGCCTTTATTTCAAAGATTGAAATAAGCCGTTTTCCTCAGCTGGTGAATGTCACTATAAATTCTTCAAAGCCCGGAATTATAATAGGTAAAAAAGGATCGGAGATCGAGAATATTTCCAAAATCCTTGAAAAATTGACTTCAGGCAAGAAGGTCTCAGTTTCTGTTCGTGAGATAAAAAATCCTGAACTTGACGCGAGTGTTACAGGACAGGACATAGCCAGGCAGATAGAGAGACGTATTTCTTATAAAAAGGCAATCAAACAGGCGATAAGAAATGCCATCAAATCCGGCTGTAAGGGAATTAAAATCAGGATTTCTGGCCGTCTCAATGGCGCCGAAATAGCAAGAACGGAAGAGTTCAAAGAGGGTAGACTTCCTCTGTCAACTTTAAACGCCGATATCGATTACAAGGTTAGCGAAAGCTATACTGAAATGGGTGTGATCGGTATAAAGGTCTGGATCTATAAAGAGGCTCTGGAAGGTAGGAGGAAATAATGCTATTTCCAAGCAGGACAAAATTTAGAAAACAGCAGAGGGGCGTTATTAAGGGTACAGCCAATAAAGGTGATCTCGTTGTCTTTGGGGAGTATGGTATTATTTCCCTTGAACCGGCCTGGATAACGGACAGACAGATTGAAGCGGCTCGCGTAGCGGTCAACAGATACCTTAAAAGAGGTGTCAAGCTATGGGTAAAATTATTTCCCGATAAGCCCATTACGAAGAAGGGAGAGGGAGTGAGAATGGGTAAGGGAAAAGGCATGCCTGAGGGATGGGTCGCAGTAGTTAAACCAGGAAGAGTTTTATTCGAGATCTCAGGTGTTGATGAGGTTTCCGCAAAAGAAGCCTTCAGGCTGGCCTCTCACAAACTTCCGATAAAAGTTAAGTTTGTTAAGCGTCAGGAATTTTAGGAACTGATTTTATGATAAAGAAAAAGATTAAAGAATTAAGGGATCTTTCGACTGCAGAACTTATAAAAATGCGTTCCGATATTCAGGGCAATATAAGGACACTTATGTTCAGGATTAAGATTGAAAGGCCTGCGAATTTAATGGAGAAAAGGAATCTAAAGGCCAAAATTGCTGTAATAAACACAATCCTTGCAGAAAGAAACACGGATGAAGCCGTAAAAAAGGAGTAGAAGATGGCTGAACAGAACAAGAAAAGGACTAAAACTGGGATTGTATTAAGCGATAAAATGGATAAAACAAGGGTCATCATAGTTGAAGGAACCAAGAAACACTCTGTTTACGGCAAATTTCTTAAAATTCGCAATAAGTTCTACGCTCATGACGCCGGCAATAAAAGCAAGGTTGGGGACAAGGTCACGATTGAAGAATCTATCCCTATGAGCAAGCTCAAAAGATGGGTTGTAACCGAAATAGTGGAGAAGGCGAAATAGCCGGAGGTATTTTATGATCATGCTGGGGACAAGATTGGACGTGGCCGATAATACAGGAGCCAAAATCATAGAATGTTTTCATGTTGAGGGAAGTTCTAAAAGAAGGTACGCATATATAGGAGATACTATTGTGGCTGCGGTTAAAATTGCTGTTCCTAATTCTGCCGTCAAAAAGGGGGAAGTCGTAAGGGCAGTGATAGTAAGGACAGCAAAGGAAACACGGCGGAAGGACGGTTCATATTTAAGATTTGACAGAAATTCAGCAGTTTTGATAGATAAGGACAATGAACCACGAGGGACAAGAATTTTCGGGCCAGTTGCAAGGGAACTGAGGGATAAAAATTTTATGAAGATAGTTTCACTTGCGCCAGAAGTGTTTTAGGGGATAAAAAAATGGAAAAGATAAGAAAAGGAGACCAGGTAGTAGTTATCTCTGGCCGAGACAAGGGAAAAAAAGGCGAGGTAATTCAGGTCTCGAATAAAGGCGTTATGGTCAAGGGAATTTCTCTTGTAAAAAAATCGGTCAAGAAAGACCCGAAGAAGCATCCCGCCGGAGGTTATATAGAAATTGAGGCCCCGGTTAATTTATCGAATGTGATGCTTTTTTGTCCTAAATGCAATAAACCTGTGAGGACCGGGAACATAATCGATAAGAACGGCAAGAAAGTAAGGATCTGCAAGAAGTGCAGGAATATATTTGAATAGGCAAGAGGTTCGTGATGGCTAATGAAAATACAGGAAATAAGGATAAAGAAAAAAAAACATCAAAATCCGTGAATGCGGTTAAAGGAAAAAAGGTCGCTAAATCTTCAAAGACCGCTAAGATAAAGAGTGAAGTTAAAGAAGAAAAAACCACTGTTAAAAAAACTGCGAAAAAGAAATCTTCTCCGGTGGTTAATAAGGCAGTAAAGGTTCCGGCTTCAAAGGAATTAAAGGAAAAAAAGAAAAAAAAGGAACCAGCTGCAAAAGAATTAAGAGTGGAGGAAGAAACAAAAGAAGCAAAAAAAGCAAAAGAAGCAAAGCAGCCTAAAGAAGTGAAGGAGCAAAAGGCCCAGAAGGCAATAAAAGAGTCAAAACCGGAAAAGGCGGAGGTTAAAAAGGAGGCTGCTCCAAAGAAGACTGTTTCCAAGTACTTTCCCAGGCTTAAAAAATTTTATGACAGTGAAGTTATGAATGCTCTTAAAGCATTATATAAATACTCGACACCGATGGCTGTTCCGAAAGTGGTCAAAGTTATAATAAATATGGGAGTAGGTGAGGCTACTCAGGATAAATCTATGGTCGATGCAGCTGTTGATGAACTTACTTTGATCGCAGCCCAGAGAGCCGTCAAAACATTCGCTAAAAAGTCGATTTCGAATTTTCATTTAAGAGAGGGAATGCCGATAGGAGCAAGGGTCACACTCAGAGGCCCAAGGATGTTCGATTTTATTGATAAGCTTATAAGCGTTGCCCTCCCCAGGGTGAGGGATTTCAAGGGCTTGAGTTCTTCGAGTTTTGACGGAAGAGGCAATTACACTTTAGGCTTAAGGGAGCAGCTGGTTTTTCCCGAGATCAATTACGACAAGATTACCAAGATAAGAGGAATGGATGTTACGATTGTAACTACCGCACCTAATGATGACGAGGCTTACCAGCTGCTCAAGACTCTCGGGTTCCCCTTTAAAGAAAAATAAAACAATCCCGGAGGGATAAATGGCCAAGAAATCAATAGTAGTTAAATGGCAGAAGCCGAAAAAGTTTAAGGTCATGGAATATAATAGATGTAAACTTTGCGGAAGGCCACGGGCGTATATAAGAGATTTCGGAATGTGCAGACTTTGCTTCAGAAAGTATGCTTCACAGGGACTGATCCCGGGTGTTATAAAGAGCAGCTGGTAGAGCAGGACAGAGAGGTTGTATTATGGATATCATAGCCAATTTTTTAACAAAAATAAGGAATTCCCTTGTGAGACGGGTTGAAAGGGTTGAAGTTGCCAAATCGGGAATAATCGGCGATATATTAAATGTTATGAAAAAAGAAGGGTTTATTTCTGATTACAAGGATTCACCTGACTCGAAGTTCAGGTTCATTGTCTTTCTTAAATTGATTAACGGTAAACCCGTCATTAACGGTTTAAAAAGGATCTCAAAACTTTCAAAAAGGGTTTATGTAAATTCAGATAATATACCTAAGGTTTATAATAATTTGGGAATATCCATTATTTCAACTTCAAAGGGAGTACTTGCAGATAAGGAAGCAAGAGCGTTAAAAATCGGCGGAGAAGTTATCTGCAATATTTGGTAGGAGTTTAAAATGTCGAGATTGGCGAAAAAGCCCTTGAAAGTGCCGGAAGGGGTTAAGGTGAGGATAGAAAACGGTAAAATTTTTATAGAGGGAAAGCTCGGAAAACTTGAGCAGTCTTACAATACTGAATTTATAGATATTAAAACTGATGGAAAAGAGATTCTGATTGGGAGGAAGGGATATGAAAATACGGCCAAAGCTTACCAGGGCCTGTATTTCCGGTTATCGAGAAACCTGATCCTGGGCGTTACCGAGGGCTTTTCAAAAATCCTCAATATCCAGGGAATTGGCTACAAGTGGGAGATCAGGGGCAGGGATCTGGTCTTAAATGTCGGATATTCAAAACCTGTGATATTTAAGATCCCCGCCGGGATAAATATGAGGATAGATAATCCATCCCAGCTGATTATCAGCGGGTGTGACAAGCAGCTTGTAGGTCAGACTACAGCTGAGGTCAGGAGCATTCGCCCACCTGAACCTTACAAGGGTAAGGGAATAAGATATCTTAACGAAAGGGTCAAACTTAAAGAGGGGAAAGCCGCTAAATAATAGTGGTGTTGCTAAAATGGAAGTTAAGAGGCTGTTATGATAGATTTGCTTAAGAAGAAAAGAAAACGAAACGAGAAGGCGAAAAGAAGAAGCAAGGGAAGCCTTACTGTCAGCCCTGACAGGCCGAGAATGGTCGTGGACAAAACAAGGAAGTATTTATATGTCCGGGTCTTTGACGATGTTCAGAAAAAGACCCTTCTTTCATTATCTTCGATCTCAAAAGAATTGAAAGAAAAAAATCTTGGTAAAAATATTTCGAGCGCTAAAATACTTGGCAAAGAAATCGGGCGCAAACTTAAGGAGAAAAAAATTAGGTCTGTTTGTTTTGACAGGAATGGATTCAAGTATCATGGCAAGATAAAGGCTCTTGCAGAAGCATGCCGGGAAGAAGGTATTAAATTTTAAGTTGGAGAATGATATGGTACCTAAGGAGAATTCAAAAAATGCCGCCGCGAGCGAATGGGGAGAAAAGGTTGTAAGCCTCCGAAGGGCTGCAAAGGTTACGACAGGAGGAAAAAGATTCCGCTTTAATGCAGTAGTTATTGTCGGCAATGGCAAGGGGATGGTGGGCCTCGGCTATGGAAAGGCGAATGAACTGGCTGATGCAATAAAAAAAGCGAAGGATAAGGCCATAAAAGCGGCCAGACCGATAAAAATGAAAAATTCAACTATACCGCACGAAGTTACGGGAAAATTTAAAAGCGGTGTTATTTTTTTAAAACCGGCGTCTAAAGGCACAGGCGTGATCGCTGGCGGCGCTGTAAGGCCCGTTCTGGAACTGGCGGGAATACATGACGTACTGACAAAGGCATTGAGGTCGACAAATCCAGTCAATCTGGTGAAAGCGACACTTAATGCACTTTATAATTTGATCGATGTCAATGAGATAGCTGCCAGACGCGGGAAATCGATCCAGGAACTTTTCGGGAATTAATAGTCGGGGGAAATATGTCTTTTATTGAAATAAAACTTGATAAAAAAGCGGTCAGGGAAAGAAAAAGAAGGGGCCGCGGTCCTGGAAGCGGGAGGGGCGGCCAAAGCGGCAGGGGTGCGAAGGGCCAGAAAGCCAGGTCTGGCGGTAATATTAAGCCACGTTTCGAAGGCGGCCAGATGCCTCTTTACAGGAGGATACCGAAGAGAGGATTCCGTAACAGGAATAAAAAAATATTTAATATTGTAAATATTTCTTCTTTGAATGTTTTTACAGATGGGCTTACTGTCGGGGTTGAGCAGCTGCTTGAAAGAGGACTTATTAATGCTAATAAATATCCGGTTAAGCTTCTCGGCGGAGGGAATCTGAAAATTAATGGGCTTAACCTGAACGTACATGCCGTTTCAAAACAGGGACGGGAGAAGATTGAGAAATCTGGCGGGAAAGTAGTTCTTATAGAGGCTTAAACCCCGCAAAAGGATTGGATTTATGCTAAATGCTTTAATTAATCTTTTTAAAGTGCCTGAGCTCAGGAAGAAACTATTTTTCACGCTTGGTATACTTGTGGTTTACAGGATAGGAGTACAGATAACAGTACCGGGGGTAAATATAATCAAGCTTATAGAAACCACAAGGGGTTCTTCCGGCCAGGGCGGTTTAGCTGATTTTTTTAATCTGTTCACAGGCGGGGCAAGGGAAAACGCCTCGATTTTTTCATTAGGCGTGATGCCATATATTACATCAATGATCATAATGCAGCTGTTGAAGGCTGTCGTCCCGGCGGTTGATCGCATGCTTAAAGAAGGTCCTGAGGGCCGCAAGAAATATCAGCAGTACGGCAGGATGGGAACAGTATTGGTTACTATAATACAGGGGGCAATATTCGCGAACGGTTTGATCCAGCAGAATGTAAGGGGTTCCTTTCTTATGATCGATAATGCCTCTTTTATAATCGTCTTCACTCTTGCTGTGACAGCCGGAAGTTTGATACTCATGTGGTTTGGAGAGCAGATTACGGAGAGGGGCATAGGAAACGGGGTATCGCTGATTATTATGGCTGGTATTATTGCCAGGCTCCCATACGGCATGTACCAGGCTTTTACAGGAGTGAATGTAGGTGCAACAGACCCGATGAGCTTATTGATTGTTTTCGCCTTGTTCGTGGTAGTGATCGGTCTGGTTGTTTTTGAAGAACAGGGTCTCAGGAAAATACCAATACAGTACGCTAATCGCATGGCGGCGGGTGGTTCCTATGGTGGGCATGTATCTTATCTTCCATTCAAGGTAAACCCGACTGGAGTGATACCCATAATTTTTGCTCAGTCTCTTCTAATGATACCGATGCAGTTCGAGGGATGGTTTGGATCTAAACTTAAATTCATGCAGATGATAGGCCAGCAGATGCATCCTGATAAATTAGCCTACAACGTCACATATTTTTTACTGATTTTATTTTTTGCTTATTTTTATATGGAAATTGAATTAAACCCTCATGATATCGCCGAGAATTTGAGAAAACAGGGCGGATTTATCCCGGGTGTGAGGCCCGGGCAGAAGACGGAAGAATTTATTTCATTTACTCTGCACAGGATAACTCTGCCTGGAGCCATATTCCTGGGAACAATTGCTCTTATACCTACAATTGTAGCCCAGATATTCAATGTGCCTTCAACACTGCGTTATCTTATGGGAGGCACATCTCTGCTGATCATGGTAGGCGTGTCTCTTGATACATTGAAACAGGTCGAATCCCATCTGATGATGTATCATTTTGATGGGTTTATAACAAGACCGGCTTCTAAAAAAATATAAAGGCGGGAATGATGAACAATCTTGCTCTTATAGCCCCTCCTGGTGCTGGGAAAGGTACACAATCAGAGAAATTATGTGCCAATCTCAATATTCCTCATATCTCGACAGGAGATATTTTCAGGGCCATAGTGAAGGGAACATATAAAGGATCTTTTCCGACGGGCGAAATTCTGAATTATATGAACAAAGGACTGCTGGTTCCAGACCCGATAGTAGCCGGTATACTGATAGACAGGATAAGGCAAGCCGACTGCAAGAATGGTTTCCTGCTTGACGGATTCCCCCGGACTGTTTCTCAGGGAGAAATCTTTGAGAAGGAAGCCGGTAACCGCTCCCTTTCCAGCGTAGTACTTATTGAAGTCAATAAAGATAGTCTCTTTAAAAGGCTTACCGGAAGAAGAATATGCCCTGTGTGCGGAAAAGTTTACAATGTTTATTTTAATCCCCCAGAATCAGAGAATAAATGTGATGACGATTCTTCAGAGCTTACAATAAGAAGCGACGATAATGCGCAGACGGTAAAGCAGAGAATGGAAGTATATGATAAAGAAACATCACCTCTTATAGATTTTTACCGAAAGAGAAAGATCCTGCGTTCCGTGGATGGTAATAAGGATGTAGAAGATGTTTTTAAACAAATTATGGAGGTTATTCGCTCTTAATGGATAAGGAAGACGTTATTCGGTTTGACGGCATAGTTTTGGAACAGCTTCCAAATGCTATGTTCAGGGTTGAGCTGGAAAGTAAAAAACAGATTCTGGCTCATATATCGGGTAAAATGCGTATGAATTATATAAAGATCATACCGGGTGACAAGGTGACCCTGGAAATGTCGCCCTATGATTTGACCAAGGGAAGGATAGTTTACAGGTATAAGTAGGAGATAATTATGAAGGTGAGATCGTCGGTTAAACCAATGTGCGAAAAATGCAGGATAATCAGAAGGCATGGCCTTGTAATGGTAATCTGTGAAAATCCCAAACATAAGCAGAGGCAGATGGGCAATAAAAGAAAATAAAAGGCTGCAGGAGGTTATTTATGGCAAGAATCGCAGGAAGAGAGGTACCGGGCAATAAGGCTGTTTTTATAGGTTTAACTTATATTTACGGAATTGGAAGGCATAATTCTTCAAAAATTCTTGAAATGGCAAAAATTGATCCAGCAAAGAAGGTTAAAGATCTGGGTGAAGAAGAACTGGCAAGGATAAGAGATGTAATTGAAGACCATTTCAAAGTTGAAGGAGATTTAAGGACTGAGGTTGCTATGAATATAAAGCGTCTTGTTGACATCGGCTGTTACAGGGGAATGAGGCATAAGAAGGGACTTCCTGTAAGAGGCCAGAGGACGCGTACTAACGCAAGGTCCTGGAAGGGACCCCGTTCCAATGCAATAGGGAAAAAGAAATAAGAATCACTGGAGGACATCATAAATGGCAAAAAAGGCGGCTCCGGTCGCAAAGAAGAGAAGAGAAAAGAAAAGCGTTCTCGAAGGTATCGCTAATATCAGGGCGACTTTTAACAATACAATCATAAATATTACCGACCTGAACGGGAATTCCATTTCCTGGGCAAGTTCCGGCAGTGTTGGCTTCAAAGGAACAAAGAAAGGCACACCCTATGCGGCACAGCTTGCCGCGGAAAAAGTGGTGGAACAGGCAAAATACCATGGCATTCAATACCTGCATATACGTCTTAAGGGACCGGGTCCCGGCAGAGAATCGGCGATCAGAGCATTGGATGCCGCCGGTTTAAAAATTAAAACATTGAGAGATATAACACCGATCCCTCATAACGGCTGCAGACCCAGAAAGAAGAGAAGAGTTTAGGCGAGGTTATAGATATGGGAAGATATATAGGTCCTTCATGCCGGCTTTGCCGGAGAGAAGGTTTGAGGCTTTTTTTGAAGGGTGATAAATGTTATTCAGCGGTATGTACCATTAACAAAAAATCCAATGCGCCCGGGAAAATTTCAAAATTCAAGAAAAAACCTACTGAATATGCCACGCAGCTTCGTGAAAAGCAGAAGGTTAAGAGGTATTACGGGCTTTTCGAAAGGCAGTTCAGAAGGTATTTCGAGATGGCTACCGAGCATAAAGGGGTAACGGGAGAGATTCTGCTTCAACTTCTGGAAAGAAGGCTTGACAGCATAATTCACAAGGCCGGTTTTGCACCATCAAAAAAATGTGCCAGGCAGCTTGTATTGCATGGTCATGTCAAGGTTAACGGGAAAAAGATCGATGTTCCGTCATATATTGTTAATCCAGGTGAGGAAGTGGTTATCGACGATAAGTCCAAAGACCTCGACCTTATAGTGAGGGCGATTGAGTCATCGCAGAACAAGGTCATGCCTACATGGCTTGAAATCGACAGCAAGAACCTGAAGATCAAAATGACAGCTATTCCGGCACGGCTTGAGATTAACCCTGAAATTGATATTAAAGAACAGCTCATTGTCGAGCTTTATTCGAAATAGTGAGAAAGTTCTTTTTTTTATATATGGAGGAATGAAATGTCTCAAAAAGGGTTATTAAAAGATATAATGCTCCCCAATGAAATAAAATACGAGAAATACTCTTACACACCTTCTTATGGTAAGTTTGTAATATATCCATTTGAGAAAGGTGTTGGAGCTACAATAGCAAATTCTCTTAGAAGAGTCCTTCTCAGTTCGATCCCCGGATATGCAATTACTTCGATAAAGGTTGAAGGCATCAGTCATGAATTCGAACCTATAAAAGGTGTCAAAGAAGACCTGACCGATATTATTTTGGCAATAAAGAAGATAAAGCTGTTGCTTAATGATGGGAGTGAGAAAAAAATAATACGTGTCTCAAAAACAGGTAAGGGTGAACTTCTTGCAAAAGATTTCGCAGTTGATTCTACTGTGGAGATCATTAATGGGGATCTTAAGATTGCGACCCTTAACAGCGAGGCTGATCTTTCAATGGATGTTCAGATTGAATACGGCAGGGGATACCGTTCAGCCGAGGATCTGTTTGATTCAAATTCAGTCATTTCAGTGATACCGGTCGATTCAATATTTTCACCAGTTGTCAGGGTAAATTATACAATAGAGGATTACAGGGTTGGTGAAAAAACCGACTGTGAAAAAATTGTTCTTGAAGTCTGGACATCTGGAGCTGTCCCGCCGCTTGATGCGGTATCCAGGTCTGCCTCAATATTAAAAAAATATTTTTCGCTGCTGACAGAATTTGAAGCGGAAGAAGAAGAGGGAGAAGAAGGTGAAGCCATTGAATCATCGGCAGCAAGCGATATTCTTTCAAAGCCTATAACTGAACTCGACCTGTCTGTCCGTTCGTTCAATTGTCTGAAGAGTTCCAATATAAATACAATAGGCGATCTTATGAAATTTGACAAAGATGCACTGATGAAGATAAAGAATTTCGGGAAAAAATCTTTTACAGAAATTTCGGAAAAACTGCAGATTTTCGGCCTTACCCTTGAGGAAAATCCTGAAGACGCCGAGAGTAGTTCGGGTGGAAGCATAACTGAAGATTTTGAGGAAGGTGAATAGCATGAGGCATGGGAATAAAATAAAAAAGCTGAGCAAAACTTCTTCACACAGAAGGGCGATTTTAAGGAACCTTGCAACTTCTCTGTTTAAATACGAAAACATTCAAACTACCGTAGAAAAGGCAAAAGCGTTAAGACCATATGCCGAAAAAATCATAACAAAGGCAAAAAATAATACATTGCCGGCAAAAAGGGCTGTTAATCAGGATATTAGAGACAAGTTGATATTAAATAAACTTTTTGAAGATCTGGCATTGAGATATAAAAACCGAAACGGCGGCTATACCAGGATATATAAACTTGGTAAACGTATTTCGGACGGTTCGGAAATGGCTATGATCGAACTTGTAGAGGAATCTCTTGTAAAGGAGCCTGTTGCCGATAAAAAATTTGCAGGAACAGCTCCTATTGAGGAAAGCGGCCCGGAGAAGGAAGAGACAGTAAAAAGCGCTCAACAGAAAAAATCTTCTTCTGTGAAGAAAAAATCTAAAAGTAATATTAAGAAAAGCAGTAGTAAGAAAAGAGATATTAAGAAAAGCAATAGTAAGAAAAGTGATTAAGACTATTCCATTATCCTGATCTTTACGCCCCGCTGTTTTGAAAAATATAGTTTTTCTATTTCGTCAACGGCTCTTATCATATCCTTTTCAAAAGCCATGTGTGTGGTCATTATCACGGGGACATAATCAGTCTTGCTTCTTTCTTTCTGAATGACGGAGGCTATACTGATGTTATTAACACCGAAAATTCCCGATATCTTGCTTAAAACGCCAGGTTTGTCTGGAACATTAAACCTCACATAATATCTTGTCTCAATATCGCCTATGCTTTTTAGCGGATAATTATTGAAACAGCTGTATTTAAGAGTTGAGGCTGGTTCGCGGATAGACTTTGCTATATCGACCAGGTCAGCTGTAACAGCGCTGGCTGTCGGCATTGAGCCGGCACCCCTCCCGTAATACATGGAAATTCCGAGATATGAGCTTTCTATCAGTACTGCGTTGAATTCATTCCTTACAGACGAAAGCTGATTACCCTTCTGAACAAGGGTCGGATTTACTCTCACCTCTACTGTTTTATCTGGATCCAGCTTCGCAATCGCCAGGAGTTTAAGCACATAACCCAGCTCCGAAGCGACTTTAATGTCTTCGAGCTGAATATTTGTAATCCCTTCGACATAAACATCCTCAAAATTAATACAGGTATTAAACGCAAGTTCCGACAGGATCTTTATCTTGTGTGCAGCGTCAAAGCCGTTTAAGTCCAGTTCGGGGTCGGCCTCGGCAAAACCGAGTTTCTGAGCCTGCTTGAGAGCCGCTGCAAAACTCATATTTTCTTCGAACATTCTTGTCAGTATATAATTTGTGGTCCCGTTTACAATGCCGTACAGGGAAAGAACTCTGTCTCCAACCAGTGCATCACCCACTGTTCTGATTATTGGTACACCGCCGCATACACTGGCTTCGAACCCTATTGAAAGATTTCGCTCCCTGGCAAGCTTGAAAAGCGGGAGTCCCCTTTCAGCAAGGAGAGCTTTATTAGCAGTAACCACGTTTTTACCTGCTTTTAGTGCTTCTTCTATAAGAGTATACGCGAAACTGGTACCCCCTGCAAGTTCGATAATAACATCTATATCCCTGTCATTTAATGCCTCTCTGTAATCGGAGATCTTCCTGGCACGTTTTATCTCAACACTTCTCGGTGTCTGCCAGTCCTTATCAATGACATACTTTAAGTTAATCTCTACGCCTGCTTTTTTCATAATCAGTTCGGAATCATCCTCAAGAATCTTTACGACACCACTGCCAATGGTGCCGAATCCGACTAAAGCGACACCGATTCTGTGCATAAAAATCTTCCTCTCTCCAGTGAACATTAACAAATATTATAAAATTATTATTGAAATATAGCAATTTGCCAGTTTAAACTATTACTGGAATTGGCCGCTTTCTACATTGGCCGCTTTCTGCAATTGACATATTATGACTCTTGTTTTAAGATCAAGAAAATTAGAATTTATCTTATTAAAAAGAAAAATGATATTGCCAGTTTCATCCGGTAAGGTTTTCATGACGTTAAAACAGAAACTCACCTTATTTGTCCTGCTCGCAATTATTCTCCCGATCGTAGTGATTACGATTTTTTCAAGCATGCAGATTTATAAAAGCAGTGTCAATTCACAGCGGGAATATCTGAACCATATAGCTGCAAAAATTAACGATAATATAAACAATATCCGGGATAACTATACTATATCCCTGCGCGACTTTGCGGAAAATAACTATCTGAAGGATAAGATCAATTTTTACAGCAAATACTGGGAAAAGATAGATCCGGCCATACTGGAAGCTGATATTCTTCCGCTTAAGGATGAAATTGAGAAGTTTGCCCTTTCAAGGGATATTGAAAGCATTGCTGTTTACCGTAAGAGCTATGATAAATACAAAAAGGTAACGGTTGTAGGAAAGTCGACTTATATACCGGACGAGGTTTATATTGATTCATTGAAAAAATATTTTGCGAATTCATTTTATATGTTCACCTATGTAGTGTATTTGAATACATTCATACCGATCGAGAAAAACGGACAGGAGATCGGATTAATCCTTATGCAGAAGAATTTCGACAGGCAGTATTTTACCAATACTGTTATTCAATATGGAGTGGATATAGCCGTCCAGGCCAGGGGAAGGTTTGTATTTTCTACCTTTCCAAATATTGAAAGCGTTGCTGAAAAATTCTCTCAGAATATCCCGGAAGTTCGATTCGGTTCCTATCAATACAGCAATGTCAGTTATAATTTTTTCGTTTATCCTCTTGATTTTGAGAATTCCATGGAGGGGAAGCTGTATATAGGAATGGAGCAGGGCAGCTACCTGAAGAACGGCAATCCTATAAATTTTCAACTTTTTTTACTTACGATCATTTGCGTGATGATACCTGTTGTTACTTTTTATATATGGGGAAGCCGCCTCATCTCATCGATCCGCAGTCTGGAGGAAGCGACTAATGCCGTTACCCAGGGAAATTATGATCATCAGATTCTTTCTTCCAGGAATGATGAGCTGGGCTATCTTTCTTATGTTTTTGATAAAATGGTATATGTTCTCAAGACCAATCATGAGATGCTGAATCAGAACAACAGAGAATTGGCGCTGCTCAATCATTATATTGACGCAGTTTTCCAGAGCCTGATGGTAAATACTGTTGTTTTCGACCGTGAATACCGGATTATACTTGCAAATCAGAGCGCGAAAAGCGAGTTAAAATTTCCGGGTAATAATCCCTCTCTGCACCTGTTCGAAATACCCTTCTTTGCCGGACACAAGGAGGAATTGTCAGTCCTGGTTGAAAAAATATTCTGTGAGGCAACCCATGCTGTTCTCGATAAATTGAAATCCTCGAATAAGATTTATTCTGTTAACTTATACCCTGTAATAGAAAATGAGAATTCGGTGAACGGTATTATCATGGTTTTAATCGATATCACAGAGCATCTTTCACTGGAGAATGCAGTGATGAAGTCTGAAAAATTGGCCGCGGTCGGTCAGTTCGCTGCAGGGATTGCTCATGAAATAGGAAACCCGATGGGAATCATCTTAAATCATGTCCAGCTTATCGCAACAGGGAAACTATCCAAAGAGGAGGAGAGGGTATATATAGCCAGGGTTGAATCTGAGGTTAAAAGGATCAATGTGTTGATCCAGCGTCTTTTAAGTTTCTCTCGAGATGAAACTCAAAGTATGGGCCTCATCAATCTTACCCAGCTTGTCCGCCAGATACTGGACCTTTTCGAGCCGAAATTCAAAGAGAAAAAGGTAAAATTGTCTCTTAATTTCCATTCGGATAGAATTATGATAAGGGGTAACACGGATTCGCTCAAGCAGGTATTTTTTAATATTATTAACAACGCTATTCAGTCCATTCATCATCAGCATGGGAGGGTGGATGTAAATATTGAACGGGAAAAGGAGAAAACCCTTGTAAGCGTCCTGGACAACGGTACCGGAATAGAGGAAGAATACCTTGATAAAATATTCGATCCTTTCTTTACCAATAAGGGCAAAAATAATACAGGGCTTGGCCTGCCGCTAAGCTATAACATCATGAAAAGACATTACGGAGATATCAACGTAAAAAGCAATGCAGGAAAGGGTACGGAAGTCGATATCATATTTCCTAATGGAGCGGGGCATGCAAAATAAAAGTAATTTTAGAATACTTATAGTCGATGATGAGATAGGTATGAGCGAGGGTATGAAAAAAGTATTGAATTTGGAGGGTTTTACAGTAAATACAACTGAAAGCGGCCTTGAAGCGGTCAAACTGATTCAAAGCGGCCTCTATAAACTCGTTTTTGTGGATTTAAAGCTTCCTGACATTGACGGTGTTGAGGTTGTAAGAAGGATAAACACTGAAAATGTGATAGTGGTGATAATTACAGCCTTTGCAACAGTTGAAACAGCCGTTACAGCTATGAAATGCGGAGCAGCAGATTACATTAAAAAACCATTTGATATTTCAGATATAATCGGGATTTCCGAGCGGTTCTACTTAAAAACGATGCTCAAAAGACCAGAGGGAATTGAAAAAGAGGATGAGTATAAGATTGTTTATAAAAGCGGGGTAATGGAAGAAATTATAGAGAAAGTCAGGAAAATAAAGGATTGGGACATGCCTGTACTCATTCTAGGAGAAAGCGGGACCGGCAAAGAAATAATAGCCCGAATGATCCATTCTTCCGGGAAAAGGAGTTTAGAACCATTTGTAGCAGTAAACTGCGCAGCAATTCCGCATGATTTACTGGAAAGTGAATTGTTTGGTCATGAAAAGGGGGCTTTCACCGGTGCTTTACAGAGAAAACCCGGACGGTTTGAACTGGCCCGGGGAGGTGTGCTTTTTCTGGATGAAATAGGCGATATGAATATATCTCTTCAGTCGAAACTGCTTCGGGCGATTGAATCCAGGGTTTTTGAACCGGTTGGCAGTGTAAAACCTGTTGAATTTCATGCCAGGATAATCGCCTCTACCAACCAGAACCTGTCTGAATTGATCCGTAAGAAGAGGTTTCGGGAGGATCTGTATCACCGCTTAAACGGCGTGAAGATCATAATTCCACCTCTGCGAGAGAGGCAGGACGATATTGCTCCATTAATTGATTATTTCAAGGCCAAATTTGAAACGATGTACAGGAAGGAAAAAATAAATATTTCGACGGAAGCGATGCGCAACCTCAAGAATTACAGCTGGTCGGGTAATGTGAGGGAATTGAAGAATTTGATAGAATCAGCAATTCTTCTTTCTGGTTCGAAGAGTATTCTTTTCCCTGAGGATTTTTCCATAGATTTTCCATTAGGTGACGATTTTTCTTCAGAGCTTGACGACAGGGAGAAAAAAAATATTCTGGAAGCATTATCCAGCAACCAGTTTAACCGATCCCTTGCGGCAAAGGCTTTAAAGATAAGCCGGAAAACCTTATATAACAAGATGAAAAAATATTCTTTATGAATAATTTCGGTCTTATATATTTCATCTATTGACCTGCTTTGAGCAAAATGGCATATGTTTTGCGAATACTTTATAGAAATATAAAGGGGTTTTTCATGAAATCATCAAGTAAGCTTTATGTGATAAATTTATTGTGCTCAGCGATTTTACTGGTGGTTCTTCTTCCCGGATTGGCGCTGCAAAAAGAATCAAAGAAAAAACTCGCATTTGTAATGATCCCTAAGGGAGTGAACCCGTATTTTGATCCCTGCTTTGAGGGATTTCATGATGCCGGGTTAAAATATAATGTAAACGTGGAAATGATCAGCCCGCCGAAGTTTGATCTGGCCCTTCAGGTCGAAGTTATTGAAGACCAGATAGCGCAGAAGGTTGACGGCATAGCGATATCAGCCGTTCAGGATTCCGGTTTGTCAGCTTCGATTGATAAGGCTATAAAATCCGGCATAAAAGTGATAACATTCGATGCGCCTGCGCCTTCTACAAGGGCAATGAGCTATGTGGGTACAGACAATTATCAGGCCGGCTACCAGGCCGGGAAAAAGCTGATTTCACTTTTCAGGCAGAAATCCGGAGAGATTGCGGTACTGCAGGGAGGTATTGAGGCAGCGAACTTAAACCTGAGGGTAAAAGGCCTGAAACAAGCGTTATCTGACATGGCCCCGAACATCCGAATTATGGCGGTAGAAGATACAACCAGCGATTATGCAATTGCGGTAAGTAAAACGGAGGAGCTGATCAAAAACTATCAGAAGCTGAAAGCTATCATTGCGGTTTCAGCTTATGAAGGCCCGGCAGCGGCTCTGGCTGTAAAGGAATGCGGCAGGAAAGATATTATAATCGGCGGTTTTGATGATTTAAAGGACACGCTGAAGGGAATCAGGAATGGGGATATCAGCTTTACCATCGTACAGAGTACGTATAAAATGGGGTGGCTTTCCTTCATTCTTCTCCTGGATCTGGTTAATAATAAAAGTGTTCCTCAGGTTGTCGACACGGGTATTGTTATAGTCGATAAAAACAATATTGACAGCTATGCCTTGGAAATGAGGAAAATTATTGATAAGTATTAATTTCACTTCACTTGAATATGACTCAGGATAATTACTCAATATTGCTCACAATTACTCATTATGGGTAAATTATGAAAATCAATTTACGAGGCTGCATTTTATGATTATGTTACATTTTCTATTTATATGAGAAATAATAATTTGTGATATTAATTGGTTATGGGGCAATCTTGGCACTTTAGTTGCATGATAATAAAATAATTCTGTTTATACTTTAAAGATAATCATAAGGTCGAAAAATTTGCTTGACATTTAAAAATCTGAAAAGTAATATTAAATAATTTTGAAGAGGAGGTATGTTTCCGGGTAATAACCGGCAACCGAGAAATATAATAAAATTCTGATAAGGAGGATGGTTATGTTAAAATACCTGATTTCTGTGTTTGTGCTTTTTAGTGCTGTTTTATTATCACCCTGTGCCTACTCGGCGGATGCGAAGAAGCAGTTTGAAGGGATCACAATCACATTTTTCTGCGGTGGTACCGAAGGCGGAGCTTTTGAATCCGTCGTTTACAGGGGAGCTAAGGCCGCCGAAAACGACCTCGGCTGCAAGATCGAATATATCTGGTCTGACTGGCTGCCTGACAAGATGATAGCCCAGTTCAAGGACGCTGTGGCAAGAAGGCCTGACGGCATAGCCATTATGGGACATCCAGGTGTTGCTGCATTTATGCCGCTTGTCGAAGAAGCTGAAAAGAAAGGGATCATAGTCACGAGTATGAACACCACCCTTCCGGAAATCGAGGCCAAATATAAGAACAACGGCTTCGGTTATGTAGGCCAGGAACTCTATGCTTCGGGCCTGCTCCTGGGCAAGGGCGCAGCGGAACGAGCCGGCCTTAAAAAAGGCGACCGGGCCATGGTTTGGGGGCTTCTGAGCCAGCCGACAAGAGGTTTGAGGACAAAGGGTTGCGTAGATGCCCTCAAAGAACTTGGAATAACTGTCGACTACTATGAAATATCGGACGCCATCAATGCTGACGCTTCGCAGGGTACTCCGGTTGTCACAAGTTATATCTCAGCGCATCCTGATGTCAAACTGATAATAACTGATCATGGCAACCTGACTTCTACACTACCCACCTATTTGAAAGCTGCGAAGAAAAAACCCGGCGAGATCTTTGGTGCAGGGTTCGATCTGGGTGCCGCTACTGTAGACGGAATCAAGGGTGGCTGGATCGGAGCTGTGCTGGATCAGCAGGAATGGCTGCAGGGTTATCTGCCCGTTCTGCAGATCTGCCTCAATAAAAAATACGGGTTTTCGGGACTGCACATAGATACCGGCGCGGCTATTATTGATAAGAACAATATCGAACTTGTCGCTCCTTTGGCAAAAGCTGGTATAAGATGAATCACCGGCAGGATGAGGTGGAACTGCTCAGGCTAAAGAATATCTATAAATCATTCGGTGAAGTAAAAGTTCTGAGAGATATTGACTTCCATGTAGGAAAGAATGAGATTGTCGGTCTTGTAGGTGACAACGGCGCGGGGAAATCAACCCTGATAAAAATCATAACCGGGGTCCACCTTCCGACAGCGGGTGATATCTACTACAAGGGAGAAAGGATCACTATACATTCTGTCAAAAGATCCAGGGAGCTGGGGATTGAGACGGTTTATCAGGAAAGAGCGCTGGCGGACCAGCAGTCTATGTGGAGGAACTTATTTGCCGGAAGAGAGGTGGTTGATGCCCTGGGTTTTTTAAAAGTTAAAGAAGAAAGGGCTCAGACGGAAAGGCTTCTCAGGGAGCAGATGGGGTATACTTCAGAGGCTGTGACTGTTGAATCCGATGTGAAATATCTTTCCGGTGGTGAAAAGCAGGGTATAGCTATCAGCAGGGCTCTATTCTTCAACGCTGATCTGATTATTCTAGACGAACCCACGACAGGGCTTTCCCTCTCCGAAACACAAAAGGTGCTCGATATGGTGACCACCATAAAGAGAATGGGGAAGTCGGCTATTTTCATCTCTCATAATATTTACTATGTATACCCTGTTGTGGACAGGTTCGTTATACTTGACAGGGGAAAGATTGCGGGAGATATCTTAAAAAAGGATATTACCCAGGAAGACCTGGTGAGCAGAATGCTTCATCTTGCCAAAACCGGAACTCTAACATGAAAAAAATGGCCTGTCCGCATCGCGGACAGGCCATTTATACAGCCAAAATATAATATTATCAGGGGTTCCCTATGAAAAAACGTGACTACAGGCTCATGCTAAAGGGTTTGAAATTAGAAATAAGCATATTTATCGTTTTTATTATAGTCTATGGGGTATTCCTCATAGGTAACCCCAGGGTTTTTACAAATTACGATATTTATTATTCCTTCATGTCCACCATCCCCTTTACCGGGATCCTGGCCCTTGCGATGACATTTGTAGTGATTCTGGGGGAGATTGACCTTTCATTCCCTTCCGTCCTGGCATTTTGTGGCTGGATATTCGGGACTGTATTTGTTATTTCAAAAAATATCTGGCTTGCCGCATTATGCTGTTTCTCAACAGGCATCGCTGCAGGATTTCTTAACTCCCTGCTTATTGTGAAGATAGGGATACCATCGATTGTGGCGACAATCGGGACTCAGTTTTTTTTCCGGGGGCTTGTAAATGTTGTGGCACAGGGAAACGGCATAGCCCTGGTGGATGCTAAAACCACTATTTTCTACAACCTCTGTGTAGGGAGGATAGGTGATGAAGTTCCGGCACAGGCCGTATGGTTCCTTGTATTGGGAATAGGATTCTGGCTTCTCCTTAAAAGACATAAGTTCGGATCCCATGTTCTTTTTGTCGGCGATAACAAGGACAGTGCACGGATGATGGGTATTAACAACGATATGATAAAGACAGTAGTTTTCGTTCTGATGGGAGTAATAACCGCTTTTGTTTCGATATTGTCGAACCTGGAAGTAACCTATTTTTATCCCAACCAGGGACAGGGCTATCTACTGACCACACTGGCTGCTGTTTTTATTGGAGGCACGTCAGTTTTCGGGGGCATGGGTTCAATGTTCGGAACCTTCATAGGTGCGCTTATTATCGGTTCTCTTGAGGCAGGAATTATCGCTCTGGGTATGTCAGGGTTCTGGATCCAGCTTATCTACGGTGCCATCATTATGGTATCGGTGACTATATATGCAGTTATGCAGCCAAAAAAGGGTTAAAAGAAGCTAATTGAACGCTGAAGGGTTACCGGATAAAATCCTATATCGCAGCGGGGGGCAGTAGTAAGAGTGGGGTCAGATCTTATCTGCTGCCCCTATTTTTTTTAAGAGCCAGGATATTTTCTTTCCAAGATCATGCATGGTCTCCATACCTTCTTTATCCCCTTCGACATCTCCGATATTTCTTCCATAGCCGATATTCCAGTACTTTGAACCGGGTATAATCATTCCCCCAATTAAAAAGAAATGATTTATCGTGTCGAAAGTATGAATTGCTCCAGCACGCCTGACAGCGACTACTGCCGCTCCGACCTTGTATGAGAACATGCAGTCATTTGCTCTGGAAACGTAGCCGGTCCTGTCAATAAAGGCCTTTATTTCGGAAGTAACGTCTGCGAAATAAGTGGGAGAACCTATGATAATACCGTCTGCCCTGCTCATTTTATCTATGCATTCGTTTACTATATCGTCATCAAAGGCGCATTTTCTGTTTTTATTTTTAAAGCACTTCAGGCAGGCGATACAGCCATGGATTTTTTTCCCGGCAAACTGGTAAAGTTCAGTTTCAATACCCTCATTTTCAATTTCCTTCAGGACCGTTTTCAGCAATATTGCGGTATTGCCGTCTTTCCTGGGGCTTCCATTAAATGCTACTACTTTCATGATATCTCCTTATTTGACTTCCCGCTTACAAAATAATAGTATAAAGACTCTTTATTTTCTTCGCCATTTTAATGTCATTGGGAGGATCATACCATTATGAATGAAAATGATGATGATATACTGACAAGGGACGAGGTCAGGCGAATCATTGAAGCGGATCAAAACCCTAAACACCGCCTGATGCTGATATTGACATATTCAGCAGGCCTGAGGGCTGCAGAGATAGAAAATTTGAGGCCCGGTGATATAGATTTTGCTGAAGATATTATCCATATCAGGGATGATGAACATAAACTCGAAAGGTCGGTCTCATTAAGTAAAATAATAATGAAGGAGATTAAACCGTACATTGAAATTTACCGGCCGTCGACATGGCTTTTCCCAGGGCCGGATTCGGTGTCTAAAATCACAGAGATGGGCATAGAAAATATTTTTAGAGACGCCATGCTGAAAGCCGGAATTTTTAAAGAATCCGGGATAGGTATACTCCGGCGGAGCATCGCCGCACACCTTATGGAAAACGGCCTCGATAAGAAGGAAATCAACAGGATGCTCGGGAAGGAATAGGGCTGAATCCCCTCAGGTAATTTTACTTATAGCCGATGAAAAAGAGCCTTTTGAATGGAAAGAGAACCCTGCCGTCTTTTCTCATCGGATAATCTTTTTTTAATTCCTTAATTACTGAATCTTCAAAACTCTTCCTTTCCGAATCGCTGCCAAGCTTTTCAAGGTATGGTCTCATGCCTGTTGATTGTATCATTTCGAAGACAGACATGTGCGAGTCGAATATATGGATATAATCTGTTTTCCACATATCGATCGATCTGAAATAGCCTGAAAGAATATCATAGTAAAAGCCGGGATCATGCATGGTAAAAAGGCCCGAGCAGCCGCCGGCAAGCGCTTTCCACTTTCCGCTGAGGGAAAGCCTTTCCAGGGATCTGCCGGCAGGCATATTGTAAAATTGGGGTAATTGGACGGCCAGTATTCCGTCTTCATTCAGCAGAGAACTGAATTTTTTTATCAAAGCTGCATGACCGGGAATCCACTGGAATGCTGCATTTGAGAAAGCCAGATCGAACTTTTTATCTGTTTTATAATCATGAGCGTCTGCAAGTACCCATTCATGCTCAGGATAATCTCTAAGGGCTTTATCGATCATGCTTTGAGAATTGTCAAGGCCTGTCAGCCGGCTAGAGGGCCATCTCTGAAGCAGGACCATGCTGCTGTTGCCTGGCCCGCAGCCTATGTCGAGTATGTTTTCCGGGTCATGCTCTGACCTTATGCGTTTAACTAAATCGATTGAAGGCAGATTTCTCTCATTTTCAAATTTAAGATATTTTTCAGGGTTCCAGTCCATTTTTTTATTCATACACCCCTCAAATTTAATATATACTATATTTACTTTAGTATATATTAAGTTCATATAGGGATTTTGTCAAGAGCTTTAAAAAATATAAATTTAAACCTGTGATAATCTCGAATAAAAATAAAAAATTATTTATAATGAATCCTAATTTTATTTGTTTTGATCTTAAAGGCATAATAAATAAAGTATTTTATGGAGGAATCGATGAAAAAATTTTTACTGGCAGCAGTCATTATCTCTATATCCTCATTTGTTTTCGCGGATGAATTACCGATTATGATCGGCGTAGATTTAGGCGTTATACCCCAGTGGACGAGTTTGTCGGTAAGTAATACTCCTTCAGCCCCCCTTATTACCACGAGTACCAGCATTGATTACCTTCAGATCGGCTGCTTTTTTGATTTTGAGTATCTGCGTGTTGATTTAGGATATCAGATCAACGATACCGAGCCGAACATCAGCAAATATTCAAATGGTTCGCAGGTTACAAATTACAATGATACCAATAACTTTTCCCAGCAGAACATAATGCTGCAGATCCTGGGTAAATTTCCTATTGAGATTACCGAATCATTCCATATCTGGCCCGCAATGGGTTTCGAGTACAATACCGCTATCTTCAGCGGACATGACAATACAAACGAAATTACCAATACCTACGGCGACATGAATACTTTTTATATAAAAGTAGGTGTAGGCGCTGATATTGAGCTTTCAAGCAACTTTTACCTGGAACCAATGATCCTTTTCGGCTGGAGTTTAGACAACAGTGTTTTGCATTCACTTGGTATAACAAGCGCAAATTACATTATCAATGTCAATGTTGGAGCTGCTTACAAGTTCTGAAGGGGCTATTAATGAACAAACCGATTGTTCTTGACGGATCTCTTTATGCAAAGGAGATAAACGAAACGCTGAAGGAGCGTGTAAACAGGATCAGGGAGATTTCCGGGGCCGTACCTATCCTTGCCACCATCCTGGTCGGGGAGGATCCGGCTTCCGTCACATATGTCAGGATGAAGGCCAGCGATTGCATCAAAGCGGGACTTGAATCTCTTAAAATCGAACTGCCCGGTGACACAACGACAGATCAATTGATAAAGGAAATAGAAAAACTCAATAAAAACGAGAATGTGCATGGCATTCTTCTCCAGCATCCGGTCCCGAAACAAATTAATGAAACGAAGTGTTTCAACGCAATCGATTATCGTAAGGATGTGGACGGCGTCACATTTACATCGTTTGCGATGATGGCAATGAATCAGATGCTTTTCGGCAGCGCTACGCCGCTCGGTATAATCCGGCTTCTTGACAGGTATAAAATCCAGATTCAGGGGAAGGAGGCCGTTGTTGTCGGGAGAAGCCCGATTCTCGGAAAACCGATGGCGATGATGCTTTTAAACAGGAATGCGACTGTAACGATATGCCATTCTAAGACTTTAGGTATTAAAGAAGTAGTCAAACGGGCTGATATTGTAGTGGCAGCTGTCGGCATACCGAAATTCATAAAGGCTGACTGGATTAAGGATAATTCAATTGTAGTTGACGCCGGTTATAATAAGGGGAATATCGGCGATACTGATATGGAAAATATTAAAGATAAGGTATATGCCTACTCTCCCGTACCGGGAGGGGTTGGCCCTATGACCAGGATCACTCTTATAGAACAAACTGTTATGGCAGCTGAAATTAAGTTCGGTATAAATTAGAATTATATTTTTTTACCGGACTAAGTTAAAATATCCCCTGAACGTTTATTAATAGAGCCGGAGGCTATGTGATGGAATATGAGGCTGTAATAGGACTCGAGGTCCATGTCCAGTTAAATACACTCTCCAAAATATTCTGTTCATGCTCCACACAATTCGGAACACCGCCGAATAGCCAGGTATGTCCTGTATGCATGGGTCAGCCGGGCGTACTGCCGGTTTTAAACAGCGGGGCCCTCGAAAAGGCGGTAAAAGCGGGACTCTCCCTTGATTGTGAAATACCCTCATTTTCGAAATTCGACAGGAAGAATTATTTTTATCCGGATCTTCCGAAAGGCTACCAGATTTCACAGTTCGATTTTCCAATAGCTAAAAATGGATTCATAGATATTGATCTTCCAGACGGCAGCGTAAAAAGGATAGGAATTACAAGGGCACATATGGAGGAAGACGCAGGGAAACTGATACATTCCGATAAGAAGCCTTACAGCCTTGTAGATTTCAACAGGGCTGGAGTTCCGCTCCTGGAGATAGTTTCAGAACCGGATCTCCGTTCAAGTGAAGAGGCATATTATTATCTTAAAGAACTCAAAAACACTATGAAATATATCGGTGTAAGCGATGTTAATATGGAAGAGGGGAGCCTCCGCTGTGATGCTAATATATCGATCCGTCGTAAGGGTGAAAAGAAATTGGGTACGAAAGTGGAAATAAAGAATATGAACTCAATTAACGGGGTCAGGCATGCGATAGATTATGAAATAGACAGGCAAAAAACCCTCTTTTCAGACGGAAAGTTAGTCGAACAGGAAACCAGGTTATTTGATGCCGCCTCAGGCAGGACACTGCCGATGAGAAGCAAGGAGGAGGCCAACGATTACAGGTATTTCCCGGAACCGGACCTTCCTCCCATAAGGATTAAAGAACAGGAAATTGCAAAGATAAAAGGATCACTTCCCGAACTCCCCAGGGCAAGGAAGCACCGTTTTATTGAACAATACAGGGTAACTCCGCAGGATGCTGAGACCCTTACGGATGAGAAAGAGAGGGCGGATTACTTTGAAGCAGTAGTGAGTGAAAAGATCATCAAAGAATTCAAGGAAGATCCTGAGAAGACAGGAGAAATTTCGAAGAAGGCCGCTAACTGGATACTTACAGAAACAAGCGCCCTCGTCAATTCCTCGAAAATAACTTTCGACGAATTTAAGAAAAGGGTTCCGCCTGTAAATACTGCTGCGCTCCTTGTGTCAATTGAATCCGGCGTCATCAGCGGCAAGATGGCAAAAGATATCTACCCGGAGATGGCTGCTTCAGGAAGAACATCTGAAGAAATCATCAATGAAAGGGGCTTAAAGCAGATCACTGATACTGCAGAACTGGAGAAGGCTGTAGAACAGGTCATAACCAGTCATCCCTCCGAGGTTAAACAATATAAAGAGGGAAATGAGAAACTGATCGGTTTTTTCGTTGGAGAGGTTATGAAGGCTACTAAAGGGCAGGCAAACCCCAGGGCTGTGAATGAAATTTTAAGGAGAAGATTATGAATTATTTATTACGCCTTGTTATTCTGCCTGTCAGTACGGCTAAGAGCCTTTGATTTCCATGACAGGGAAATATTTATGGTAGTGGCGATAGATATAGGCAATTCTAATACCAGTTTCGGGATATTTTCCGACAATATGAAGGGAATACCAGAAAATGAACCTGAATTTAACGGTAATATCAGGACTGAAAAAACAACAACTACTGAAGAACTGGCCATACAATTTTTAGATCTTAAGAAATTGTGGGGTCTTGGTGATGTGAATCTCAGGGGAAAGGTGGTGATATCGAGCGTTGTTCCCCAGCTTGATTACGAATTTTTACATATGTTTGAGAAATATTATGACACAAGGCCTTATTTTATTGAAAGGAAAGATATTCCGCTTGATATCAATTACGATTTTCCCGAAGAAATAGGGGCTGACAGACTGGTAAACGCATATGCAGGGAGCGTAGCATACCCTGGAGAGAACCTGATCATTGTTGATTTCGGCACGGCCACGACATTCGATGTCATAAGCGGCGGTCATTCCTATGAAGGCGGGCTGATAATGACAGGAATTATGACAAGCTTGAGGGCACTGGAGGAAAAAGCCTCGAAGCTTCCCCATATCGACCTCAATCTTCCCTCTGCCCTTGTAGGCAGGAATACTGTTGACGGGATACGTTCTGGCATTTTAAATGGTACCGGTGTGATGGTTGACGGGCTTGCTGCGAAAATTGCTTCAGAAATGAAATGGAAAAGTTATAAGGTTCTCGCAACAGGGGGGCTTTCCAAGCTGATTAAAACATTTTCCGGATCAATTGACATGATTGACAGGCAGCTTACACTGAAAGGCTTGTATTATTTATGGAATTTAAAAGGCTGATTATTAGCAGATTAACGCTTTTCATCACCGGTTTTTTTTTAATCCCGGCTTTTTTAATGGCAGATATCACTCTGTCCACTCTTTGTTTGAAACTGAAAATTGGGGCTAAATATAATATTACTTACGGTTTTGTGGATTTAAACCGTCCGGACAGGTCCGTGAGAATCTATCTGACAATCCCTTATATAGTCACAGGCGGCAATATTTATTACATGAATAACGTTCCGGTTATAAATCCGGAGGGCGAAATCGAACTAACCCGCGATTTCGAAGAGAAAATCACGGAATTATTTGCAGAATCAAACACCGGCAGTGTAAATATTTCCGGCAGCAGTAATTCAAGCAGCATTTCAATGATGCTTACCAATGGAAAAAGTGACTTGGGGCATAAGACGAATTATAATGTTTATGGCAGGGAATCAGGCTTCATTCCCATAGACATGGTAATTATCGATCCAGGACATGGAGGCAAAGATCCGGGAGGTATCAGCCCTGAAGGGATCAAAGAAAAAGAAGTGGTGCTTTCTGTGGCTGATATGGCCGGACAGATCCTGAAAAGTGATTGTAATATTCCTGTAGTTTTCACAAGAAAGGGGGATTATTATGTGCCCCTCAAAGAGAGGATTGATACTGCGTCCATATTATTGAAGAAGGGAAAAAATCCTATTTTTGTAAGTATCCATGGAAATATTTCATTTAACAGGAATGTTAAGGGTCTTGAGGTATATACTCTTTCTGACAGGGCAACGGATAATGAGGCTTTAGCCGTAGAAACTATGGAAAACGCCGGCTATTCGAGTAATGATATCGATAAAACGGCTAACCTTGATTTCATTCTTTCAGACCTTCTAAAAGACGCTATAAGAAAACAATCAGAAGAGCTTTCAAAGGAAATTGGACTTTTTATAAACAGGTCAGGATTGACTGAATTCAGGGGAAACAAAAAAGCGAATTTTTTTGTTCTTAAATTCAGCTATATGCCCTCAGTTCTGATTGAAATCGGTTATTTGTCGAATCCAGGCGAGGCAAGGAACCTCATTAACAGGGATTATCAGAGAAAGATAGCCAGTGAAATAGCGAGGGGAATAAACAGTTATATTGTTAGATATAATAAAACAAGGGGTCTGTAAAATATGACATTAATAAAAAAATTAAGTGTCACAATAATTATCTGTGCTTTATTAACTTTCCTCGCCTTTGCAGTCATATTATTGATAAGCACAGCCGGATCTTATGATTTTTATTATCCTGATAAAGACCTCAAGACTTTGAAATCAGAGAAGAGAAGGCTTGATAATTCACTTACTTCAGGAACTCCGAAAGATGAAATGTTAATCAGGGAGTATTTCCTGGGGCCTATCAGATACGACCTGAAGCTGCCTATTGATACTAAAGTAAAAATAAATAATATCTGGCTGATAAGTTACAAAGGCGAAACTGCTGCTGTAATCAATTTCAATGCGGATTTTCTTGATTTTATACAGTCAGACAGAGAAAATGCAAAGTGGGTACTTGCCGGCCTTATAGAAACTCTTAAAGCCGGCACTGCTATTGAGAAATTCAATATTTATTCCGATGATAAACCTCTGAGAGTTAAACTTGGGAATTTGGACCTTGCTAAAGCCATTCAGATCAGAATAGCAATAAAAAAATAATTATTTTCTGTGATTAAACTTCTATATGCCTGATTCCGATCATTATGGTGAATATTAGCCGGTAATGCCCTATTTGGTTTATCGGAATATGCAGTAAATCCTTTAGTTTTTTTAAAAAAATATTGACATATTTGAAATTAGTTATAAAATAATTAAATTAACAGGAAGAATTCTTTTTAAAAGGAGTGGATATATGATGAAAGGAGTTGTGTGGTTATTTGCAAGTTTATTTTTAATGATGATTAGTTCAATCTCTTTCTCCGCAGTCAAAAATACATTGATTGACTTCAATGTTTATGACTCGAATATATCTATGGTGGCTGAGAAGGATAGAGTAATTCATTCCAATATGGTTCAGCAGGGTAAAGCAGTTGACCTTTCGCAGTATGGATATCCTGAAGTAGAGTTTACGGGTGATGACTGGACTATCAACAAGTGGAAAATTACGCTGGCCTCATCCGCGAATACAGTCAGGAATGATGTTTTGTCTTACCCATTAAAGGTCCCCAGCAAAAAGTTCGGCGATGTTTTAGGTGTAAGGATTCACTTTATTGAGGGCAGGTTCCTTTCATGGGCTACTATTTCGCCTCCTTTCGACTTTTATCCCTATTTTGATGATGGTTCTGATGTAAATGTAAATGCCAATCATGAAGAAAACAGCCTGGTAATGGGTATTTTGATGAATGTCGGTCAGATTAAATCTGTATCCTCATGGATTTACGGCCTTAACTATCAGATGCAGGTAGGGGTAAGGATTCGCGACAGGAATGATCAGATCCAGGATTTTTTCATGGGCTCTGTATTCTATGATGGATGGAGAAAACTTGTCTGGACTAATCCAGAATATACGGAATCAGTACAGAACAGGGTGCTCCAGAGAATAGCCCTTTATCCGAGAAGCTATCCTTACATAGCTTTTGATTCTTTTGTGGTTTATAAGCCTGAACAAGAATTAGGCGGTGATTTCATAATATATTTTAAGGATGTTGATATTGAATACGACAGGGCCATTATACGTGAGGAACTTGATATAAACGATGAGGCGGCCTGGGGTATTCTAGCTGCTGAAAGACTCAAAAAGAGAGTACAGGATTTGAGGACAATCGGCGAAAAGATTTATCTCTACAGGCAGGAAATGAAACGGCAGAAAGCGGCTACTGAACAGAACATTCCTAAAACTGCTCCAACAACATCTACAAATAAATAGCTTATTTAAAGACAAAAAACCCCGCTCCTTAAGAGAGCGGGGTTTTTTTATGCCTGCCCTGATATCAAGATGCTGCCTGTGCTTTGAGCCTCTTGTCAATAAGCCTTAAGATATAACTAAATCCGTCAAAGGCTTCCTCGTATAAAGAACACCATGCCTCAAGGGTAGAAGTTGTTAAACCTCCATTCATGGTCATTGAAGATATGGTTTCGATGGAACCCTGCATTGTAAATTCGATCAAGCGGGCAAGAAGGGAATTTTCATGTGCACATTTTAGGAAAAAGGTATCGAATTCCGTCATTGTATGATATTCTTCCACCGAATCCTTGTTGTTTTTAAATTTTTTCAACGCTCCTTTGGAGGCATAATAAGCCTTCATTGAGAATTCTTCCACTTTGATTAATTCTTCTTTTAATTCTTTAAGGAGATTGAGAAAGCCTGATTCATTGGAGGGCTTCGATTCTGCCTTAACTTCTTTATTTAATGGAGAGGAGCTGCCAAGAGTCTTTAGGACTTCAATTAATGGCAGATGCTTTGCACCCTTTATCAGAGCTCCGCCCTCGGTTGAATTAATGACGCTGGAGCTTGTTTCATGAATTTCCTTTTTAAACCATTCGAGAAATGTCAAAAATTTTCTGTCGGTCGAAACCATTTTTCCATCCCAGCCCTCTATTTCTATTCTGTCTGAGAGAAGAAGCATTTTTGAATTATAATTTTCGTAGGTCTCAATGCGGTTTATCCTGTAATATAATAATTCTTCGAGAATGCTGCCCCTGATATGGGTCTGCTTATGCGGATAAGAAAGATCCTGACCGATAAAAATGATCGGATCGCATTTCAGGTATCTTGCGAGATCAAAAGCCGAGGTTGATACTGAACCGCCACAGAGCAGTTCCCCCTTTTCACCCCAGAATTTCTTCAGTTCTTTATATATAGGTAAGGTAGAATCGAAAATGAAGATATTTCCTTGAGAGAATTTCGCAAAGCTCATGAATGAAGCGGCAGAGTCGATGACGAGACGGGAAGAGCCGTTGAAGGCGTACAGCAGGTAAAGAGAGTTTTTATCCTGAGGATCGACGCTGACAACAAAATCCGCAAGTATTCCGTAATTGCAGAGGTTAATATATGCAGTATCAGTAGAAATAATTGCAACTCTGTCCTGATATTTTTTAAGAACATCTATGTTTTTAGAAAGGGACGGGCCTGCCCCTACAATAACGGCTGGTTTACCTGTAAAATTGTGCCTGATATCATTAATCCCCGGCAGTTTAAAATAGTAGGAAGAATTTTTGATAATATTTCTGAGCCAGACTTTCTGAAACCTTTTTAATGTTGCCTTGTTAATCTGTTTTTTGGAAAGATAAGCCGAAATAATCCCCTCAAGGGAAGACATAATGTCGGGATAGAGATTAAAATAGGGACGGTGGATATAGAAGCTAAGTTCCTTTATGCCATTTTCTTCCAGAAAATTGATTATGAGGTCCTTGTCCTGCTTTATGATCTTTACCCTGGGATCAGCAATGATCTTTTTGGTATCAGGGAACTTTTCAGCGGCTTCCATAATATCATTATCCGGTTCAAATACAATTATCCGCAGTTCTGTGTTCTTTAAAATATAATCAATAATGTAACCGAAGCCGAAACCGGCTATCAGTACCCACTCCATGCCGGTATTGAAATTTTTTACCACTCTTTCGGCCTCCCTGTACGGCTGAGACGAATGAAGTGTAAATGATCGGCCGCTATGATGAATCCTTGCGTTTCTGAAGCCATCCTTTTCCAGTAATTCTATTGAATATGAACCCATTGGATTCTCTCCCCAGCTAGTCGTTTGTAAAGAATGAAGTTGAAGTGATCATTCTCCTTATGATGTTTGCGAAGACCGGCGCTGCTACAAGTCCGCCGCTATGATAATCGCCATGCGGTTTGCTTATTACAACGACAACCGTGTATTTAGGCCTGATGGAAGGTACATAGCCGACGAATACAGCGTTAAACAGGTCCGTATAGTATCCAGCCCCCTTTTCCTTAGCTATCTGGCCTGTGCCGGTCTTTCCTGCTATTGTTATGCCTTCTATTTTTGCTTTTATCGCTGTCCCGTTTTCACTGACTACTTTTTCCATCATTGATAAAAGCTCAGAACTGGTTTCAGAAGAAATAACCCTGTAATTTCTCATATCAGGGTTATAGATATTGCTGCCCTTCTCATCAATTATGCTTCGTATGAGAACCGGTGTTTTGTAAATTCCTTCATTTGCTATAACACTTGAGGCGACGGATAACTGAAGCGCTGTGACCCCGATTTCCTGGCCTATAGAAATCATATATTTTGACAGAATTGACCACTTGCCAGGCGGTCTTAGTATACCGCTTGAATTTTCCGAAAGAGGCAGGGGGATGCTCTCGCCAAAGCCGAATTTTTTCAGAAAATTATAAAAATCATGTTTTCCAAAGCTGTCGGCTAACTGCACCATACCGACATTGCAGGACTTCTGAATAATGGCGGTAAGATCGACCTTGCCATGCGCCCTCTCACATGAAAAAGTTTGATCATCTATGGTGGCGAAACCCGGACAGTCATAAACAGGATAAGTCGGTGTGGCGTATTTATTTTCAATTGCGAAGGCAGCGCTGAACTGCTTCATAGCAGAACCTGGTTCGAAAATACTTGAATTCGCTCGTGACTGAAGATTTAAGGGTGTAGCACTTTTTAAGTTATTCGGATCGTAAGAAGGAAAGCTAACTATTGAAAGTATTTCCATGGTACTGTTGTCAACTATCACAACACTGCCATATTCCGCTTTATTCTCGATAATTCCATTTTTCAGCTCGTCAAAAACGATCGACGAAAGTTCAGAATCAAGGGTTGTATAAATAGTATATCCCTTGGAAAGATAACTGTTCATTGACAGCTCAAGACCTGACAGCCCCGTATTGTCTATACCTACAACTCCTATTATATGCGCAACTGCCGCAGATGAATAAAACCGTCCTTCTTCATTAATAATGCCCAGTTCATCCTGGACAATAATATTACTTTTTTTGAGAACTGAAACCATATCCCTTATGGAGGAACTTTCGCTGGGGGTCATCTTTCTTTTTATCCAGATAAAACCCCTGTTGCTATTTAAAAGATATAAATCGTTTGTCAGGTTGTGATGGGCCGACAGAATATTGTAAAAGTAACGCTTACTGGCGTCACTCATCAATTTAGGTCTCGCGTAAAGTGAGTAGAAAGCTGAGCTTACAGCCAGATCCTTTGAATTTCTGTCTATTATTGATCCGCGTGTACTTGTATTGACTGGAAAAGTTTTTAAACGAGGATCCGGGAAAAGTGAGATTGATACAATTCTAATCTCCAGAAGGATAAAAAATAGAATAAATAATAAGAAAATTACAACGATCCTGTTCTCACGCATAGATAGTCCTTATGGATTCTTATTATAAAAAAAGTTATATGAAATAGCTATTTTTGACTGTTTACCTGCTTCTCTTTATTTCTAAATCTCATGTTCCGAAAAATAATTGCCGTGTGAATAAATAATTAACTGTTCCGGAGGAAATTATGGCATCATTATTCAACCTTCTGCTGTTCATCTCCTATAAAGCATTAATTGTCGGAATATTTTATTTCACATTGCAGTATTTTAATATTCGCCTTGATATACTGGCTTTATATTTTTACATTTTCCTGTCTTTTTTCCAGCTTTTATACGTCATATTCCAGGCATTTTCAGGAACAGGCAGTAAAAAAGACCCTTCTCTCCGGCAATTCGGTGTCATTTCCCAGTACACCCCGATAATAACCATTTTGATGGAAATCCTTATGTTATCACTGTCCTGTTATTATCTAATCAAACTTGAAAATGACCTCACAAGCATTCTGCTTATCTTTACATCCATTATCCCTATCCATACAGTTTATTATTATCTCAATACAGTATCCTTCGGCTTTATTATAAAAAAAAGAAACATGAAGATCGGGGAAGTTAATATTTTTTCCTTTTTTTTATTTATATTGATTATTTTTTTCGAACCGGCTGCTTATATTTTTTTTAAATACTTCTACAGCGGCACAAGAAAATTCCCGGATTTAAAGATATTGATTTCAGGCATAAATATGACGGGCATAGATATATCACTTTTTACACTTACTATGCTTATCAACGGGATAGTAATTTTTCTATTTTTATATTATAAAAAAAACAAAGCAAAAAGTATTTACAAAATTATTGGGAATCTTTCCCTTGTCAACAGTCCCGGAGAAATCAGAATTAATGACATTAATGAATACGGCTATATTGAAACTGGAATAAGGGATCTCCAGAAAAGGCTATTCAGTGAAAAAGAGAGTTTTATGCTTATTAATGACTATGTATCTAAAAATATGAGAGATGAAATTAAAAAAAGCGGAATTGTGCTTGAAGGGGAAGAAAAAACAGCTGTAGTAGTTACCATACGGATCGGATTCTATATATATGACTATACCCCTGGAAAATATATTAAACTTTTAAACAGTATTTTCAATCTTATTGGAGAATATGCCGAAGAATATGAGGCTTATCCGTTTTTTCAACTGAACAGGGCTGTCATAATCTACGGGGTTCCATATTATTATGAACATTCAAAATTAAATGCTATCGAGGCCACACAGGAAATGATTACCGATATTGAAAATTTGATAAACAATGAGGGGGGAACGGTTTCAATACATGCTGGCATTTACAGCGGCACCGTTGTCACGGGAGCTTTAAATACTAAGGGCAAGGGAATCCTGGAATATTCCGCCACTGGAGAAGGAATCGAAGTATCAGAAAAGATCGCCTGGGCGGCTGAAAATATAGATGCCCGAATACTGGTTTCTTATGACATGATTGATGGTCTTAAAAATAAATTTTATCCAGACAGGACATTAAAATTGAAATTGATAAATAGCGGGGAAATTCTATTGGCGCAATTAAAAGTTTAAACTTCTTTCCTTATTTTGAGTTTTTCCAAAACCATATCTTTAACTGATGCGCCTTCGGCCCTGCCTCTGACCCGACTCATCACTTCTTTCATAACCTTTCCCATGTCAGATGGAGAGTTAGCATCAAGTTCTTTAATTACCCCCACTGTAATATCCTCCAATTCCTTTTCAGTGAGAGCAGGAGGAAGGAGGGTCGATAAATATTCAATTTCCGCCTTTTCCTTATCGGAAAGATCGGTCCGGTCAGCACTTATGAATTCCTGCATTACTTCTTTTTTTTGTTTGATAGTCTTCTGAATAAAAGAAAGGATATCTTCATCCGTCAGGTCTTTCTTTGTGTTAATCACTTCATATTTTAAGTCCGATACGAGCATTGAGAGAACATTCGTAAGAAACTTGTCCTGCTTTTTCCTTGCCTCGATATATTTTTTCTGAATATCGTCGAATAAAGACATATTAATATCTCTTTAGATATAACGGCTCATCAAGCGCATTTTACGTATCTTTTTTTCAATCTTTCTCTGGACTGTTGAGATCTTTTTCTTTCTTGACTCGGAGGGTTTTTCATAAAAACGGTGCTTTTTTTCCTCAGTAAGAATGCCGTCCTTTTCAACCTCTTTCTTGAACCTTTTCAATGCAGAATCAACAGATTCATTGTCTCTGACATCAACCTGGAGCATTAATATCACCTCTTTAAATAATTTAAAATCTTATCCCGGTGGCCAGCCGAAGACCCTTCCTCCAAGAAGATGAAAATGAATATGGAAAACGGATTGCAGTGCATCCCTGTTGCAGTTTGCAATGACCCTGTATCCGTTGCGGTCTATTTTCATTTCTGCGGCTATATGTTGAATAGCCTTGAAAAGGTCCGCATATACAGAATAATCCTTCACATCATTTAAGGTTCTTATATGAACCCTGGGAATAATTACAACATGCACGGGGGCCTGAGGATTGACATCCTTAAAAGCCACTACCTTCTCATCTTCAAAAATTATATTTGAAGGAATCTCTCTGCTGATTATTTTGCAAAAAATGCAATCGGCAGCCATTTAAATCCCCTGTAATTAAGACATATATTATAATTAATTAAATTGTATATTGCAAAAAATATGTACAAATTTTCTTGACATATCCAAAATTAAGAGTATTATTATTATACAATATTTGAATCGGCAGCAAAGAGAAATGCCGTGGTAGGGAGCAGTGGTATGTATATGAAGGACATGATGGGAAATTCTATTGCTGATGACGCTGAGTTCGATGATTTAGACGATTTCGATTATGTTGATCAGTTTATTTCAAAGGATGAAGAAGGAGATGAGACATCAGATTTGAATGACGAGTTGGATGATCTTGATGATCTTTATGTCGATGAGGGAGATGACATAGACGAGCTGGGAAACGGTGTCGAGGAATTCGATGAAGAAGAAGAAGATGAAAATTCCGAAGATGAAGATATAAACGATATGGATGAGGAACTTGAAGCCCGCTTTATTTGTGAGGACTGCGGGCATAAATGGCTTGATTTTGTTACTGAGACCGATGAGGAAAACGATCTGCTTGAAACAAGCTGCCCGCTTTGCGGTTCACAGAACGTTTCGATGGAAAGATGAAAATTGACCCCCGCTAAAAAGGGCTGTCATAAAAGACAGCCCTTTTTTAAATGCAGGAAAAATTATTTAAAAGCAGGGAGAGAATTTTTATGCCTGAAAATAGAAGATTCTCAAGGATCGGATTCAAAATCAACTGCAATTTTAAGACAAAAACAAGTGATTATTCATGCAGGGTTATAAATCTTTCTTTAAAAGGACTTCTTGCTGAGATAGATGAAGATTTTAATCCTGATGATCTTAAAGCCGGGATTATTGAAATAAGCCTCATTAATTCGGATATCAAAATCTCCTTTGAATCCAGGCTTGCACATTTGGACGGAAAACTTGCAGGATTCATATTTGTCAGGACTGATGTTGAAAGCATAACACATCTGCGCTCGATCCTTGAAGCTAATACTGGAAATCCCAATAAAATAGAAAGCGAATTGCAATTCCTGATCGAAAAGTGAAGGTCTAGTAAGATTTTTCAGCGCTTATCAAATGTATAATAGAAGCTCCCGCAGCCGCTTTAATCAGATCTCCGAGAATAAACGGAAAGACCCCTAACTGCAAAAGAGTGCAAACACCTGGGTAACTGCCCTTTACCAGGTACAGCCAGAAACCGAGCTGAATTAAACCTGGAATATAAACCAGTACTGTCTGGCTTATGAGTATGAAAATGAAAATCCAGGGTAATTTTCCGGTGAAGGGGTAATTTTCCGTTAAATGTCCTATAAACATAGCGGCAATAATAAATCCTATAATGTAACCGCCTGTAGGACCTGCTAAAACGGAAATTCCACCTGAAAAACCGGCAAACCATGGTATTCCGGCAGCTCCAAGGACCGCATATAATAGCGCGCTTGAGCCACCCCACCACTTTCCCAGCAGAACGCCCAGAAGGACAGCCCCGAGTGTCTGTCCAGTTATTGGAACTGGCGTCCAGGGTAGGTAGATTTTGATCTGAGCTAGGGCTCCGATAAGGCAGGCCCCGGCGAAAGCAAGAATAATTCGGGAAGAAATCGCCGATTCACTCCGCCACTTATAAAAACCGTTAAGTAACTTGGAGAAATTGCTTTCAATTGTATTTGGATGCATATTAATACACCTCCGGATTGTATGCTCTTAGATTGTATATCATACCCCATTTATTGTCAACCAGAATTTTAATTGGGTTTACGAATTATGTATAAGAGTCTGTCCGAGCTGGCCGCAGGCGGCTCTTATTTCAGTGCCCTTGCTCTTCCTCAAAACAAAAGGTATTTTTCGGGATGAAAGAAATTCCATAAATTTAACTATCGATTTTTCGGAAGGGCGGAAATATGGAAGATCTTCCGCTGGATTGAAGGCTATTAAATTAAGATTAAAGGTGATTCCTGAAAGCAGATCTTTAAGAGCAGCGGCATCCGTTTCAGTATCGTTGATGTTTTCCATAAGGACGTATTCAAAAGTTATCCTCCTTTTTGTTATGCTCTGGTATTCCCTTAAAGTCTTCATCAAAACAGAAAGAGGATATTTTTTTGATATCGGCATAAGGCTTGCTCTTTTGGCCTGAAGAGCGGATTGAAGGGAAACTGCGAGACGAACCTGGAAATTTTCATTCTGCAGTTTCTTTATCTGCGGGACAATTCCAGATGTTGAGATAGTGAAATGACGGCTTCCCAGGTTGTAGCCGATAGAATTATTTAAGATACTGATAGACTTGATCACATTCTCATAGTTCAGGAGGGGTTCACCCATGCCCATGAAAACAATATTTGATATTTTTCTTCTGGTGTTGCGGCTTCCGGCTTGAAGGCTGTTTTTTAACAGGTACTCTTCGGCAAGAAGAACCTGAGAGATAATCTCTGAAATATTGAGGTTTCTCTTGAATCCTGCATGTCCTGTGGCACAGAAGGAACACGCCAGCGGGCAACCTATCTGAGAGGAAATACAGAATGTAATTCTCGATCTGTCCTCCCCTGACAGGTAGTCATCGGCATAGATAAGTACAGATTCGATAAAATTACCGTCTGAAGTCTCGAATAGAAACTTTATAGCGTTCGATTGACTGTCTGTGAGTGCATCCCTGAGGCTCAAATTGGCGATGATAAATCCGCTCTTCAATTTTTCTCTTATATTCTTAGGAACGTCAGACATTCTATCAAATGAAAGAATAAATTTTGAATATACCCATTTGTAGATCTGTACTGCCAGATATGACTGGTAACCCTCTGCCAGAAAGAGGCTTTTTAATTCCTCAGGCTGGAAGGATAATAATTTTTCCAATCAGCTTCCCCCTCTAAAGTTCCTGGTACCAGGCGTGTTCAAAACCAAGTTTGTCGGCGAAATCAAGAACCTGTTTATATTCATCATGGCTGATTTTCCTGTTTAATTCTGGAAGGAAATTTGCGCTTATTTTATTTGCCGGAAAATACTGGCTCATCAGAGACAGATGTACCCTGTTTGAAAGATTTTCCTTGATCCATTGAAGGACAAGTCTCGTATTATCAATATTTCCAGGCAGAACCAGATGCCTTATAATAAGACCTTTTAATGCTATACCCTCGCTGTCCGTCAGAAGATCATCACCCGTCTGTTCAAACATCCTTATCAGTGCAATGCTGTTCTCTTCGAAGTAACGGCTTGTCTCAGAATATTTTTCGGATATTTCAGGACTGAAGTACTTTGCATCGGGCAGATAAATATCAATAATGCCTTCAAGATCAGAAATAACATCCGGCCTGTCGAATCCGCTAGTATTATAGACAAGTGGAATGTCGAGCCCTTTCAAATAAGCTATTTTTAGAGCTTCCATTATCTGGTACAGGTAATGACTTGGTGTTACAAAATTTATATTATGAGCCTTCCTGACCTGAAGAGCAAGCATGGCGGAAGCAAGTTCTTCGGAAGTCAGGCTCCTGTAACCCTGACGAAGCTGGCTGATAGGATAATTCTGGCAATAGGAGCATTTCATATTACAGCCAGTAAAAAAAATAGTGCCGCTTCCGTTTGAACCCGATATTGGTGGTTCCTCTCCATGATGTATATTGTAGCTTGAGATCCTGGTGAGCCATGGCTCACCGCACCTTCCTTTGGCTTTGGACCTGTTGATGCCGCAGCGATGTGGGCATAAATCGCACTTTGTTATGACTTTTTTATACTTTTCCAGGAATTTATCTATTTTATCCAGTTTTGACTTTATATGATCCATTGTATTTTTCTATATTTTTTTGCTTCAGCCGCCTTTCTTTTCCTGTCTCGTCGCCGGAATGGGCAGAATACCAGCCATTTCACCCAGGACATTTACGAGTTCGGAGCCGGGGGGAACGATGATCTTTGAGTTGTTTTTAAGCGCATCTTCCACCATCTGGATCCTTCTTAGGATCTGGGCGTTGCCGATAAAATACTGGTTGGCGGCTTCATTAACGAGCTTTATAGCCTGAGCCTCACCTTCTGCCTTGAGAATTTCGGCCTGCTTGATGCCCTCAGCCTTTTTAATCTCGGCTCTTTTCTGGCCGTCTGCGGCAGTTTCTGTAGCCGTTGCGAAATCAATTGCTGCGATTTTTTCATTTTCAGCCTTTACAACCTTGTTCATAGTTTCCTGTACATCCTTCGGCGGATCTATCTCTTTCAATTCAGTTCTTACTATGTCGAGGCCCCAGTTGCTGGTTTCCGTCAGGAGGGTCTTCAAAAGATCCGAATTGATCCTGCTCCTCTCGCTATTGGCTGATTTCAGGGTCATTGTTCCGATTATATTCCTCAGGGTCGTCCTTGCGAGATTGACTATCTGGAGCTGGTAATTGAAAACGTTATACTGCGATTTTTTAACGCTTTCCTCATCCTGCCTCACCTTGAAATAGACCTGGGCATCTACCTTGGCGTTAAGGTTGTCATTCGTTATGATCTCCTGAGGTTCTGCGTTAACCATCTGTTCTGTTATGTTGATAAGGTAAATTTTTTCAATTACTGGAAATACCCAGTGAAAACCGGGCTGGGCAAATCTTGCATATTTGCCGAACCTTTCAATAAGCCCTCTATTTATTGGTCTGACAATTTTAATTCCAGAAAAGAAAATTATAAGAAAAACGATGCCGCATAAATAGTAAAGCCATGCGTAACTCATCGCTGTATCCGTCATTTGAACCTCCTCTGTAATTAATTTAAATTAATAAAATTATAAAGATTGAGCAACTGTTATCGCCGAAACAACCATTATATCCTCGGGGGTTGCTCCCCTGGACAGATCGTTAACAGGTTTTGAAAGACCCTGTAAAAGAGGGCCGTAAGCATCAGCTTTTGCAAGTCTCTGTGTGACTTTATATGCGATATTGCCGCTGTTTAGATCCGGAAATATCATTACATTCGCCTTTCCCGCCACTTCGGAATGAGGGGCTTTGAGTTTAGCCACAACGGAATCGACGGCTGCATCAAACTGCATCTCTCCGTCGAAACAAAAATCAACGTTTCTTTCCTTAATCAGCCTGACTGCTTCACGGACTTTCAGAACTGAGGGTGAATCAGCACTTCCAAGGGTTGAGAATGATAAAAATGCTACAACCGGGTCTGTGCACAAGAGTTTTCTGCATGTATCGGCAGAAGAGATGGCTATATCAGCCAGCTGGTCGCTTGTGGGTTCGGGGACAACACCGCAGTCTGCATATATAAAAGCGCCCTCCTTACCATATTGACAATCCGGGACTGTAATTACAAAGCTTCCTGAGACAGTCTTAATTCCTTCCCTGGGCTTAACGATTATGAGCGAGGCTTTAACTGTTTTTGCAGTCGGGGTCAGACTGCCTGAAACCATGGCGTCAACTTCACCCAGGCTGAGAAGCATCGCTCCATGATATACCTCATCGCGCATCAGCTTATCGGCCTCACTTTCAGTCATTCCCTTATTTTTCCTCGATTCGTAAAGTATATGCGTAAAATCGGTGAGTTTTGGAGAAATAGCAGGATCAAGAAGTGTAACACCGGCAAGAGATATGCCCTCTTTCCTTGCCGCCAATTCCATTTCAGAGGGCTTACCCAGCACAATAAGCTCGCTTGTAAACTTCTCTTTAATGATCATTTCCGCAGCTTTCAGAACGCGTCTGTCTGAGCCTTCGGGCAGGACCAGCCTTCTAGGTGCCGCTTTAACTATATCCAGAATTTTATTCCTGAAGTTGTACATATTCACTCCTTGAAATTATCTTTACGTATTCAGGTCTGCTTATATTTTTCAATCAGTTTTTTCCAAACATAGGGATGCACCTTCTGTGAAATATCACCTCCCAGTTTCGCGATCTCCTTGACCATTGAAGAACTGACAAACAGATTTTCATCGCTCGCCATAAAAAAAACAGTTTCGGCGGATTTATTCAGGAGATTATTCAAAGAAGCCAGCTGAAGTTCATATTCAAAATCTGATATGGCACGAAGGCCGCGGACAACAGCTATTGCCCCTTCCTTTGTGATAAAATCCACCAGCAGACCTTTCAGTATCTTTACGGTAATTTTTTTTTCTTTCTCAAAAACAGCATTAAGCATATTGAGCCTTTCTTCGGCAGTGAAGAGTATCTTCTTTGAATCATTGTCAGTAACTGCTATCACCAGTTCGTCAAAGATTATGGATGCCCTGAGGGCTATGTCGAAGTGACCGTTTGTTGGAGGATCGAATGATCCCGGATATACAGCCTTTTTGGTTGATTTATAGTCATTCATAAAATAAATCCTGATTATTATTTTATCTTAAAAAGGGAAAAATGAAAAGAAATTCGTGGGATGAAGGCAGATGGTGCCGGGACTTCCAACTCATTTTATTGCAATATTTCTTCTTTTAACTATAATTACTGCTGAAAAAGAGTTAAATTTAACAAAAAAAGAAAGGAAAAAATATCTGAGAAATGATGCCAAAATGAGAATCTTTAAAGGAGGATTTTATATGTCTCACAAACTGAAAATAGACTTTGAGATGCTCCTTTTTGCAATGCGCAACCACGACGGCTGGTTTGACCAGTATGTTGATTTAAAAAACGGCAGAATTGTTGCCGAGGAAGAATCATTTGAGGATCCGGAGATAAGATTTGATAAAAACGATCCTGAACGGTACCTTTTCATAGAGCCTTACCCCTCGAATGAGGGCTTACTCCTGATGGAAGAATTCATTGAAGGTGTAAAAAACCAGAATGTTCAGGAAAAACTCATTGAAGCCATTTCCGGTGAGAAACCTTTCAGAGATTTCAGGGATGTGCTTACTGAATTCCCTGAGAACCGTGAAGCCTGGAATAAATTCGAGGGAAGCAGAATAAAGGAATATGCAATCAAGTGGCTAAAGAATAATGATGTTGAGCCGATCGAAAAGGATTAGCCACTATTGAAATATAAACGGACATAATATAAAATTTAGACGGGCTGTTCATTTATGGCCCGAAAATAGGTTGGAGAGACTGATATGGACAGGAATTGGGAATTACTAAAACAAAATGATCCTGAGGTTTTTTACGCTGTTAAGGGAGAGGAAGAAAGGGAGAGGAAGGGAATAGAGCTTATACCATCTGAGAATTATACTTACCCGGAGGTATTAGCTGTAAACGGAAGCGTTTTTACCAATAAATATTCAGAGGGTTACCCTGGAAAAAGATATTACGGCGGGCAGGAATTTACGGATTACGTTGAAAGGCTAGCTATTGAAAGGGCTAAAAAAGTGTTCCGCTGTGAGCATGTTAATGTTCAGGCACTTTCCGGTTCTCCTATGAACCAGGCTGTCTATCTTGCTTTCTTAAAACCGGGCGATACCGTACTTGGCATGGACCTGTCCCATGGCGGGCATTTGACCCATGGAGCTCCAGTCTCACATATGGGGAGAATATTCAATTTCATCAGGTATAAAACTGACCCTGATAACAAGGGCAGAATAGATTTTGACGATCTTATGAAGATCGCAGTGGAGTATAAGCCCAAAATTGTCCTGTGCGGATTTACCTCATATCCAAGGGATTATAATTACGAGGATTTCAAAAAAATCGCCGACGAAGCAGGCGCAATCACTATGGCTGATGTAGCCCATGTTGGAGGTCTTATCGCCGCGGGAGTTATGAAAAATCCCTTTGATTACGGCTTTGATATTGTAACTACCACCACGCACAAAAGTTTGAGGGGACCGAGGGGTGCCCTGATCATGTGCAAAGAGAAATTCGCACAGCAGATCGATAAATCCGTCTTTCCGGGGCTGCAGGGAGGCCCGCACATGCATACTATAGCAGCTATTGCAGTTACTCTAGGCAAGGCTTTAATGCCTGAATTTAAGGAATATGGCGTGCAGATACTTAAAAATGCCAAAGTGCTATCCGAAACTCTTATGAAGGAGGGGATAAAGCTCGTTACAGACGGAACGGAAAATCACCTGATGGTTGCCGATATAATCAAGAGTTTCGGCTTTGATGGTAAGAGGGCTGAACAGGTCCTTGACAGTGTTTCGATTACGACAAACAAGCAAGTAATTCCCGATGATCCCAATCCTCCACTCAAGCCAAGCGGGATAAGGCTGGGCACTCCTGCCGCGACAACGAGAAATATGAAGGAACAGGAAATGGAAAAGATCGGTTTGTGGATATCAAAAACCCTGAAAAATCATGACAATGAAAGGGTTTTGGCCGGAATAAAAAAAGAGGTGGAGGAACTATGCCTTACGTTTCCAGTTCCGGGTCTTCCCATTGCGGAATAATAATATGAGACTTTATCTCATTCGTCATGGTGAAGCCGTTCAGGCTGAAAATGATACCGAGAGAGTTCTGACAAAAGAAGGGAGGGAGAGGGTTCGGAAAACGGCATCTTTTCTCAGGAAAAATAATATTAAAGTCAAAATCATTTTTCACAGCGGGAAAACGAGGGCCAGAGAGACTGCACAGATAATCTCGGAAGAGATCAAATCAGTTGATGGAATCGCAGAGTCGGCCGGTTTAAAACCAAACGATCCGGTAAAAGTTTGGATGAATAATGCCCGAGATTTAATGTCGGATACAATGATAGTCGGACATCTTCCTCAACTTTCGAAGCTTTTATCAAATCTTACCGCTGGCGATATAGAGAGGGACTTATTCCTGATAAATGATGCATCCATTATCTGCCTTGAAAAATCCGATGACAGGTGGATGGTCCGCTGGTTTGTGACTCCCGATATACTCTAAAATCAGGATGTTAAATGACACGTTCGACCTGGCTGCATTTGAGAATACCTTTTTCATATTTTTTAACCCCTGTTTTCATGGTTTCCATGTGCATTTCAGAGGAGATTGATTATTTAAGGGCGATATTTTCATTTTTGATCATTCACCTGCTGGTTTATCCGGCAAGTAATGGTTTCAACTCCTATTATGACCGGGATGAGAAGAGTATAGGCGGGCTTGAAAATCCTCCGCCAGTTACAGGCGATCTGCTATATGCATCCCTGCTTTTTGAACTGGCCGCCATTCTTCTTGCTCTCATAATAAGCCTTCCGTTTGCAGCAGGCTTACTGGTATACGGAGCAGGGTCAAAATCTTACAGTTATGTCAGGATACGCTTTAAAAAGAGGCCATTTGTAAGCTGGATCAGTGTTTCATTATTCGGAGGCGGTTTGATGTATCTATTATCATACGGTTCATTTGATACCGGTGGTTTTAAAAATATTTTTAACAATGAAACTATGATTCCGGCGTTGATTATAACATTTTATATGATGGCCTCCTATCCCCTTACTCAAGTTTATCAGCATGAGGAAGACAGGAGGAGGGGAGATAAAACAATCTCGCTTGTTCTCGGGATCAGAGGTACTTTTCTTCTGTCAGCTTCTTTTTTTATGATTGCGCTTTTGGGTTTTATAACTTATTTTGACCATTACCGGGGTGCTTTTCCGTCTTTCATATTTTTATTGTCACAGGTTCCAGTAGTATTATACTTTTTAATCTGGTTTATCGGGGTATTAAAAGATGAAAGTGCAGCCAGGTTCAGGCTGGCAATGGGGATGAACCTTGTCTCATCGACTGCAACGAACATATTCTGCCTGGTATATCTATTATTTATCAAAAGGTAATTTATTGACTATATGAACCTGTATGATAAAATATTGTAAGTTGAAGAGGTATTATATGAGAAAACTGGTAATTTGCAAAGCCTGCGGTTTTATTATGCCAGAGAGCAGATTAAGGGATAGATGCCCTGCATGCGGGGTTCCTGCGAAGATGTTTGAACCGTACCAGGAAAAAATGTCGGAAAAAAGAAAGGAAATTCTATCACTTGACATACACCCTATTCTCGTACACTTTCCAGTCGCTTTCAATTTTTCCATACTGGTCTTTTCAGTCTCCGTTTTTATAATAAAAGGGAAAATTCTAGCTCAATTGCTGGCTACTATGATGATCCTTATCTACTGCCTTCCGGCAGTAATAATCGCCGCCTTTCTGGGCGGCTTACTGGATGGTAAAATACGGTTCAGAAGAGTAAATACCCCTATACTTGTAAAGAAAATATTTCTGGGAATATTCTTCTTTCTGATCTCGATAGCCATGCTTATTGTTAATATATTTTATGGCATTGAAAATCCTTCCGGTCATATATACACGGTCGTTCTATCCGCAGGTGGAGTTATTCTCTCTGTTTTTCTCGGCAGGTACGGCGTTAGCCTGCTTCCTGCAAAATTTCCGGGATGAGAAGGTTTTATATATTGATATTAAAGATTATATCTTTTGATAGGAAAGTAATTAAGTGAGGAGGACTGCTGTGAAGAGGTGGATTATCTTTGTTTTGATGGTATTTTTAGCTGCAGTAGCTTATGCCAAAAAGCCCAGACTGGCGATCATTGATTTCCAGTACAAAGCCGGTTCGGCGACCGGAAGCTGGTCGGTAGGGCAGGGGATGGCTGACATGCTTGCGACCTCGCTTTTTAAATCTGGCAAGTTTGACGTTATGGAAAGGTCAAAACTGGAAAGCGTGCTTGAGGAGCAGAAACTTCAGATGAGCGGTATCACGACACCTGAATCGGCTGTTAAAGTTGGAAAAATACTCGGCCTTCAGTATATCGTGATAGGAAGCGTCAACCAGTTCGGTCAGAAGAATGAACAGACAAAGGCATTCGGAGTTGCTGTCAACTCTACAACAGCAAGGGTGGCGACAGATACACGCATTATTAATGTTGAATCCGGCAGGGTTGAAGGAGCTGAAACTGGAACCGGTGAAGAAACGGCAACAGGAGTATCGATCCAAAATGCAGATATTCTGCCAACTGATGTAGCATTCGGTTCCACAGGTTTTGACGAAACTATCATAGGGAAGGCGACAAAAAAATGCATCGACGACCTTGTAAATCAGTTCATTAAAACTTTCGGCAATTTGCCCATCGAAGGGAAGATCATAAAGGTAAGCGATAAGTCAGTCTATATCAATCTTGGCAAAGATTCCGGGGTGACAGCAGGAATGGTTCTGGTAGTAATGGAGAAGGGCCAGGAATTGATTGATCCGGATAGCGGAGAAAGTCTTGGAAGCGAAGATAAACAGGTCGGTTCCGTAAAAATAACGGAGATAAAGGATAAATACTGTATTGCCGATATTGTCGACGGTATGGACAAGATCAAGGCAGATGACGTTGTTCTGCAGAAAAAATAGTATTTTTATTCTGGCGGCAAGCTTTAACTAATTAAGCAAACATATTGACCTACGCCGGTTCAGAAGAACCGGCGTTTTTAATAGCATAAGTATTAAGGAAAATGAAATGGTTAATTCATCGCCCAACTGCATGCGGCTGCATGTCGGAGAAAAGGATATTTATATTCTGGGCACAGCGCATGTACTTGAAGAAAGCAGGAAAGAAGTAGAGGAGTTAATTGACACTATTGATCCTGACAGCGTATGTGTTGAGCTCTGCGAGTCCAGGTATCAGTCACTAAAAGATAAGAACCGGTGGCAGAACCTCGATATAGTCAGGGTCATACGTCAGGGCAAGGGATTTCTTTTGCTCGTTAATATGATCTTATCGGCTTTCCAGAAAAGGGTCGGGCTGGAAATGAGATCGGCGCCGGGTGATGAAATGATAACGGCATTCCGTATAGCCGAGGAAAGAAACAAGAAGGTTGTGCTTGCTGACAGGGATATTAATATTACATTACGTCGTGCATGGAAACTTTCTTCATTCTGGGATAAAACGAAAATCCTGACTGTTCTCCTTGAAGCCTTTTTTATAAATGAGGATATCAATAAGGAAAATGTCAGTGAGCTTCTGCATGAGGATAATATGATTAATGAGATGATGGCGGAGTTTGCAAAAAAACTGCCTAAAGTTAAAGGTGTTATAATTGATGAGAGGGACTTCTACCTTGCTCATAATATTACAACAGCCCCTGGTAATAAAATTGTGGCTGTGGTCGGCAAAGGTCATCTTCAGGGCATACAGGCTGCTATAGAAAGCAAATCAAATTATGATCCCGAAATCGAAACCGTGCCTCCCTCGGGAATAGGCTCAAAACTGTTTCCGTGGCTTATCGGGCTTGTTTTGCTCTCGCTGATCGTGCTGGGCTTTATGAAGGGGAGCAATGTCGGAGTATCGATGCTTTGGGCATGGATACTCTCATCAGGGCTTTGCACATCTCTTGCAGCATTAGCCGTTATGGCTCACCCCCTTACAATCATATCTGCATGGCTTACAGCTCCTATAAAACTGATTGCTCCGCCAATCAGTGCCGGGATCGTGCTGGCGCCTCTTGAAGCGATACTGCGCAAGCCTCAGGTCAAGGATCTTGAAAATTTAAACAGCGATATTCAGACATTCAAAGGGTTTTTCAGCAACCGTGTTACAAGGATCCTCATTGTTTTCGCGGCTGTTACAATCGGTGCAATTATCGGACATACCATTGCCATTATATGGATAACCAAAATACTGGCTTCAAAATGAGGTTCAAATCGGACTTACAATGATCTTGTAAGTACTTCAAATATTAGCGTGCGATCCGCAACCTGCCTGATATCCTTTCCGCCTGATGCCCTTGGAACCAGCCAGCAGACAGCCCTCTGACCCATAAAATATTTCATTGCCGATGTAATCGCTTTTTTAAGAGAATATGGCTTCCTGGAAACGATGTTTATCAGGATCATCAGCCAGTTTATAGAATAATGGCTGATATTCGATCCTCCACTGAACAGCTGAGTGACTGAAGGTCCTGAAGTCTTTTTCTTGGCATGACCGAAATCCGGCGCCTCGGCTTTTCCAATGGGTTCAAGTCCGGTAGCTAGGCAAAAGTCCTCTGATGCCCATCTCGAAACGGCTTCTGTGGATGAAATCCTTGAATAATCACAACCGTAGAGATCTATGATAAGTTCAAATGAAGTTGAAAATCCATCATCAATCGGGAGTTTGAAGGCCCTCGAAAGAACTTTCGAGGAATCTATAAACCTGGGTTTATAATAATCACTGATAACTTTGATCCTTTTTTTATCGTTTGCAAATTCAGTTCTGTAAATCAGGCTGTTATTTCGGATTTTCCTTATATCGGTGAATGAACCTCGCGGAATATGAAGGCAGTTCCCCGAGGCTGATCCAAAATACATAAGAGAAAAGGAAATGGCATCATCAGCGGGCAGGTCTGCACATGTAAAGCAATTGGCACAGCCGGTCGAACCGTACTGCCTGTAATTAATCGCGCTTGTTTCGATATATTGTATAAGAGTATCACCCTCTCTGAATTTTTCATTTGATACGAATGGTACCCCGTAGGCTTTCATCCTTATTGCCTCGCAGGTTTTTTTACTCCATTCGGCTACTTTTTCATACGAAGCTATCCTTTTGCTCTTTAGGACTATGTCGAGAACTATCTCCTCGCCATACTTATCCTGTTCGAGCCTGTGCTTGAATTCGGGATAGATCTCGGCCTTAATATCGGGTGAATACCACCTGCAGACCATTCCTGACTCTCTGAAAGACCTTTTTGAATTCCTTGAAGCCCTTGGAAAGACCTTCCTTCCTTTCGAACCGGCAGTCAGGCTGAATTGACCGCCGATATAACTTGAATTTGAAAATTGTATTACCCTTACATCGTCAAAGACACGTTCTATCTGTCTCCAGCTTGCGGGGCATTCAGAAGGCTGGAGTATCAGTGACCCGGTCTGGTGTATGGCTATTCCCCCATCAACAAGCGAGTCGTAGACACCCTGATAAAAATCGGTATTGAAAAGGCTTTGAGCCGGGCCTATGGGATCGGTAGAATCTATTATCACAACATCGCATTTTCCCTTCATGGATTTTATTTCCTGGGCTCCATCACCGATCACAAGATGAAGCCTTTTATCATCCCATACTCCATCCGATATACTCGGCATAAATTCCCTGCACTTGTTTATAACTTCTTTGTCTATCTCAACCAGTGTAACTGATTTGACGGATCTATGACGGAGCACCTCCCTGGCTACTCCCCCATCCCCACCCCCGATTATCAGGATGTTCCTGGCGGGCTTTAAAAGCGAGAAAATGGGCCAATGGGTTATCCATTCATGGTATATTCCCTCATCCTCTTCGGTAAGCTGAACGACGCCATCCAGGATGAGAACCCTTCCAAGCCGCTCAGTTTCGAGAATCATCATATCCTGATAGCCGGTATTTGTGACGGGCAACAGGATCTTATTAACTTTAAAACCGTAAGTTATGTCTGTATAAAGCTCTTCATAAAACCAAAGTTCCTTATTACGGTTTATTAAACCCATTTTTAATCCTTCATACTGAATTGGTAAATTCCGGAAATAACGTTAAAGATTTTATTATAATGCATTTATTATGTCAAGGGAAAAAATGAGGGTCCTTGACAAAGCTCGATTTTTTATAGATAATGAAATGCTATCAGAAATAAGTACCCTGGAATTCTGTTTTAATTATTACAATAGAGTAAAGTGTATGGATAATGAGAGAGAAAAGTATAGTCTTGAAGCATCCATGGAATATTCAAGGATGGCCGAGCTGTTAAAAAAAGATCGCCCTCCTGAAGCGGCTATTATGATAAAAGAAGTTCTTGAATCCGGCGGAAGCCTGCAGGAGAAGATACGAAAAATAGAGCTGATTGATGCGCAGGAAATATCTATTTCAATCGATCAAACCCCAATTACTGATGAAGAAGCGCAGGATATAATCCGTAAAAAGCATGTATTGACTGAGGAAACTGCAAGAAAAAACAGTGAAAAAGTAAAAAACAAACTGATGAAAACACCTTTCCTTATTTATCTGTTCAGAGATTATAAAAAGATCCGTTCGTTTGGAAAAACAGCCGGATTCATTAAGTTTGGTCTAAACCCTGCGGGAGTAAAATTCGATTTTACCCGGGTTAAAACCCTTTTCCATTACCTTCAGAAAGATGCGAAGGACCTTATAGAAGTTCTTAACCTCGTTCTGGATAAAGGCTGGATGAATCTGGACAAGCTTGATTATAACCTTATTGTCATTTTCAGACAATTATGCCAGGCTATCTTATCAGCACCGTCTGTTAAAACCGGCACGACCAGCCGCCAAATCCTTGCAAAGTTCAGGGATGTCGAGGCACTCTTCCTTATCTGCCATTATCAGCCGGAATATCCCGATATTATAAGGGCAGGTATTATTAATGTTCTGTCTGAACATAAAAAACAGGAAGGGATGATTGAGCTGTCCAAAATTCAGATAAGGCGAATACTTGGAAACGGGAGAGATCCTTCAAACCTGTATAATTTCATTTTATCGATTAATATGTTTGAATTAAGGAAATATTTAAGACTGGATGATCTGATCAAAAAACAGCAGGGCGGTATCGTGAATACCTTTTCTTATGATTGTCCCCCTCACATCCAGCTCAAGATAAATATATATATTAATGATAAGACTCAGTTATGGCAGAACCTGTTAAGGGAAAAGGATGAAATCAACAGGATCCAGTATTTCCTGAAGCATTTTATCAGACCGGATTCATCAGGCTACAGGAGTTACAATTACAACGTGTTAACAGATTTTTATAATTTCTCCGGATTCGGAGAAAGCGAGGATAATTTCAACTTTGATAAGGGCAACACTGCCAAACTTGCTCTTAATTTTTTTACAAAATTTTTAAACGAGTTTGAGAATTTTTTTATAGATAAAGTCAGTATTGAGGATTTCGGTCCGGTCAGGGTATTCAGCAGGGAAGTCTTCCAGCTGGAGATTGACAAACTGCGCTTTGCGGTTTTGAAGTTCACTGATTCAGTCTTCACGATGCCCATAGTATCAAGGAGGGAATTTTTCGAGCTTAAAACATCAAAAAAGGAGGTGATACCGGCAACCTCTGTGCTTACCATGATCCAGACCATCGATGCCCTTTCGGATATATTGTCGGAAATAGGAACTAAGCTGGGGAATATCCATATTCACTACAAAAAGGCTGCAAGCGAATACAACTTTGAAAACCCTATCGAACCGCTTGAAATTTCTGCAACTCGTAAAAGCGATGTCAGTGTTCCATATTGGGACAAAAAAATCATATCGGCCGGCTTTTTAAAAGATAAATTTTTTTCCGATTCCGTGGCGACAATAACAAGCCTTTGCTTTCTCTCCGATGTATATTTCTATAATATGCGTTTCTATGCAGTGCTCGAAAAGGAGATGAAGATAAACAATATGATCATTGATGCCAGGGAAACCATCGAGAGGCTGGCTGATGTAGTCACTTTTGAAAAGATCAGGCAGATGCAGGGCCTGTGATTCTTTACATTCTTTCCAGGGTTTTTATACCGAGCAGGTCAAGACCTGATTTTATAATCCTCGATGTCCTTTCAGCCAGAAGCAGCCTGGATTTCATAATTTCTTCCCTGACCTTAAGGACCTGAAGGGAATTGTAAAATGTGTTAAAGTTCTGAGCCAGTTCAAAAAGGTAATCGGCGATAAAATTCGGTGTATAATTTTCAGCTGATTTTAAAACAACATTAGGAAAGCGTGTCAGCTTAACGGCCAGGGTCCTTTCAATTTTTTCTGTAAATAAAATTACTGCACTGCTGTCCACTGATTTGTTCATTTCCGATGCTTTTCGCAGTATCGACCTTATCCTGGCGTAAGTATATAGGAGATAGGGTGCCGTGTTACCGTCAAAATTCAGTGTTTTGTCCCAATCAAATATAAGGGTGCTGGTCCTGTTCTGGCTCAGATCGAAATATTTTACGGAGGCTATACCGATTACTTCAGATGCAGTTTCCATTTCCTCCGGGGGCAAATCAGGATTTTTTTCCGCGATTATAGCTAATATGCGTTTTTTCGCTTCATTTAGAAGGTCTTCAAGGCGGATGACATTGCCCTTACGGCTTGAAAATATTCCTTCGGGAAACCGCATCACCCCGAACCAGACATGCTCCTTCTTTATATTCCACCCCAGCATGTCCGCTATTCTGAAAACCTGACGGAAATGAGTTATCTGCCTATCGTCAGTAACATATATTACTCTGTTAAGATCGTAATTTTCATGCCTGTATCTAAGGCATGCGAGATCTGATGTTGCGTACAGGTATGCCCCGTCTTTTTTTTGAACAATGCATACGGGGATGTTCTCATTTTTGTCGAAAAAAACAACAAGGGCCTCTTCTGATCTTACGGCAAGGCCCTTATCCTTGAGTTCAAGTATTACTGATGGCATCATATCATTGTAAAAAGATTCTCCATAAAATGTGTCGAATTCAACGCCTATCCGTTTATATATCTTTTCATATTCAAGAAGAGAAACATCAACAAATTCCTGCCATAACCTTTTGCTTTCTTCTTTTCCATCCTGCAGATCTTTTAATTCTTTCCTGGCGCTTTCAATGAGTGACAGATCATTTTCAGAAAGCTTCTCGAATTTGACATAAATTCTTTCCAATTCCTCAACAGGATTTTCAGCATAGGCTTCTTTATCAAGCCATTTCCTGTAGCCGACAATCAATTTTCCGAACTGAGTTCCCCAGTCTCCCACGTGATTATCGCCGATGACACTGTAGCCCAGGAATCGGAAGATCCTCTTAAGCGAGTCACCGATCACAGTACTTCTGAGGTGACCGATATGCATTCTTTTAGCTATATTTGGAGATGAATAATCTATAATTATATCACCCTTTCTGTCCAGAAAGGAAAAATCATAAGCTTCTTCGCCAATCTTTCCAACCGTTTTTCCGATGTAATCATCGTTAATAAATATATTTATAAAACCAGGTCCGGCAGCCTCTATCTTTTTAAAAACCTCATTGGAACCTGTCCTTCTCACGATATCTTCTGCCAGAGCTCGGGGGGCCATTTTAAAATCCCTTGCATTCACCATCGCGAAGTTAGTCTGGTAATCACCGAATTCCTCACTGTTTGTTTTTTGAATATAGAGATTATCCCTCCATTTGAAATGGGGATATGAATTTTTAAGGGATTCAGCCAGAATTTCTTCAAGGAGTTTTTCGAATAATTTCATGTGATTCCCCATCCATAAATTTGAGCATTTATTATAAAGAAGATTTTGATTTTGTTCTATAATTTGATCCGGGAAAGGGAACATAACGTCAGAGAAGACACAGGATTTTGAGGATCTTTGCTGCAGACCGGCAAAAAATCTCGGCGGCGCCGCATATGAGGAACAGGCAAAGGGAGATCAGAACGGTCTGAGAAAATTATCCCAAATAATGATACCAAGTTTATCGGAAAAGCCAGAGAAAAATAAAAAACATAAAAACAGGCGGCATTCGCGGGAGGGTATTCGCATTACCGCCTGTTAGTCAGCACAAAATTCTGATGAAGAGGACTGTCCTTTATTAATTATTTTTTTCCATAAATAATTAATATTATATTAAAAAAACAAAACCCACAGAAAGAGTCAACCTCCCTTTCCATGGGTTTGAAACAACAGGACAAAACTCTTCAGAAAAGGATTCGATTCTCTAATTTACTACATATGTAGTATAATAAATATACTACAACCGTAGTAATAAGTCAAGAGTTTGAGAAAAAATATTTTTTTCTAACAGCAGACTGACAATTTTACATAATAATGGGTGCTGTCAGCGTTCTATATTAAAGATATGAATTTGCTATCCCGTAAAGCAAGAGAACACCGCTCATTTGGAAGGGAATTCCATTTTCGCTGTCTCACCGTCATGTATAATAATCCCTTTTGATTTTTTCAAATTTGTCTTTTCCGCATGCAAGGGCAGCAGCTCCAGGAGCGGCATCTTTTACGGCCTCAACCATTTCCGAAGCGACATTCCTGATATCCCATTGAGCCTGAGAATCCATCCTCAGCCTGGCTATATGATAGATTTCACGCAGATTTACGTTTACAAGTATTCTTCGCCTGTGGGCGTTTGTAAGAATATAATCAGCGGCTTCTCCATATTTACACTTTAATTTTTCATAAACACTTTCCGTTTCCCCTATAATATCATCAAAGTAGCCTGACATTCCAATTTCAACTATCGATGGAGGGACGGTGACACCAAGCGCTATATCATAAGGCTGTTTAATTATCGTCATCATCCTGTGCCTTTTCATCTGGGCAAAAGCACTAGAACTAAGTGTTATTTCAAAGAGAAAATTTACGTTCTCGAATTCCCTGTAAAGTGTATCATGTTCTTCTAGCTCTTTGAAAATCTCTTTAAAAAAAAGATCCCTGCCTCTTTTGTTCATTTTTTCGGCGGCAGAAAGGCAGTCCCTGTAGGGGCGGTTAGAGGAGGAATGAAGAAGGCATGATATGATTATTACATCAGGGTGCGGCGTTGAATTGAGAAGAAGAACGTTATTGCCTGATTTTGAGGATCTTCTGCTGAAATATTTTTTTGTTAGCAGTTTAAGTTTCTTCCGGCTATCTTTCAATATTCCGTCAGACACTTCTCTCCCTGTCTGTTTTTTAAAGGTCACTGGGTCTGTTAGTATGATAAGAGAAGGTACTACAGCCTTAACCTTCTCATAAAGATCGAGGGAAAGTTCCCTCACTTCCCGGAGGGGGTGGTACTTCAGTTTACGGATTATATATTCAAGATTTCTTGCATTAACAGAAAATCCGAGCTGGCAGACGGAAGCGAGCGACAGAACATAGCGTGCATCTTCCTTGGCCCATCCCTCGAGAACACTTTCCCCCGATTTGTCGGCTATCATGTCAGGGTTAATTTTCTTTCGGTATTCATGGAGGGCATGGAAAAGTTTCATGTATGCGTCAACCTGCCTTTGATAAGTTCTGGAAAAAATTTTTTTATCTTCATTATTGAATTCGTAGGGAATCACTGTATCTCCCTCGAGGGTTATATAGCGCTGGGATTTTTCGGTATATGAACTTAACCGTGATTCTTCAAGCGATTCTGCAGCAAGTCTCGATAAACCTGTGATATCAAAATTTAGGAAGGCATGTTCCGCCACTGAATGATGCCCCATTTTGAATATGATATTTTCATTGGATTTTCTTGCTTTGTCCAGTGCGTCCCTGGCAATAGCTCGAAGTTCACCAACTGAGCGCTTATCCCTGCTTATCCTTGCGTAAGCCGCCGAGAGGGTTTCGGGTGTAATATTGTCTCTGCCGTCCCAGCCATGTTCCTTAAGAGATGCAAGGATAACAGCATCTACGTTAAATCCGGCAAGTTCGACACTTGGCATAATTTTTCCCTTTAACTCCGGGGTTAATCTAAAAATCCAATTTCGAGGGCAGGCCGCTCTATCAGCTCAAATTTCACTCCCGCTTCTTTAAACAGGTCTTCGAATGTCTTATCTGGATAATATGTACAGGCAATAAATTTTTTTATCTTTGCATTGACAACCATTTTAGCACATATTATACATGGAGAATGGGTACAGTAGATTGTCGAATCCTCGGTTGTCGTACCCTGCAATGCGGCTTGTATAATTGCATTTTGCTCGGCATGGACAGCACGGCAGATCTCCTGCAGCATCCCAGATTTAATCCCCAGCTGGTCCCTCAGACATCCCAGTTCAATGCAGTCTTTGATACCGGAAGGCGCGCCGTTATAACCTGAACTTATTATGCGATTGTTATGGACCAGCACAGCGCCTACATGGTGTCTGATGCAGGTGGATCGCTCTGCAATGAGAAAAGCCATCTTAATGAAGTATTCATCCCATGATGGCCTAGAGTAAGGTTTATACTTGAGTTCGGACAGGATGGAGTCTAATTTTTTGTGCAGTGCCTTCAGGCTGCCTGAATTTTCGATTTTGTAATCAGCCAGTTCAAAACAACGGGTAAGCTGCTGGGCCTTTTTGTCCGATGAATTTTCCTTTGCATCTTTTTTAATAAATTCCTCAAGGGTCTCCCCGTCACCGATTCTTCCCCTTTTAATGGACCTTTCAAACCTACAGTTCACATCTGCAGTTATACCTATGAGCTTGAAAGATTTCAGGTTACCCCTTAACACCTCTATTTCGTACGGGTTCCTAATGCTGTCCACCACTGCCTGCGGAAGATTTTTTATTTTTGGTATTATTCTTTTAGCGAGTACTGCCGGGCCTTCATTTTCCCTCAAATCATTGCCGATATCGATAAGATTGTCGCGTGTGAGTTCCAATCCCTGTCTTGAGGCTTCATCGCGAATAATATCTGAGAGTGAAAAAGCGATAAATTTTTTGTTTTCCACAAGGTATTTTATAGCTTCACTCTTTCCGGCAGCGTTTGGACCGGTAAAACCTAAAAACATGCCTCCCTCCTGAATGGTTGATAAAAGCCCTAGTATTTTAAACGGGTAAAAGGAATATTACAAAATATCAGCGATTGAAATAAATGACAATTTTAAGTGCTCACTTTATAATAAATTCCTCATAAAGTACAGAGGCACTATGCCCAAAAGGACTGACATACATAAAATTCTCATTATTGGAGCCGGCCCGATCATCATCGGTCAGGCATGTGAATTCGATTACTCAGGTACCCAGGCCTGCAAAGCACTCCGCGAGGAGGGATTCGAGGTCGTACTGATTAATTCAAATCCGGCGACAATAATGACTGACCCTGAAATGGCTGATAAAACTTATATTGAACCTATAACGATTGATTATCTCGAAAAGATCATTGAAAGGGAAAGGCCTGATGCCCTCCTGCCGACCCTCGGAGGACAGACTGCGCTGAATTCTGCCGTTAAACTCCACGAGGCAGGGATACTTGAAAAATATAACGTGGAAATGATCGGGGCAAATTACGAGGCCATTAAAAAGGGAGAAGACAGGGAAGAATTTAACAAATCAATGAAGCGGATAGGACTGAAAGTACCTGACAGCTTCATCATTCATTCACTTGAAGAAGCCGTCGCATCAGTAGACGGGATAGGATTCCCAAACATCATCCGCCCGGCATATACTCTGGGCGGGACTGGTGGAGGCATCGCTTACAATATTGATGAGTTCAAAGAGATTGTGAAGAGGGGTCTTGATGCGAGCATCAAAGGTGAGGTTCAGATCGATAAATCTCTCCTTGGCTGGAAGGAATTCGAGCTTGAGGTGATGAGAGATAAAAAAGACAACGTTGTTGTAGTATGCTCCATTGAAAACTTCGACCCAATGGGTGTTCACACCGGAGATTCCATTACAGTCGCCCCTATACAGACATTGACTGATAAAGAATATCAGCGGCTCAGGGATTATTCCATTGCTATAATAAGAGAGATAGGCGTTGATACGGGTGGTTCCAATATCCAGTTTGCAATTAATCCTGATGACGGTGATGTGATGGTCATAGAGATGAATCCACGTGTTTCAAGGAGCTCGGCACTTGCATCCAAGGCCACGGGTTTTCCTATAGCCAAATTTGCAGCAAAACTCTCAGTAGGTTACACTCTCGAAGAGATACCAAATGACATTACGAAAGAAACGCCGGCTTCCTTCGAACCTACAATCGATTATGCAGTTGTTAAAATACCCCGTTTTAATTTTGAAAAGTTCAAGGAAGCAAAACCATTTCTCGGGACTCAGATGAAATCTGTCGGAGAGGTTATGGCGATAGGCAGGACATTTAAAGAGGCGCTCCAGAAGGGTCTCCGCTCTCTTGAGAACAAATATACCGGTTTGAATGACTTACTTTATGGAAAGACTGGCGTCGGCCCGGCCGATTTCAGAAAAACTATAACTGAAAAACTGAGGTTGCCAAATCCTGATAGAATACTTGTAATAAAAGACGCATTGAAATCTGGCTTTACGATCGATGAAATTTACGAAATATCTAAAATTGACAGATGGTTTTTAAATAATATCAGTGAAATAGTGGAAAAGGAGAACTTGATTTCAGGAAGGGACATCTCGGGTTTTGATTACGATGAAATGAAAGAAATAAAACAACTGGGCTTCTCTGATACACAGCTCTCAAAGGTTTTAAAGAATAATCCCTGCGAAAAAGAGGTCAGAGAATATAGAAAATCGATCGGCGTTGTTCCGACTTACAAGCTCGTGGATACATGTGCGGCTGAGTTTGAAGCCAAGACGCCTTATTTTTATTCAACTTATGAAGACGAGGATGAATCGAACCCCGACGAGAAAAAAAAGGTCATGATCCTCGGAAGTGGTCCGAACCGTATCGGACAGGGCATCGAGTTCGATTATGCATGCGTCCACTGCTCTATGGCTCTCAGGAAAGAGGGTTATGAAACCATAATGGTCAATTCAAACCCTGAAACAGTATCTACAGATTACGATATCTCAGACAAGTTATATTTCGAACCGCTCACATTCGAGGACGTTCTGAATATTTATGAGAAAGAAAATCCTATAGGGGTGGTACTGCAATTCGGAGGCCAAACACCGCTGAAACTTGCCGTTTCCCTGGCTGAAGCGGGCGTTCCCATACTCGGAACATCATCTGAATCGATCGATATAGCGGAAGACAGGGACCGTTTTCACGATCTCATTGAAGAACTTGGCTTCAAACAGCCACCCTCTTCGACGGCTGAAAATATTAAAGAGGCCCTCAGTATCGCCGATCGTGTAGGATATCCTATACTTGCAAGGCCATCCTATGTACTCGGCGGGAGAGCGATGCTCATTGTTTATTCCAGGGAAGAACTTGAAAAATACATGAAAGATGAAGCTGAATCCCTGAAGGACGGCCCTGTCCTCATAGATAAATTCCTTGAGAACGCCCAGGAGATAGATGTTGATGCAATAGGAGACGGTACTGACATTGTAGTGGCAGGTATAATGCAGCATATTGAGGAAGCCGGCATACATTCGGGCGACAGTGCGATGATACTTCCTCCGCTGACTATTGATAAAAAGATCCTTTTGGAAATTGAGAAACAGGCTGTGGTATGCGGGAAAGCCCTCCATGTAAAGGGCCTTATGAATATTCAATTTGCCATAAAGGATTCCGAAATCTATTTCATTGAAGTTAATCCAAGGGCTTCCCGGACTGTTCCATTCGTCAGCAAGGCTACAGGCATCCAATGGGCAAAAATGGCTGCGCTGGTCATGGTCGGGCATACTCTTAAAGACCTGGGTATTCTGAATTACAGGAAACCTGAATATATCTCTGTTAAAGAAGTCGTAATACCATTCAATAAATTCCCTGATGTAGACGCTGTTCTCGGCCCTGAAATGAAATCTACAGGTGAGGTCATGGGAATCGATTATGATTTTGGTACAGCCTTCCTGAAATCACAGCAGGCTGCCGGGCAAAAATTCCCCAAATCCGGTTCTATCCTCGTCACTGTAAATGATGTTAACAAACCGGGAATCATCGAGCCTATGAAAAAAATAAAAAAACTCGGCTATAATATAATTTCAACTTCAGGAACGGCCAGATACCTGATAGATAATGGGATAGAATGCAGGACGGTATTTAAATTATCTGAAGGACGTCCGAACATAATCGATGAAATAAAAAACGGCAACATACAGATAATATTCAATACACCTGCGGGAAAAGAAGCCTACGCCGATGATGCATATATCCGTAAAACGGCTATAACACTTCAGATACCCTTGTTTACAACGATACAGGCAATGCTTGCACTTGCCCAGGCCCTGGAATCTTTCCATCATAAAGGACCAGGGGTCTGCCCTCTTCAGGAATATTACAATTCATGATATTAAAAAGAAGGAAATTAACCAATGTTAATGAAAATGCTTTCAGTCGTCACACTGATCATAATTGCAAGCAACTCTTATGCCGATCTTACCAGTGACCTCATTTCAGGCATATCAAAGGGAAAACTCAAAGACGTTCAGAAAGCCATTGAAAAAGGGGCCAATATAAATGACCATCTGTACAAGGATAGAACCCCTCTGCACTGGGCTGTCCTTCGAAACAATCTCAAAATCGTGTCCTATCTACTGTCGAAGGGGGCTGATATAAATTCCAGGGACAAAAACTCCGTAACCCCTCTTGAATACTGTGCACTGGTGAGAAACCTGGACATGATCAAATTACTAGTGATTAAAGGAGCCGATGTAAATCTTCATGATAAATACGGATGGACAGCTTTACATTATTTTACTTTTTATGATGATCAACTCAGTGTAAAGTATCTCATCGTCCAGGGTGCCTTGCTCACTAACAGGTCATTACAAAAATTCATGGATATTGATGAAAATTCCACACCACTTGATATCGCCATAAAAAAAAATTATTCGAACATAATAACGGTACTCCAGAATCCTGATAAATATCTTCGCCTGGCCAATCGCCCTATATTAACTGTTTCTTACGAAAAAAATCTCGGGCCTGAAAATATTTTAATGGCTCCGATAAAAGGCTTTCTCAACTTCTCCATTGAAAATAAGGGAGGGGAGGATTCAGTAGGGCTCACACTGGAGATTGAGGGTGTATCTAATTTTGAAGGACTCTCATTTGATGACCCCCCTGTCTTTGATCTTGGGAACGGTCAAAAATCCAATTTCACGCTTTATACGATTGCCAGCAAAGACGTGAAGGAAGGTACGGCACTCTTCAGGGTCTTTGCCTGCGAAACGAATTCCTTTATAAAAAGTGATCCCGTTTTCATCGAAATTCCAAAAAAACCGGCCATAACACCTGTTTTTGAATTGTCGGCAGGACTGGCTGAAAACGGTGGCGGGTCAATACATGCAGATGTTAATAACCCCGTAAGGGTAAGCCTCCATAATAATAGCGGCGGTTATTCTATAAATACCGTTCTGAGGTCAGTTCCTGTATCAGGCTGCGAAGAGCTGTCTTTATTTCCTGGAATCAGCAACATAACCCTCGGTCCCGATGAAACTAAAATCTTTAATCTCAGTGTTTCAGCTTCCGAGGATCTTCAGGACGGGACAGTGATTTTCATGATAATTGCCGAAGACAATGACTTCCAAGTAGCCGCTACAAACCTTGTCAGCGTTGCCTCTCTGCACCTTAGAAGGCCGTCTCTGCAGGCGTTCCTGATTATGGATGAAGCTCTCGATACCAACTGCGTCGTAAGGGTAATAAATACTGGAGAAGCAGCTGCCAGGAATATTGGAGTGGATCTAAGGATTTTCGAAAATACTGGAGAAAATGTGAATAGGAACGAATTGATGAGCTTCCACTACAACATACCTGAAATAGGGACAAACAATTTTATGAATCTTATACTGCCTTCAGTTTTGACAAATTATTTCGATCTTGACAGATTTATATGGAATTTATCCGGCAGCGACGGAGAAAAACTTACAAGCATAAACACCAATCTTGAACCTAAAAAGTGACAGTGTATTTTTTTAAAAGTTTGAATGGCACATAGCTGAGCTTGGCCTTTCTCAGTCCCTCCATTCCCATGTCCTGCTCCCTGTTAATAAAAGGGTACTTTGGCAGGACTTCGTTCTGGATAAAAAGCTGGTTTATTATCTGGTAGCTTCCTGTAAATTCCAGGTCAGCCTTTTCAAAGTGCACGACGAACATATTGTCATTCAGCCTTTCACCGAAGGAAAAAGCTGCCAGACGGTCTTTAACGAATATAAGGCCGCCTGCAAGCGTATCGGATAGACTATTGTAATTTCTGAGGAATTCCCTGAAAGAGAAATACTCATCATTTAAATTTTTATCAATTAATTTTTTCCCACCGAGCCACTTTTCGTAAAGTTCCAGGCACTGCTTATTATATCCTTCGTTGTATTGAACATATTCATAAGAATAATTTTCTGAGAATTTTTTTATAAACCCCCTTTTTCCATCCAGGCGCCATCCCTTAAGAGAGGCCAGCGATGAGGTTTTATAAATATAATCGAAACTATTCCGGTCGGGCTCGATCCGGCATGAAAAGCCCTTTAAGTATCTTTTCTGGAATTCCGGCAGCAATTCAATCAGCCGTATATTGTTTTGAATTCCGAAAGAGATCATAAATCCCAGGACCTTGTTGCAGTCGTTAAAACCTATCGGGGGAAGAAAGTAATTCCTTTCATCCCTGTCCAGGGCAGTCATTATAAGCCCTCCATCATGAACGGCATATCGAATATTTTTGGGCTTCGACCAGATGAAAAGATTGGTGAAAGTGTACTCTGATATCTTGGGAAGAAAGGCATTGAAGTAATGATCGAATAAAGGCCTGTCTTCAAGGTTTATAGATTTTAATTCAAGGCCATTCATTTCTTTTCCTTGCATTTTTTTTAATCCATTCAAGATATTCTCCTGACCCCCATGCAATTTCCCGGGAAATGATCTCAGGAACTTCGTATGGATGGTTTTTCTTTATATATGCCTCTATCCCATCTATGTTTTCTGACATGGTTTTTATCGTAAGGATCCATTCGGAAGCTTTTTCTCTTTTCCCTTTCCACCAGTAAAGGCTTTTTATGGGGCCGCCTATCTGGACGCAGGCGGCCAGCTTCAAATTCAGCAGAGAGTCCGCAATTTTAAAGGCTCTTTTCTTACTGCTGATTGTAGTGAAGACTTCTATATACTCAGACAATGTAATATCCCCCGCTGTTCCTTAAAATACCGATGTATAGGCTAACCCCTTCCTCCGGTGGCGTGAATTTACATGCATATCCGGTTTTCCTGAGCTGGGTAAGGTCTGCCATGGTGAATGCCTGATATTTCCCCCTTAATTCCTCCGGGAAGGGTATAAACTCTATCTTACTCCCCGATAATGCATTTTTTACTATATTTGCTATATTGAGAAAGCTTTCGGCTTTTCCAGTTCCGCAGTTGAATATCCCCTTTTTCGATGGGTTTTTATAAAAGAAGAGGTTTACGTCAACAACATCGTCAACAAAGATAAAATCCCTCAAAAATTTATCGCTTCCTTCAAAAAGCCTCATTCTGCCCTCACTTTGAACTTCATTGTAGAAATGGCAGATCACGCTGGCCATTTTGCGCTTATGATTTTCCTGGGGCCCGTAGACATTAAAATAGCGAAGGCCGGCTACCTGAGTCCTGCAATGAGGGAGGATTTTCCTCACATACATGTCGAAAAGGAACTTTGAATAAGAGTAGATATTAAGAGGATATTCAGAATGCCTGTCTTCGGTAAAACCCCTGGATCCATCGCCATAAACGGAGGCAGATGATGCGTATATAAATGGAATTTTATTATCAATGCAGAAATTAAGAAGTTTTTTCGAATACTCGTAATTATTTTCCATCACATAAAGACCGTTATTTTCCGTTGTGTTTGAACAGGCACCCTGGTGGAATACGGCCCTTATAACTGATCTTTTAAATCTGTTCAGGTTTGAAATAAACTCCAGACGGTCCATATAATCCGAAAATACGAGGCTGTTCAGGTTTCTGTGCTTTTCACCGTTTAATAGGTCATCAACCACGAGAATATCGTTTTCAGATATCCCGTTAAGACCCCTGATAAGGTTGCTTCCTATAAAACCTGCCCCTCCGGTCACTATTATCATAATTTTACATCCCCATTTTTTTTATAGAGGCTGTAGTCGAATACCCCTCCAGGTAGGGCAGGACTACAATCTTTCCGGCATAATTTCTGCCAACGATTTCTTCTGCATTGTAATCACCTCCCTTTACCAGAATATCCGGCTTTATGGTTCGGATAAGGTTTAAAGGGGTCTTCTCACTGAAAAGGACTACGTAATCAATAAATTCAAAAGCCGACAAAACCTCAGCCCTGTCATTTTCATGGTTAAGCGGCCTGCCGTAACCCTTAATCTGCCTGACTGAAGAGTCGGCGTTCAACCCGATGATCAGAGTATCGCCCATCTCCCTCGCCTTACGAAGATATTCTATATGTCCTCTGTGGATTATGTCAAAGCATCCGTTTGTGAATACTATGGTCTTTCCCTGCTTTTTCAGTCCTGAAACAATCTCCCTGATTTTATCGGTGCTGACGATCTTTCCAACCTCGTTTTCCTCGATGGTGCTTATCAATTCTTCTTTTTCTATAGGTACTGTCCCCAATTTACCGACGACGATTCCTGCGGCCTTGTTGGAAAGTTTAACGGCATCGAGAATATCCATTCCTCCGGCTATGCCCAGAGTCAATGATGCAATAGCAGTATCTCCCGCCCCGGTTACATCAGACACTTCCCTGGTCTCGGCCTGAATATGAAAGGCATCTTTTTTTCGTATAAGGCTCATCCCTCTATCGGACCTTGTAACAAGGAGATTATCTATTGAGTATCTTTTTAAAATTTCTCTGGCACATTCCTCTATCTCTGAATCCTCATTTTTAATATCCGCAGAACATATTTCCCGCAACTCTTTTAAGTTAGGGCTGACGATATAAGACCCGGAATACTTATCCCAATCAGTTCCTTTAGGGTCTATAATTACATATTTATTAAAACTGGAAGCTATGCCGATTGCCTTTCTGCAAAGAGTGGCTGAACAAAATCCCTTTGCATAATCTGAAATAATAATCGCATCTGACAGGCCGGCGAATCTTTCAATTAATTCAGCTGCCTCAGCTTCGTTATCCTCAGACATTTCAGCACAATTTTCAAAATCCAGTCTGACGATCTGCTGGTGTTCGCCGATGATCCGCATCTTGGTTATGGTTGGTGAGTTTATCCTGATAAGACTGCTCTCCACGCCCTTCTTTTTTAGAATCAAAGATAGGGTCTTTCCGTTCTGATCGCCGCCAATAGTTCCGATGAGGCGGGGCAGGGCTCCGAGTCTTGATATATTGTACGCAACATTTGCAGCCCCTCCGGGCGCATAAAAGCAATCCTCGACTTTTACGACAGGGACAGGGGCCTCCGGCGAGATACGGCTGACATGACCGCTGTAGTACTGGTCCAGCATCACGTCTCCAAGCACAAGAACGGATGTTTTTGAGAAATCAGGTATCTTCATCGCTTTTCCTTTTAATTAAAGATTTAAAAAAATTATAATGATCCTCAAGGCCTTCTGTCAAATTATTAATTCGGAAAGGATATTAACATCGAAATCCATGCATAACATATTATCGCATCCCGATTCACAGGGGCTGCACTGCTTGTCGAGTGACAATATCTTTATATTTTTTCCAAGGGGACGCCATTGTCTCCTGTCGCCTATGCCGCAGAAAAAAACTACTGTTTTAACTCCGCTCCAGCCGGCAATGTGGGAACTGAGACTGTCGACAGTAATTATCAGTGAGGATTTTTTAAAAAAGAGTGCAAGCCTGGGTATCGACCACAAACCGGCGCAGATAGAAGAGGAAACGGAAGCGATATCCCTGAGAAGCTGTTCCTCAAAAGAACCTCCTGTCAGGATTACTTTAAATCCATTTTTTTCCAGAATTTCAATTACATCTTTCCACTTATCAACGGAAAGAGTTTTCTCCATTTTGCCGGCGCCGGGGTGAACTATGACGGTTTTATCAAATGACGAAAAATTATCTCTCCAGTAAGAAAAAACGGCCTCATCATCGTCCTGGGAGGGATAGATACCGTAAAAGAGATCATCCGGAAGGGCATTGATACCCAGAGGGCGCAGAATCTCAAGGAAATGCGCGGTTTCATGCACCCCTTTTTCCCAGGCTGCTTCATATGAAAGCAGCGGACCGAATCCGGCTGTGCCATGGCCGATCGAATAAGCGTTACTACAGAACAGAGATAGGTAGATCATATTCCCCCTTCTTGATCTCATAAAAAGACAGATGTCATATTTTTCTCTTCTTATAGAGCCGATAGCAGAGAACAGTGTTGAAATATAATCGAGAATTTTCTTTATTCGCCCCGATTTATCCCTGTTGGCTGATGAATTATTAATGACATAAATCGTATGTATATACGGATTGTTATCCAGGACCGGCTTTGACCACATTCCACAAATAATGTCAATAAAAGCATCTTTATACCTCTCTCTGATCAGCCTGAAAACGCTTGTAAGAAGAAGCATATCACCCAGGTGATCGGGTTTTACAATGAGGATCTTCCTGACCTTAAGAGGAGGTGATGAACTTTTCAGCTTCCCGCAGAAAAACACTGCGAGGACCGTATCTACAATTTTCAGAATGATACGTATGCTCTTTTTTTTTGATAAATATTTTGTATTCCGGCATGTACAGCTCATAATACATTAAGCCCCGCTGTTACGGATGGCAGATCTAATAATAACATAAAAATGATCATCGGTAAAATTTTATAATTATTATCATAGTATTTGAGAAATTCTGCAGGGTGAAAGTTTATTTAATATTTCACATATGATAAAATATTCTGGTTTTGTTCACTGCATAAAAAAGAAAGTATTAATTTAAATAGAAAATTAAAAGGTTTCATAAATGAAAATATTATTAGGATTTTTCCTGGTTCTTTCAATATCGTCTTCCGCATACCGGTGGTTATCTGCGGAAGATACTTTAACAATAAAAGGTACGGGAGATATCGAGCCTTATTCGGACTATCCGCCCGGGAGATATCCCCGTCCGGCCGTAATTACAAATCTTCTTGATAATGTGATACCCTATTTAAGGGATGCCGACCTTGTGATCGGTAATTTTGAGGGTTCTATAACGAAAAACAAATACTCAAATAAGAATATGAGCAAGAATAAATCCCTTTTTGCATTCAGGTATCCTCCCGGGGATACTGAAGCCCTTATACAGAAGGCGGGGTTTAATGCCGTTCAATTGGCCAATAATCATGGCCTTGATTTCGGCAAATCGGGTTTGGCAGATACTATGATGGCCTTCAGAAGCGTCGGGATAGGATGCGTCGGCCTTAAGGGTGAAATATTATATGGAATGTTTAAAAGCATAAGGGTCGCTGTTATAGGCTTTCACTATTCAGACGGCGAATTCAATAGCATGTATGATATGGATAGAGCACTGAATCTTATCATGGATGCACGAACCAATGCGGATGTTGTAGTTATTACTATACATGCAGGGGGCGAAGGCCAGAACTACAGGCATGTAACAAGAAGGGAAGAGATTTACCTCGGTGAACACAGGGGAGATATTTATAATTTTGCCCACAGAGTGATCGATGCCGGTGCGGACTGCCTTATAGGATTCAGCCCTCATGTATTGAGAGGCATGGAGATGTACAGGGGTCATGTTATCGCTTATTCCATGGGAAATTTTATGGGATATGCGGGCGAACTCAGCCGGGAAGGAGTTCTTGCGAATTCCGCCATACTGGAGCTTGATCTTTCAAGAGATGGAGAATTTGTATCTGGGAGGATTATACCATTGACAATAAGCGAGAATGGGACGCCGGTCTATGATGATATGCAAAGGAGCGTGGATTTTATCAGAGAGTTGTCTTTTGAGGATTTCCCCGAGTCTGAAATGGAAATCGGCACTAATGGTGAATTGTTAAAAAAATAGACTATTTTCTTCTGCCAGGGTATTAGTTTTTTTTTCTTTATTCCGATTTTAAATCGATCATCAGAAGAGAGAGGTTATGTATTATATTGGTTTAAAGCTGTTTTCAACGAACAGCAACTATGTCAGACCGGCACTTGATCTATACGACAAAGGACTTTATCAGTATATTGAGCTTTATTCTTTTCCTGACTCGTTCGGGGATTTTGTACACATATGGAAAGATATGCATATCCCATTCAATATACATGCACCCCATTTTGGTGACGGCCTTAATTTTGCAAAAAAAGAAAATGAAAAAACGAACCTGAAATTGGCGCTGGAAGCACTTAGATTCGCCGATGCATTAAAGGCTGAGATAGTAATATTTCATCCAGGTGTAAACGGTGAAATATCTGAAACGGCGAGGCAGATAATTGCTTTAGGGGATAGTAGAATCATTGTGGAGAACAAGCCCTATTACGGTGATGGAGAAGGTCTGATCTGCAACGGATCTTCACCTGAGGAAATATTGCATCTTATGAATGATACCGGGGCGGGTTTCTGCCTGGATTTCGGACATGCCATCTGTTCGGCTAACGCCAGGGACTTTAATCCGATCGAGTATATTGAACGCTTTATCGAAATGAAACCCAGAGTCTACCATCTGACAGATGGTGATTATACAGCTTTTTACGACAGGCATGATCATTACGGAGAAGGGAATTTTCCCCTGGAGAGGTTAGCTGCAATGATTCCCCCGGGGTCTTATATTACAAATGAGGCTGACAAAAATTCAGAAGAAAACCTGGATGATTTCGTAAAAGATATAGGTATTCTCAACACTTTATTAAGGAAGAGGGAATAATTGATTTTATCCATGAATCATATTAAAATTACTGTTAAATATTTTTTAGATACAGATATTATAAAGAATTCATTATCGGGAGTTTTTTTATGTCCAGATCATTAAAAAGAAAATTGCTGATCATCGTGGTATTTTTAGTCTTCAGTGCGCTGAATTATCTTTCAGGCGGAAGTGAAGTTGTTTTCATCTATGCGGCAGTGCTTGCCGTAATGACCATCCTTCTTGAAAGTATGTTCTATTCAAAGAGGGGCTTATTTCTTTATTCGCTACTCGGTCTTATAGCCGGTTTCTACAGCGGCAAACTCATATATGAGCTTTTCAGCGATATGATGCCTTCACTCTTCAAGGACCAGATAGGGCCGATCGCCAAGCAGATCAAACCGTATTTTATACTGGCATTTTCTTACCTAGGTTTTATACTTCCAACTCTTTCCTCGACAAGATACGGGGGTTACGCACTGAATTTTCCATTCGTTGGAGAAACAGAGAAAAAGAACGACGATGTCAAACTTATTGACACAAGTGTTATAATCGACGGCAGGATCGCCGATATCGCAGAAACAGGGTTTATCTGCGGAACCCTCATACTACCTAAATTCGTGCTTAATGAAATACAAGCCCTTGCAGATTCCAAGGATCCGATCAAACGCAGCAGGGCAAGACGCGGCCTGGACGTACTGAACAGGCTTAAAGAGATTCAGACCCTTGACCTGAAGATATTTTCAAAAGACTATATGGATTTAAAAGGTGTCGACGCAAAATTGATTGCACTTGCCAAGGAGCTTTCAGCAAGTATTATAACTAACGATTATAACCTGAATAAAGTTGCCAAGCTTGACAGCATACAAATACTGAATTTAAATGACCTTGCAAACTCAATGAAACCAGTACTTCTGCCAGGTGAGGAAATGGAGCTTGATGTCATTAAAGAGGGAAAGGAGAATAACCAGGGGGTCGGCTATCTGCCGGATGGAACCATGGTTGTTGTGGCTAACGGCATCAATTATATCGGCAGAAAAATAAATGTGAAAGTGACCAGTATACTCCAGACTTCTGCGGGAAGGATTATTTTTACCGAACCCAAGAGGTAGTATGCTGAAGATCGGGCTGGGTTATGATCTGCACCGGCTGGTTTACGGAAGAGCTTTAATCCTGGGCGGTGTAAGGATCGACAGCCGCTTCGGGGAAGCGGCTCATTCTGACGGCGACGCTTTTATTCATGCCCTTGCGGACTCTATTCTTTCACCGCTGGGTGCCCCTGATATAGGCGTGTTATTCCCCGACAGCGATGAAAATTTAAAAGACCTGAACAGTATCGAAATACTTAAAAGTGTGAGGGATAAGTACCTGGGGAAGAGCAGGATTGTCAATATTGACGGTGTAGTGATAGTTGACAGCCCTAAAATTTACCCCTATATTCCTGATATGAAGAAAACGATTGCTGAAGTCCTGGGAATTTCCTCCACCATGATAAGCATCAAAGGGAAAACAACCGAGCATACCAGGCCTTTTTCAGTTGAATGCTATGTCGTAACCCTTCTTGATGCGGTCCTGTAAAAATAAGAGGAGAAAATTGTGAGACAAAAAAAAGATAAAAAAAACATGACTTTCAGAGAAAAGGTAATAGATAACATCAATGTATTTCTGTCAGCATATGCGATAGCATTTGTCATCAGGCTCTTCCTGGTGGAGGCATATCAAATACCTTCTGCATCGATGGTTCCAAGCCTGCTGATAAAGGATATTCTGATGGTTGAGAAGGTTGCCATGGGCTCGCATATCCCCATTATTAACCTGAAAATTCCAGGTCTTACAAAACCTGAGAGGAATGATATTATAGTATTTGTGGCCCCCCAGTGGAAAAGTCCCGGAATCAGCGCTGAGATCATATCACTTTTGTCCCTCTCACTCATTAATCTTGATAACACTTTCGATAACCCTAAGAATCTTGTCAAGAGACTTGTGGGTTTGCCGGGAGACAGAATATCCATGACAAACAAGACTCTTACAATAAACGGGAGTGAGGTTACCCTGCAATTATTACGTTCTGCTGTCCCTGAAAGCAGTTATGAACAGCTGGTCAAAAGGCGTGAACGATTATTTTTTGACATGTACCAGGAAGAATATATGGGTAGAAAGAGAATAGTACAGCATATCTACATGGGTTTACCGGCAGATAAGGATGATTTAATCGGCATCACTTCTTTTAAAGGGGTCGCAGCGGACAGGCAAGAGGCTTATTATCAGAGCCAGAATGTATTTTATGTAAAACGAATTGTAGTAAACAATAACTTTCCTGAAATATATGTTCCAAAAAAGGGGGACGATATTACCTTTAAGGATAAAAATGACTATTACAGGGGATTGCTGAAACTCCTGGTTGAAAGAGAAAGCGGTAAAAGCATTATAGTAATAAACGGCAGTTTTTATATAGACGGAAAGGAATTGAAGGATTGGAAAGTCATGAACAATTATTATTTCTGCATGGGAGATGACAGGGATTTAAGCTATGACTGCCGTTATTTTGGTTTTATTCCTGAAAAAAATATATTCGGGAAACCTCTGTTCCGTTACTGGCCTTTAACAAGGTTCGGATTCGCGATCGATGAAAACAAAGAATCCGCAGAAACCCATAATTTCGATGACTGATACTGATTATCCCTCCAGTGATAATGTCAAATAACATAATGAGGATTAAATGCATATGAATGGCGACAGAGCCTCTGAGGTTAAAAAGGGACCGAATTGGCCAATTTTCGTAGGCGTATTCCTGATATCCCTTTCCGTTCTCTGCCTTGAAGTGATATTGAACAAGATGTTTTCACTGACTTTCTGGTATCATTTCGGTTTCATAATTTTGTCAGTTGCCCTTTTCGGGATCGGTTTCGGCGGATTACTGGTTTTCTTCACTAATCCCTTTCTGAAAAATTTTAAGACAATTACCATAGTTGTCATAGCGATTTTATTGTCGGCTTCGATACCCATCGTTCTTCTGGAAATCAACAGGATTCCTCTTGAAATGAACGTTCTATCAGATTTACCTGTTCATAATAATTATGCCTCAAAACTCTTGGCTGCGGTCAATAAGTCAGGTACCGCTGAGGGAGAAAAGAATATTTTGAGAAACATATTGAAGGAAATAGGACGACCTCCGATAGATAATGAAAGAATCAGCCGGCTTCAGAAAGAAATATCAGAATCATCCTTTGAACCGGGTCAGAAAACTATCCTTATACGTCTGATGAGACAGAATTCACAAAAGGAAATATTCACATTATTTTTAATGATTCTGCTGTTACCGTTCATATTCGCAGGATTCATCTTATCTTTTATATTCACTAATTTTAAGGAGCATATCAATAAAATCTACTTTTTTGATCTGGTTGGCGGCGGCATCGGATGCTTTTTCGCACTTATCATTTTTCCTCATAATGGGCCCCTTGTAGTTTCTTTTATAATTTCCATTATCGGGATAACTGCTGCTTCGGTTTTCGCCTTTGAAAAGCATTTTATCTTTGCCGTTGCTGTATTTATGCTGGCTTTCGTTGATTTTTATTTTATTTATCCACTTGTTAAAAACACTGACGTAAGGGTAAGCGAGGAAAAGAGGATCCTCGGTGCTTACGGGGAGAAGCTCTGGTCCGACTGGGACAATTTCGCATATGTAGCAGTCCATAAGAGGACATCAGAAACATGGGCTGTTACTGCCGATTATTCATGTTTCACTTATCTCTATCATGTCAAACAGACAAACGATCTTTCCATGTTTAAAACTGTCCTGCGTGCCCATTATTATCCCTATGTAATTAAGAGAAATCCCGAGGATGTAGGCATTATTGGGGTCGGAGCAGGAAAGGACGTCCTCCTCGCCCTTGCCGCTGGTGCAAAAAATATCCAGGGGGCCGAGTTCAACAGTACGATTTATAACCTCTTTGAAAATATTTACAGTAAAAGGATAGGAGATATCGGGCACAGAACAAACGTACATATTGAATTTCAGGAGGGACGTTTTTTTATCCGTTCATCAAAACAAAAGTATGATGTCCTGGTTTTTGACAACTCGATTTCTCAGGTCGCAGTATCCTCAGGATCTTTTACACTGGCAGAGAGTTACCTCTTCACTGTCCAGGGAATGATGGACTATATTACTCACCTCAAACATGATGGAATTATTTATCTTTCCAACCCGTATGTCGACGGCCCAAGGTTTGTAACGGTTCTCAGGGAGGCTTTCAGGAGACTCAACAGAGAAGATGAATTCAGCAAATGCATTCTTATATTTAATGAACCAGGCAGCTACCATAAATGCAAGATCATTGTTAAAAACAGTCCTTTCACGGAAGAGGAGGCTTCGCTGATGACCGAATATGCCATATCTATCGGTCATGGATTGATTTACTCACCTTATGCACAGACCGGAAGCAAGGAAGAAAGGCTTGTAAGGTCCAGTAATATTAAGAGGGAATATTTTCTTTCCGATACCGAAATCAGACCATCCACTGACGACTGGCCGTTCTTCTCACAACGCGTTAAGCCGGGAAGTACTGTTTTAACGAGAGGGGAATATGCAGTAAAATTCTACTATCCCCAGCCCTTTTTCCTGCTCAGGGAAGTAACAACCCAGGTTGTATTTTACTGCGCATTGTTTCTGGTAGTTCCTCTCATATTTCTGAATCTGAGGGGTTTAAGAAAACTTCATCATAAATTCGGAAGCATTATTTATTTCTCATCAATAGGACTGGGCTTTATGCTCCTGGAGATTGTAATGATGCAGAAATACACTCTAATACTGGGCCACCCGATCTTTGCATTTGCTGTTGTGCTTTCATCACTGCTTATAAGTTCAGGTCTCGGGAGCATGTACAGCGACAGGTTTAAAGATCCATACCAGGCGATATGGCTGGGTCTGGGAGGAATAGCCCTTGCCATGGCAATATCATACCTGACAGTTATGTTCCTGGAAAATTTAATTATTGGATGGCCTCTAATCGTTAGAATGATTACAATCATTATCCTTGTAGCGGAATGCGGGTTTTTCATGGGGTTTATGATGCCTTCGGGAATCAGGGCTATCACCCAGACAGATGAGGGAAGTTCAATACCCTGGATGTGGTCGGTAAATGGCGTGTTTTCAGTCCTGGCAAGCTTTGTGGCCATTTATGTCTCAATTATTTTCGGATATACCCTTGTCTTCATAGTCGGTTTACTGGCATATACAATCGGTACCTCTGCATTTTCAATAAGGATGATATTAAAAAGGTAAGGTCTCTCCGAATATCAGGGTAAGATTTGAATAGAGCCCGGGGTTTTTCCAGAAATCCCAGTTATGGGAAAAGCCTTTTCCCAGAGCTGTCTTATCAATAATATCGATGTTTGTCAGGCCCGCTCTTATGAGGGATTCAGCCTGAAGCCGGAAAATGGAATTTTCCTCTGAGAACACATAGACTCTTGTTTTTTTCATGGTTCTCAGTATATCAACTGGATTTTCACTGATCCAGCTATCTTTTGAATTTTTGAAAATCTTTTCATGTATTTTATATTCGTCGCTTGACTTCGGTAAGCTGAAGTAATCGAAGGTGCCGGAGAGGCAGACAATGACCGATTTTACGCTGAAACAGGACGCCAGCTTGATAGCTCCTTCAGCCCCTGTCGAAATACCGACAAAAATCGTGCCTTTCTGTCGTAATTTACATTTAAAATAATCGACAAGCCCGGAAAGAATTTTAATGTCTGAAACCTTTCCCTCCTGGCCATGGCACAGGGAATAGATGGTCATTCCCATGTCGGGAATAAAAAAGACATCATGATTTAATCCAGAGATTTCCTGCAGACTCCAATTATTAATAATTATTGCTGGAGACTGAAAATAAGGGTCGCCCTGGGGTTTGTACCCGTGCAGGATCCATACTGCATTTCTAATGTTTTTCTCTTCATAATTCACTATTTTTATGGGTATTTCTCTTTTGAATTTATTGATCTGATATACTATATTAATGCAGTATATGTTATGATTATGAGAGATCAATTCAGCAGATATTATCGAAGCCGTAAGGGCAGAACAGCATGACAGGAAGACTGCGAAAAATATAATAAAAAAAAACATCAATTTGGTTCTTCTCATAAATTCCCTGCATAATTATCTGTATACTATAAAGTATAAATTATAAATTTGAAAGCCGACAAAAATTAAATTATTGAATAATCAATGGAGTCTAATTATAATCCCTGATAAAGTAAAAAGGGGAGGCAGATGACATTACCTCAAAAAATGGACAGAGAGGTAATCAGCCAGGCAGAAGAAATATTAGCAGGCTCAGGCAAAAGAAGGGGCTTTTTTAAGATTCTCCCCTTTCTCGGGCCGGCGTTCATAGCGAGTATAGCCTACATGGACCCCGGGAATTTCGCAACAAACATCCAGGGCGGATCGGAATTCGGCTATACGCTTATCTGGATCATAGTAGCATCTAACCTAGCCGCCATGCTTGTACAGGTATTATCTGCAAAGCTGGGAATAGCGACAGGGATGAACCTGGCCGAGGTCTGCAAGAACAGAATGGGTTATCCGGCAGTTATCTCTATGTGGATAATAATGGAGATAGTAGCCATGGCTACCGACCTCGCAGAGTTCGTTGGTGCCGCAGTCGGTTTCAACCTTCTTCTTGGCGTACCTCTGCCAGCTGCCGGAATATTGACCGCAGTAGTTGCATTCCTGATTCTCGCCCTTGAGGCCTATGGTTTCAGACCTCTGGAGGCAGTAATTACTTCCCTTGTCGGGGTCATAGGTGTGAGTTACCTCATCGAAACGATTTTGAGCCCCCCGGATTGGGGCTCAGTGGCACGCAGTTTAATAATCCCCACTTTCAAGGGCAATGAAAGCGTTATCATAGCCGTAGGAATACTGGGCGCAACTGTCATGCCCCATGTAATTTTTCTTCATTCTGCCCTTACACAGGGGAGGATAGTTACAAGGGATCCTGTAAAATTAAAAAGGCTTTACCATTTCGAATTGATCGATGTGGGAGTGGCCATGAGCATAGCAGGCCTCATAAACGCGGCCATGCTTATCATGGCAGCTTCGACCTTCTATAAAAATGGTATGAGCAATATAGCTACGATACAGGATGCCTATAAGACGCTTATCCCTCTTCTCGGGCCTGCTTCGGCGTTTATCTTTGCCATTTCCCTTCTCGCCTCCGGGCTTTCATCATCTTCAGTCGGAACAATGGCAGGGCAGATTATAATGCAGGGTTTTATCAAAAGAAAGATCCCTGTCTGGATCAGGAGAATAATAACGATTATCCCTTCCATGTTCGTGCTCCTCGCAGGCTGGGACCCGACAAGGACCCTTGTTTACAGCCAGGTGGTGCTCTCAATGGGTCTTCCGTTTGCAGTAATACCACTAGTATTGTTCACAGCAAAAAAGGAGATAATGGGGAACCTGGTCAACAGGAGTTATACTATTATCTGTTCGGCCATAATTGCGCTTTTGATATTGGCGTTGAATGTGTATTTGATTTATCAGACAATTTTCGGAGGCTCTAATGTTCAGTAAAATACTTATACCACTGGATGGTTCATCTTTTTCCGAGGCCGCCGTGCCTTTTTCCATTAACCTTGCAATGCAAATGCATTCAAGGATCACCCTGCTGCATGTAATTGAAAAATATCCTCCAAAAAGTGTACATGGAGAACACCATCTTGCCGGATACAATGAGGCCAGCGAGTACCTTGAAAATCTTAAAAACAGCTCTTATCCGAAGGGAATAGAGGTTGATTGCCACATACACCCCGGCGATGGTATCAGTGTAGAAAAAGCAATTGCAAAGCACAAGGAAGAGATATCGGCAGATCTAATCCTGATGACAACTCATGGATGGGGAGGTCTCAAGGAGATATTTTTCGGCAATATTGCCCAACAGATTTTTAATACAGGTACAATACCTGTACTTTTCATACCGCCGTCACTTAAAAATCCTTCTACTGATAAGTGGCCTGAGAAGATAATCCTGCCTCTCGACGGCACAGGTGAACATGAAAAGGGCGGAGAAGCGGCAGCGGAAATAACAAAATCATGCGGCTCGGAATTGACTCTTGCTTTTATAATTCCGACATTAAACACTCTCCCGGCGGATAAGAACGCTCTGGGTGTTCTGCTGCCGGGCGCTACAAGGGAGGTACTTGAAATGCAGGAAGACGTTGCGGAAGAATACTTAAATAAAAAAATGGGTGAATTCCGTAATATGGGGATCAATGTTAAAACTGAAATTTGCCGAGGTGACCCCGCCCTGGGTATAAACAGAATAGTCGAAAAAGAAAATATAGATCTCATAGTGCTCGGCACACATGGCAGGGTGGGGATTTCTGCCTTCTGGTCAGGCAGTGTAGGCGCAAAGATAACGAACAGAGCAAAGGCAGCGATACTTTTTGTGCCCATTGGAGAAGATCATTAACTTTTATCTCAAGTAATGCCCGGCCAGTCCTATCAGACCTCCGAGAACTATAGACATAGCCGCTATCATAGGGACTGCTTTTCTATTATCTTCCGGGAGGATAATCATGACCGGAAGGGCTAAAGCAAACGAGATAAGGCTTCCTTTAAGCCACCATGGCACTCCATGCAGGTTTATGTTGACAATAATAATAGATACAAAAAAATACTGCAGAAAAGCGGAGATTATCGACCGTTTATCGAGTTTTTGAATCAGCATAGGAATAATATCGATTATTCCTGCGACTATACCTATTGCCATTGAGATCAGCAAAGCCTTCATATGCCCTCCCAAATTTCACAATTATATCCTAAATCGATAAAAATATTAATGAAAAAGCAGAAATAGGTCAATATATATAATAATTCCCACGAAGCAGCCTGTCATCAAAGGTCATTATAAAAAAGAGTGATGAAATTTTGCAAAAAGGGATAAAATGATATATACTACTGACCGCTTCCCGGGAAGGGGAGTGAGAGGTAATAGGACGAAGGAGAGAGTCCAGTGCGAGGCCCCACCGAAGTACCGGAGGACCGAAGAGGTCTGAAGGGC
>CAYPRX010000089.1:0-6464 GCA_964413265.1 uncultured Brevinematales bacterium
GCCCAGATAAACTTTAGCTTGACTTTCACTGATCATTGCTTATAATACTCTCTGTAATGTTCGAGTTACCTCTGGGTGACCTGCTCCCCAAAATTTGGTCCACATGATATGTTAGTTTATAATATATCAGGAGGACAAAAAAATGGCAAAGAAAAGGTTGAGTGGATAGTATTAAGTGCATAATGGATTAACTCTGGGAATTTTGGTTCAATAATAAAATTATATTAGAGATTTGTAATAGGGAGTATAATACGATCAGGCCCCATAGTTCATTAGGTTATAGACCACCAGCACCCGAGGCTGTTCTGGTGGGCTTCAAAGCATCCTGGACTAACTTAAAAAGTGGACCAAAGAATGGGGAGTGCTCAATAAAAAGCGTGATTCTACATCTAACCAGACTGTCTAAAAACTTAAAATAAGGAATAGAGCCCTTTGCCAATTGAGTAAACTTATCATAAATATGACAAGTAATATTACTATTTAAATTTTGTTAATTGCATTAATAAATATCCCTTAATTTTTTATTTAAAATAAATAAAAGTTAAATATTAAGGATTCTTCTCAGCTTTTAAATTTATCTTACCTTTATTGGATAAGCGAGTAAGAAAATAATTAATGCTTCCGATTGAGAGCTTAAATTTTTCTGAAATTTTTGCTGCGTCCTGTATCCCTGATTCCTGAATATATTTTAATATTTCATCTTCAATCTGAACAGCCCATTCATCAAATAGACTACGAATTTCAGGTGTTGCAAATGAAGCAGTTTCACTAGCATTACTAATACCGTTCATCATTTTTTTACACATATCCCAGGGCATTTCCATATTATTATCGCCCTTCATACCGCTCATCATCATTGACATCATATTCATCATTGGATTTCCCGAATTTGAACTGTTGCCAGTATTAGAACCCATCATTTTTGACATCATATTCTGCATCATGGCTTGTTTTTCTTCTGGTTTCATATTGTTCATAAACTTATCCATCATATCTTCCATCATTTTTTGTTTTTCCCCTGAATTCATATTCTCAAAAAATTTTCCCATCATAAAATCCATCATCTCCTTTTTTTGTTCAGGTGTCATATTTCCCATCATCATTTCTGCCATTTTTTCTTTCATACCCATAAATAACCTCCAATTATTTTTTCCAAAAATCTTTCATCCATGAAGCACAACTAAATAAATTTTCTTTATCCATTGGAATTTCTGTTGAATTAAGTATTTCTGAGAACAGTCCAAGTACATCCAATAATCTTGAATCTTTTACCTTGTAAAAGATAAAAGGACCATCACGTTTTGTTTCCAGGATATTTTTATTCCTTAATGCTTTTAGATGGTGAGAGACAAGTGGTTGAGAAAGTTTTGTCGCTTCGACAATCTCAGAAACAGATCTTGATATATTACCAATAAAATGAATAATTCTAAGTCTGTTAGCATCACCAAGGGTTTGAAATAGAATTTCTAATTGAAGTATTTTATCCATATAAATTACCATTCATATAAACCATAGTTTATATGTTAACATCATTTTTTTTTGCTGTCAAGCGTAAAGTAAAATTTTTATTAATTAAAAAAAGATGAGGAAAAATGAAGATTAATATTGACAAAACAATATATGTATGATACAATAACTGTAGAATACATTAATTAAGGGTTTTTTGATGGAAATAACAAAAGATTATGTAATGGATTTTAGGAAGAAATTACGGATTCTTGAAAGGGAAATAGGCATTGAGTTGAAAAATGAGACATCATGCTGCGGAGTAACCCTCGCTCAGTGTCATATTCTATTAGAACTTAACGAATCAGAATCTTTATCTATTTCTGAAATAGCTGATATTCTTGGACTTGATAGCAGTACCCTCAGTCGTACTATTGATGGTCTTGTTGAAAAGGGTTTTGTTACTAGAACCACTGATATAAATGATAGAAGGGCAGTACAATTAAACCTATCAGAAAATGGAATTAAAAAAGTTGAATCTATAAATGAACAATGCAACAATACGTACCGTGAATTTCTTCAGTTTATTCCCGAAGATAAAATAGCTTCAGTTCTAGAGGTTATGGAATTGATAGCTGAAGGTTTGAAAAATTTACGTAAAGGAAGTGCAGGTGAAAGATGTTGCCCCTAAAAATTTATAGAAGTGAGGATCACAATGAGTGATTCAAAAAGCAGCATTTGTTCGGATGAAAAAAAGACTGAACTCTGGATGGATGGGTTCATAAATACAGCGATTGGTTTGGTTCCAAAAATTAGAACTAACCTATATTTTAAAGATTATCTAGGCTCGGTCTCAGCCCGATTGGGTATTAACAGAATGAATTATAAGATAAATCCTGGAATTTATGCGGTAGGTTCTCCAGTAGAACATTCTTCTGTTTTTGTAACTGCAAACTATAAACTGACATTTGATAGCCTTAGAAAAGAGCTTTCTTCTATTGATGCCTGGATACTGGTTCTCGATACTAAAGGTATCAATGTCTGGTGTGCTGCTGGAAAGGGCACTTTTGGAACCAAGGAACTCATAAGTCGAATAATTTCAGTTCGGTTATTCGACATAGTAAAAAATCGAGTTCTTATTCTACCGCAATTAGGAGCAGTCGGTGTTGAAGCATATAAAGTTACTCAATTCACAAAATTCTCGATTAAATATGGGCCTGTCTATGCCCGTGATATCAGAGAATATCTTACTAACGATATGAAAAAAACTGAAGCAATGAAAAAAGTGGAATTTAAGCTGAAAGATAGGGTTGTCCTTGTTCCAATGGAAATCGCCAATGCAACGGTCTATCTACTGATATCATATTTAATTGCCTTTGGTCTTGATATTCTAAAAAATATGAAATTATCAGTTTCAACCTTTTTGATAGCGCTAACTTTACCTGGAGCAATAATTGTATCTTTGATATTCTTTCCAATTTTTTTACCATGGTTACCAGGAAGGTATTTCTCAGTCAAAGGAGCTAGTTTAGGCTTATTATATTCAGCGATAATAGTAATTCTAACTTCTCAGCCTATTACTGGTCTATTTTCATTTATTTTAATACTTACTCCAATTGTTTCTTTTACATCTTTAAATTTCACGGGTTCAACTACATTTACATCACAATCAGGGGTGATGAGAGAAACAAAAGTTTCATTACCTATAATGACATTATCATTTATCTTCGGGATTTTAATCAACATAACGAGCAGTATAATCCAATTACTCAGATAATAGCAGGAGTTTATTATGGAGTTATTATATTTTCAGTATGGCGAGCCTATAAAAATTGATACTGACAAGTGTACAGGCTGCGGAATGTGTATTGAGGTTTGCCCTCACAATGTATTCAGAATTGAAAATAATAAGGCTGTCGCTTTCAGGAAAGAATTTTGTATGGAATGCGGTGCTTGTGGTAAGAACTGTCCTGCTGGAGCTATAGATGCAAAAAGTGGTGTAGGATGTGCAAATGCAATTATTAATGGATTTTTGAAAAAATCGGTACCTGCTTGTAATTGTTCGGGAAATGAGAGTGATTGTGGATGCGGATGATAGAAAGAATATTTGTAAAGATACAAAATATCATATTTTAAAAGTGAAGGAATCTTTATTGAGCTCTGATAATTTAATGAATCTTGTCCCTGTAAAACCTATGTTAGAAGATGAAGTATTAATTAAAGACATATATAAGAAAAAACTTGACTCAATATTTCAAAAATTTAAATCGTTATAAATTCTGTTAATTTGGTGAATAAATTTATTAAGGAGTTCCTATGGATATACAAAAAATTACTGTATTAATAGTTTCAGGGCTGATCGGTTGGGCTATTTGTGGTTCGATTATAGGGATTGGAAGGAAATTAACAACATTAAGAAATACCCTGATAATACATGCAGTTGGTGTAATTATTATTTTTGCCATAATTTCACTAATCTATTTTAAATATTTTCATTATACTAATCCTTTTCAAACAGCGGTTTTTTATACCCTTATGGCAATCTTACTTGATGGTTTGATAATTGCACCTTTCGTTGAAAAAAGTTTTAAGATGTTTACCAGCATAATAGGTACCTGGATTCCATTTGCCTTTATATTTTTTACTACTTATTTTACAGGATTATTGGTTTTGAAATGAAATCAAAATATTTCAAATATTCCAAAAAAATTAATTAAAAATTAACATTCTTTTATTAAAATTTCTTGTGAGAGGTGTTAATTTTGGAAAAAATTAAAGTACTTTTTGTTTGTGTCCATAATTCTGCAAGAAGTCAAATGGCAGAGGCTTTCCTTAATCAGTTGAGTGGTGATCGCTTCTTTGCCGAAAGTGCAGGACTAGAAGCAGGAACGCTTAACCCAATTGCAGTTGAAGCAATGCAGAAAGTTGGAATTGATATCTCCAATAACAAAACTAAAAGTGTATTTGATTTCTATAAGCAAGGGAAACTCTATAATTATGTTATTACAGTTTGCGATACTGTATCGGGAGAAAGATGTCCAGTTTTCCCCGGGAGAGTTACCCGCTATCATTGGAATTTTGATGATCCATCAAGTTTCCAAGGCACACATAATGAAAAATTAGAAAAAACGGAAGTTGTAAGGGACCAGATAAAGGCAAGGGTTGAACAATTCATTAAAGAAATTAAGTTTTGAAGTAAAGTTTTAATAAAGCTATATTTTTTGGATATTAATTATTTTTAAAATTGCTGTTCTCCATTCTGCCAGAATTTTACCCATAGATTAGTTCCCAGACCTATTAGGACTAATCTAATAACTGACATATCAAAGACGGAATTTATATTGACTTGGCAGAATAAATTCTATAAAATATTGGTAGAATGCATTGGGAACAAGATTTTTGGAGATCCAGAATGCTAAATGAAAAATTCCGACTAAATATGCTTTGAATTCATTTTTTCATTTCTACTAATACGTAAAAATAATATTGATAATCCAATAAACCACTGGTAGGCAATTAACATTGTAGATATTTCCAGAAGTCCGAAATAATGAAACTTATGCACTAAGAATAAAGGAGTAGCTAAAGAAATAAGAATTCCAAAAAGCAAAATAAAAATTATCGTTATAAATGTGTAAATGCTTGTTTTCCTGGAATTTTTCCATAAACCTATTCCAAATAATATCATTGAAACCAAGGGTAATAATATTCCCAAGGTAGTTCCATAAACTACATGGAATGTCCCTTTAAATGTTGGCGCTGCAACTATAGGATCCATGGTAAAAATTGTATAGCCTAATATTCCTACAATGCAAGTTATTATCATAAGAACAGAAGCTATTCTGAGAATAGTACTTTTAAATGTTATTATAACGCCAGTGAAGAAAAGAATTATAAGAATATCCCAAATGCAATATGGGATAGCCAGTACTAAAACATATTTTGCGCCTGTTTCGGTCAATTCACTGACAGCATTTGTCATTTGATTATATCCTGGTGTAATCAATCCGCCGACAATAGTGGTTAAAATAAAGACTATAACTCCGATAATACCGCAATAAAGAAATAATCTTTTAATATTCAGCCATATTTATTATCCTCCTTTTTCAAGTTCTCTGAGACCCTGAATTCGACAATTTTTTTTATCAGGTCGAGGGGGAGCGGCTTATCCAAAGGGAATCTGATTGTCCCCTTGGAAATTTTATAAGGTGTAATTTCGTCCCTGAATTTTTCTATCGCGCTTGTCTTGGGGAAGAAACCTATATGGTCCTTAAATCCCGCATACCAGACAAGCATCCCATTAATATAAAAGGAAGGCATTTTATAACTGATTTTCTCCTGCGCCTGCGGAACTGTTTTTTTGATGAGATACCTTATTTGGGTCAGTTTTTCTCTTGTACTTTCAGGAACTGTTGACAAGTATTCTTCGACTGTTTTGAAATCTTATTTTTCCATATAACCCCCAATTCGAAGGTTTTTATTTCTAAACCGGAATTTCCCCGCTGATCAAATGTTCTTGTCAATTTCCCTTTCTTTAATCCTAGTTTCATTGATTTTATTACCAACCTTTGCCTTAGTCAAAATAAATTTAGACTTTCAAAGCCAAAAGCTTGTAATCTTCTATTTTTTTTAAAATCTTCTCGAAAATAACCTTCGATATGGCAACTTCCGCCATCTGGAAAACAAAGTACCTGGCCTGACTTACAACTTTCGCCCCGATCTTGATAAGCTTTTCCTTGATCGTTGTTAAAGGCCAGTGACTTATGGGCCTTGGCTATGAAACACCGGAATCGATTTATTTTGGACTTTTGATAAATGAACAATAAACATTTTCCAGCAAAAATTAGTCCCAAATAATACATCGGGATGACTGTGACAAAAAATAGTTTTAAAAATTTTGCTATAAAAAAACCGATTAAATAAAATTATCGATATCTGAGCGATGTATTTAATGGAGGTCTTCATGAAAAAAGTTCTTTTTGCTATCATTGCTCCATTAATAATTTTTATTATTTCAT
>CAYPRX010000090.1:0-3687 GCA_964413265.1 uncultured Brevinematales bacterium
AAGGTATTAAAGTGAAATACAGTTTCACCTTTAAAAAAGGTTAAGAAGAAAAAAAGATTTTATTAGATATTCAAAATAAATACCTGGTGAACGCGTACAAATTGACACTTGCAAAATAGGCCCAGGTATATATCAATATACTGCATTGTTGATTTTTCTCGGTTTTTGTTAGCAGAGTTTTATCCAAGAAGATCTGCTAGTTATATACTATAGTTTTAACGATCTGGAGGGTCTTTTCTATATCATTCGTTATTCTATTGATTCTTTTTACACACTTTATATTCGATTTAAAAATTAGTTTTAAAGATATCGCTATTGATTTGTCATTAATACTTGCAGGCTGTTTAATTTTATTTATACCGATAGTCGGCATTCTTTTTGGATTTGATTTCATTTTATGTTATAAGCATTTTATTGGTTTTTTTGCCGGCGGGACAGGTTGGGGAATCTCCCACCCTAATGATTTAAGACTTCCCCATTTTCTTAAAACGCTGGAAATGAATATTCTTATATTTTCGCAGGGCCTGCTGTCAGGAGTTACATTCATTAAAGCACTATCTAAAAAGGATATTTTTAATTTTTCAATAGCATTCTCTTTATTTTTTTTATTCTGCACATCTATAAGCGCATATTATCTCAATTACGTAGGCGGAGGATTTCACTATCTTATGCCGGTATTCTTATTTTCATATTATTACATTGCATTTAATATGACAAATATTAATGATTTTATTTCGGATTTAAAGTTGATAGTTATCTCCAATAAAATTAAAAAGCTTATTAATACATTCAAATATAAACATATTTTAATCCTTACCACATTTCTTTTTATGCTTATCAATATTAAATTCAAATTCATATTTGGATTACCAGAGTGGTGTAATTAAATTGCTAAAAAACGCTTATTCTTTAAGTAAAAAAGCTGTCGAACATTGACGAAATCGATCCTTTACTGACTGAGGATATATTATTATTTAAAAAAAAGTTCGGATCACAAAAAATAGATATGAGAGATACAATTTACAGGTCCTATGAATTCGATCATGGTCGCTATTTCGGTGATGATTTTTCAAAAACAATCAGGAGATATTTTAAAAAAATTGAGATCAATAAACCAGATTTTATACTTACAACTGTAACCAGCAGCCAATTTTTTACAAATTATGTGGCGAAGAATAAATATATATTAATAACAAAATACTTAAGCAGTGAATTAATTCCGGCCTGCGATACTTATATTTATTTATGGGAAAGACAGTCACATTAGCCAAAGCATGTTTTACAAGTCAAAATTCCGCGATAATTCAGAACCAGCGACAAAAATGGAAATTTCGAACCTTTCCCTGTATAATTTTCCCTGCTTTGTTTAATTTAAGGATATGTTATGTCTGAAGATGTTTTATTAGAGATAGGCGTAGAGGAAATACCCCACGAAGTAATCACAGGAGCCCTTGAGCAGCTCAAAGCTAAGAGTATTGAAATACTGGAAAAAGAAAAAATCAAATGCAAAGATATCCGCGTTTACGGCACCCCGAGACGCCTTGCCGTTCTCGTTTCAGGCGTAGAATCAAAAACACGAGAAACGATCGTTGAAAGAAAAGGGCCTTCATTTAAGGCATCATTCGATGAAGGCGGTAAACCGACAAAGTCACTTCTCGGCTTTCTTGAATCTAACAAAGCGCAGTTGGAGGACATCGAAAAGAAAGAGATATCCGGAAGCACTTACGCAGTTCTTAGTAAAAAGGAGGGGGTATTGGATACTCAATCCATCCTGCCTGAAATTCTCAAGAACATCATACTTTCTCTTTCCTTCCCAAAATCCATGAAATGGGGAAGCGGTGACCTCCGTTTTGTAAGGCCTGTCAGGTGGATTTTATCGCTTTATGGGGGAGAAATCATTCCATTTAAGATCAACGGTATTGATTCATCTGGAAAAACATACGGGCACAGGTTCCTCTCAAATGGGAAAGCCTTTCATGTAAAACAGCCCGGAAATTATTTAGAAGTTTTAAGGGAACATTTTGTAATCGCAGATCCGGAGGAAAGAAAATCAGTAATTCTCGGACAGATAGAAAAAGAATCAGGCAAACTCAGGGCGAGGCCTGTTCTAGACGGCGAACTGCTTGACACTCTTACCCAGCTTACTGAATACCCTTACACAGCCGTTGGCAAATTTGAGGAGGATTTCCTCAAACTTCCAAAGGAGGTCCTTATTTCTGAAATGATTGATCATCAGAAATATATACCTCTCCTGGACGGGAATAACGAGCTTATCAATAAGTTCCTCATCATAACGAATATGCCTGTGTCAGGAGACATAATTTATGGAAACGAGCGTGTAATCATGGCGCGCTTTTCAGACGGAAAATTTTTCTTCGATGAGGACAGGAATATAAAGCTGGAAGAATATCTTCCAAAACTCTCTGAGGTCTCTTTCGCGAAGGGGTTAGGAACCCTTGCTGATAAGACGGAGAGACTGCGGACGATCTCTTTGGAAATTTCTGATATGATAGGGTATGCCGATTATCTTAAAAACGCCGACAGGACAGCCCTCTTATGCAAAGCCGACCTTGTTACAGGCATGGTTCACGAATTCACGGAACTGCAGGGCATTATAGGATATTATTACGCTCTGGCCTCCATGGAAAATATAAATGTGGCTATTTCCATCAGGGAACATTACTTGCCTAAATTCAGCGGCGACAGTCTGCCTTCATTGCCCGAGGGAATTCTCGTGTCCCTGGCGGACCGCTTCGACAACCTGTTTGCTCTATACTCGAGGGGCAATTTTGTTGGAGGTTCAAAGGATCCCTTTGCCCTACGCCGCCAGACACTCGGCATCATCAGGATTTTGATCGAGAAAAAAATACACCTTGATATAAGAGTCCTCTTCGATAAGCTGCTGCCACTTTACGAGGGTTTCCTGACTGTTAACAGGGATGAATTTCGCGATAAGATCAATGATTTTCTGACCAGCCGCATAAAAACAGTATTAAAAGAATACGGTTTCTCTTATGATGAAATCGAGGCGGGAATTAGTGGTTATGTTTCGGACCTGTATGACGCTTACCTCAGGCTGGAGGCGATCCATATTGCCAGAAAGTCAGATAATTTCATTAATCTGGCGATAGCTTTTAAAAGAGTAAAAAATATCATAAAAGGCCAGAAAGCTGGAAAACTTGACAAAGGACTTTTCAGGGAAGAAGCTGAAAAAGAACTTCATTCCGCACTTGTTAAAGAAGGAAAAATATTCCTCGAAACGCTTTCAAACGGGGATTATAAGCAATGCGTTTCTATTCTGACATCATTCAGGCCTGTCGTCGACAAATTTTTCGATAAGGTGCTGGTAATGGACAAAGACATGACTCTTAAGAACAACAGGATTGCACTATTAACCCAGATCGACGACCTTTTTATGAAGATGATAGATTTTGAAAAGATAGTGGTCGAATAAAACGTTAAAAGTCATACCCCAACAGGCCGAGCTCGTCGCGCATCAAAATCATCTCCCTCATTGTTGCATCAGTGATATGCGCCCCTCTGTCCCTGTTCTCAATCCAGAACAAATGCTCTTTTTCCCCAGCAGTATAAATCCTTTCATGACCAGGAGCTTTTTGAGAAGCCCTGACCTGACGCAGCATTTCCCCAGTGCTTTTTTTAAAGATATCCAGTTCCGTAAAGCATGAT
>CAYPRX010000091.1:0-2140 GCA_964413265.1 uncultured Brevinematales bacterium
TCCATGCTTATGCTGCGCAGAAAAATCAGAGGACTAATTGGAAAAGCCAGACAAGCCAATCCAGCTAAAATTATTTCGTAACTTATTGATGTGTATAGAATTCGGAGGAGGAGGGATTCAAGGGAATCAGAATATCATACCTCATATAGAGATACAAAACTTTCTTAAAATTTCACTGACACATAGCTGACAGAATTATTTGTTCAAATTTTCCTATTTTTGTAAAATATATTACAATTATTAATCATTCATAGTTTCTATGATAAATCCGGCACAAGAAAAACTTCACTTTCGGTTATACTTTCCGGTATGGGTAAACCCTCTTCTTTCATGCCTTCAATATGAAATTTTATTGCTTCATAGATATTTAATTCGCATTCTTCTTTACTTTTACCTGCCGCTACACATCCGGGCAGATCAGGTATATATGCACTGTAACCTGTATCTGTCTTTTCAAAATTAACCAAATACCTTTTCATATGATCTCCTATTTCAAACCAGCTTGTTTTAATATACTATTAAAAGTTCCCGGTGCCAAATCATCAGAAAGATTACCTGGAATGGTCACCAATCCTTTTTTCAAAGAATGTTTATATTGTTTATGACTTCCCTTCGTCCTTATAAGAAACCAGCCATCTTTTTCAAGCAAATAAATAGCATCTTTGACCTTTTTCATAAATTCACTTTAGCTTTAATAATTAGAATATAATATTATTTTGGAAGATATTTGTCAATTTAGAAAAATAGAATATTAACATACTTTTAATTTTCAGTCTTTCAAGTGGCAGTTTTAACACGGAATGCGCGGCAAGTTTTCTCCGGATTGGTTGTCAGATCAGTTTGTCCAGTATTCATTACCGTTTGTGTCTATATAGCCTTCTTTACCGTTGACTTTTACCCCTGCCAGGCAGTTAATGCAGAAACCATCACCAGTGGTTTTATATCCCACATCATCATATTTCAACGGTATAATCTCGTTCCCGTTTGTGTCAATAAAGCCCCATTTGTCTCCAGAGAGTGCTGCCACGAGCCCGCAATTGAAATCACCCAATTCATCATATTTCGGAGGAATAACCTCTCTGCCGCTTTTATCTATGAGGCCAAATTTATCATTTAGTCTTACAACTGCAATGCCATTATTAAAATCACCTGCTCCATCATATTTCGAAGGAATAACTACAATACCGTTTGTATCCATAAAACCCCATCTTGGGCCATTGTTATCATTATCTGCAATAAACCCGATCATCCCGTCACTGAAATCTGGCAGGGGCAAAGTCATGAATGGATATTTCAGCGGAATGACCTCATTGCCTTTTTTATCGATAAAGCCCATTTTTCCACCAATTTCAACCGCGGCAAGTCCATTGCTGAAATTTCCAACGGCATCATATTTCGGAGGAACAATCTCCTTCCCTTTCAGATCTATAAAACCCCACTTCCCGTTATTTCCCACAAACATTAATCCTACCCTGATACTCTGCTCAAATTGTTCTGATAACTGATCATATTTAAGCTGAATAACCGTGAGCCCTTTTTTATTGATATAGTACCAATTTCCACCTCTAATTCCATTAACTGACTGCATAAACTCCCCTCCGAAGTTTACTAGAGCAAGTCCTCCGATAAAATTCCCCGCATCAACATATTTCAATGGAATAATTACATGACCTTTTGTGTCGATATAGCCATATTTGTCATTAAGATCGACTATAGCCAAACCTTCATGAAAATATCCCACCCAATCATATTTCAGCGGTACAACCACAATACCTCTTGAGTTGATAAAACCCCATTTGTCGTTGACTTCAACTTTTGCCAGTCCGTTAGTGAAAAAATCCACAGCATCGTATTTTTGTGATATTATAATATTCTTATTTGTATCGCAATAACCCCACTTATCGCCATTTCTGTAGGGGATCAGGTCGTAACTGAAAACATTTATAAATAATATTGACGATAAAAAAATACAAACTATGATCAATTCTGTTACCAAAATAAATTTTTTCACAAAAACCTCCGGATAATTATTCTTATTTTATTTTTAAAAAATTATAAAAAAGTTATTATTGTATGTCAAAATCCAAGCAGATACCCACGTAAAAAGCTTATCATATTACCTTACGTTGATTTTGAAGCT
>CAYPRX010000092.1:0-3289 GCA_964413265.1 uncultured Brevinematales bacterium
CGTGGAACCAGGACTGTCCCCAGGGAAGCTACGAAGGTTATCGCGAACTGTGTGAATTTTCTGTCCATTGTAAAAAAGCCAACATACCTGGGATTGCCCCCCAGAAAGCCAAGCAGTACAGTATCCAGCATATTATATATGCTGCCGATCGCTGCAGAAAGGAAAAGGAAAAAAAGCGGTCTCAGGTGAGGCCTTAAATCCAGATTGGCCTTTTTAAATGAAATAAGACTTCGGCTTTTAAGGATGTTCCAGATGTTTGAGCCGCCCAGCGCAACTACTGTTATCCCTGCATAGAGCACATAGTCCCCCGATTTCCGGATAACAGTGAAAACGAGGATTAGAGATAGCGCCTTGAATATAAGGCTCCTCAATGTAATGAATCCGTAATTTTCAAGGCCCTGGTAAAACCAGTCTATTGAAAATGCATTTAGAATAAGGGTAGAACCTATAACAAGGAAGAGATAAGTCTCATCCCGCATTTTAGTAACAAAGAGCATCATGCTCAGGAATACTGCAAGGGATAAAAGCGAGCCTATAGCGCCGATCAGGATGAGGCTTGAAAATGTCTTCGAGAGCATTTTGCCTTTTTCACGGTTCTTAGCTATTTCCTTTATCCCGTAAACCGGAAGACCGAAAGAGGCAAGTATGGCCAGATAACCGACAAGGTTTGCGGCAAAGCCGAACTTTCCATAGTTTTCTGGCCCCAGTACCCTCAGCACATAGGGAAAGGTGATAAGGGGAAATAAAATATTCAGAAGGGTTAGAGCGGTATTATATATATAATTTTTTTTAATGGATGGGGGGGTTTTTTGAGTAATCATATTATTGCCTGTTTTTAATCAATGATTTTAAGCTCCGGAGCTGAAAATATCAAACTTATTTGATTTTTATGGCCTTTTGAAATATTATTTCCGGTAATATTTTTTATCGGAAAGAAATATGAAAATTCTGGAAGTAAAATCATTATCCATTCCGGAAGTTAAAGTAATCCGTTTCGCCCGTTTTTTAGATAATCGTGGTTATTTTTCAGAACATTTCCGGAAAAGCGATCTAAAAAGACATCCTGATGCGAGTTCGGTTTTTCAAAATATAGAATTCCTACAGATGAACGAGAGCTTTTCAAGACCCGGCGTGATCAGGGGACTCCACTTTCAATGGAATCCGTTTATGGGTAAATTGGTAAGGACATTATCCGGCCATATGATCGATATTTTTCTTGATATCCGGAAAGGCTCCCCCACTTGCGGCAAAGCGGCGATGTACGATATGCCGGCAGACCTGACAAGAGATTTCAGCGAATGGATCTGGGTTCCGCCGGGATTTGCGCATGGTAATTTTTTTGAGGATGAAGGTTTGATTGAATATTTATGCTCCGGCGAATACAGTCAGGGCTGTGAAGCCGGTATTTCTCCCCTTGCCCCTGATATCGACTGGTCGTTATGTGATAAACTGCTGAAATCAAGTTTTGATTCAGCACTTTCAGGAGATTTTATCATGACAGATAAAGACCGGGACGGTTTTACCTTGCGTGATTGGGAAAAAGACGTGAGGTCAGATAATTTTATTTATGGTAAATGCTGATCGGGGGGATAAAATAATGGACCAGAAAATGATTTTATTTACAGGCGGTAATGGACTTTTGGGCAGCGAATTCAAAATACACCTGCCGGATATAAATTATGTTGACAAGGAAGAATTTAACATAGAGAATTACAGTGAAATCGAGGATTATTTTTCAGGCAGGAAAATTAAACAGGTCATCCATGCGGCTGCATATACTTCCCCGCCAAAATGTGAAAGGGAACCTGAAAAAGCCATTGATGCCAATATCATCGGTACCTGCAATATGGTGAAAATCTGCATGAAATATAATATTAAATTAACTTATATCTGCACGGATTATGTTTTTAAGGGAGACAGGGGGAATTATAAGGAAGACGACCCTGTTTATCCAGTCAATAAGTATGCATGGTCTAAACTTGGAGGAGAATGCGCCGTAAGGATGTATGATAACACGCTTATCATAAGGACGACTTTCGGACCGAATATTTTCCCTTACGAAAAGGCTTTTGTGGATCAGTGGACATCGAGGGAGAGCGTATCTGAAATCGTAAAGATGATCATAAAAGTACTGGAAAAGGATATTATTGGAACGATTCATGTCGGTGGTTCCCGTAAGACCGTTTTTCAGTACGCAAAAAATCTTGATGAAAAGAGAGATATCAGGGAGATATCAATATACAACATGGATTTTAAAGTCCCGGCTGATACATCCCTTGATATATCCAAATACAATAATTTGATCAAGTAGGTGAGAGAATATGAAAATACTTGTTGCAGGCGGAGCAGGTTTTATCGGTTCCCGGCTTGTTCCCGCTTTATTGGACCATGGCTATGAGGTGGTTGTCATAGATGCCTTATGGTTTGGAAATAAGCTTCCCGCAGGTGTAAAAGTCATTCAAAAAAATCTTTTCGATTGCACTGAATCTGATCTAACCGGTTATGAGCAAATTATCTTCCTTGCAGGCATTTCAAATGATCCTATGGCGGAATTCAGTCCGTCACAGAATTTTATTATGAACGGGGCATTGCCATCATACCTGGCTTTCATAGCCAAGAGGACAGGTATCCGGCGGTACATATATGCTTCGTCATGCTCCGTTTACGGGTATACTGTCGATAAGCTTTACGACGAAGAATCTCCCGTTACCTGCAGCTATCCCTATGGAATATCAAAACTTCAGGGAGAGCGCGGAGTGATGCAGCTCAGGGACGAGAATTTCTCAGTCATTGCGCTCAGGCAGGGGACTGTCTGCGGCTACAGCCCGAGAATGCGCTTCGATCTGATAATAAACACAATGTTCAAGACCGCAATTACTGAGGGAAAGATTACTGTTAACAATGCTTCGATCTGGCGGCCGATATTCGATATAAGGGACACTGTGACCGCGTTTATACGCTGCATGCAGGCGAACTATTCGATCAGCGGCATTTTCAATGCAACATCCGGTAATTTTACGGTAGGGCAGGCTGCTGATTCTGTGAAGGAAGAAGTAGAAATTATTACCGGTAAGAAAATCAGGCTGGAAATCAAAAATATCCAGGATTTCAGGAATTATAAAGTCTCCTGGGAAAAAGCCGTAAGGGAACTCGGCTATCAGCCGCAGTATTCGATCAAGGACATTGTAAAGGAGCTGGCTGAAAATCAGGACAAATTTGGGAACTATGAAGCAGATGAATTTTATAATATCAGGACTTTTAAAAAGCTGAATTTGTAAGGACAGTTTTC
>CAYPRX010000093.1:0-5025 GCA_964413265.1 uncultured Brevinematales bacterium
GTAGTTTTCAAGGTCAAATGAGGATTCATGGCCGATTTTCACGATGGGCATACCAAGTTCTTCAGCGCATTTCGCTGTATTTTCGTTTATGTCTATAAAAATACAACCCTTTCTCTCATTTTTTGAATGAAGGATGAATGCGGAAAGGCAGTCCTTTGTTTGTTCCATGGGACAGAGCGGATCAAGCAGGCCGATATTGTAATTATTTTGACTGATATAGCCCATGAAAAGGCTTTGGGGGGATTTGAATTTGATTACTTTCATATTTTCATAGAGATAAAAAATTGATGTTGTCCCGAAACCGTAATCTTCCAAATCTTTTTTTAATTCTGAATGGCCGGGTGATGAAACCATGCTGAAACCGGGGTTTGTATCACTGGTTTTATGTATTTTTTTCCTTCTAGATGACATACTAATATTTATCGGTTAATCGTCCGATAATCTCAATTGTGAAAGATAATAAAACAGAATGGTTCAAATATTTTAAAAAAAAGAACTTATTTATAATTGAGCCTAGTTTTTTTTTAGTCAAAATCTGAAGTTTTATTTTGAAAAACTTGGGGTTAAGGTTTATACATCGACGTATATTGATAAGATAGGTACAACGATGGGGGGGGCTTTGTATAGCGGAACTCCAATCGATATAATACTTGCAGAACCTCGCTTTCCAGGTGTGGCAAAATTTGAAGTCCTCCAGGAAATTTACAAGGAATCATTCAAGGAAAATTTACCCATTTTTATTATGTCTTACAGTCTGAGCAGGATTGAGATCCTTTCGATGGTGAGGTGGGGGGTTGTCGGTTATATCAGCAAACCCTGTCATGTAGAAGCTGTTGGCAAATTAATATTCTCATATCTTCAATCAAAAAGCAGAGAAGAAGTTCTTGGAATTGAAAAATTGGCTGCACTGGAAAAAACTATGGCGTCTGGAAGCTGAAAATCTATGTTGGATTTTATTGTAATTTACCTTGTAGTTTTTTCCCCTTTAATTTAAAATTAGGGATACGGTTGTGAGGAGCAGGATCATATGGATCCTAACATTAAAATCGGTACCGATAATGATGAGATACTGGGCATAATACATACGGAAACACTTCTACCTGGAATGATACTTGAAGCTGATGCCTATACAGCCGACCACGTTAAAAAGATAGGAAAAGAACAACTTATTACTGAAGATCTTATCAATTCCCTCAAGTCCGAAAAAATCGAAGTGCTTTATTATACGCCTCATGAAGATGAATCACAGGAATCTTTTAAGCTCATAGAAATTGAAACAAAGGACCTTTATCCCGGTATATCTCTTAAGGGAGATGCCTTTACACTGGACGGCAGGAAAATTGTGGGAAGGGACGATATAATCACTGAAGATATGATAAAAAGCCTTGAAGAGCATAAAATAAGCAAATTTATCTATAAAAAACCCAGTTATACAGATTTTTACCGGCTGGATAAAGCTATCGTGTCGAACGAACTGGTTGAAAAGTCAGTTACCCTTGGAAAGGAAATTGAGGACTGCGTGCAGAAAAAGGTACCCCTCCCGAAAAAAGATATAGAAAATATCATAGAGCAATTGATCGGTGAAATATCTGTAAGTGAAGCCTATACGATCCTTAATCTTCTAAAATTGAAGGATTTTGATGATTATACTTATACACACAGCATCAATGTGGCAATGATCTCTATACTTTTCGGAAAGGAGCTTATGTATTCAGGCGAGAAGCTGAAGACCGTGGGTATGGGTGCAATACTTCATGATATTGGTAAAATCCTGCTTCCAAAGGAAATATTAAGTAAAAAGGGAGATCTTGACCCGGATGAGTGGGAAATTGTTAAAAAGCATCCTCAGCTTGGATACGAAATCATTAAAAAACAGAAGGATTTCGGATTAGAAATAGAAAACGCCGTTCTAAACCATCATGAAAATTATGATGGATGCGGTTATCCATTGCACATATCAGGAAATCAGATCAGTGAATATACCAATGTTATTATGATCTCTGATACTTTCGATGCAATTACATCTGAAACTCCATATCATAAGTCCTTTCCGATATCGAATTCTTTTCTTGCAATCCAGAATTTATCGGGTTCGAAATTCAATCCCAGATTCGCTGCTGAATTTATAAACCTCATGCCGCAGCGGCTTTACGGGAGACCGCTTATTACCCAAAATTCTTATGTTATGCTTAACACAAAGGAAGTAGCCCAGGTAATTCGGGTTGATCCGGCTCAGTCGCTAAGACCTGTTATCATTATTTACATCAATGGTAAAATGGAAATGCTTAAATATCCGATTCAGGTCGATCTTCAAATAGATAAAACCCGCTATATTGAAAAGTTAATTGAAGATCAGCAGCTATTACAGACGCTTGAAATCATTAAAAAAAAGTAAATAACAACTTTGCTTTTCATTATCAACATAAATAATTAATAGACAATTTATTAGTCTGTCAAGAGTTAAGAATGAACGTCAGGGAAAAAGCTATAGAGATAATTACATATATCTTTTTTTCGTCTATCTTTCTTATTATAACTCCGGCAATAGCAAAATATTTAGATTTTTTAATACTGAAGACAAATTACTTATTAGCTCCATATCCATACATAATCATAATTGGTGTTTTAATTGCTATTTCCGGATTATTTTTGGTATTGTGTACAATTTATTTATTTAAGAGATTCGGCGATGGAACTCCTAATCCCGCTATCCCGCCAAAAAAATTAGTGATTAAAGGTCCATATAAAATAGTGCGTAATCCAATGGCTTTAGGGGGAGCTATTTTACTGGCAGGGGAAGTTTTAATTTATTTTTCATTGTGTTTATTTGTTTTAACTGTTATATATGTCATAATTTTATACTTTAATGCAATGCTTATTGAAGAACCTGGTTTAAAGAAAAGATTTGGCAATGAATATGAAAAGTATTTGAAAGAGGTCCCGCGGTTTTTTCCGTCAGTACGTCTCAGGAGAATTAGATAAAACTATACAGCGATTTCTCCTCTTTCTTTTGTTCTGATTCGTATGGCATCTTCAATATTGATTAAAAATATTTTACCATCTCCATAATTTCCAGTCTTTGCTATCAAAAGAACAATTTCTAAGGCTTTTTCAATTTTATCGTCTTGAATAACAATTTCTATTTTTACTTTTTTTTCTTCCATTCCCTTCTGACTGCCGTATCCTTTGACATTGGTAATATTCATTCCGGAATATCTGGACATTTCAAGAGCATCGGCAAGAGCTTCCAGCTTTTCAGGCCTTGTAATTACTTCGAGTTTTTTCATTTTAATTCCATATAAAATGGGGCCTGTAACAGGCCCCTTAAAACTGTTTTATATTTCTGGTTTGCTGTATTTGCCAGCACCAATGCCGGTGGTATCTTCCAGAGGGAGGACGAAAATCTTATCACCAACGTTTTCATCCGAAAGTGCAGCTTCTCTTATCACTTTTAGAGTCTTTACTAAATCTTTGTCATTTACAACGACTTCTATTCTGACTTTTGGTGCAGTTGTTTTAACGCTGTAAATCGTTCCCCGGAAAACCCGGACTTCCTCTTTCATATCGCCGTAACTTCCGCTGCCTTCAATTTTAGAGATAATGATATCTGGAAATCCTATTTTTTCAAGCGATGATATAACATCATCGCTTTTATCAGCTTTAATTAACGCTTCTATCTTTTTCATATTACCCTTCCTTAAATGGCGGCATCGCCACTTTCTTCAGTCCTGACTCTTATTGCGTCATCGACTGGATGGACAAATATCTTTCCATCGCCTATTTTTCCTGTCATTGCCGTTTCCTGTATCGTCCTGACAAGACTGTCCACATCGGGGTCTCTTGCTACTATCTCTATGCGGGTTTTAGTGATCAGATCGATAGAATATTTTTTACCACGGCAATTTTCCTCCAGGCCATGTTGTTTTCCATGCCCTTCAATCTCGCTAATCATTATACCCGGGTGACCAAGGCGATCAAGAGCGGTAATTACCGCGCCGGCCTTTTCAGGTCTTACTATAGCCTCTATTCTTTTCATTGTTTCCCTCCTAAACGGCCATGACGCCGGTTTCACCAGTGGAAACTCTGAGAGCTTCTTTGGCATCGACTACGAAGACTTTTCCATCCCCTGCTTTCCCGGTTCTCAGGACCTCCTTCATTATTTCGAGGACATATGGGACGTCCCAGTCGTTTACAACTATATCCACCCTTGTTTTGGGTATGAAGCTGATCTTCTCATCAACAGCTTCCTCAGGATCGACTTTTCCGTATGTGCGGCCGAATCCCTTTACTTTAGAAACAGTCATTCCCTGCACAAGGGATTCTTCTTTGAGAACGCTCACCAGAATACCAAGCCTTTCCGGGCGTATAAGCGCAGTTATCATTTTCATGCTATAGTTCTTTCTTACTGTAGTTACCATTACATAGAGAAAGCTTACCAGTGCAAATCCCCCGGCTATATAGAAACAGATCCTCGCTTCGGTTTTGTTGTCCGCAGTTCCCGTAAAATTCAGGTAGGTTATTCCTGCAAGCATCAGAACATTCAGGATTACGCCGCCTGCAGGAATCAGCCCATGCCTTAAGAAGTTGAAATCTTTTCTTCCTCTGAAGGCTATAATGGTCCAGAGGCAGACGAAACCATACAGCACGAACGTACCGAAGTTGGATGCAAGAGTAATTCCAGTTAAGCCTACAACATTGGGTATGCCGATGGCGGCAATAACGCAGGAGATAACCACAAGAACCCATATCGCTGTATGAGGGGTCTTGTTCCTGATATGGAGGAATCCCAGAAATTCAGGAAGTTCCCTGCCGCTTGCCATACCGTTGGTTACACGCACAGCCGTGTTCATACAGCTAAGAGTGGTCCCGATAACAGCAATAGCGACAGTTATGGCCATGATTATCATGAGACCGAAACCTATTCCGCCCAGGATTTTATCTCCGAGCAGCCTGGTAATATCACCTATGGGCGCGGAGGAATTCGCCAGTGCATCCATGCCTGTAATTATTTTTGTTGATGCCTTG
>CAYPRX010000094.1:0-1675 GCA_964413265.1 uncultured Brevinematales bacterium
ATTCATCCTTCATTCAAAAAATGAGAGAAAGGGTTGTATTTTTATAGACATAAACGAAAATACAGCGAAATGCGCTGAAGAACTTGGTATGCCCATCGTGAAAATCGGCCATGAATCCTCATTTGACCTTGAAAACTACTCTTCTGAATGTATAGAACCAAAGGTCAGGTCAGCGATCAGGCAGGTGTTCAAAAAAGGTGTCGTAATTGAAGAATACTCAATAAAATCCCTTGAGGATTATTATTTGATAGAATCAATGAATGATGTTCTCAACCAATGGTTCATGACAAGACAGACTCACAAGCTAATGCTGTCGAATGAGGTAAATCCATTCACATCATCTGATGACAAAAAGTATTTCATTGCAAGGATCGGCAATCATGTTGAAGCTTTCCTGGCATGCTCGCCTGTCTATGCCAGAAAGGGATACTATCTTCAGGACCTTATCAGAAGACCTTCCGCACTAAACGGCATCAGTGAAGCGCTGGTCGTAACCGCACTGGAGTCCCTGAAAAAAGAAAACTATAAATTTGCTTCCCTCGGGATGGTACCCTTTTCCGGGCTGGATGTACCCGGAATGAATACCGACCATAGATGGTTAAATCGATTATTCGTGCGGATATTCAAAAAAACTAATTTCCCTATTTCGTTTCAGAACCTTTACAGTTTCAAGCTGAAATTTATACCTAATCTTCAGGAACCCCATTATGCAGCAGTGTCGTCAAAAAGATTCTCGATAAGTCATGTAATTGCTATTTCATCACTGTACGGTTTTCAAAACATTATCAGCAATATCCGTTACCGCCTGAATCAATGGAAGATGGGAATAAACCTGCCTTCACCTCTAGCCTGGATGATTAAAAAGGACAGGGTTCTTCTTCCACCGCTGGATTACCTGACTTTATCAAACTTTTATTCTCGGATTAAATTTACTGTCTGGTTGATAATCATCAATGTGTCTTTCTTTATTTACTCGTCAGATATATATGGAAACATCAAACCGGTATCTCTCTCAAATTTTGGGTTTTCATACGAGAACTTTCTAAAAAATAAGTGGTTTATAATCTTTACTTCCAATTTTTTCCATTTTAATATAATTCATCTGTTGAGCAACATGATTCTCCTGTTTATTTTTGGAAGTATTCTTGAATTTACCAGCGGATCAACTTTATTTATTTTAGCGTACATGTTAGGCCTGGAAGCCGATGTACCCAATTTTCTGATTGTACCCATTCTGGGTCTTTTTAATTTGAATCTATCCAATGCAACATTTACTTACACAGATGTCGGCGCTTCTCTTGGCGTTATGAGCGTAATAGGAGCGCTTGTGTATCTGTTTCGTTCTTCAATTTCCTTAATTCTAATTACAACGATAGTTACAGGTTTGATTATAACCATTTCATTTACCTCTCAATTTATGGGTGTCGATCATATCTTTGCAATAGTTTTAGGATACCTCACCGCTTTATTTTATGTTTCCAGGAATAAATCAAAAGAAATGTTCCATAAAACCAATGTTGAGTTTTTATCCACGCAAAATCTAACTCAGAGTGTAAGCAAAACCAGCACTACTGTTGAGGGAGTTTATGAACCGTCAGTTTTTCAGCAATTGCTGGGGCTTGAAGTCGAGCGGTCATACATTTATGACCGATGGCTGACCCTAATAATAATTGAA
>CAYPRX010000095.1:0-10250 GCA_964413265.1 uncultured Brevinematales bacterium
ACAGTATCAAAGCCTTTTTCAAAAACACGGGATATGTTCCTGCCCAATTCCATGCTTCCTGGTACTGCATATAGAGCGTATCCGGCAGTTCCGCAAATATAATATGCCTGAGGAATGATCCTTGTGTCCGGAATCTTCCGGACAATGGAAAAAGCGACCAGCGCAGAGGGGTGCGCATGGAGGACTGCTTTGAAATCCTTCCTGCTTTGATATATCGCCTGATGGAATGGAAGCTCTGAAGATGGTGTGTGAGGACCTATTGCTTTGCCGTCAGGCCTTACTCGGATAATGTCCCCCCTTGTCAGTGAACCCTTATCCACTCCAGCAGGTGTAATCCAGATATCCTCGTTATCGTCCAGAACAGATATGTTTCCCCCCGAGGTTGTTGTCATTCCAAACCTGTAAATTCGCTGCATCATATGTACGATTTCATCTCTGGGGTGCATCAATTCAAAATTCATAAAATCCTTCTTTGACTCAAACTTTTTTAGAATATAATAATTTACAGGAATTTTGTCCAAACAATATTTGAGCTCCTGGCATTCTCAATCCATGATTCATAATATGCATCTATTCCTGCAATTGAAAGTGGTTTGATATCTTTTAATTCAATCTGAAAGTCGTCTTTTAACTCCATAATATTTTTCCCTTCCAGAGCGGCTTTACCCAGAAGAGCTGCACCGAAGGCGGTAGCCTCGCTGAGACTTGACAGAATAATTTCAGATTTTGGGAAAAGAGCGGATAATAAAGAATAGTACGCCTCGTTTTTCCGGAAGCCACCCTCAATATATATCATCACGTTGTCTTTAACTCCAGCCCTTTCAAGGGTTACACGAGTCTGAACTGCAAGGGACAGGTTTAAGACAGCATAAGCCGTTTCAGGGTCTTTAAGGAACTCCGGTATAGATTTTCCGGATGCAATGTCGGCATAAAAGCAGATTTTGTTCCCGTCGACGGTTCTGGCTTTTGAATCCGGGAACTGCCCTGTTCCCCGGATGATTGCAGGCATTATGAACTGTTTCCGCTCTGAAGTGACCCGTTCATAAATTGAAATATTAAATGGCGGTATTCTATTCGTCCCTGAAAGGTTCATGATAAGCCCCGAGTATTTCTCGAATTCAAGCCCCCCCATAAAATTGGATGTCTTTACAGGCCGGAAAAAGGCATCAAGATTATAGTAGACCATCAATCCTATTTCATCTTTTTTAATCTCCACATCTTCCATAGGATGCATTGCTACGCACCATGTCCCGGTCGAATTAAGGGCAAAGCCGCCTCCGGACTGGATTAAATAAGGAAGCAGAGATGAATTGGAATCATGGATGCCTACCGTTACTATAGTCTTTTCCGAAAGATTTGCCTTTTTTGCAGCAAGCGGGACAATATTTCCCAGGACGTCCCATGGGTTTTGAAATTTTCTGGGAAACATCTCCGTCACACCCAGTTTTTCAGCTACCTTCGACCATTTTTTATTCTCAAAATCCCACAGGTAAGTATGGCATCCGACGAATGTTGGCTCGATACTGGCTTTACAGGTCAGGAGCCAGCCGAAATACTGGGGATAATTCAGCAGTACCCTCGTATTGGCGAATTTTTCAGGAAATGTTTCTTTCGCGAAGTAGATCTTTTTCGCCTGATTGATGAGGCAGTCAAAGCGGGAAGTCGCCGTTGCTTTTTGCAATAACCCGGGATCACCGAAAATAGAGTAGAATCTATGATGAAAGTCCTCACCCGGTTCGTAGGTGTATGAAATGACCGGCATTGAGCGCCTGCCTTTGCCGTCAAGGCCGACAAATGTCACTCCATGAGTAGCAATCGAAACTACTCTGATTGGATATTTTTTGCTGAAACCTGCCAGGCTGTCAAAAAACCACTCTTCAATAGCCTCGATATCCTCAACCTGCAGCCCGTTTTCTATCTTTTCAGGAAAGGGCCGGGAAACATTATCGATTAGATTTAATTGAAGATCAAAAATTAATGTTTTTTTATTCGTTTTTCCCGCATCGAATACTGCTATATACCCGTCTTCCATAAAACCATCCCGGAATCATACGAGCAGGTTCTGACGGTATGCCTCATCAGGCCTCCCAAGTATATGTTTTACCTTATCTACGGAAAGAGTTACGATCCCTCCGGCTGCCAGAGCGCCCAGTCTGACATCGGCAGCTTTATTGGCCGTGAGTGTTATATTCTCGACCTCCTGGGCTGTTAATCCCAGAGCAACCATTCCGTGATTCTGGATATATATAACCTTGGGGTTTTCATTGAACTTAGTAATATATTCGTCTATCCCATTTTTAACAGCCTTTGCCAGAATTATGCCCGGGTCCATGTAGGGAAGAAAAACCGAATCGTAACCCAGAAAAACGATTTCATCGGGATATATCCTTCCCTTCAGATTTTCAGGATAACTCTTAGAACAGGCCAGTCTTAATATTGCGGTAGGATGAGTATGTCCCACGAAATTTATGCCCTCATAGGAAAGGCAGATCGCATGCATCAGGGTTTCAACCGAAGGGCGTGCCCTGCAGTTCTTATCGGTTTTAGCTTCATCGAAAATCTTCTTAATATCGCTGTCCCTGAGATACTCCATATCCATCATTCCCATAATTTTATTAAAACTCAATTCTACAAATCCGGATTCTTTTATGCTGGAAAGCTGTGAGCCGCTTGCAGTAACGTAAAATGTCTTTGAATCGATTTTGGCTGATGAATTACCCTCTCCGATGATTGCAAGATTATAGCGCAAATCACCAAGATTATTTGACAGGATTCTTAAGCTGTTTAAAATTTCATTCCTGGTGCGTTTCTGTTCCATAAAATTATCCTCTTTTCACGATCTTTTGGACAATACATCCCTTTCATAAGCCTTAACTTCATCCAACCATAATTGGCCTGCTGGCACATTATTCAGCCGGCAGTAGTAATCCCATACTGCCCCAAAAGGCAGCGTCTTCATTTCCTCAAGAATAGCCAGTCGGCTGGTAAAATCCCCGGCTTTCTCATAATTAATAAGTATTTTTGTCGGTTCAAGCAGTGCATAAAGGAGGGCTTTTATCATGCATCGGCACCCTATCACCCATGCAGCTATGCGGTTTATACTCGCGTCAAAGAAATCAAGGCCAATATGTATACGCTTCTGGTAACCGTTGCGGATGATCTCCTGAGAAAGGGCGATCAGCTCATCATTCAAAATCACAACATGGTCGCTGTCCCATCTCACTGCCCGGCTGACATGAAGAAAGGCCTGATCCAGAAAAGCCATAAGAGCCGTGATCTTTTTTGAAACATCTTCAGTAGGATGAAAATGACCGGTATCCAGGCAGAGAAGTATTTTCCTGGTCAGTGCGTAGCCGAGATAAAACTCATGGGAACCGACTACAAAACTTTCCGAGCCTATGCCGAATAATTTACTCTCAACTGAGTCCAGGTTATATTCCGGGTTTATTTTTTCAGAAATGATCCTGTCAAGTGATTGGATGAGACGTTCACGCGGCCCTCTGCTATCGACTGTTATATCCTTATAGCCATCAGGGATCCAGATATTGGTCACACATGGCGTATGCAATTCCTTACCGAACATTTCCCCGATCTTTCTGCAGGCGATCGCATGCTCGATCCAGAATTTCCTGATTCCGTCATCTGAGCTGCTGAGAGTAAATCCGTCGTTTGCCTTTGCATGCGAAAAAAAGGTTGGATTAAAATCGAGCCCAATTTTTCTTGATTTCGCCCATGCTACCCAATTCATGAAATGTTCGGGAAGAATTTCATTGCGATCTACAGGCTTACCGCCAAAATCACCGTAAATTGCATGGAGATTAAGCCGGTGCTTGCCTGGGATCAGGCTGAATACTTTTTCAATATCGGATCGAAGTTCAACTGGATTACGCGCCTTTCCAGGATAATTACCTATCGCCTGAATGCCTCCGCCGCTCAGAACCGACCCCTCTTTTTCAAACCCGCCGACATCGTCTCCCTGCCAGCAATGGAGCGATATAGGAATATCAGAGAGCTCAGTTATCGCCGCTTCGGCATCAACTCCGACCGCCATATAACGCTCTTTAGCGATTTCATATGATTTATTCAAAGAATTATCAGCCATTGCATTTCTCCCTTTAGAATTTTCAATCTTATAATCCTTAAAAAACGATAAAATAAATCTTTTTCAAGCTTGAAAATCAGTGTATGCAATCGTCGTCATCAGCGCCATAGCCGTTTGAGAAGAATCCAACCGGCTGTATTGAACGATGATCTTCTCATCGCTTTTTACCACCATTGCGTACGGGACATCCGTCGGGACAGCAAGTCCGTCTTTATTTATCATTTTATCCATCCGGATATGATTGGTCCTTTCGGAGCTGCATTCCGCAGTGAACCCTTCAAGTTTATCCCTGTCCTCGAAATAAAGCGTAATATTAATATGCGCGTCTTTTTTACCGGGGTTCAGCACACAGATAGCCTCATGACTCTTGGCCTCCCCGATGCTCTTTGAATTAAAAAATCCATCCGGGATATACCATAAAAGAGATCCGCCTTTCATATTATACTCTCTTTTTAAAATATTGTCCCCTCCGCTTAAAGAGCGGAAGGGACTTAAAATCATACTAAGAGACCGGATAAAGCCGGCCTGAAATCAGTAAATAACCTTAAACTGGTCAATATTCGATTTGTCGAATTTAAACGGCGCACCCAGCATGATCTGGGTTCCGCCGGAGGGATCAGCAATAACTTTTCTCTCGCCCATTCTTCCCACCTTAAGAGATTCGCCGACTTTACCCTTGATTGTTCCTGCTGCAATTGCATGAGCCACCTCACCCGACATAAAACCAAGATCAATGGGATTCCAGAGGAACATCGCCTCGCAAGCTCCGTTATTGATCCACTGAGCCATTTCGCTGGGAAGGCCGAGCCCTGTGAGATGAACTTTTCCGATCAATTTAGCATCGGTGATAGCGTTTCCGGCTGCACCTATGCCTACAGTAGTCGGTGAGATTATGCCTTTAAGGTCAGGGTAGGATTTAAAAAGACCCATTGCTTCATTATAGCTCTTGTCCCTTAAGTCATCCCCGTAAACAATTGCGACAAGTTTCATCTTGCTGTACTTCGGCTTCTGCAATTCTTCCTTCATGTACTTGATCCAGGTGTTCTGGTTTACCATAGTCGCGCCGGCGCTCAGTATTGCCACTTCTCCTTCATAGTTAATCATTTCAGCTATGGCCTGAACCTCAAGCTGTCCAATCAGCTGTGAATCAGCCTGGTTGACATGAACTGATCGGCCCTCCGCCTTTACACTGGAGTCCCATGAAACAACCTTGATCCCTGCTTTTAAGGCTTTCTGAAGAGCAGGAACAACTGCATTGGCGTCATTTGCGCTGATAGCTATAACATCCACCTTCTGGGCGATCAAATTGTTTATGATCTCAATCTGCCCTTCAGCGGTAGGAGTTGCTGGACCCTGAAATATCAGAGTGTCTCCGTAAGAATTCAGCGATTCCTCAAAGCCTTTTTCACAGGCCTCAAAGAAAGGATTACCGACGCCTTTTACTATGACGCCGATCTTGTAAGACCAGCCAAGCATTGCAACAGAAAACACAAGCACAATTGCCATTAACAAAGATGTCTTTCTCATAACAGTCCTCCTTTAATAAATTTTCGAAATCTTTATTTTTTTTAGTAAATTCGGCAGCATTACCGAAAAGATCAGTAATAAGCCTATAGCAACGATCATAACCTGGCCCGGTATGTTCTTTAAACCCATGGCATAACGGGCAAGCCCAATGACGAACAGCGCCAGTACCGCCCCCAGCATTCTTCCTTTTCCGCCGTTTATGCTGACACCTCCCAGAACAACAACGGCAATTATTTCAAGTTCATAACCCTGGGCTATATTAGGCCTGGAACTGCCCAGCCGTGAAGTAAGAAAAATCGCTGAAACAGCACACATCAAACCGGTCAGTGTGAATACGATCAGCTTTATTCTTTCAACCGGGATGCCAGAGAATCTGCTGGATTCCTGGCTGTTGCCGATCGCAAAAACACGCCTGCCGAAAGAGGTTTTATGCAGGATAAGGGCGAATATTATTGCAAAAAAGATGAAGGCCGCAAGCATAAAGGGAATGATCGTATTGCCGACGTATCCCCACCCAAAATAGGAAAACCAGTCTGGAAAGTCACTGACTACCTGATCCCCCAGTATCACATAAGCGATGCCCCTGTAAATGGACATCGTAGCAAGAGTTACAATTATTGCAGACAGTTCCTTGAATCTGGAAACCAGTATGCCGTTGATAAAACCGCATCCAGCTCCGACAAGAAGGCCGATTAGCATGGATGCGATCATATTTACCCCTGCGCTGTGGGTCACCGACATGACAACTGATGAGAGGGCTATGTTTGAAGCAACCGAAATATCAATGTCGCCCATAATGATTATAAATACCATTGTCAGGACTATGAAGCTTTTATCGAGAAATACCATGGTGGCATCCATCAAGCCGTTTATACTGGCATAATTTCCTGAAATTATTGAGTTTACAACAATGACCGCTATGATCAGAATTACAAGCATCCACTCCCATTGAAGGAAAAACCGGATCAAATTAAATGACTTTTTTGATGAAATAATTCCCCCGGCCATATTCATATTTTCCTTAACAAAGTATTTCTTCTGCGGATGTCCCTCTGTATAAAGACATTGACTAAAACGGCGATAATAATCACCAGACCCTGGATGGCTAGTTTCCAGAAAGGAGATACGCGGATCATTGGCAGTGCGTTATTAATGATGCCGATTAAAATCGACCCGAGTAGAACTCCTAAAACCGTACCGGACCCTCCGGCTATATTAACGCCGCCCAGGACGCAGGCTGATATTACGGTCAATTCAAAACCGGCAGCAGTATCATTCTGCGCCGAAGCATATCTTGATACCCACAGAACGCCTCCAAGACCGCTCAGGCCTCCCATGATCATATATACCAGTAGCAGTATCCTGTCTATCTTGATGCCGCTTACTCTTGCCGCTTCGGGGCTGCTGCCTGTTGCAAAAATCCATCTTCCTGTCCTTGTATGATTGATAAAATAATAGAAGATAATATAGATGATAATTGCAATCACGATCATATTATTGATCCCAAAAAGAGTATTCCTCGTCATGTTCCTGAATGAATCCGGCATCTGGTATGCATTAACCCATCTGCCGCCGCTTATGATGAATGTTATTCCACGGTAGACGCTCATCATACCCAGGGTCGCGATTATCGGAGGAACCCCTCCCTTTGATATGATCATACCGGTTATGCTTCCGAAGAAGATTCCAAGTAAAAGCCCTATAGTGGCAGTGAATGCCGGGTGGATATGCGGAAATGCTATTACGATAAAACCTGTGATCATACCGGAAAGCGCCAGTACGGAGGCGACTGAAAGGTCGATCCCCCTGGTGACGATCACAAGCATCATGCCGAGGGCCATGAAGGAAAGAATGGATGTGTCCAGAAACATATCGCTGATATTTACCCATGTCAAGAATTTATCGTTGCGGATATTGATAACAACGCATAGAAGGATTATGAAAATAGCCAGTCCGAGTTCTCTAAATTTTACTAAATTAGACCAGTTTATTTTACCAGCCGGCAAGACTTTTGCATCACTTTTCATTTGCACATCCCTTTCGTACTAATGAACCTGAACGGCCGTTTTAATCATGGCCGCTTCCAGGATTTTTTCCTGGGTAGCCTCGTTACGGTTAAAGACGGCTGTAATCCTTCCGTCCCTCATAACAACAACACGGTCACTCATACCAAGGACCTCAGGCATTTCAGAGGAGATCATTATAATCCCGAAACCCTGCTCAACAAGGCTGCTCATAATTTCATGAATAGCTGCTTTCGCGCCTACATCAATGCCTTTCGTCGGTTCATCCAGAATAATCAGCTTTAGATCGGCCGACAGGAGTTTCGCAACGACCACTTTCTGCTGATTTCCGCCGGAAAGGGAATCTACTGTCGCAAAGACCGATTCGGCCTTTACATTGAGTTTTCCCGCCAGTTTTCCGGCTGTCAGGTTTTCAGCATTTTCCCTCAGCCAGCCTTTTATAGAATATTTTTTCAGCGTAGGCAGTGTGATATTTCTCACGATAGACCATAAAAGGATCAAGCCCTGTTTCTGCTTGTCTTCCGGCAGATACCCGATGCCGAGATCCATGGCCCTTCCCGAGGATGTAATTTTCACTTCCTTTCCTTCAAGAAAGATTCTGCCGCTGTCTATTTTAATCATTCCGAATAAAGCCTGTGCTACATCCGAACGCTTGGCGCCGACAAGACCTGTGATACCCAGAATTTCTCCTTTGCGGACTGTAAAGGAGATATCCCCGAAAGTACCTGTCTTGGTCAAATTCTCCACCCGGAGCAATTCTCCGCCTATTTCGACCCTCTTCTTTGGAAAAAGCTGTGTAATTTCTCTTCCAATCATTGCTTTAATCAAATTCTCCTGCGGCAGATCACCGATATTCCAGGTTCCAATGTATTTTCCATCCCGAAAAACTGTGACACGATCGGCGATTTTATAAATATCCTCTACTCTGTGGGAGATATATATTATTGAGGCACCCTTATCTTTGAGCATCAAGGATATTTTATATAATTCTTCGCTTTCCTTTTTAGTGAGCGCCGCTGTCGGCTCATCCATAAGTATTATCTTTGCATCCTGCGAAAGGGCTTTGGCTATTTCAACCATTTGCTGTTCAGCAACGCTCAGAGAACCCATATTGCTTTTGGGGTCTATATTGCTCCCCAATAATAAAAGAAGCTCTTTAGATCTGGCATTCATTTTTGACCAGAGCATCCTTTTGGTTGTTTTATGGATTATTTCATGACCTATGAAAATGTTCTCGGTAACTGTCATATCAGGAAAGGAAGTCAGATTCTGATAGATCACTGCTATTCCCTTCTCCCTTGATGCAATCGGATTGGAAAGGATAACCCTTTCCCCATTCAGAAAGATTTCTCCCGCTTCAGGCAGGTTGACACCGGAAATAATTTTTACAAAAGTTGATTTGCCAGCGCCGTTTTCTCCCATGAGCGCATGGATTTCACCCCGTTTTAAATTAAACTGAATGCCGTCAAGGGCTTTTATGCCAGGAAAATATTTAGTTATACCTTTCGCCTCAAGAATAAAGCCTTCCGCCATTACATTCCCCGGATAAAATATTTTTCAAAGAAGCACAAATTATATATAAATAATTCAATCTGTATCATTATAATTCATATTATATCGTATTGTCAAGGTAAAAATAATGATTTTTAATCTCTTATATTTAAAACATTTACAAATATATCTTTATTTGATGGATAATAAAAATTATGATATAATATGATTCGTCTATGGAAAATTTATTTTAAAAAAGGATTGGGAAAATGCTTAAATATGAAAGGCACCGCCTCATAATAGATGAACTTCAGCGGGTCGGTTCAATCAAGCTTTCCGATCTGAACAATATAGTTCCTTCCTCCAGAATTACCATTCAAAGAGATCTGATAGAACTTGCCGAACAGAACAAGCTTATCCGGGTTCACGGGGGTGCTGTACTCAGCAAAAATTCACTTCCTCCCAGGCTGAAAGTAGCCAGGGAACATGAAAACATAGAAATAAAACAGCGGCTTGCAAAATCCGCAGTGGAGCTTATTCAACCCGACGATACGATTGGCATAGACGCCAGCACAACCTGTGAATACATCGCTGAATACATGCCGGATTATCCGATGATAGTCGTAACTGCCTCTATCGACTCTTTTCAGAATCTCACTAAAAAAAATAATATCATCCCTATCCTGACGGGAGGAAAATACAGCCGGGATACTCAAAACCTTGTCGGAAATTTCACCGTAGAAATCATAAAGAAATTCTCTTTTTCAATTCTTTTTCTTTCGGCAAGTGCACTTGACCCGACAAAAGGTACTTTTGAATTCGGATTCGACGACTATATGGTAAAATCAGCTTTTATCAGCGTCTCAGAAAGGATCATACTGCTTCTGGATTCTTCGAAGATAAATAAAACGCAGGGTATTTTCACCTGTCCTATCGACAGGGTTCATAAAATAGTAACTGACGGAAAAAACGATATTTCCTGGCCGCAGGAACTCCATGATAAGTTGATTATAATTTAGCGGCTGTAATTGGAATTTTATATGCCTAACCGGTTAAGCCGCATTTGCTCGAGATAGGTAAAATTTATTTTCGCAGTGTAGCCGGGA
>CAYPRX010000096.1:0-2890 GCA_964413265.1 uncultured Brevinematales bacterium
AGCCCCAATTTCAACGGAACCAGAAATGATTCCAGTAATTTGTGCCCCATTTAAAATTGCTCCTTTTTAATGAATTATTTTATTTTTTCACTCGCCTGTAAATAAGAGAGGCCATAATTCCGGCAGCTGTATACTGAATAAGCCCTTCCGCAAGCCAAATGAAAGCAATAGAAATAGGTAGAGGATAAAGGACATATTGTCTGAACGCACTTATCCCGGTAGCAAAAAGTCCGAGAACAATTCCGTAAAATAATCCTTCAACTATTCCCTTTTCCCGGGTCGCATATGCGAATATCAGCATGAAAAGTAAAGCCGATATCAGATAGAGGACAGGTTCGACCCAGAAGATATGGCCGGGTCTCCATACGTTTTCAAGGGAAATGTTTAACTGCCTTAGGATAAAAAGATCGAAAAGAATATCGACCAGTGCCAGTATTATAAATATCACAATTGTTGCAGGAATAAACCTTTTTAAATTCATATGAAACTCTCCTTATGTTTTTATTTAAAAATCAATTACGTATACCTTAATGCAGAATTGCCAATATCCAAAGGCTTGAGGCAAATGAAAGAACCTGAACAATTCCCCTTAAAAGGCCCCAGAAATGGAATTTTTCAAATACTTGCCTGATCATCTCAGGATCAGAGCCGGTCTTTACAAGTGAAAGCATCTGAGGTGCTGCCAAGGCTGTGAAAAATAATCCTGATAGTGATAGGATCAGTGTCGATAACATCGGGAAAAATGCGGCTTTTGGTTTTGGTTCGACTCTTATATAAATAATTATCGTTATTATCAATAACAATGCGGAAACAATTGCAAGAAAGGGATAAAAGATCAGACCGTTTCCGAGATCTCCATTGCGGCTGTATATTGCCCAAGCATCAATTTCAACTTTTCTCCATGCAGGGACCTGCACAATGTATCTGTCTGCATCTACACCGGCAATAAGGCCGCAAAGGAAAGATGCCGAAAAGACAAGAAATCGTAATAGTCTTGAAATTATTTTGTTATTCATAATATTCAAACAATTCTATAATGTTTCCTGAAAGGTCGTTAAGGAGTATCTGTTTCCCTCCGACTCCTTTAACAATTTCATTCCGGAATGAATATCCGGCATCCTTCAACCTTCCGACCTCTTCTTCCAAATCATTTACCTCGATTTCAAAGCGATTCCATCCTCCCGGTGTTTGTATTGTTCCGTCCGGCATTCCCTGACCTCCTCCGCCCCGTCCGCTGGGTTTGCTCAGAAGAAGCCTTAAATTTTCTCTTGCCAGTATCGCAAATTCCTCGGCCGAATATATTTCTACCCTGAAACCGAGCATATTTGCATAAAAGGCAATCGATTCATCAACATTATTCACCATATATCTCACGCTGACAGGTTTATTATTACTTTCTCCATTTTCCATGACTTTATGAATTTATTAAGATGTTTGAAATCAGTCAAATTACAAGAAATAATGCGATGTTAACCATCTTGCTTTAGCGAAATCTCATGCTGTCCTTCCTGCATATGAGGTTATATTTAAGTGCACCTCGTTTTTAGGACAGAAAATCATGCAAATTAAGGTGGAATTTTGTTGATTTCTTTACCAAATTTTATTCTATATAATTTACCAGACTTTATAAATCAAGTCTTTCTATATTTCTTTCATTTTTCTGCCCTCGTATATTTCGAAACCATATTTTAAGCCCTCAGATAGACCTAAACGATACTGTTTTTCAAGAATCCGGGCATTTTGGATGACTTACCAATGCGTCGGTCGACCAGATGAGGTATGCCGGTACAGATCAATATTCAATAAAGATATGACTCATCAATATAACAGTTTAAAAGGTATTTCCAACTGTTATAATTATCTTTACAACCGTGTGGTACTGTAATATGCAACTTACCGCAATTAGTAAATATATCAATACCTATTTTTGGAGGAATCTTTGCGTGTTCATACACATTCTCCAGCCTGGTACAGCCACCGAACGCGCGATCCCCGATGTTGGTAACGCTTGAAGGGATGTCTATACTTAACCTCTCGCTACAGTTAGCAAACGCGTACGACCCAATGCTGGTAACGCTTGGAGGGATATGTACGTTTAACCATGTGCAGCCATAGAACACGCCCTTCCCAATGCTGGTGACGCTTGAAGGGATGTCTACGTTATACAGATTCCAGCATCCAGCGAACGCAGCCTCCCCGATGTTAGTGACGCTTGAAGGGATGTGTATGTTTTTCAGCCCACCGCAGTTTTTAAATGCCTTCGCCCCAATGCTGGTAACGCTTGAAGGGATAGTGTAGTCACCATTTATACCGCACGGGTATTGTATTAATTCATGCTTGTTTACATCGAATAATACTCCATTCAGTGAAGAGTAATATTGATTCCCATTATCAACTGTTATGTTGGTCAGACTGAAGCAGTTAACGAACGCGTCATCCCCGATGCCCAGGACGAACTCAGATAAGGTTATGCTGGTCAGCCTGGTGCAGTTTCCGAACGCAAAATCACCGATGCCGAGTACGCTTGAAGGTATGGTTATGCTAGTCAGATTGGTGCAGTAAAAGAACGCAGAATTCCCGATGCTGATGACGAGATAACCATTTATTATAGACGGTATAGAAATATTTCCCGGTTCTCCGGCATTGGTCCAGGCAGATGATAAACCAGTTATTGTTGCTGTTAACGGGGTTCCCGAAGTTGTATAGGAAAAGTATTTTGGACTAGAAGAAGTCGGCGAATCTGCATAGGATGAAATAATAAAAATTATTAATGGAGCAATGATAGCAAAAAGAACTTTTTTCATGAAGACCTCCATTAAATACATCGCTCAGATATCGATAATTTTATTTAATCGGTTTTTTTATAGCAAAATTTTTAAAACTATTTTTT
>CAYPRX010000097.1:0-1884 GCA_964413265.1 uncultured Brevinematales bacterium
CGATAGAAAACGCCTTCCGTTCAGTCAGAAAATGGGGTGGTTTATGCCTTTTTGCCTCTCATCCTGCCCATGGTGATAAAATTACTATTGACCCTTATGACCTTATATGCGGAAAACATATAAGGGGTTCCTGGGGTGGTAACTGCAACCCGGACAAAGATGTCCCCAGGTTTATAGATTTGTACAGGAAGGGAAAATTTCCCTTAAGAAAGCTCATAAACAGTATTTATACCCTTGACAATATTAATTCGGCTTTCGAAGATCTCACCAGGAATAGGATTGCAAGGGCTATTATAGAAATCAATAGCAGGATTGACAATGGACAGTGAAGTTAAAATGACAGTTAATGAAATAAGGAAAAAGTTTCAGGGCAAAAAAATTGTTTTCGTCAGCGGTAACTTCAACATAGTGCATCCGGGACATTTGCGTCTTTTAAGATTTGCCTCCGAATGCGGGGATATTTTAATTGTAGGAGTATTTCCGGATTCTTCCCCGGGAGTTGTACTATCTGAGCAGTTAAGGCTTGAAGGAGTCAAATCGATAAGCTGGGTAAATTACGCGTTCATACTGAAAGAAAAACCAGAGGATTTTATAAGGGATTTAAAACCGGACTTTGTTGTTAAGGGAAAAGAATATGAAAATAAATATAATCCTGAGCAGGAAGCCGCCAAATCTTACGGAGGGCAGCTAGTTTTCAGTTCCGGTGATGTAACCTTTTCATCAATAAACCTTCTGCAGGATGAAATAAAAAATGTTAATCTTTCTACTATAATAAAACCGGTGGATTTTCCGCAGCGTCATGGATTTAACATGAATGATCTTATAAATGTTATAAATAGGATGCAGAAACTCAGGGTCCTTGTTATCGGAGATACCATTGTAGATGAATATATAACCTGCGACCCGATCGGCATGTCCCAGGAAGACCCGACAATTGTAGTTACTCCAGTATTCAGGGAACAGTTTGTTGGAGCGGCTGGGATCGTCTCGGCGCATGCAAAGGGTCTTGGAGCAGATGTTCATTTCTTTTCAGTAACCGGCAGGGATGAAACTTCTGACTATGTCAGGAAAGTCATGAGCGAGTATAATGTAAGTCTTCATCTTTATCAGGATGATAGCAGGCATACCACGAGGAAACAGCGTTACAGGGCGGAAAATAAAACACTGCTTAGGGTGAACTATCTTCATCAGCATAGCATCAATATTGATATTCAGAAAGATATTCTGAAGGATATATCTTCAATTATTAAAGGCATTGATCTTCTTATATTTTCAGATTTTAATTACGGCTGCCTTCCACAGGAACTGGTTGATAAGATCATATCTCTTTGCAAAAAAAACAGCGTATTGATGGTTGCCGACAGTCAGTCCTCTTCGCAGATCGGGGACGTATCGAGATTCAGGGGGATGTTTTTACTGACGCCTACTGAAAGAGAAGCCAGGCTGGCGGTAAGGGATTTCAATTCTGGCCTTGTGATTCTTGCTGAACAATTAAGAGAAAAATCACAGTCCAAAAATATTTTACTGACTCTTGGCGCTGAGGGAGTTTTAATACACGCCTGCACCGATTATAAAAATAAGTGGCTGACAGACAGGCTCCCTGCATTTAATACGGCACCAAAAGATATTTCAGGAGCGGGTGATTCAATGCTCATTGGGGCTTCAATGGCCCTTGCAGTCGGTGCGGATATATGGCAGAGCTCGTATATAGGATCTATTTGCGCATCATGCCAGATCGGAAGAATAGGGAATACTCAGTTATCACGGGATGAAATTATCACTGAAATAAACAGGTAAAAGGTAAGCTTAAATGCCGATTTCAGCTGAAAAATATGAATTTGCAAAAGATAATATTCTTACTATGGAAGATGCAGTCAAAAAGAT
>CAYPRX010000098.1:0-2294 GCA_964413265.1 uncultured Brevinematales bacterium
TTCCTATTGTCAAGAAGTGTATGCCGTGAGGCAATTTTATATCACTGACTTCGAAGGCGTGGTCTTCATAGCCTCAAAACAGCTGTAAGCGCAACCCGACCGCTGTATGGTTTGTCAGGAAGCTTCTAAAAAACTCCGAAATCTATTCTTTTTAGTAACTTATCCACGCGCTTTTTCTGCGGTCCCGATAATGAATCATATCTTTCCTGCAATGTTCTCCTGAATGTTGCGGAATTATTTTTCGTGACGCAGATAAAGGCCCTTTCAGAATGCTGGCCGACTTCCTTCGGCCTGCAGTTCTGAAGGTGTTTTATTATTACCGGGAAAACTTTTTTTTCATATTCCGGTGAGGACTTTGCAAGTTCAGCTAGAACGGAAATGCTGTTATCGACAGTAATGACGCTGCCGCTTTCTTTAGCCTTTAATACCGCATCAAGATTATTAAATATTTCCCGGGGCTTTAATGATGCTATTCTTGACAGCGCCGTCATTGCTCCCCAGACCAATCTGTTATTTTTTGATCTCAGTAATTTAATAAATATGTCAACGTATCCGGAAATCAGCTCAGGTTCCCTTTCGCCGATCTCATAAAGGACCTTGATGCAGTCGTTTGATATCTGCTCAGTTTTACTGTTAAGACCTTCCGCAATTTCATCGATTCCAGCGAGATTTCCTGTTTTAATAAGTTCCAGGGCTAACTCGATATTGGGTTTCTCGTCATTTCTTTCAAGAGAATACGCAAGCTTTTCTATCATATAGGTTATTCTCCTTTTCTATCTTTCCGGCTTTTATCACTATTTTTTACTGCCGGTTGCGCTCTCATTTTAATCATCAGAAAGATAGCTATCAAGCAAATTCCGATGAATAAAATGACCGACCTTATTTGAGGATATTCTATTTCTGAAACAGCCTTTGACTGGATAAGAACATCATAACAGGCGCCGGCACCCCAGAAAAATGGGTAAATCAGTAAAGAGCTGTTACCGATCCTGAATATCGACGCATATAATATCCCGACAAGTAAAAGTTTGCCGTATTCCGGCTGAAAACCGGCATGATGGAAAGAGTAAAATACCGCAGCGACTAATAGGGCAGGTATAATTCCGAAAGAACGCTCTATTGCAGTTCTTATAAATGAGTAAAATGCTATTGTCTCGAAAATGCCCGTAAACATTATATATATGATTTTCCATATCATATCTTTTGTTAAAGAAAAATTAGAAGGGAGGGGAGACTCTTTCAAGAGCATTAATAATAGAAGGACGCCCAGTAACAAGTTAACCGGCAGATAGATATACCACCTTTTCAGATGCAGTCCGTATGCTTTTAAATTATTTTCCTGTTTAATGATAAAAAGGGGGATTCCAATTCCAAACAGCAGTATCATCAGGATATCCCTGTCGATTATTGAAAGATATATATTTCCTTTTACATAGATCAAGGCAATGGACAGTAATACGATCGCTATTCCAACTGCAAAACCTATCAGAGCGAGTTTCTGCGGTTTCCATCTAAATAGGATGTTTAAAAATGAGCTTTTTTTCATATGGCCAGCTCCTCTGTTATCCGGGAGGATGAAGGCGCGGTGTGGAAGTTTAAAGAACCGTTCCTTAGTCGGCTTTCAGTTTAGTGTGGCCAGATTATGAAGTCAAAGTTTATAAGTTATTTTTATTCAGATAATAGCGATCATAAGCGAGACATTAATGATTTATATATTTATTTGAGAAAATTATTTCATGATTCATTGTTCCGATAGATTGTTTTTTCCAATTATTAAAAGTATAATCTCACTATAATTTCAATAATTCATAGAGGTTATTTATGGCAGGACTGGAAAAAATATGCCCACTTACAAAGGAAAAATGTGACCCTTTTGACTGGACAAATAAGGAAGCGGCAAACAGTAAATGTACTTTTTACGTAACTCCCGAACACACGATTGGTCAGTGCCTGTATATAGAGGCAATGAGATCGATGCCGAAGATTTCCGAGGCTATTAAGAACCTGAAAATAAGTACATAAGTAGGGAATATTTCCAAAGGCGATCGAATTCCCCATTTTTTAGCGAATCAGGGGCACTAAATTTCCCGCCTTCATTTCTTTTTTAAGAAAGCTCTATAATTTTATTTCGGTGAAAAGCGGAAAATTTTTTCGGTGTTATTAGGAAAAGCTACATCGGGGTTAACATAGTTCTAGTGATATCCCAATTTTTTTCTTTACAAAGGTTCCTTTTTTCTAAACAAACTGATATTGTAAAAAAAGTTAAAACAATAAATTATGATTGTTTTGATTAT
>CAYPRX010000099.1:0-2931 GCA_964413265.1 uncultured Brevinematales bacterium
GACAAATTGCTGAAAATATACATCAAAAGGCTTCCATGGTCATACCTGTCAATCACTTTGATTATGACGAGTATGTTAGAGTAAAAGACGATGGTGGATGTTTGGTTAAAGGCAAATATTGTGTGTTTCATGACGATAACATTGTAGCTAATACAGATTATTTAATTCTGAGACAAAAAACAGTGAAGGCTCATGACTATTATAATTCAGTAAATCGGTTTTTTAAATATATTGAGGATCAATATAATATCAAGGTTGTCATTGCAGCACATCCGAATGCAAAATATGAGCATGAGACATTTGCAGGAAGGGAGATTTACAAATTTGAAACATGTAGATTGGTTCAAAAATGCGAATTTTCCATAGCACATTACAGCACATCAATATCATATCCTGTGTTGTTTAAAAAACCAGTAATATTTATTTATACATCAGAAATGAAAAATATGTTCTATTTTAAAACAATCAAGACTTTTGCAAAAGTTTTAAAACAACCGCTTGTAAATATTGATTCAAGTGATACGGAAAAATTAACCTTGAAAGAAGTTGATATTCATAACTACGAGGAATATAAACTTAAATATATTACTTCATTAAAATCTAAGAATGAATACACTCGAGATATTTTTTTAACTTCATTGAATCGTATGATGACCCGCAGTGATTAATATGAAATATAGAATTTGTTGTTCAGTTCGTGATTTGGCTGCTTGCTTAGCATGCGCAAATGAATAAGGGGAGAGAGTGTTGTGGTCCCTAAAGTAACATTCAATGCCCCAAAAGCAAATAAGATTGTAATTTTAGATCAAGCGGGGAGCGAAATAATCGGTCGTATGGTTTTAAGAGATATCGATTATGAGGTTTTACCATCAAGGGGTGAAATGGTTTTTATTACATTTTCTACTCTAATGCAGATGTTAAAAAATATTGGCCACATTGACTGGATTAAAACAATTCGAACAGGAAAAGTATTTCGTAGTTTATATTTGGTTAATTTACTCAGTTGTCTTCAAATCATGAATCCATCTGTAGTGGTGACTTTTGTTGACAATAGTCAAATATTTCACTGGTTATCAATACACTATAAAAATGCTAAGTTCATCGCTATTCAGAATGGGACTAGAAACAAATATAATGTAACTGAAGCGCTGTTGCCTAAAAGACCTGAATTTGGAAGTATAATCACAATTCCACATTATTATTGTTTTGGGCAGTATGAAATTAATTTAATGCAAAAATATCAGCATGATATAAAAAATTACTATGCGATTGGTTCTTTGCGTGGCGGCTATTATTTGGGAGAGTTATATACAGAAATGTTTAATGATTTATTTGATGTTTGTTTAGTATCTGATTGGATACCTGCTGGAATACAATACTCGTATTTTGAGTCAATGCGCGAAGCTACGATAACTTTAGCAAGATATTTGCAGGAGTATCAAATTCAAAAAAAAATCAGATTATGTGTTGCTATGCGGTCCAATGATAGCGAAGAAAGAGAATATTATCAGAAAATTTTTGGCCGTGATGTATATTTAATGTCGTTCGATGGGCCAAATATGTCGACTTACCGGGCGATGAATGCCAGTACTGTGATTGTTAACTGTTTTTGTACAGCTGTCCTTGAAGCCTTAGGGTGGGGGAAAAAAGTTTTATTTTGCAACTATATGGGAGACGATGAGTTCGATCTTCCTGGGGATGGAATTTGTTTGTTAAAAGAAAAATCATACAATGCCTTTGAGCAAAGATTAGACTATCTTTTTCAAATGGATCCTGAAAAATATGCCAAAATTATTAATGAATGGAAAACATACCATATGAATTTCTCGCCGGAATATCTACCTCATCAAGTGATACGAAAAGCGATATTGGATCATCTTAAGAATGAATAAAATTTAATTCGCAACTATTATATATGAAAAAGAGAGATCAAAAAGAAGGAGCTTTTGTTTATGAGATTTTTAATGTTGTATGTAAATGATACCAGCAATACTAAAGTGCCACTCGGAATCCTTTATATACTAAGCCAATTAAAGCAAGATGGCCACGAGGTGAGCATCTTCGACAATTCAAAATACGGGCTTGAACTTGAGATAAATGATCATACTATAAGAGGACATCTATTGAATTTTCAATTGTTAGATCTAGAGCCTTACGGCGTTACATACGAAAAAGTTACGAAAGAATATGTAGATCAGGAGTTATCCCGGCATATAAAAGATTTTAAGCCAGATATAATTGGAATTTCGATCACAGAAGATACGAGTAATACAGGTTTGCATTTTGCGAAGGTATGTAAGGAGACTAAGTATGATATCCCAGTCATAATGGGTGGAGTATTTTGCATGACACGGCCCGATAAAGTTATCGCTCACAATGCGGTTGACATGGTGTGCGTCGGTGAAGGAGAAATAGCCGTTAAAAATCTTGTCGCTCGAATGTCAAAAGGCGAAAGTATTTTAGATATTAACAACTTATGGATAAAGTTGCCAAGTGGTAAAATAAAGAAAAACCCAATAGGTCCCCCGAGTGATTTGGAAACGCTACCATATCCGGATCTATCATTAGTTGATGATAGGCATCTTTATGCTCCTTTTGCTGGTCATGTTTATAAAATGACTTACGTTGAAAGCCAGAGAGGTTGCCCCCGAAGGTGTACTTACTGTTGCAACCAGATATTTCTGGATACGTATTCAGAATATGCTGCCCAGTATTTAAGAAGGAAAAGTATTCCTAGGCTGATTGAAGAAATAGTTTATCTTAAGAACAAGTATGAATTAAATTTTATTCAGTTTACTGACGATGATTTTCTTCTCCGTCCGTTAAAAGAAATAAGTCTGTTCTCAGAGCTTTACAAGGAAAAGGTTGGGCTACCATTTTGGATTCAAGCAGAAGCCAGGAATGCAACCGATGAAAAAATAAGATTGATAA
>CAYPRX010000100.1:0-2260 GCA_964413265.1 uncultured Brevinematales bacterium
AATGGTAAAAGAATCGGAAAAAATATTTGAATTTTTAGCAGGTGTTATCAAACAGGGACAATCCGAGGGCAGTGTCAGAAAGGATATTGATCCATTAATGACAGCCTATTATTTAGCGGCAAGCATAGTCAGCATTCTTGAAATGTTCTCAGTCAACAGGCCTGAATCTGAATTATTCGGCGTGAATGGGGAAAAATTCCTGGAATTTTACTTTTCAATGATCCTGGATTCAATAAAGCCGGCGAAAATATAATAATTGGTATTTTTTTTAAAAAAATATTGACTAGTAGTCAGTCAAAATGTTATAATAGATGACTGCAAGTCAGATAAAGGAGTCGGTAATGAAAAGAGTAACAAAAAAAACTGAAGAAAGGAGAAATGAAATACTGAATACAGCCCAGAGACTGTTTATCGAAAAGGGTTATATAGAAACATCCGTCAGCGAGATTGTGAAGGAGATCGGCGTTGCGCAGGGAACATTCTATTACTACTTTAAAACAAAAGAGGAAGTAATCGACGCTATTATAGACAGTTACATTGATGAAATCATAAATGAGTTCGAATTGTGCCTGACTCATAAAGATTGGGATTTTATAAAGAAAATGGAAAATCTTGCCATGGCAGAAGTAAGAACCAATCTAAGGACTCTGAATTATCTTCACAGGATTAAATCCGTAGACATTGAAATCAGAATACTTAGTGTAATGATAAAAAAAATAGTCCCATATTACAGGACTGTAATAGAGGAAGGAATAAAATCAGGAATCTGTAAAACAGAATATCCCAATGAGACAGCGGAATCAATTATTGTCGCAAGTCATATCCTGTTCGATCCCGGTCTTTTCCACAGAACCAGAGATGAATTCAACAGGCTCCTCGCCTGCTGGATAGATTCCCTCGAGAAATCACTATCCATGGGAAAAGGGGGGTTTCACTCCCTGATGAATGTCATGTCCGGAGTATATAAAAGATTATAAAGGAGGGAGCATGAATTTCGTTAACATTTTGCCGGGTTTCTTCACTAGAGGTTTGATGCTTCATAAAATGCATGGCTACAGGGAGAATCAGATAATCTATGCTGCATCCGCATTATGTATATCCGATTATCTTAAAAAAGGGGGTAGTACCCTGGCTGAGCTTGTGGAACTGACGCAGACAGACAGGGATTTTCTTTTTCGTTTTATAAGGGCCTGTGTTTCCATCGGGCTTTATTCCGAAAAGGGTGATAGATATTTTCTCAATAAGGCAGGGAATATGCTTGTTTCGGGATCTGCAAGCACACTTCGTCCAATCGCTATGATGAGGGGGGACGAAACAAACTGGAAACCATGGGGTGAACTGCTTTACGCATTAAAAACAGGTAAAAATTCCTTTAAAAAGGTTTTTGGAACTGACCTTTTTGATTATTTCAGTAAAAACCCTGATTCTTGTGAAAATTTTAACAAGAGCATGAGCGTTTTTACAAGCTGGGAAACCCCAGCAATTCTAAGAAAATATAATTTTTCAGTATTTAAAAATATTATTGACATAGGAGGAGGTAACGGCGGTTTTTTAATGAAAATTATTCAAAAGAACAGCTATACAAACGGAATAGTTTATGATATAAAAGAATTAAAAAAGGAAGCTGAAGCTTTTCTTTCAACATCATGCATTAATGGGAGAATAAACTTCATTTCAGGTAACATGTTCGAGAGTATACCCGAAGGAGGAGACTGTTATATAATTAAAAGGGTCCTTCATGACTGGGATGACGAAAATGTTTTGAAAATTCTAAAAATCTGCAGAAAGGCTGTTAAACCCGAATCAAAATTATTGATCATTGAATATATAATCTCAAAGAACAACCATTTAGGTATTTTAAATGACATACAGATGATGGTAACTTTTCCCGGAGGAAGGGAAAGGACCATGCAGGAATTCGACTCACTGGTTTCAAAAGCCGGATTTAAAATCAGTAAAACAATCAGTGTAAAAGCTGTTACAATAATGGAATGCACTCCGGTATAATGAATATGATTTTTTATCACCCAATTTACCGGTATCTACACTAAGCTTATTCAATTCTTCAATCCCTGTTAAGGTAATCCGTGATCCCCAATTTGTTGCCGAAGTGATCAAGGAATTCAGCTGCCCATCCTGTTCTTATCCTGAATTATGATCAGCGCCCTTGTGTTTATTTTACTCACAAAAAGTGTATAGCAGCTATACACTTTATTATCAGGTTTAAATCCTTTTGAAATGATCTCCTGATCAATTTGAA
>CAYPRX010000101.1:0-2203 GCA_964413265.1 uncultured Brevinematales bacterium
TTTGTTCCGGCGAACCGTAGAAAGTTTGACGCGGCGTCTCCATTGATATATCCTGCACCCGTAAAATTGACATGACGGCCTTGTTTTAAATAATCCCCTGCGAAATGAGACGCTATTATAGTTATATCGGATTTCACACCAATCAGTTTTGTAATCAGCCCGCTGTGATCATCGTCTTCCCCAATATTTTTCCGGATTAAACCGGTGAACATTCCATTATTGTAACAGCTTTTACGCCGATTGTTTTACCGATTTTAAATCCGGCTTTTGAAACAAGTGAGTTGAATTCCTGTATGGTTCTTTCCCTTCCTCCGGGGAATGTTACCATCATCTGTATGTCGTTTAAAATACCTAAATGGTTATTCTTTGAGATTATATATTCAATTATCAATAATTTTGATTCGGGTTTAACAGCTTTTCTGCAGATTTTTAGAATTTTCAAAACATTTTCGTCATCCCAGTCATGCAAGACTCTTTTAATAATATAGCAGTCTCCTCCTTCGGGTATACTATCGAACATATTACCTGAAATGAAGCTTATTCTCCCATTCATGCCTGATGTTGAAAGATTGTCTTCGGCTTCCTTTTTTACTTCTTTTATATCATAAACCATTCCATTTGCGTAGCTGTTCTTTTCAATTATTTTCATTAAAAAACCGCCGTTCCCTCCTCCTATGTCTATAATATTTCTAAATGCCGAAAAATTATATTTTCTCAGAATTGCGGGGGTTTCCCAGCTTGTAAAGGCGCTCATACTCTTGTTGAAATTTTTACCTGAATCAGGGTTTTTACTGAAATAATCAAAAAGGTCCGTACCGAAAACCTTTGTAAAGGAATTTTTACCTGTTTTTAATGCGTAAAGCAGTTCACCCCATGGTTTCCAGTTTGTTTCATCCCCCCTCATCATAGCGATTGGACGGAGTGTGTTTGTAATTCCAGAAACAAGCATATTCCCTGCCTTATTAAGAAAATACCTGTTACTCTTTTCGGAATAAAGCCCGATGGAAACGCAGGCCCTTATAAAACGAAAAAGAAAATCCCTGTTAGTCTGCGTCAATTCTGCAAGCTCATCCAGAGTCCTGCCCCCCTTTTTAAGATAATCTGAAATATTCAATGCGGCTGCTGCATAGATCAGCTGATTCTCCCTGTAGCCATGCATTTTAATTAGCATCAAACCTCTTATGAAGAAACCCGGCAAAATGTTGATGAAATTCATACTCCCCCCTTTACAGTCTTTTATATGCTCCGGACATGACATTCATCAGAGGGTGAAAACTCCCTTTCCCCATAGATAGCGATTTCTCAAGTGAATCTATCCAGCAGGCAACGAGCCTGTCGAATTCCTCCCTCGTTCTGTGGAAAAGACCTGGATCGAACAGAATGTGGCTTGCTGCAATTATTAATTCCGCGGTCTCATGGGGATAGTCTGTATTACAACTTCCCGATTTTATTCCTTCCTCGATCAAAGTCCTGTAATAGGGTACTATTTTTTTTACCATTATACTGAGTATCCTGATTTCGATATCAACGGATTTAATCCTGTGAAGGTAATTCAGAGTCCTTAGATTGATTTTAATTTCTGCCGAGGCAAGATTTTCCATTTTCCTGAGGAAGTCCCAGTCTTTATGAGCCAGACACAATTCAAAATCATTTATAATTTCATCAATGTACCTGTCTATGATAGCATTAATTACTTCCTCTTTTGTTTTAAAGTAATAGTAGAATGTTCCCTGGGCAACACCGATCTCCTTCACAATCTCGCTGACTGATGTTTCTAAATAACCATTTTCGATAAAAAGCCTCTGGGCGGTATTCAGTATTTCATTTCTCCTTTCTTCAGGTTTTTTTGTTATCCTTGTCATTACAAGCTCCTTTGACTGACTGACAGTCATATATTATAACATTTTGACTGACTATAAGTCAATATATTATTTAAAAAAATTCCTATTATAATATTTTTGCCGGCCTTATTGAATCCAGGATCATTGAAAAGTAAAATTCCAGGAATTTTTCCCCATTCACGCCGAATAGTTCAGATTCAGGCCTGTTGACTGAGAACATTTCAAGAATACTTACAATGCTCTCCGCTAAATAATAGGCTGTCATTAATGGATCAATATCCTTTCTGACACTGCCCTCGGATTGTCCCTGTTTGATAACACCTGCTAAAAATTCAAATATTTTTTCCGATTCTTTTACCATT
>CAYPRX010000102.1:0-2178 GCA_964413265.1 uncultured Brevinematales bacterium
TTCCCGCCAGGGTGAGGCATCCAAGGGATAAGGCTTTAGTCGAAAACGCTGTGGGTATAGTTTATTCCTGGATATATTATGCGCTCAGCGAGATGACGTTTTACTCTTTGGAAGAGCTTAAGCAGGCTGTACAGGAGGAACTTGAGAAATACAATTCAAAACCCATGCAGAAACTAAGAAGGTCAAGGAGAGATATATTCATTGAAATAGAAAAGAATGCTCTGAGACCCCTGCCGGAGGAAAGATATCAATTCAAGAAATTCAGCAAAGCCACAGCTCAGTTAAACTATCATATTTACCTGAGCGAGGACAAACACTACTACAGCGTGCCCCATACTTACAAAGGCAAGAAAATGGATATTATTTACACTGAATCCAGCGTAGAAATCTTTTACCAGCATTTCAGGATTGCGTCCCATAAACGTGACAGGCGCATAAACGGTTATACAACAGTCAAGGAGCACATGCCTCCCAATCATCGTTTCATGGATAACCTTAACCCTGACAGGCTCATGAGATGGGGACAGAATCTTGGAACATCCGTTGGCAGGATGATTGAAAAGGTCCTTACGACAAAAGACCACCCTGAGCAGGGCTACAGGGTTTCTCTGGGGATATTGAGGCTGGAGAAAAAATACGGAAGGGTAAGGCTGGATAATGCTTGCCGAAGGGCCCTTTCTTACGGCATATACAGTTAAACGCGAATAAAACTGATCCTGGACAGCAATCTTGATCTACCCTCAGATGAGGAAAACAATACACTCTTTGCAAAGCTTCCTGAACATGGAAACATTCGCGGAAATGAATATTATCATTAGAAAGGAGGATAAAACATGACTAACGAGGCAACTATCGAAAAGATGAGAAAGATGAAGCTTACAGGAATGGCCAACGCTTTTCAAAACATGATGTCGGGTAACTTCGCAGCTCAATTCACTGCCGATGAGATGATAGGCCATTTGATCGACGCGGAATGGGATGACAGGTGCAACAGGAAACTTTCAAGGCTGCTTAGAAATGCCCGCTTCCGTTACCAGGCCAGCATTGAGGCTATTGACTACGATAAACCAAGAAAATTGGATAAAAACATGATTTTAAGATTTTCATCATGCGACTGGATCAGAAAGGGCGAGAATATCATAATAACAGGACCTACAGGAGTAGGAAAAAGTTTCATCGCCTCAGCGCTGGGCAACCAGGCCTGTATAAATGATTTCAAAGTAATATACTTCAACTCTATGAAACTTTTCTCGATGTTGAAAAGCGCAAAGGGTGACGGCACCTATACAAAGGAAGTTAATCGCATTCAGCGCTGCGATGTCCTGATCATCGATGATTTCGGTCTTGAAATTCTCGATACTGTTTCCAGGCTTATGCTGCTTGAACTTATTGAAGATAGAATTGGCAATAAATCCTCTGTCATTACTTCGCAATTACCAAGCACCAAATGGTTTGATGTTATAGGAGATCCTACTATAGCGGATGCTATATGCGACAGGATCCTGCATACTGCATATAAAATTGAAATGGAGGGGGACACAATGAGAAAATATTTCGGGAAACGGAAAACCACTGAGCCGATTCTGGACGAAAACGGCCACCAACCTTAGAATATTTCCAGGAACTGTTAATGGATTTTTAGTGGCTAACTTTCAACCGGATTGGGTGGCCCTTTTCACCGGAATACGCACTTCCTTTCCTTACATCTGATAGAATGGTTAATTTAACCGATTCTATATCTCTTATAATACCAACATACTATAATTAAGAACTAAAAAATGATACTTTAATATAAATTTCCCATAAAGTTAATAATATCTTAATAAATCATGTTGATAATATATTAATTTAAATTCACCAAACCTTTATAATTTGGCAGTAACGGGTTCCGGGATTCATTCCTTTATCTGAAAGGCATCTTAACGGGGGTAAATCAATGCAAACGATCTTATTCCGCGATTATATTGGCCTTCAGGAAACCAATTATAATTTCCAGGCATTCCTTTTTAAATTCCTGCAAAAACCCATGGCGGCCGCCCGGGACAATCTTCTTTATTGAACCGTGGATTGATTCAACGAGAAGATCAGAGTTCCTCGTGGGATTTACCCTGTCATCCGAGCCATGTATGACCAATGTCGGGCATTTTATCTTCGGAAGCAGATCCCAGGCGTCATGGC
>CAYPRX010000103.1:0-5532 GCA_964413265.1 uncultured Brevinematales bacterium
TGATAAATTCTAAAATAGACAATCATAATTGTCAAAATCGCTTTGAAAGTCCGGCTCAATCTTTTGATGCCTTAATTATAAGTGAGCCTGCTATTTCTCTGACTAAAGGAATTTTTTCAAAAAAATTAAACAGGGGTCCCGTTATTTTTATCAGTGATTTTGGGACAGCAGGGTGCATAAAATCGAACGGTGTTACTGTTACATTCTGAAAACCGGAATGAATTATTTTTTTCTTAAGCGACCACCTGATAAAGGCAGTTTCGTCGGGCGAGTCTCCTGAAATTTTTTTTAAGAATGGAATGTTTTTCTGGAGAGCGATCTGCGGGTTCATCATGTTCGGTTCTGTAAACATTAACCAGCCCCCAGGTTTTAGAAGCCTTGAAAACTCCTTTAATGCTGAATTTATGTTAAGATGGTGTAAAATTGAACTTCCTATAATAAAATCATATGAATTATCTGGAAATTTAGTGTCACATGCATTTTCCTGTAAAAAATTTACATTCAATGCCTTTACCCTTTTTTTTGCAATTTCAAGCAACTCATTAGAAATATCGACAGCAGTTACATAGTTATCTGTTTTAACAATTTCTTCAGTAAATAATCCTGTCCCGCATCCTATTTCAAGCACATTCTTTTTATTATTTCCAAGAAATTCCTTGAAAAGTTCAATCCTTCTTTTCCATCTAAGAATCCCCGCCGGTGAAGACCAGTTCCAGATTTCTTCCCCCCTTTTCGCAATAAATTTACCATGAGAAATTTCATTTTCGATTCTTCTTTGTTCATCCATTTCAAATTCCTTTGCAGTTCAGATAATGTAAATACTGTAATAATTCTACCAGAGTATGATAAGTATTCCGGCAATGCATAATGTGACTCCGGCAGCCTTCTGGAAATTAAATGATTCATTTACAAAGATAACCGAAATGATAAAGATAAGGATGATCGCCGTTACGCTTGCAACAGGATATGCCTTACTCAATTCTACCTTGGAAATTACTATGGAATAAATAAGGAATCCGATTCCATAGCAAAAAAGAGAACCCCAGAAAAACGGATTGAGAGCAAATTTCTTTATTTTGAATATCAGTGATTGATTTGTCTGCATGATATCCAGACCCTTCATTCCGGTTTTAAGGAGAAGCTGGGCCATAACATTGAATACAATTCCTGTAAAAAGCAAAATCTTATAAATCATATACCCTTCTTATATAAACTTTATTTTATTCATAGCGAAAATCAGCATTTTTAAGAGCAGCCAGCCATGGCGGAAGCGGGAAATATTGGTGTTGCCGTATTCTCTTGTTTTATAACGGATAGGAACCTCGACTATTTTAAGGTTCAGTTTAGTTGCTCCGAAAATGAGGTCGAAATCGCCGAAAGGATCGAAATCGCCGAAATATTCTCTGTTTGCGGAGAGCTTTTCCCAGTTGCTCTTTGAGATCACTTTTGTACCGCAGAGAGTATCCTTTAATTTTTGCCCGAGAAGCCATGAAAACATAATTGAAAAAAATTTGTTGCCGAAAATATTCAGAGTTCTCATGGATCTGTTTTCAAGAGGGTAGACAAGCCGGGATCCATTTATAAATTCCCCCTTCCCCGAACAAATTGCATTATAAAACTTTGGAAGGTCTTCGGGAGGCACTGTAAGATCAGCATCGAGGATCATCAAAATCTCGCCCGCTGCCATTTCAAATCCTTTCCTTACGGCGTCACCCTTTCCCTTTCCGTTCTGCTTTGCAAATTTGATATCTGTTTTATCCTTGTATTTTTTAAAGATGCGCTGTATTTCCTTGAAGGTGCCGTCAGTGGAATTACCCTCAATAAAGATGATCTCAGTATGGCTTCCCATGCAGGGAATCCTTTTTACTGCATTTTCAATATTTCCCTTTTCATTTCTTGCAGGTATTATAACGCTTACGCTTTTCTGAGAATCCTGTTTATCGATCAGCCTGGCTATCGTATAACCGGTCAGGCAAAAACTGTTAATAAGAGGGAGGTATGCTACAAATCTGTTTATAAACCATGACATGAAAGGCAAATATTTTGGAAATAGTAACCTCCTGCCCTTCTTGATTATATCGAAATTCTCTATGTAGAGGAGATTTGAAATATCCTGTTCATTGAGCCAGTTCAGCCGGAGCCGGGGCATTTTCAGCCCCAGGAATTCAACCAGTGCCAGAACGGGCTGCCACAGGAAATTATGATAGGTTATTATTATACGGGTATTACTGCGGCAGACTCTTTTCATACTGGCGATCATGCTCTGAATATCTTCGAGATAACCCAGAGTATCAGAAATTATTATAAAATCAAACTTTTCATCCAGGGTAAAGGTTTCGATATCCATTTGAAAAAAATCAAGCCGGGGATGCTCAGATTTGGCTATTTCGATCATCCTGGAAGAAATATCAAGCCCGACACCTCTTGAAGGCTTTAAAGATGCCAGTATATTCCCGATGCCACAGCCAAGCTCCAGAATACTGCTTCCTTCAGGGATATTGTATTTGAAAAAGCGTACCAGGTCTTTATAGTAATAACTATTTTTTCTGATATACTGTGCTCTTTTTTCAGCCAAACCATCCATGTAATTGATCAACTTTATTTTATTTTCAGACAGGGACTCAGTCATAAGTCGGCATTTCCTTTTCATATTTTTTAATCAAACTTTTAGCACCATCTAAACCCATTCCGCAATGTACGAAATCAATATTGTTCCTGTCAAACAGATCACCTGCATCCATTAATGGTATAACACCAAATTTTGAATCTACTTCCCCCCACTTCCTCAAAACATTGAAACGATTATTTTGTGATTTCTGGTAAAGCGGTCCATCGTAATGCAGGTTCACTGAAATTATAAGAAAAATAAATACTGCAGTCATTTCAAGGACCCATCTGGGAGTATCAGTTTTTAATAAAGTGATTATCAAAGAAAACATGAAAGCAGTGAAAGATGGGGCAAAATACCGTGAGAAATCTCCCCAGGATGACAGAAAGTAGCCAATAAATTGCAATGAAGAAATCAAATAGTAAAAAAGGTGAAATCCGGTATTTTCATCCTTTTTTATAAATAATCTGATCATTACCGCAGTTTGAAAAGCGATAATTAAAAGTACCGGTAATGTATAAGGCAGCCTTGCTTTAAACTGCTGCAACCAGAAGTGATATCCCTGATTGCCATATAAGGTAAAGCTGAATAACATAGTCTGTATTAAACTCCAGCCGGAGATATATAGCATAGGATTGATCAAATAATTAATAAAAGTACCTGAAACTGTTCCTGTAAAGATTGTCAGGCATAAAGGTAAATAATTCCTTTTTTCATCTAACTTGAATATTTTTTTGATAATTGGATAGGATACTAAAAATGTAATAACAGACAATAACAGCATCGCACCCCATTCATTTTTTCCCAGGCCTAAAAATGCTGAAGCAAAGAATAATAATAAAACTCTTAAAATATAGGGGTATTTATCCTTGAAATGATAGATGTAAATTGAAAACATTAATAAGCCGATCATAAATATGCCCCAGATGCTGTCTATCTGAAATTCATTACTGCTGTATAAGGATATTGGAGTCAGAGATAAAATTAATAAAATAAGCAGGCAGGTCAGAGTTTTAATAAAATTCTCACTTTTTTCAAGGAATAATATTAAAAAAATAAGTAAAAAAATTAAAAGCTGGAATAATGAGGCAATTATCTTTAAATCTGTAACAATTTGCTGGTGCGGTAATATGTTAAGAGGGATAAAGGCCTTAAACAATTCGCCTGTCTCTGCAAAAAGCTCATAAGGCCCGGCAGGGTGCCCGTAGGGGCTCGCATATTTATTAACTCCTTGAATCCTAGCAATTAATAAATAATCAGGTTTCTTTGGATGATTTATGAAAATATCCGCATCATGGCCATTACGGTCAGTGCCATCCCAGTTCGACGAATAGAAAGGTATCCGTGCGGCAAAAAAAATGATGACAAACAATATTAAAAATGAAAGGATAAAAATTTTGTTATATTTTTTAATAAAAATAGTCATTGTTTCCCTGAAGTTTTCCTTCCTAATAAGGTTAATATTGTACTTCAGGTTTAAAAAAAAACATAATATTTATAAAGCAAAAAACAGATTGTGTCTTATAAAAATTAAAATGTCCTATTCTTTAAAAATAGAAATGTCCTGTTTAAAATAACCGACTTTTAAAAGGAGTCGGATATGAAGGGAACATTAATTATGACAACAAAAGGGCAGAAAAGGTCAAAAGTTATGGAAATGTTAATATTAAAACAGATTACCCAAATAAAAGCAGCTGAATTATTGTCTATTTGCGAACGGCAAGTCAGAAGGGTACTGTGTAAATACAAAAATGGCGGTGATGAGAAATTAAACCATGGTTTAATAGGGAAACCTGGAAATCATAGACTTGATAGAGGTTACAAACAATCGATTATGGATATAGTCAGAAGAGAATATAGAGGGTTTAAACCAACTTTCATAGCTGAAAAACTGTATGAAGAACATCACATTCAAATGGTTCCAAATACACTACGCTTATGGATGCTGGAAGAGGGTTTGTGGGAGAAGGTTAGAAAAGGAGCTGTGCATCGTTCTAAGAGGCCCAGGAAAGAACATTTTGGTGAAATGCTTCAAATTGATGGGAGTATCCACGATTGGTTCGACACCGGTAAGGATTACTGTCTTATGAACGTTGTAGACGATGCTACAGGCATATCCTACGGTCTTTTAGATTATGGTGAAACAACGTTTATCGCTATGACGGTCTTGTTTGATTGGATAAACAAATACGGTATTCCCAGCTCAATTTATTCAGACTACAAGAGCTTGTTTTATACAGGCAGGGAATCGACCATCGAAGAGCAGCTCGCTGGGATTCCTGCCCTAACAGAATTTGGAAGGGTATGCTACAGTCTTGGTATTGAAATTATGTTTGCCTCCAGCGCTCAGGCAAAAGGAAGAGTTGAAAGATGGAATGGGGTCCACCAGGACAGACTGATCGCTGAAATGAAACTGAAGAAAATTCAGGATATAGAAACCGCAAACCGGTTTCTCAAGGAGTATTATTGGGAAAAGAATAATCGTAAATTCGGTAAAAAACCTTTAAAGACGGAAGACTTTCATATAGCTTTGACTAAAGAACAGGATTTAAGGAACTATGTCTGTTATTATAGAGAATGTAAAGTCTATAAGGATTTTACAGTCAGATTAAATAACAGACTATTACAGATAACATCAAAACAGACAATAGAAGTAAAGCCTGGTGATAAGGTCATGGTAAAAACATGGCTTGATGGATCTTTGCATATGTCCAAGAAAAATGTGGAATTGAATTGCTATGAAATTAATGAATATGGTTATAGAATATCTGCTTAAAAAGCGGACATTTTAATTTTTATAAAAACAGGACATTTCTATTTTCATGACACATTAATTATTTTTTGTGTTGCAACTTTATCGGCTGTAAAATATATTGTTTTAATTTGACTGTAAAAAGTGTATAGCAGCTATACACTTTAAATTG
>CAYPRX010000104.1:0-2241 GCA_964413265.1 uncultured Brevinematales bacterium
GATAAACCGATTATTATTCCATCGAAAAACATAACTTCTCCTCTCAATCTTTGTCATTAATAGAAATATTGAAGCTCAGGCCATATGTCCCTTATATTTTTCTTCGGCCCATGGCAGACGAAAACCGGAATATTACGCTCAAAAGATACATAAAGCCTGTTTGTGTTGATTGTTGAAATGAAGGAAACGTCATTGAAAATTTTATACAGTAATTTATAACTGAAACGGGAACCGATTACTATTGCCCACTCTGCTGCATTATCCCCGGGACCCCAGAACTGGTAGGAAAGATGGTTGCAGATGGCCCCCGGAAGGCCGAAAGATTTTCCTATCAGGTCAACTGCTCCTGCTTCTGAATAAGTGCCTGTATAAATAACACATTTTTGCCTCTCAGTCTGAGGTAAACTGTAATAAATATCCGCCACGCTGTGAACCATCTCAGGCCATCCAAGCCTGTAACTGAATATCAGGGGTATATCTGAAAAACTGTCCGCACTTCCCTGCTTAATTGCATTATTAAATGCCGGATTTCTGTTATAATATTTTTCCATTCCCGCGAGGGATAATACCGGCAGGACCCTGGGTAGGCTTAATATCCCGAATGCTGCTAATAAGATGCAGAATGCCGGCTTCAGGAAACTCCATTTACTAGTTATGATTTTCTTTTCAAAAAAAACAGCGCCTCCGGCCAGGATCGGAAAACATGCCGGAATTATTTGCCTGACTTCAAGTCTCAATATCACAGCAATCAGGAGGAATAATAAAGGGTAAACCAGACCAAGTATAAGGTGGTTTTTTTCCTCGTGCTTAAAAATCAGATAATAGATCCCGATCAGCCATACCGGGCAAGCCACGGGATTTAAATATAATGCCTGTTCTGAAAGGAACTGATAAGGCTGTGGATGAGGCATTATCAGTGAATAGTTATGAAGATAAATCAGTAAGGGAAAACCATGGAAGTATTGCCATATTAAAAATGGGACACAGATGGTAAAAGCTATGATAGCCGCAATCCAGGGATAGAGACTGAGAAATACAATGCGGCGTTTAGTTAACAAAAGGGCTGTAACAAAACCAGAGCAGATAAAAATCATTGTAAGTTTTGTCATTATTCCTGCCCCGGCTATTATACCAAGCATTATCCATTTTCCCCTTGTTTCATTTTTTAGAAGCCGTGCAGTCTCGAGAAAGAAAACAGATGAAAAAAGATTATCAAAGGGATCATAAGTGAAGGCTGAATTCATGGCCAGCCACGCCGGAGCAGCTATAACCATCAGGCAAGACAGTAACTCGGCAAAGCGTCTTCCACCTAATTCCCTCGTCAAAAGGCCTGTGAAAAATACCGTAAGAGAGCCGGCTATTGCTGGAAATATATGTATTGCGATCTGCGATTCTCCGAATAAAAACCGTGTCACCGCCATGAAAATGGGTGCGAGAGGCGGCAGGTCCACGAACCCGAAACTCAGATGCTTCGATGCGGATATATAGTAGAATTCATCCCCTAAATAACCGTAATTTTGAAGTGTGAGGAGGTGAATTAACAGCTTAATTATAGAAAGGTCTACGAGGACGGCATTTGCGCTTAAAAAAATGTTTGTAAATATTCCTTTTTTAAACATTTTACCTAATCTTCATTATTTTTTAATCTGCTTGCTGATGCAAGATATCACCTTCATAATACGCTGGATGTTATTAGTTTTATTATATACATATTAACCTGATTTCTCAATAAACTTTGTTACTAAAAAATCAAATTTTATGTAGATAGTTTTTCAGGTATTTCAGTTACACTTTTAATGCCTTTATAAATCAAAATATCGCTTAAGGATGAATAAACATTATTTAATGTATGAATTTTTGAAATATGACCTTGGAAAAATTAGACCTATATCAGTTAAATATTTTTGTTATTTTGTTAAATAAAAAACAATTTTCTTGAAAATTAATTAAATTCCGGGATGCGGTAAAATAAATTTGCCGGAATTAAAATGATTTTTTTCTGCTTTGAGAGAAATAGAGGAGAGCTGAATCATCAGTTTATGATAAAACCGATATCTATGCCGATGCTGGGTGTCAAATCCACATCATAATAGTTTCCCCCGTCGAAATAGTAGGTATTGTTATGGAAAAGAAGGTCTGAGAAATTGTAGAATGCATTAACGTAGGGCTCTATCACGAGACCATTGTCAAAGCCGTTAGGGTAATATTTGATCCTGAGCTCGAGGTATGCATACAGCAGGT
>CAYPRX010000105.1:0-7320 GCA_964413265.1 uncultured Brevinematales bacterium
GCATCCGGAAGGCCCTGGAAGTACCTGCTTTATATTTTTATGAAAGAAATACAATATAACAAGAACTTTTTCCCAAAATTGTGGTAAAGTGAAAGATTAATGCTATTCTCAAAATTGTGTTCTTCATTTCCGTTTTATTGAAATTTGCTCTGGTTACTCCCTGGGTGATATTGATGAAGGGGAAATATTGACTGTAAAAAAAATATAGAATATTATAAAATGATTGCAAAATCGAGATAATAATGCCGACGATTTTTAGAATAGGGAAATACCGTTTTTTCTTCAACAGCAGAGAAGAGAGAAGGCGTTATGTGCATATTGAATCACCTGATGGCAGTGCTAAATTCTGGCCTGAGCGTGAGATAGAAATTGCGATATATTACGGTATTCCGGAATCTGAACTTACATATTTGAGAAGCATTATTAGGGAGAGAAGAAATGATTTCATCGAAGAATGGGACAGGCACTTTGGAATTTGAAATAACAAATATAGAGCGGATGGGATTCTGGATTCTTATAGACAATAGGGAATATTTCGCCTCATTTAATGATTTTCCCGACTTTAAAGAAGCGACTATTGAGCAGATTTTAAATGTAAAGCGGATCGATCAAAAGCAGTATCACTGGCCTGATCTGGATATAGATATTGACATAGATTCTCTCGAATCACCTGAGGATTTCCCGCTAATTTATAGGAAATAATTTATTTTTGATGCAATAATGTTACCCCTGTCATTAAGCATTCTATGATAAAAGAATAAAGAACATTCCAATAAAATTAAGGGAGACTGCGAATAGAATCAGTTATTCGAACTTTTCCCTTATAAACAAGTCTCATCCGAGGAGTTCCTCTTTGACTTCGGTATAATCACTCCGGGCAGGGAGGGCATTGAAATATTCACCCGAATTACCCTCTCGCCACATAACGCCAAGCTCTTCCTTAGCACGCTTGCGGGAAAGATGTGATATTATAATCTGCTTTTCCTGTTATTGAGAAATATATCTAAGGAAGGGACGATGCCGATTCATAAATGGGAAAATGCCATGAACCAGTTTGTCTTGCGATTGGTCGGCGATGTGTTAACACAAGGTTCAGTAATTAGAGAAATCCACTGATAAAGTATAATATTTTTAACACATTTTAAAAAAGATAATAAAAAATACGGAAAAATCCCTATTTCAATCTGTCGGCTATGTGTCGTTGAAATTATTCAAAAAGTTATGTATCTATATATCAGGTATGACAATCCGATCCCCCTGAACCCACCCTCTGACCAATATGCGCAGGTTTGTTCACTGAGCTGGAGGCACATACCCGGGCTGGCAGTCAGGCAGTGTCTTAAGGGTCTGGGAAACAGTCTGGTCGGACTGATTGTAAAGGGGATGGCCAAGCAGGTCCTTGAGGGAATATGCGATCGCCTTATTTATAAGATCCCTTCCGATGTCAGTTGCGGTGTCATTTAAAATGTTCTCCGGTTTTTCGCCGATAAATGCCAGCCTGCTTTTTGTTTCCTCGACACCGCTTTCGTTTTCCCACAGGCAGAGATTGCGCCAGCCGTCTATGAATTTGGCTTTAAGTCTCACATATTTTGTAGTATTGAGAAGACCGACGGTATATTCGAATTTTAGCACCGTTCCGTAAAAAAGACCGTCAACACCTAGCTTTTGGACCAGCTCCTGCGGGGTTATGCTGCCGAGCTGTCCTCCGTATGTTATGCCAAGGTTCCTCAGAATCTCATCGGTATGCCTGGGGTCCTGCACGTTATACCCCATATTCGAAATATGCTCGATGAAAATGAGCCTTGCAAGCACAGGGCCGTTTTCATCCATAGTTATATTGTCGAAGGGAAGGACGGCGACATTGACCGGGGGATGCCAGTTTATCTCCGCCTTTGTCGCACAGCCTGCCAGAGCTAGAGCGAAAATAAGCAGTAAAATTTCTTTCGTTATTTTAATCTGCATAAATTTCCCTCTTTCATGCCGTTATCTGAAATTATCTTGCAGTATGAACCGTTTTCTCCGAAAAAAGCCGTTACTTCGAGAGACCCGGTCGATTCTTCAGAATAGCCGATGATTTCACCGGTACCCGGGCTTATTACAGCCTCCCCGCGCCTGAAGACCTTCAGGATGGTCCCCACTGCAAGGTTTGAGCCCTGTCCGGCGTCGATAATAACCGTTTCCTGGTTAACCTTTTTTGCGATGCGGCAGCTCCATGGAATTTTATCAAGAGATATAACGATTTTATCAACTACGTCCTGTATGGCCGCATTCAAAGCGTCCCCTTCAAGTGCCTCATCGTAGCCGCCTGTGGAACCGATTCCGAGGAATGAGGAATAGCTCTTCTCTGCTTTCCCTTCCCCGGTCTGGGCTAGGACCACAGTTCCCGTCGAGACATCAATCAGCCTGACATTTACTTCAGCGCTTGCTGTCTGGACCTTGCTGCTGCCGATGATGACCTCGGAGGAGGTTATATTGACTCCGAATTTCGTAACGCTTCCGGTAATGATCGCATCCGCACCCGCGAGTGTTCCGACTGAAACCGCCGTAGACGTATCCTCCATGCCCGTAAGGGACAGCTTTTGTTCGTCTATAATGGAGGAGAGGCGCTCCCTTTCTACGATAATGAACCTGCCCGTGCTCTGAAGGTCTGAAATCAGGATGCTTGATGAGGCATTGCCGAGCCTTCTTTTCCCATATACCGGTTCGACTGTGAATTCGACTACTGCCACTTTCTTTTTCGGGCCTATGGGCTGTACTATCTCGACATTTGCCTTGTTCTCCCTTATTCCCGTCTCTCTGGAACTGCAGGAAACCAGGAGAGACAGGGGAATAAAAATTAAAAACAAAACCTTTTTAAGCATATTTTTTTACTCCCAGAATTTATCTGGGATCTCTCATTTGGCATACAGAAACTCCAAAAATCCAAGCCCTAATGCATTCTGTCAACATTTTATCAACCTTATCAGGACATGTCAACATAAATTACATCTCTTCGTGTCACGAAAATAGAAATGTCACATTTCATGCTGATATTTTGTAGCCATATTCATTAATTTCATGGCAGTTTAATTCCACATTATTCTTAAACACATGGAGTGACCAATCAAGCCGTGTTTTTACCATGACCTTATCACCAGGTTTGACTTCTATATGTTGATTTGCCCTAATCTGTAAGAACCTGTTATTCAATCTTACTGTAAAATCTCTATAAACTTTACATTCTCTGTAATAACAGACATAGTTTCTTAAATCCTGTTCTTTAGTCAATACCACATGAAGATCGTCAGGCGATAAAGGTTTTTTAGAGAATTTACTATTGTTCTTTTCCCAATAATATCCCTTAAGAAACCTGTTTGCAGTATCAATATCCTTAATGTTTTTTAGTTTCATTTCTACTATCAATCTATCCTGGTGTATGCCATTCCACCTCTCAAACCTTCCCTTTGCCTGAGCACTGGAGGCAAATATCATTTCAATACCCAGACTGTAACATACCCTCCCAAATTCTGTTAGGGCAGGAATTCCAGCGAGCTGTTCCTCGATCGTAAATTCCCTGCCTGTATAAAACAAGCTCTTATAGTCTGAATAAATTGAGTTAGGAATACCGTATTTGTTTATCCAATCAAAGAGAACCTACGGAGCGATAAATGTTGTTTCACCATTATCTAAAAGACCGTAGGATGCGCCTGTAGCGTCATCTAAAACGTTCATAAGACAATAATCTTTACCGATGCCTAACCAGTCGTGGATACTCCCATCCATTTGAAGCATTTCACCAAAATGTTTTTTCCTTGGCCTCTTAGTTCGGTGTACCGCAGCTTTCCTGATCTTTTCCCACAACCCTTCTTCCAACATCCATAGGCGAAGTATGTTGGGTTGGCATTAATGATAATATGGTCATCCTTATAAAGTTTTTCGGATATAAATGTGGGCTTTAACCCTTTATATTTTTCTCTTACAATATCCATAATGTTTTCTCTAATTAATCCTTTAATCCTGTGATTGCTGGGCTTTCCGATCAGTTTATGGTTAAGCGATTCATCTCCCTCTTTGAGATATTTTATTAATATGCGGATAACCTGCCGTGACGTGATTCCTAGCAATCATGCTGCATCTTTTTCTAAAATCTTATCCTGGATCACCATTTCTAAAATCTTACATCTCCTTTGTGCCTTTAATGTCATCTGTATCACCCCTTTCATCAGCAACCCTCTCATAAAAATTGGATTGCTTTATTTTAAGAGGTGACATTTCTATTTTCGTAGCATGTGACATTTTAACTTTTGCAAGAAATTTGTCGAAAAAAAGTATTGACAAAGAGATGGAGGATGGAATATAATACGTTAAGATCTCACTTCTCGCCGGTTTACCGACCACCGGCCCCAGATGCTGTGTTTTTGGCAGCAAAATCTTCTTTGACAAGGGCCATTAATGGAATAACTTATAAACTGGACTAAAATATGGGGGTGAGGTCATGTGTAATTCTTTATGATTGCTGATGTTATTTAATTTAATAGAATAATAAGTCGATGCTTTATTTATTGTAATGACATGATTTCCCTTGCTTTTTGATTGTGGAGTGAAAAGTTGAGGGGAAAACAAATATGAAAATTGTAATGTTATGGATCAAAAAATTCATTGACAGAACACTTATCTATTTCAAAAACAAACCGGAAAGATGCCGTAATAACAGCTATATAGTGCAAACTTATTCATTCAATTTTAATATCTTTCATTCAACCCCGGTCAAAGATTTGCTGAAGAGGGAGATTTTATGAAAAAAAGTATAAAACAGAAAAGGAATATATCGGGAAATAATGAAAACTCAGACACTATATCCTTCAAACTAAATGGCGAAAATCATATCCGTTATAGTCCTCTTGACAACAGCAGACATAATTTATCAAGTATAATTCGTCCGATTTTAATTGCTTTCATAATTTTTATTGTAGGAAGTGCCTTGAGTTACTTTATATCTTTTCTTCAATATAATGCGGATATCAGCCGCCAGCGCGATCAAGTTGCTCTGAAAATCGATCATATCCGGAGCAATCTCAGTCGGGAACTCTTTGCTAATATCAGTTTATCGCAGGGACTTGCCGATCTTGTTCGTATTCAGGGGGGAATACGGCATGACCAGTTCATGGCGTTGGCAAGAGAACTGAAAGGACACAGCGGATTGATAAGAAATGTCGCACTGGCACCGGATAATATAATCCGGTTCATTTACCCCCTGGCTGGTAATGAGGAGGCGCTGGGTTTGGCTTATTCCAATGTTCCCAATCAATATGGCGCAGTCCTCAAGGCGATTTCAGAAAAACGCACGGTAGTTGCTGGTCCTATTCAACTGGTACAGGGAGGAATCGGCATCATCGGGCGCACGCCGATTTTTCTTCAGAATAATCAATACTATTGGGGAATTGCGTCCACGGTTATCAATTTCACTTTACTCCTAAATCAGGCTGGAATTGATCCGGATAGTAATAATCTGCGGATTGCAATCCGCGGAATAGACGGGACAGGTCCTCAGGGGGATGTTTTTTGGGGTGATAAGCAAATCTTTTCCTCCGATCCCATAACAATGGATATTCCTCTGCCTTCAGGAAGCTGGCAGATTGCTGCAATACCCCTTGCCGGATGGCCAAGTTTTTTTCCCCTAAAGTCCCTTCCCTTTTTAACCGGCTTTTTCTTATCTTCCCTGATATCAGTTATGCTTTTTCAGATACTTCTTATCAGTAGCGGGCGTGCTTTTGAAATTCGGCGGAGAATTATCTCTGAAGCCACTCTGCAGCAGAAAAACAGGGGTCTCCACCTTTTTTCCCAATGTAACAGGGCTGTTATTTATGCCACTGATGAACAAACTTTATTATCAGAAATATGCCGTATAGCCGTTGAATCCGCCGGTTATCAAATGGCCTGGATTGGCAGAGCTGAAAACGACGTCAGGAAAACTGTCAAGCCTGTAACATTCGCGGGATCAGGGAAAGGTTTTCTGGATCTTATTACCGTCAGCTGGGGTAATAATAAATACGGCCGGGGATCTGCAGGAACTGCAATCCGTACCCGGAAGCCTTCTATCGGACGAGACCTCCTGAATAATCCGAATTTTGCAGTCTGGAAAAAAGCTTTTAATACACGTAATTACAAATCGGTCATGGCGATCCCGCTTATTATGGATAAAAGTATCTTCGGTGTTCTCGTGGTTTACGCGGATGAAATTGACGCTTTCGACTCCACCGAGGTAGAACTTCTAGATCAGCTTGGAAAAGCCATTTCTCATGGCCTGACGGCCATACGATCCAGAAATGAGAGGAATATAGCTGTAGCGACTCTGAAAAATGAAAGAAACGAATTAGAACGCCGTATAAATGAACGGACCCGAGAACTCCTGCAAGCAAAGGAAATGGCCGAATCGGCCGACCGGCTTAAGTCGGCCTTTCTCGCTACCATGTCCCATGAATTACGGACGCCTCTCAATTCCATCATCGGGTTCTCAGGAATACTTCTGCAGGGTATGGCCGGACCACTGAATGAGGAGCAGGAAAAACAGATTGGGATGGTTTGCAGCAGTTCGGAGCATCTGCTTACTCTAATCAATGATATATTGGACATTTCGAAAATTGAAGCCGGCCAGATGCAGTTCTCCTACGAAACATTCGATCTACGGTCAGCGATTGAAAAAGTTGCCAAGACTATAAAACCCTTGGCTGAAAAAAAGAACCTTACTCTTAAAGTAGAAATTGAGCCACAGATCGGAACCATCAAAGGAGACCGGAGACGTATCGAACAAATACTGATCAACCTGGCGGGAAATGCCGTCAAGTTTTCCGAACAGGGTTATGTCGGTATTAAATGCTCACAGAGGGAAAAGCAGGTTTTATTCCAGGTTACAGACACCGGAATCGGCATTAAGAAAGAAGATATGGATAATCTATTCAAACCCTTCCGGCAGGTTAATACCGGGCTGACCCGACAGTTTGAGGGCACAGGGCTGGGACTTTCAATCTGCAAGAAACTCGTGGATTTGATGGGCGGAAACATCCAGGCGCAAAGCGTTCTGGGCGAAGGAAGTACGTTCAGTTTTACATTACCGATTTACAGGAGAGTTGTATGAATGCGAGAATTCTTTACATCGAAGACAACAACCAGAATTTTTATTTGGTCAACTTTATTCTGAGTAAAAACGGCTTTGAAGTTACCAGGGCGCATAATGGTAAGGAAGGTATTGATCTGGCCGTTCAAATCAAGCCAAATCTTATTCTGCTCGACATTCAACTACCTGTAATGGATGGTTATGAAGTTGCCCGGGCAATTAGAAAA
>CAYPRX010000106.1:0-66680 GCA_964413265.1 uncultured Brevinematales bacterium
TTACTGAATTAAAGTCATCGGGTGAAACAAACAGCCCTCAGGTTGTGGAAGCTCTTCAGGGTATAGGGGACTGCCAGAGAGAGCAGTTATATTTTGAAGAAGCAATACCCTATTTTAAGGATATACTGAAGCTCGATAAGGATAATAAGAAGGCGCTGCTAGGATTAGCTGATAGCTACAGGGGTTTAAAAGATTGGGACAAGGCTCTGGAATTCTGGTTTGAAGTTCTGAAAATTGATCCAAATGATTATCTTGTTACGACAAGGATAGCTGATGCTTATAGGAAAAAAAACGATTATATAAACGCGGAGAAATATTATCTGATGTCACTTGATATGAATCCGAAAAATAAATTTGCACTTATGGGTATAGGTGATCTTTATTATAAAAACAAGAAGTTTAACAAAGCGCTTGAATACTGGAAAACTCTTCTTGAAATAAACCCGAAATTTATAAACATTCTTACCATGGTCGGTAATATTTACAGGACATGGAAACAATTCGACAAGGCTATCGGGTACTATCAGAAGGCTATTGAAATAGACAGGAATAATTTTTATGCGCTTTACGGTATAGCAGATTCTCTTCGCGGCAAGAAAAGCTTCAGGGACGCAATAAAATACTGGAAGAAAATTTTATCTAAAGAACCGAATAATGACAGAATACAGACAAGACTGGCGGATTGTTACCTGAAGATAGGAAAAATTGATGAGGCAGAAAAAATCTACCTGGAAGTTATGGCAACAACATCCAATAAATATACCATGATTGGTCTTATTAGAATTCATATAGAAAGAAAGGAATGGGATATGGCCATTGATATGAGCAACGATTACCTCAAAAAAAATCCTAATGATGCAAGAGTCGTCCTTTTACTGGCTAAAATATACGAGGATACTGGCCAGCGTGAAAAAACTGCTGAAGTCTATGAAAAATACAGCGCAGTCTTCAATGATAAGAAGGAATTTACTTCTAAACTTGCATCATCGACTATAGAGAGTTTTCAAAATGACATAGGAGAATATACCGAATATGACCATGAAAAATAGAAGCTATGCATTCTTTCTTCAGGTATTTTTATTATTACTGCCTGTCGGTGCTTCTTACTGTGTTCATATACCTGATGTGCTTTATTTTCCGGTGGTTCCTAATTACAGCGAAAGCCTTGTATCTGACAAGAGCAATGCTATAGATATTTCCTTGAAAATAGAAATTCCGAGAACAAGTGAGACTATCGATAAATTTATACTGAACTGGCTTGTTATTATGAAATTATCCAATGAAAAGTTTATCTACTCTATACGCATGTTCCTGTTAACCAATGGCAATATTTATTTGAGTGAAATGAGAGATGGAGCCTACGAGAGAACCTTTCCATCCATGCCTGATATACTTCCATCTGCTCCGGTATTTAACAAAACCTTCGAAATCGGCGAAAACATGTCTTTTAAACTTATCAAATATTACAATAAATTCAGCGATCCATTCATGGATAAGTCTTATTACAATGTGATCAGTGGGGAACTTAAGCTTCTGGATCAAGCCTGTCAGATTTTCTTTTCCAAGGATAATGGTATTATAATGATTAAGACCGGAGAAGAAACTTTTCTTGTGAGGTAGAATTATGCGCATGAGGGGCGGCATCCCCGTAATCGATTAGGAAATAATGGGTTTTATTAATTTTCATGTCCACAGTGAATATTCCCTTTGTTCCTCCTTCCTGACAATTGACGATATAACTAGATATTCGGCTGAAAACGGTTTCGACGGATGCTGCGTTACTGATACGAATTGCATAAAAGGTTTTATTGAGCTATCCTCCAGGTCGGTAAAATATAATTTAAAACCGGTTTTCGGTTGCCAGATTATCGTTAAAGGTTTAAGCGGGAGGGGACATTACCCTTTACTTCTTATTGCACTTGAAAGGAAAGGTCTTTTAAACCTGAATGATCTTTCAGCCAGGATAGGTCTATTGAACCATGCAGGCATGTTTGATCCCATACCCCTCAGTGTTTTATCAAACCTTCGAGAGGGACTGGCTGTACTGGCAGGTGCCGAATTTTATGCATGCAGGCATGAAAGAGTGCTTATTAAAAAAATTTGCGAACGCTATATCGATGTATTCGGCGAGAATTTTTTTCTGGAGATCAATTACACAGGTATTGAGAAAATAGTCATTTTACGTGAAATGGTTAAAATCGCAGAGGAGAATTCGCTCCGGCCAATTGCTACCTGTGAGGCCAGATATTTAAGCAGGGACAGAGATGTTTTTAACCGGCTTTTTACAGGAACGGGTCCATATGATCCATCAAGGGAATGCGATTATTCTCTGAAAGGTGCTGTGGAAATAAAAAATCATTTCAAAAATCATCAGGATTACCTGGAAAATGTATCAATGCTATTTGATATGATCGGGAATAATCTTATTGCCAGAAGCTTTCCAATGCCGGAATACAAAAACTGTTTTACTAGATTAAAAAAAATATGTGAAAAAAAACTGTCAAAATATCCTGGTGATATACAATATTCTGAGAGACTTGCAGCAGAGCTTAATTTGATCGAAGCCGGGGGGCTTTCCTCATATTTTCTTTTTGCTTATGAATTGGCATGCCTCATGAGAATCAAGGGGATCATTCAAGGACCGGGTAATGGAGTTCTGCCGTCCTCACTTGTCATGAACCTGATTGGATTTACCAAAATTGATCCTGTAAAATATGGCCTTGTAGCCGAGTTGTTGGTTACCCCCGGGACTGATTTCCTTCTTACCCTTGAACTGGAAATATCCAGAAAAAGACAATCGCTGATATATTCTTACATAACTTCTAAATTTGGGCCCGGGCATTCTGCTTATATGACAGCAGTTATCCGGCGTCCAAGGTCTGCCGGCCTTATTGAGAGCTTGGCCAGGGGTTTTAAATATGAAACAGAGAGTATCGTTCTTGTAAGGGATAATATTTCAGAACTTGCGCCATTGTATACTGACGGCGGAAGATTCAGGTATTCCGGCCTTACAAGTGAAGACAGCATTTACTGCCCCTTTTTCAGGGTGATTATGAAATCAGGCAGTCAGATATCAATTATTGAAGAGGGATGCAGATCTGCCGGAATAAAAACTATTGATTATGAAGATAGGGAAACATACCTGATGATAAGGGAAGGAAGGACTAATGGTATTTTCATTCTTGAGAATTTCTCTATCAGGGAATATTTAAGATCGTCGGCAGCCGATTCTATAAAAGTACTCGGTGATGTTATTGCTATTTACAGAAAGGATTCAATAAAAAATGGCACAGCATCTAATTATATCACAAGGCGAGAGAATAACAGGAATTACGGCAGGGTTTCACCGAGGGCTCATGAAACAAATCCAATTACTTGGGATACTTACGGGTTAATTCTTTATGAGGAACAGGTCCTCCTGATAATGCATGAGGCTGCTGGGATGGATTGGGAAGGATCGATAAATTTTCTTCATGCGATCACAAATAAAAACAATAAGGCCATACTTTCATTTAAGAATGAGTTTATAAGGGGATGCATTTCTAAAGGAAGCGGGGAAGAATCGGCTTTAAGACTTTTTGGTATTCTTGTTGAAAAGGGTGGCCAGGTGGTAAAAAAATCACAAATGCTGGGTCATGCATACCTGGCTTTTTCCCTAGCTTATATCAAGGCCCATAGCCCCATCGATTTTTACCTTGCAAACCTGAATGGCAATATGTTCTCAATAGATAAACTCAACAGGATACTCATTGATCTAATGATAGAAGGACCTCCCGGGTCCGTTCTTCCAGTTGATATTAACAGAAGCTTGAGGCGTTTCTCTAAAGAGAACGGGAAAGTTCGGGCAGGTTTGGCCGTGGTAAAGAATTTAAGCCGGGAAGTGGCGAGTGAAATTGTATCTGAGAGAAAAAGGAATGGTTTTTTCAAAGATATGCTTGATTTCTCAGTCAGGATGGTCCCTCTCGGTTTACATGAAAAAGCGCTTGAAAATCTTGTAAAATCAGGCGCTTTCAGGGATAGTAGTTTTAAAATGGAAGAATTGCTTGCATGTGTTCAGGCTATATTCAAATTCTCCTGCCGGGAAGGCCGGGACGGGTCCCGGAGTCTTTTCAAAAGAGAGGAATTCAGTCCGGATCTCGGCTATTTCATTAAAAATTCAGGGATGATTAAAAAAAAGTTTTCTTCCATGTCAGAATTTGAGGCAACAGATGCATATATTTCGAACCATCCTTTAGACAGGATTATCGGGAGGATTGAAAATTACAGTGTTGATTATCTTGATTCCCTTCATGAACTTGCCCATGGGACATTCATTGTTTACATGTTTCAATATAAGGTAAAAGGGAAGAATTCGGCCCGCGGATTGATCTGCGACAAAAGCGGTATGACTCAGGTCGTTTTTACGCCGCCTGTTTACAGGCATTATGCCTCAATTTTAAAAAATCATACAATCTATATTTTAAAGGGAAACATTAAAAGCGGGCAGGTATTTGCAGGGGAAGTCTATCTTTTTGATGAGATAGCTGGAGGTTAGACAGGGAGTTAGTGAACCTCTTTTATTCATAAGCAAAATATTGACATAATTTCCGGTGTCGTTTAAAATTATACTGTGATTGGATGAGGATGATAATGAGGAGTCGGATAATCCGGCTCCTTTTTTTAATTCGGATAAATATATGAAGGATAAAATATTAGATCTTACAGAAGATACAATCACAACTTTCGGGTTTATATTAGTGGATGCGAAGATTCTTCCATCAAAGAACGGAATGACCCTCAAAGCTGTCATATACAGGAAAGGAGAAGATGTATCGATGGATGACTGTGCCAGGTTGTCCAATGTACTGCTGCGAAGACTTGATGTTGAGGTAGCGCATTTTTCTGAAAACTATGACCTGATTGTTGAATCGCCGGGAGCTGATAGAAGGATAACTTCACTTCGAGAATTAGGAATTTTTCAGGATAGAGAGATGATATTTACACTTAAAAATCCTTCTTTTTTCGGCCTTAAGGAAAATGTAATACAAGGCCGGGTTACCAGGCTTTCAGGAGAAACAATAGAATTTTCATCTGAAAGGGGCACTTATAATATGGAGTGGAGTGACGTAGCAGGAGCTAAATTGTATTTTAATATTAAGAATTATCTATAGGTGGAGGAAGTTCAATGGCAATAGTGGATTATATAACAGAATTCGCCAGAGAGAATAAAATATCCAAGGACCTGGCGACGCAGATTTTACGAGAAGCAATGATAAGCGTTTATAAAAGAAAATTCGGGAAGGAATATGAAAATGTTGAAATTGAGATGGATAAAAAGCTTTCCATCAACCAGATAAAAGAAATTTCAGACAATGTGGAGAACGAAATAACCCAGATAAGTGCGGAAAATGCTAAAAACTACACGAAAAAGAAGGCTCTAGAACCAGGCGATAAGGTAAAGATACCCCTGCCAATTGAAACCTTCGGGCGACAGATAGCACAAATTGTTAAACAGATATTAAAGCAGAAGGTTAACGAAATACAGAAAGATATAATATACAACGAATTCAAGGGAAAAGTCGGCGAAATCGTTGTAGGTAAGGTCAAATCGAGAATGGAAGGCAGAAACAGCGGGTATTTTGTAGCCATTGAACCGAAGGAAGCTGAAGCCTTTCTTCCAGCCGAAGAAACTATTCCGGATGAGATTTTCGAAAGAGGTGATTTTCTTAAGGCTCTTCTTCTTCAGGTTAACGAGGTTTCAAGCAGGGAAGAATCCCAGCTTATCCTTTCGAGGGCCAGCGAAGATTTTGCCAGGCAGCTTCTGAGGGCAAACATTCCGGAGATTTCAGATGGTACTTTTGTAATTCGTGCAATAGCAAGAAAAGCAGGAGAAGTTACAAAAGTGGTCCTCTATTCAAATGTTGATTCGATTGACCCTGTCAGCGTAACAATTGGCAAGCAGGGTTCCAGGATAAAACCGATAAGAGCAGAACTGGGATCTGAAAGGATCGAGATCATAAGGGCTAATGATGATCCCAAGATTCTTATCAAAAATGTAATCATGGCTTCCAGGGTCTTAAAAAACAGGATCGCTGAGGTCTATCATATTGATCTGAATAGTGAAACTAAAGAATCGTTAGTTGTTGTACCAAACGAATTTGTTGCGCCGCTTATAGGCAAAAAGGGGGTTCATCAGCGTATGCTGGAAAAGATAACTGGCTGGCGTATACGTTTTGTTCCTTTTTCAGATTATGAGATTAAGATCGCTGAGAAGCAGAAAGAAGTCGATCAGATACTGGGTATTACAGGGAACGAGGAAGTAGAGTTCATTGAAGAAGAGCAGATCCCGATTTCAATGCTTCCATTTGAACCAAGACAGGTTGAAATATTGAAAAACGCCGGCTTTGAGGATGTGGCTGAGATAATCGAGTATTCTATTGAGGACCTTGCCCGTAAATGCGAAATAAGCCTTGACGAAGCGATGGTTATCTGGAAAGTTATAGAGGATAATGTCGATATAGAAGAGGAGATGGGCGGTAATGAATAAAAAGACTGCATTTTTACATAGGAGGGCTTTTTATGTCTGAAGAACAAAAAAAGAAAATTATTAAAAAAATTATCAAGTTGAAAGCCCCCATTGCTGCTGATAAAAAAACCGAAGATGAAAAAACCTCACTAAAAGCGCCAGAAGTTAAATCCGCACGTGAAAAAACCCTTAAAAAGGCAAAACATGAAGACGAAACAGCGTCACAGACGCAGCAAAAGGAATCCAAAACGAGAGAAGGAGCGAAGTCGCCAGGGGCCGGCCAATCCCCGAGAAAGTTCGAATACCAGCGCTATAACAAGGACAACCGTGAGGGTGGAGGGTTCGGGCCACCTAGGCAGGGTCAACAATTCCTGAGAGAGAGGGGATCTCAGACCGCCGGGGGTGGATCTTTCAGGGAAAAGTCACCGTTCCGACAAGGTCTTCTTACGACTCCTGTCATAGAGAAAGAGCAGGCTGGAAAGGGGAAGCACAGAAGCATGTTTTTCGGAAGAGTAAGAAGCGCTGCTGAAATAAAGGAAAAGACAAAGAATAGGGAAGAGGCTATAATCCTTTCGAAGATGGAAGATTCTATCAGGAAAAAATCCAGAAAAGGTGAAGCTTCGATACCGGAATCTATAGAAATAGGTGAGGCTGTCAAAATATCAGACCTGGCCAAGAAAATGAACCTTAAAGCAAGTGAAATAATACAAAAGCTCTTAGACCTCGGATTGCAGGTCACAATCAATGATATGATCGACTCTGATACGGCTTCAATTGTGGCTTCCGAATTCAACTGCAAAGTCAATGTAAAAAGTCTTAAAGAGGAAGTACAGATAAAAGAGGAAGATGATAATGTCAAAGACCTTGAACCAAGGTCACCTGTAGTCACGATAATGGGACATGTAGATCATGGTAAAACGAAACTACTTGACGCAATCAGGGATTCTTCCATAGCAGAGCATGAAAGCGGGGGTATTACACAGCATATAGGGGCGTACCGAGTTCATACGCCAAAGGGTGATATCACATTTATAGATACACCGGGTCATGAAGCTTTTACCGCGATGCGGGCCAGGGGTGCTAATGTAACAGATATTGTTATTCTTGTCGTTTCAGCTGTCGATGGTGTAAAGCCGCAGACTGTAGAAGCCATTAATCATGCTAAAGCTGCCGGGGTGCCGATCATTGTAGCTGTAAACAAGATAGACCTTCCAGACGCCAGCGTCGACATGGTAAAACAGCAGTTGTCCGAATACGGCCTGATCTGGGAGGAATGGGGAGGAGAAACGATTTATGTAAATATATCGGCTTTAAAGAAGATAGGTATCCAGGATCTGCTTGACGCTTTGTTATTACAGGCTGAGATGATGGAACTTAAAGCTGACCCTAATAAAAAGGGAGTGGGATTTATAATCGAGTCGAAAATGGATATAGGACGGGGAGCCGTAGCTACAGTCATAGTCAAAAAAGGAAGCGTCAAGATTGGAGATAATTTCGTAGTAGGTACTACTATGGGTAAAGTCCGCGGTATGTTTGATGAGAACGGCAATAAAATGAATATTGCCCTGCCTTCATACCCTGTCGAGATAATGGGCTTTGACGAAGTCCCGACAGCAGGCGATAAATTTTATGTTGTTGAAACCGAGGAAATCGCCAAATCAATCTCATCCAAAAGGCTTGATTTAAAGAGGATTGAAGAAACAGCCAGCATAAAGAGGGTCCAGATTCCGGACACGATGGAAGCTATAACCTCCAAGGAAATAAAGGAATTGAAAGTCATCATAAAGGGAGACGTTCAGGGTTCGGTCGAGGCTATCAACAACATGCTTACTAAGATTGAAAATCCTGATGTTAAAGTTACTATCATCCATTCGGGGGTTGGAACTGTACTTGAAAGTGATGTTATGCTTGCAACAGCAACTGCAAACACAGCTGAAACCGGTGTTATTATACTTGCATTCAGGGTTCGTGTAGATTTAATTGCGAAGGAAAAGGCCGAATCTGAAGGGATAAGCATTAAGAGATTTACGATAATATATGAATTACTTGATTTTATCGAAGGAGTTATGAAGGGCATGCACAAACCTGAAATAATTCAAAAAACCATCGGGACAGCCGAAATCAAGGAAATTTTCAAGATAAAAGATGTGGGTAAGATAGCAGGTGGTATAGTCAAAGAGGGATTTATCAGGAAAAGTGAGAAGGTGCGCCTATTCCGCGATGGTATCCAGTACTGGGAAGGGAGGCTTAAAGACCTCAAGAGATTCAAGGATGATGTCGCAGAAGTGCAGGAAGGGTTTGAATTCGGTATTTCATTTGTTAATTATGAAAATTTCAAAAAAGGTGATATAATCGAATGTTTCACAGAAGAGGTTAAAGGAAAATAATGGCGAGTGGCAGGAGAATACAGAGGATCAATAAAACGCTCATGAAGGAGATCAGCGAAGTTATCATGCGGGATGTAAAAGACCCGAGGATCATTTCGCTTGTTTCAGTTATAAACGCGGATATGTCCAGTGATATGAAATCCGCAAAAATCATTGTCAGTATTTATTCAGGGAACGAAATGAACAATCTTAAAACCCTTGAGGCCCTGAACAGTGCTTCCGGTTTTATTTCTTCGATCGTGAGTAAAGCCATGCGACTGCCTTTTGCTCCACATCTGACCTTTGAAAGGACACATTCAATAGAATTAGGCGTATCCATGAATGTCAAATTAAAGGAATTGCTCAATGAGGGAGAAAAAACCGAGCTTTCCTGATCAATCCTTAAGAAAATTATTAAAAAGATTGCATCGGGTTATAATTAATTCCAGAGCTGTTATCATCACGGGGCATATTTCACCTGACGGAGATGATATTTCAAGCCAGCTGGCAATCGGCGAATACATGAAGTTAATCGGGAAAAGATATGTAATAGCATGGTGCGAAGATGTACCTGGAACATTAAAGTTTCTTCCCAACGTACAATCCATCGTAAACATAAATAAAAATCCTGTCTATCCCGAACAATTCGATCTATTTATTATTGTTGATTCTGGTGATCTTGACAGAATAGGAGATATAAGGACCCTTATAAGGCCATATCATAAAATAGTTAACATAGATCATCACCGGAGCAATACCGACTTCGGTAGCCTGAATATTGTTACTGAAAAAGCCTGCAGTATAGGTGAAATACTGTATTATTACTTTATTTTATACAATGTTCCGATTACAAGGGAAATCGCATTATATCTCTACGTATCTATTGTGACTGACACAGGTTCTTTTAACTATGACTGCATGCATGCTGAAGTCCACCTCATAGCGGCAGACCTTCTGAGGCATGGTGTTATACCGGCTGATTTCAATATATTCCTTTATCAGAACAAAAGCGAAACATATTTGAAATTATTAACCAGAACTCTTGTAAACGTTGAACTTTTAGAAGATTCAAGAATCGCATTTTCTCATCTTTCCTATAGTGATTTTATTCAGGGTGATGAGGATGATACGGAAGGGATCATCGAATACCTCGGTATGCTCGACAAGGTTTCAGTTTATATTCTTATCAAAGAAAAATCACCTGGTGTTTTCTCGGCAAGTCTGAGAAGCAAGTATGATGTAAATGTAGCGAGAATTGCTTCTCATTTTAATGGGGGAGGTCATATGAGGGCCGCAGGCTGCAGAACTGAAACATTGACATTTGAGGAATTCAAGGCCGGTATTATAGGGGAAGTAAGAGAACAACTGCCGAAATTGGAGATTGACATGCCTACCGGTAAAATTGAATAAATGGACGGTAGCAGAAAATTCATTATTAATGCCGGACTTGCTGGACAGAGGCTCGACCGGGCGATAACTTCTTATTGCCTTTCCATATCACTGGATATCAGCAGGAGTTCTCTTAAAGCCAGAAAGATGCCCGTTCTTGTCAACGGCTTCGAAGAGAAGTTGAGTTATAAAGTCAGGGAAGGCGACCTGGTCGAGTTTGTCATAATACCTCCTGCAGAATTAAAAGCATTCCCTCAAAAAGTGGATTTTGATATCGTTTACAGGGATGCAGATATTGCAGTTATTAACAAGCCTTCCGGCCTGACTGTACATCCTGCAAGGGGACATGAGGAAGGGACTCTTGTAAATGGTCTGGTCTATTACTTTGGTTCTGATCTGCCAGATAGCGGTGAGAGGCAAAGACCGGGAATTGTCCATCGCCTCGACAAGGACACGGCTGGTCTTATGATTGTGGCCCTGAATGAATACGCTCACAGAAAACTGACGGAAGACTTTAAAAAGAGGAATGTTAAAAAGGTTTACCATGCAATTGTCAGGGGTAATCTCCAGGGCACCGGAAGGTTAGATACCCCGATAGGACGCTCCAGGAAAAACAGAAAGCTCATGGCGGCTGTGAAGGATGGAAAACCGTCAATTACAGAGTATGCTGTCCTTGAAAACTTTTCCGATCACTGCTATGTCGAAATTAAACTTCTTACTGGCAGAACACATCAGATCAGAGTCCATTTTGCAAGCATAGGACACCCGATTGCAGGAGACAGGCTTTATTCTTCGACTCCTGGCAGGTATGGGCTTACAGGGCTTGCACTCTGTTCAAAAAAAATAACATTCAACCATCCAGTAGATGGCAGGGAGATGAATTTCGAGATCGAACTTCCTGACGAGATGACTGATTTAATTGAAAAATTAAGGAAAAAGGGATAAAAGGTACAGTCTGTTTATAATAAGAGCCTTTTAAAAGCGTCACTGAAAATCTTTTTCCAGTCATATAGTCTGCCTAAGTCTAATGCATTTTTCTCGAATTCATCATAATTATTCATTATTTCAATAATCTTTTCTCCAAAACTTGACGGCGTATAATCGGCAATAAGACCGGCCCCTTTTTCTTTTATTACCTCCGCTATAGGCGGTACAGAGGTTAAAACTACAGGGAGGCCAGCTCCAAGGTATGATTTTATTTTTCCAGGATCTGCATAGTATGTGTAATTATTCTTATCAAAGGGATAGTAAGGTGCTACAGCTATTCCTCCGGTTTGAAGAATTTTCATTATATCTTCGAACTTTTCTATAAATCCGGTAAAAAAGATAGAATCGCTCAGCCCCCTAATCTTTATTTCTTCTGTGAAATCCCTGAAATATGGTCCGTCACCGACTACTGTGATTTTGATCACATCTGTTTTCTTCCTTAGAAATTCAGCTATGGGAACCAGGAGTTCAACACCTTTTAATCTGTCGATCCTGCCCATATAAATTATATTATTTTTATTATGCTTGAATCCGCCGGAATATTCACTGAAATGGTTTCCATAGGGTACGGAGTACCATCTGACCCTTTCACTATCGAGCTTTCCATCTTCAAACCTTCCCTCGATGGTCCTTTCGCTGAGAGGCCATACAACATCTGAACCGTATGAGGCCTTCCTGTCAAGATAGTAATAAAAGCCATTGATGATGGGATTTTTATATCTTACAGGAGTGTAATCTATCATATAGTAAACTGTTTTTTTAATGATCCTGAAAAATTTTAATATGTTTCCGGCTGAAGACAGTAGATTGTCACCACAGAATAATATATCCGTTTTTAAGCAGTGTAAAACGCCATAGTAAAGTGCATAAATAAAATCTTTTGTGTAGGATATTATTTCTGGTTTTTTAAAGCGGACCATTGAGCCTCTTGTCCTGACAAGCTTACCTTTTCTGTAAACTGAGGCCCTGACTTCTCTGTCTGCTGAACTTTTCGACCTCCCGCCGAATGGAAATGAAATATATACAAGTTCTTTTATTTTCAGGGAAAGTAGCCAGTCCCTCAGTTCCTCGGCTGCACCGGTATCGCTGAAATGAGAAAAAATCGCCAGTTTTAATACCGATATATAGTCGTTGTTCATGAATTGAAGAACTACCTCCCTTCCAGGTAACCTTCTTCTTTAAGCAGTTCAGCAATAAGGACGGCACCTCCCGCGGCACCACGGATGGTATTATGGGAAAGACATACAAATTTATAATCGAAGATAGAATCTTCACGTAATCTTCCTATTGAAATTCCCATACCATTGTGTAAATCCCTATCCAGGGCTGTCTGCGGTCTGTTGTCTTCTTCAAAGTACGTTAAAAAGGGTACAGGAGCGCTGGGAAGTCCAAGTTTCTGAGGTTTACCAACGAAATCTTTCCATTTTGCGAGAATTTCATTCCTTGTCGGCCTTTTCTCAAAGGAAACGAAGACTGCTGCCATATGACCGTCGGAAACGGGAACCCTGATGCATTGAGATGTGATAAGAGGTTTAATGGCATTGATTATTGAGCCATTCCTTATCACCCCCCATATCTTCATCGGTTCTTTTTCGCTTTTCATTTCCTCACCGCTGATGAAGGGTATAACATTATCTGCGATCTCAGGGCAATTATTAAAAGTTTTACCTGAACCTGAAATGGCCTGATAGGTGCAGGCGATTACTCTGCTTGGTTTATATTCAAGTAAGGGGTGTAAGGCAGGGACATAGCTCTGTATAGAGCAATTGGGTTTTACGGCTATAAAGCCCTTCTTAGTATTAAGGCGTCTTCTCTGGGATTCTATTAAAACCAGGTGCTCATGATTTATTTCCGGTATTATCATGGGCACGTCTGGAAGACTCCTTGAAGCCGAATTATTTGAGATAACAGGGATCTCGAGTCTTGCATATCTTTCTTCAAGTTTCAGCGCCTCATCCTTTGGCATATCGACGGCACAGAAAACGAAATCAACCTCTACTGCAATTTTTTCACAGTCTGAGGCATTATTGATTTTCATCTGGGATAAATTCTCCGGGATCGGGCTTTTCATATACCAGCGGTCTTTTACAGCTTCCGCATATGACTTGCCGGCTGAATTAGGGCTCGCCGCCAGTAGGACTGTATCAAACCATGGATGATTATTCAGGATCGTCACGAAACGCTGACCGACCATTCCGGTAGCGCCGATAATTCCTGCTCTTAGTTTTTTCATCATACCTCTCTCTTAAAATAATAAGTAATATTATATCAGCTCCTATTTCATAATTCAAATCTTTGGGGTTTCTTTTGGAATTTCTTTTCTTTGATACCTATAAAGGTCGCCGGTATGCAGAGGACCGTCAGTACACCCTGAGGCGAATTAATCAGGGTTCCTCTTTTGTGATTAGTTTGATTTCTACACGCCTGTTAAGGGCACGCCCTGCCTCACTATCGTTATCCGAGACGGGGTTTTCGCTGCCGTAACCCGAGTATGAGAGCCTCGAAGGGCTTATACCAAGACTGATCAGGAATTCTGCCACTGTTTTGGCCCTCTTTTCCGACAGGACTTTGTTATAATCCTCATCCCCGATATTATCTGTAAAGCCGGACACTGTGATATCAATTGACGGATATTTCTTCAGGATTTCCGCGAATTTTTCAATTTTTTTTTCAAACCCGCTTTTCAGCGTGGATTTATCGAAATCGAATAATATATTACCGAGGCTTAGGATAATTCCATCGGCAACCTCCCTGACCGACATCTCGTTATTTTTCGGAATGCTTTTTTTCATATCGGAGGCTATCTGATTTTTTTGTTTCTCTGATGCTTCCATTGTAAGCTCTCCACGGCCTTCCGAGGTACTTTTGAACATTAAAGTTTCACCTGTTTTGAAGGTATAAAGCAGCGAAAATTTATCATTATAAAAGCCAGGACAGTTGTTTGAACTGTTCCAGTAATAGATCAGGTGTGTGAAACCTGTTAGGCTGGCAATATTTGGATCGTTTTCAGGGTAATCCGCTATTTCATAGTCTATGGAAAACATTGAATAGTTTTTTCCATCGATCATTTTATCGCCCAGATAGACATAGTTAACATCGAAACGGGAAATTATGATGTCATTGGAAGTATAGACGCCTTCATGGATCTCTTCACCCGGAGCTGTCCATGAATCGCCAGGTTTTAAATCGTTAGTCGGGAAAGTCGGTATATTTCTCGCTTCCGGCATCATAACATCCGGTGTAATTATCATATGTCCCTGGCTGTCCTGGAAAAAACTGCTGTCGCTAAGGCTTATCAATTTATAAGAATCATCGGTATCGAGGTCTTTTTCATAATAATAAAATTTTCCCCTGTACAGGGTAAATATGTTCGATGTCTGTACAGCTTCGAGCAGGGCTTTATTCATTGCTTCCACTCTTTTATTAAATTCACCGTTTATAAAAATATCCTGCCTGATGATATTTTTTATCCTGATCTGTCTTCCGATTGAATTATCATAATGAAAAACGGTTCCCCATAGGAGTTGCGGGATAAATATAGAGGCTGTCAGAACGAAAAAGCCCTTTTTCATTTTTTCTCCCATGAAATAAAAAAACGGGGCACAAGTCCCCGTTTATTTAACTTATTTACTGATGACTTTTAATATAATTTACAGCATCACCCACATTTTTGATATTTTGGGCTTCTTCATCAGGAATGTCAACACCAAACTCTTCTTCTAATGCCATTATTAAATCAACAATATCCAGGGAATCGGCACCTAAATCCTCAATAAATGAAGCTTCAAGTTTGACAGCGCTTTCATCCACACCGAGCTTGTCAACAATAATTTCCTTCACCTTGTCAAAAACATCTGCCATAGAAAACCTCCTTTATAATAACATATTACCCATTGGTGCAAAGTATATAAAAAAATCGATTCATAATTCTAGGGGTCTGAAATGATTCTGTCAAGATATAGATGATTGTTTTTAGATAAGTTTTTTTGTGATATAATAAATAGATATTGTCGATATTAAATAACAGGTTATTTTTTATGGCGGATTTTATGAAAAAATTATTAATATTATTTGTTCTTACTGTTATTTCCTGTTCATGTTTCGCTTCAGATCCCAGGGTTGATGCTTTCTATGACCGTGTTATTAAAATAGCAAGGGAATCGATAGGACTTAAAATTGTTCCTGCCGTGAACGGCAAACATTTTACAAGCGACTGTATAGGTTTTGTTAACTATGTTTATTACAAAGCAGGTTTTGACCTCTATAAGGCATATGGAAAAGGCAGGGGGGGAGTCGATACTCTCTATGACGGCCTGGTTAAATACGGGTTTGTATATAAGGAAAAGCAGGCTAACCCAGGGGATATTGTTTTTTTTGACAATACCTATGATATTAAAGGTGGGAGAAGGTGGGACAACCCCTTAAGCCATATCGGCATCATTGTCGGCAACGGCAGATTCGATACACTTGTTTTTATACATTTTGGGAATCATGGAGTTGAAGAAGGCCGTTTAAATCTCTTCTATCCCTATACTTATGCAGTTAAGCTGTCCGATGGCGATTTATACCCTATTAATTCTTATCTACGTAATGACAGGGGTGAAGGATTTTCAAAAAAAGAATATGTAGCTGCCAATTTTTACAAGGCTTTTGCACATATCAGGTTAAAGGCCGTGAACTGAACCGGAAGAGGAATCCTTTATTACTCAAGCATTTTTCTCTGGATCCTGGCTGATTGGTCGGGGTCCATCAGGGAAAGAAGGTGAGAAACTGGTGAAGCCTTACCAGCTTCCTGTGCACGGGCATCCATTCTTTTCAAAATATCAAGAATCATCATATCGTCCTGCTTGCCCAGTATTTTCACGGCATCTTCAGGCGGCATATTTTCGAGCTGAATGGCAACCTGGTCCACTCTCTTATCATACGATACTTTATCCGCTTTTTCTTTTTCAAAATTATCAATCATATTCTTGATGTTCTCTTTTTCTTTGGCAACATTCTCCTTATCAATCTCAATTCCTCTTGATTCTTCTTCGAGTTTTTTCTTTTCTTCCTCGAAATTCCTAATCCTTTCGTCAAGAGTTTGCCACTTTTTATCCAGTTCGACCTTCTCAAGCAGGAAAGGGTCCTCGATTTTAGCTGAGGGAGATTCCCTCAAGAAAGGAACCTGTTCTATGATCTGCCTGTAATCTATTATCTGAAGCATGTCCAGTATATAAACAGACAGGAAAGCCAGACCAAGGTTTATGAAAAGAAGAAAGATTATGCGCCTGTTTCTATTCATCTGGTAAGCCCGTTATTCAAAATTTTTATAATCATTGTAATACCGCAGCACATTTTTTACATACTCCTGCGTTTCCTCATACGGAGGAATCCCCCCGAATCTGTCGACCGCTTCCGGTCCGGCATTATATGCAGCAAGAGAGAGGTTAAGGTCGCCATTGTATTTTGATAGCAGTGCCTTGAGATACCGGGTTCCGCCAAGAACATTTTCCTTTATATCAAAGGGGTTGCTGATACCAAGCAGTTCGGCTGTTCGAGGCATTAACTGCATCAGCCCCATTGCCCCCTTTTGGGATACGGCTTCGGGGTTGAAACCCGATTCCTGCTGGATTACAGCCTTGATCAAAGGCTTGTCAACATGAAATAATTCCGAGGCCTCATCTATAAGTCCATCCACGTTACTGTTTCCGTTGTTCTGCAAGCCCTTTTTATACAGCATACTGAGGAGTTCTTTGGAATCGTTCTTTGATCCGACAATCTCGTTAACTTTGTCATAATCAAGCAGTCTGTCAGAACCTGGCAGAGTATTATTTTCAGCCATTACCTCATTGAGTATATCACTGAATTTTCGGTTGTACTGGGAATTTTCATCCTTAGCGGCATTAGTATTAAGATCGGCCGGCCTTGTCTCAGGGCGCTTTCCGATCGCCTTAATTTCCTCAATTCTTGACTTTATTTCGTTGATCCTGTCTAAAACACCACTTAGACTTTCAAGCATTTTCCCCTCCTCGGTAATTAACTCTTAACTTAATTGTCGGAAATAATTTAATTCTCTTTATTTCTTAGGAACAGATCCTGCCCTATCTCATCCGTCTCTTTTTGTTCTTCCCTGTTGGATTCAAATTCATATTTTTTTAAGGCCTTGTCCCTCAGGGTCTCTACAACCCTTCTTTCTCTTTTCAAAGCCGCATATTTGTCAATATGTTCCTGCATGACCCTTCGTTTTGCTTCGATTTCAACATCGATAACTCTGATTGAATTTTCAGAGTTCCTCACGAGCCTGTCATAATCCTGCAGTTCCTTTAGGGAGAGATTATTCTTATTTTTCTTAAGATTATCAAGGGTTATCCGGACATTTGAAAGGATCTTTTCTTTTTTATTTAGAACGAATTGATAGGCTCCGCTTGCTTTTGCAAGCTCGACTCTCTCCTGATCCTCTTTTTTCTGCCTGATTTCAAGAAGCTTTTGGAGTTTAAAATCAAATTTCTTCATTATCCCTCCCTATTTAATTTTACATTATTATTTTTTTAATTACTATTTTTTTTGCATTTGCCCCCCTTACCGGATCTTGAGTGACGTCAACACGTAATGTTGCAAATTGATGTATTTGATTATAAAATAGTGTAGTAATGGCGGCATATCTCTTTCAAGTAATCAAATTCATCCTGAAGGTTTTCATTTTATGTCAATTGATGTAGAGATATTTATTGATATACTCAGGAAGATCTTGAACGAATTCCACATACTTAACGAATATTTCTCTTCCCGATATAAATCATCAACATCGGATTACGATGTTGTCTTTTCAAACTGGACGAGGGATATGTATAAGCGGTACAAATCTTTTCCCTTATCTATGCACTGGGCGACGAGTTCCAGCCTGATCGCAAAAAACCAGATACTCTTTGATATCCGCCACATAGACAATTTTTTCTGCGAGGTTAAGTATAAATTTGACGAGAAATTCATAGCTTCTTTTCCGAATAATATAAAAAAATATCTGGACAGTTTTTTTGAAATAAATAACATGTTTAGTTCTGCTTTTATTGCTTACGACAAAGTTGAATTCCCGAAAAATACTGATTTTGAAAAATATTTCCAAACATGGAAGAAAGGAATCAATCTGACTATACCAGGTACAGTTATTGATATCCGCTGGGCGAATAAGCTGGAGCCGGTTGTACTGAATCCTGTATATTTTGAGATTATGATGCAGGATGATTGTATTTTTGAAGCCAGGTATTTATTTACCGAAGAGAGTTCATTGGAGGAGGGAAAGGAATGAAATCAAGAGGCCTTCTTATGATCGAGCACAGGCTTATTGAAAAGATGATTCTTATAATTGACAAGGAGTGCGGGGAAATCCGAAAAAGCAATATCGTAGATCCTTTTTTTATCGATACTGCCGTCGATTTCATAAGGACTTATGCCGACAGGACTCATCATGGCAAAGAGGAGGGTATTCTCTTTAAGGAGCTTGAGGCAAAAAAACTAAAAGGAGATGATGAGAAGTTAATGAAAGAGCTTATTGATGACCACAAAAGGGCTCGGAAAACAGTAGGTGAACTTGTTGAAGCTAAAACAAGATATGAGAAAGGCGACGGCAGGGCTCTTGATGAAATCCTCAGGCTTTTGACCTGGCTTGTAGAATTTTATCCTCACCATATACGTAAAGAGGATGCAGTATTTTTCCCTGAAGCAGAAAAATACTTTTCTGACAGCGAGCTGGAACTCCAGCTCAGGGAATACTACGAATTTGATATGAAAATGATACATGAAAAATACGGCAAAGTCGTATCTGATTTACGGGCTAAATATAGTTTTTAGAATTTAATTCCTCAGGCAGAGCGTAGTCCTGTCCTTGTCGAAATAAAAATTATAATAAAAATTAATTCCGAGATAAAGAGGAACGTGAAAATAAGGACCGCCTTCGGCGGAAATGAATTGATTAGCCGGATTGATCCATGCATCGTATACAAATGAACTGGCATGTTATGAGTGTTGTCAATGCTCCACAGTAATTTTTGTCTCCCCGAAATTCAGCGTGGTTGAAACAAAGGGGTAACAGTTATCTATTTTTGATTCCTGGTTAAAGCGAATATTCTCAAATTACGGGTGTAGCATACTAATTACAAGATCGTTTTGAATGTGCGATGAAAAAGAAGGGAAATTCCTTGCCCGAACAAGGAATTAAATTCTGTAATCTTAACTTTGCGTTACTAAATCAAATGAAAACTTCATCTGCGCATCGATCTCCTGGTCATAACGTATCATAAGATATGACCATGTTGCGGTCGTATAGGGAAGGTAAGTTCCGTTTACCAATCCCAGGATCAATGAAACGTCTTTCATTACCTCGATAGTGTAATGAACGTTAAATCCTGCATAGAAAGGACACTTGTAAAACGGGTCCCCCTCGACTGAAATATAGGCGTTATTCGGGTTTATCCAGGCATCGGAGAAGAATAACTGGGGTGTAAAAGTGATTCCCCAAAGAGTGAAATTATATTCTCCGTAAATTCCTTGACCGAAAACATCTAAAGAGGCGACGTCCCTGTTAGGCGACCAATCGGAAGCCGTATAAAGGAGGCTGAATGTTTTGTTCCGCAGTCCGAAAGCGACGTTATCGTTCTCGGTGACATCGATAGCATAAATGAACTGATGCCCCCCGTTATGCCAATAATGGGCCGCGGCATACAACAGTTCATAGTTATACGAGATACCTATGTCAAAGCGCTCCCTGTAATCGGCAGTACACTGGTACTGCCAGTTCCAATAAATATCCAGTTTTTGGTGATCATCATTATACTGGAGTTGAGCGCCGTATTGATAAAAACCCATGGAGTTGACGGGGTAGATATTCGGAATAGGTCCGTTCCCGTTATGAAAATAGTATTCCTGGGTGTTGGTAAGCCAAACCCTGTTGCTGACAATCAGCTGATCGAGCGGATCTAGCATAAACGGGGCCATGTTGTGTTCGTCGTCAAGGCTTCCAACGATAAAGCGCCAGCCGTTTAAGCTGAATTTCATCTGTATATAGGGATAATAAGCCGAGATTTTTTCAGTATAATCAAACGGAATCAGGAAACCGCATCCGGCTGAGAATTCGAAATTATCCGAAAATGTGAAACGAAAAGAAGGCTGAAAGAGGTCCTCGACATAGCGCAATGTTTCCATTGTGTATGCCTGATCCTGGTAATCGCCGTCTTCGTCATTGTAAGCATATCCCTGGTTGTAAATATCCAGCGATACCGCGGGGCTGGAAAAGGCTACTGATGCCAGGAATAATAGAGCTAAAACAAGCAGAAAAAATCTTCGCATAAACCCTCCGATAAAAATATGTAATCTTTCAATTACGATTATTTTATTAAGACTTTTCTTTGACTTTATTATTAAACATGGATTTCCCATTTAGCATTCAAGAACACTAAAAATATGGTTTACGACACTATGAAACAACATTTTATAGAACCCATTTTGCAATGTCAAAATAAACCCCTCTTTCTGAAACCTTAGATATGCTCATAAAAAGAAAATTCATTCATTTCTTTAAATTTTACAGCAGTTATCCCTATCTTCTTTATATCATTAAGGAGAATCCTTATATCGAGCACAATATCCGCCTGAACCTTTCTATCCTTTCGAGTATTGCTTCAAAAATCTCTTTTGGAATAGCTACTTCAGCCATTTGAAATATCGCGTACCGTGCAAGGCTGATAACCTTGATGCCACTCTATCTTCGCGGTCACTCGTCGTCCCCCGTTCAAGCCCGCTGCCTTATAGATGAGATCATGATACATAATAAGAGGGGCGAATGACGTCCTTCCTACAGGGCGTTTTAATAGATGTGTGACGTTCAGCTCGAGAATGTCATTGGCCTTAATCCGGATGGCATAAAGAATATTCTCACGCGGAGTATCGCAGATTCGAGGTCCCCGTCCTGATTAAAATAGAATAATGGATTATAACATGTGCAGCCGAAATGTCCGTTGAGCCCCAAGCGAATGGCGTGTGTTTGCACCCTTACGGTTATCTGAAAGGCTTTGTTCTGCTATTTTACTCCAGCCCCAAAACATGATCAAGTTCGCGATAAGCAAGCAAGCCTGCGTCTGAAGTTATCGCCGATCAATGGAATTCAAGGCGGATGGAATTATCAAATGGGAAATCCGGGTTAAAATCAATTAAAAAACCGGAGCCTGCTTTAAAATTGTAAATATCGAAAGTCACTGGGGGAGATGTGAAGGATGCCGAAGCAGCGAAAAACAAAAACAGAAGCGGCAGGACGATCCTGTGCATAATACCTCCGTAAATGTTTCACCCCTGGCCGTCCGGGACAATTTTAAAAAATAATCCCGATATCCAGTCCCACAGTGAACAAAGAGCTCTCCTGCGTATAATTTATAGTGCCGGCATATCCCACAGGGGAGTAATTGTTGCCGCTGTTCGATGCATAATAGGTCTGGCTCTGGTTTCCAGTTGTTGATACATTTATATATTCGCCATCGAGATCTATAAAGATATTTTGAGTGATATTCTTCGAGATATCAAGACGTAATATAATTCCGATGCCTGAGCTTGAAGCTGTCAGCATTAAGCTTCTCAGAATGTGATTATCAGCATCCGAACAGAAGGATGGGGAAAGTCCGAACAGCGCTTCTATGCTAATAAAATCAGATGTATATTTTAATTTCATTGCACCGTAAGGCATGTACTCGTTAAGTTGATAAGTAGAAACCTGACCCGGTACTACGGCGTTATAGCCCTGATAGCCTGAAGGTGAATACTGATCAAGGTTGCTTATATTGTAATAAAAATACCGGTATAAAAACCCTGGACCCAGAGAAAGAGAGAAACCATGGCTGGAATATAATTTATAGAAAAAAACAGTATCAATGGAAAATAATTCTAAAGTAGCATCTGATGTCGAGAAAATGTCAAGAGTATTGGGATTACCAGATAAGACCCACCAGTCGGAATCGTCAACTTTACCTGAATTAGGGGTAATGCTCTGCTTTGCGTTCAGCACAAGGTCGAAATTGTCCAGAAAGCGCCAATCGGTTTTAACCGTTAAGAGGAATAAATTGACTGGATAGTTCAGTTCACTGGTCGGAAAAGGCTGATTCCAGGTATTTCCGTTCGCATCTTTAACCAGGCCGCCTATCTCGTAGAGGGTGTAGCCGTACATCCATTCCCCGCCGGCTTCAATTTTAAATGAATCTGATACATCGCCGGACGATCCGTAGCCGGCTGCCAATGAAACGATTGAAAGCATAATTACTATAAACGGATAAAAAATCCATTTCATCGACGCCTCCGTAAGGCTTAATCTGAATAATTCTCTGGAAAGAGAATCCTTTCCGTACTTTCAATTATTACATGGAGAATCACCATATGTATCTCCTGCGACCTGTCCGATGTAGTCCCGGATGCCATAAACTCATAGAGGCATGTACCCTTCATTTTGCCGCCCCCTTTTCCAAGCAGAGCGATCGTGAAAATTCCCATTTCGCGGCACTTTTCAAAGGCTTTTATAATATTGGATGAATTACCGCTTGTCGATATGCCTATAAAAACATCCCCTTTTTTGCCATAGGCCTCAACACCCCGGGAAAAAGCATACTCAAACCCGAAATCATTGCTTACAGCCGTTATATGGGCCGGGTCGGTGAGGGCAATAACCGGCAGGCTCATCCTATCCTTTCTGAACCTGCCTGTGAATTCCTCAGCAAAATGCATGGCATCGCAGGCGCTTCCACCGTTGCCTGCAATAATGACTTTATTTCCCTTTATGAAGGTACTGGCGATAAGCTCTGAAACCTCGGCAGTTTTTCTGATGTTGTCTTCGTCGCTGACGAAAGACTTTAAAACCTGAAGAGATTCAAGATAAGAGGCATTTATGTGCTCGATCATAAATTTTCTCCTTAATTGCGGAATATTTTAAAATAATCCTGTTAAATACTCAAATCAAAATGTAAATTTATATAATGCCTGTTGAAAATTGCAGAATTTTCTTCTCCAAATTATGATTTTTTGATCAAAAAGTTAAGGAGTCATATATGACTTTCTTGAAAATAAAATATCTTGCAGTAATATATTTTTTTCTCTTTTCCTTCTGCCTGGCCGGAGCGAAAGAAGTTCTGTCAGTCCTGTATTTCGACAACACAGCTAAAAATTTTGATTTGGACTGGGTAGGCAAAGGCCTGGCTGATCTTCTAACGACTGACATTGATCAATCTGGAGATATAATTATAGTCGAAAGGCAGCAGTTAAGCAAGGTACTGGACGAGCAGAAGCTTGCCCTCTCAGGCCTGGCTGATGACCGGAGCGCCATAGAAGTAGGGAAACTGCTTAATGCAACTAAACTGATAACCGGAAGCTATATCGTACAGGCAGACCAGATCCGCATCGATGCCAAAATAATCGATACAACATCCGGGAAATTAGAGCCGGTAAAGGTTACCGGCAATATCAGCAATCTCTTTGAAGTCGAAGAAAGGCTTTCAGACCTGATTTATGATAAATTGGTTTTAAAACGCCCTGAAAACTTTGAAAAAGAGACGCAATCCCCAGACGCTTTCAGATCTTATTACCAGGGTGTTTCCTACCTTGAGAGCGGGCAGACCGATAGAGCATTGGAAAGTTTCCGGCTTTCCTCCGAGAAGGACCCGTTCTATGTCAAGCCTCAAAAGGGGCTTGAAGAGGCATATAAATTTTTAAAAGATTTCAAAAAACTCCGTTACCAGAGGGAAATCAGCGCTCTATATGATAAGCTGAGCAGGTTTAAAGCCAGACTTGAGGAGAAACCATTTCTTACATATGCAGATTTATTGAAGAAGGCCGAGGTACAGAATATGACGGCAAGCCAGATGGCAGAGTTTAACAAGTCCCATGAAACTTACATTCTCGCCAATACTCCCGCTCAATGCGTCTGGAATATGCAGGCGACCCTTCTTGATATAAAAACCAGACAGGATAATTATCAGAGAGAAGAAAAGATAACCAATAAACAAAACGATGAACTTCTGCAGGAAATCATAAGGCTTGCTGAAAAATCACGGCTTATATACAAATCTGATCCCAATCTGCCGGATATTCTTTTTGTTGAACTTATTGCTCTCAGGCAGCAGGGGGATTATGCACGTCTAAAAGAATACAGCGAGATATTTTTAACGGAATATCCAAACTACCGTATGATAGAAGGGGTTGAAGATTATTATAAAGAGTCTCTGGATAAATTGAACGTTACGAATTAGCAGTTTGACCGGATTTATGATCTGTGGATCATCCGATTGATTTCGGAGAATACCGCCGGTATAAGTTTCAATATATCCCTGGCGGATGCCGATTCAGATCCCCATTTTTCCTCGTATATTTCTCCTGCCCGGCCCAGAAGATAAGCTCCAAGCTGACAGGATGCTAAGGAGGAGTATCCCGATGCCCACAGACCGGCAATAAGGCCGGCAAGGATGTCCCCGCTGCCTCCCTTGGCAAGGCTTGCGCTGCCCCTGTCGCTTGCATAAATTTCTCCGTCGGGCGAAGCTATTAAACTGATGGAATCTTTTAGGACGAGATGGATTTTATTATCTGTTGCAAACTGCCTTGCGCAATCGAACTTATTGTGTTTGACCCATGAATTATCCCTGTGGACAAGCCTGGCCATTTCACCGATATGGGGCGTAAGAATTTTATCTGACGGGGAATTTTTCAGCATGAGCTCCAGTTCAGTACTGTCTGCAATATTGTTAAGTCCGTCCGCGTCTATTACCAGTCTTTCTATATGACTGCCTGAAAGAATAAATTCCATCAATGATTTCTGGAACATCCCGGTGGAGAAGCCATTTCCTGCCAGGACAGTTCGAATCCTTCTCTGTCTGATAAAACCTTCAATATCACCTCCAATGGGAAATGTTAAAGCCTCCGGAAAGTTTCTCCGGACCGGACCGAGGGCTGTTTCAGGTGCGGCAATAGATAGTAAACCGACGCCGGCTTTTAATGCGGCTTTACCAGCCAGGATAACGGCGCCGCTCATACCTGGCGCCCCGCCAGCGATAAGGAGATGTCCGAAGGATCCCTTGTTCGTGTCACGTTTCCTGGGGATATAAATCCGGAGAATATCTTCGGCTGTAATCAGATTGTTTTTTATTGAGGGATCTTTTAATAAATCTGGAGGAATGGATATTGGATCGGTGAGGATCCTTCCCGCCAGTTGCCTGCCTGGAAAGTCTGTCATTCCAAGTTTGGAAAGTCCGAAGGTAACTGTGAAATCCGCTTTAACGGAATGTTCCGAAGAATGCCCGTCAGACTGGAGTCCCGATGGTATGTCGATTGAAACAACCGTTTTACCCGATTTATTAATAGAATCGATGATACCTGAAGTGAAATCGTCTGCTTCACCATGAAAACCGATACCGAAAATTGCATCCACAACAACATCGGCTTCTCTTAAGGCTTCTTCAAGGATGGATAATTTATAGGGAAATTCGGTGATTTTAATACCGATTTTTCCTATTATTGAAAAATTAATTCTGGCATCCGGCCCGGTTTTCCCCATAGGACCGGTATAAAAGACATGAACACAAACCCCTGAAGTAAATAATAGCCGTGCCAGTACTGCTCCATCGCCACCGTTATTGCCTGGTCCGCAAATGAGAAGAAATTTCTTGCTTTTATATTCAGGTATTATATCTTTAATAGCCCCAAATGCTGCTCTCCCGGCATTTTCCATCATGATCAGGACAGGAATCCCGAACTTTTCAACACACTCCTTATCGATCCGGTAAATATCCTCTTTTAAAGCGAGCTTCATGATTATATCCTCATAAATACTTAAATTCCGTATACTAAATATCGTCGAAATTCTCTGTAAGGAGTATTCCTATCCCTCCAGAGAGTGTCCCAAACCATATCCTGTCTCTCTCGAAGTTGATATCAACCACGTCGTCCGAGGGTAAACCGTCCAGGATGCTAATAGATGACCAGCGGTGTGAAATACAGTTGTAAGACATTGCCCCACCTCCAAGAGTCCCTATAAACATGCTATTTTTTATATTGCGGACTGATTCGATGTAGTCCGACGTCAAACCATTTGACCTTCTCAGGTGATTTATAATTTTATTCTTAGAATCAAGCAGGAAGATACCGTCTCCATGGGTCCCTACCCAGAGCAGCCCCCGATGCATACAGATCGATTTTGGGGAACAGTCGCTGAGTATGTTCAGTTTGTTTCCATTCTTCAGGATGTACAATCCTTTGTCAAGGGTTGCAATATAGAGACTATTCCCTGAAAGTAAAATATCGCTTACCTGTGTTCCCAGGTTAAAGACCATCTTCCATCGTGAAGTAATGCCGTCACGGACAAAAAGGCCATTGCCAAGAGTTGCTGCATAAAGTTCTCCGCCTAAAACTTTTAATTGCTTGATAGGCACATTTCCGAGTTCACCCTTTTCCCTGGTCCAGTCTTCCCTTTTTTTATCTAAGCTGAAGAGGCCCTCATAAGTGCCCACCCATATTTTTTCACCTGTAGCTGCTATGCATCTGATATTGCCTGATACTAGACTGCCCGAATGAACTTCATAAATTGTCAATATGCCGGAACTTCTTGTAAAGCGGCAAATCCCCCCTGTCCACAAACCGATCCATAGGTCGTCACCATCGAATTCTATTGCGCTTATGCTGTTGTCAGGAAGGCCGACTGAGCTGTCTATATATTCCCAGCGGATCATTCGCTTAAGCCTTTTTGCATCTTCAAGAAACTGGATGTCTGTACCTCCCTTTTCAAGGGCCCTGTTGACATAAAAAAGTGCGCTTTCTCTTTTATTCTCCTGATAGTAGATCCTTGCTGAATAAAGCATGCATTGTTCTTTATAAGGGCTTTCCTGAAAAGCCAGTGAACCCTTTAAAAAGACCTTAAGGGCAAGCATTCTTTTTCTCCCGTTATAAAAAGAGATGCCGGCGTCATAGAAACCCCTGCAAAGGTCCAGATTTGTAAATTTTTCTGGATAAATTCTGCGAAGCCTGTCAACATCGTCCAGGCGGTTCATTATTACCAGATCCTTTATCCAGCCAGAAAGGGTCGCCTGGTTGTCGGGAAGCAGTGGTTCTGATTTCATTGAAGTAAGTAAGAAAATTAATGCTCCCAGGAAGGCAAGCCTGATTAAGGACTTTATCATAATTTCACCTTATTATAATAATGATCGGCAGCAGAAACTCTTAATTATAATCGGTCCATGGCTCTAAGCCATGAAATGGTCAACATGGCTACCGATAGTATTGCAAAAGTAAAACGTACGGCCGGCGGAGGCAGTTTTTCAACTGATGAAAGAACTGCAGCTGCTGACCCTATCAGAAACCCGGCCAGAAGCGAGAAAAAATGTCCGAAAAAGTCGGAGCCTCCGGCTGTGCCGAAGAGGCCTAGAAATGTCAGAGCAGCTGCGGCAGGTCTCCAGTCAGTTTTTTTTGCCTTTGCAGTGATTCTAATGATTCTGTACGCGGCCAGGACGCCGAAAGCTCCGAATATTGAGCCCGAGGATCCTATGCTGTGGTATTCAAGTGGAATAATAAAGGCAGTGGCAAGATTTCCAGCCGCTCCTGCAAGAATTGCAAGGAAAAGGCCAGTACCAGAACCTGTCATTGAAAAAAGGCTGTAAAAAATTACACTCCCCATGAAAGCATTTGAGAGAAAATGTTCGAGGCCAGTATGAAGTGTCAGGGCAGTAAATATTCTCCATATCTCTCCGGACCTTATATCAATGTTTGAAGAATTGCCTGCTTTAAGCCAAATATCATAAGATCCTGACTGGTATAGAAAACTCTGAAAAATGAAAAGGGTGAAGAATACTGCCAGGACCGATGCAAGAGGTGAGGCATATGAGAAATTCAATAATTTTTCACTGCTGTTTTCCTGCTCATAGAAATCTATCTGCCTGCAAGCTTCTTCAAGAAATTCTTCAGATACTTCAATAGCACTTTCGTTCCCATGAGTTTCCCGTTTATGCGGGATACTCATAGCTGAAAGAACAAGAGACCATTCCCAGGCCTTTTTGTTAGGGATTGAAGTAAGATCTCTTTTCATCTTTTTAAACTCCCTCAGATCATTTTATAATATAACAAGAAAGGCTGCTACTAACAAGCAGGTTAATCTGAAGTATTTTGTAATGCCGTGAACTGAGCTTAAGGCTGGAATTGTCTGTCAAAACATGTTAAAATTACTGAAAAGGAAAAATTATTAATGAAGAATTTAAGAGAATTTTTTAAGCCTCCTTCCGGGGAGAGGGTAAAACCTAAAATCAGGAAAGTTTATTTCGGTATAAGGATCAGATTATTAGGGCTCTTGATTTTAGTTATGTCCTTTATTATAACCGCCCTTACCTTGATAATGTATTTCAATCAAATCAGACTTCTTAATGACGAGAAGAGGGATAAAGCGGAAGTACTGGCGCAGATATTAGGAGGTCCTGCCGAATTCTATTTAGATAAAAACATTAAAACAACTAAACAGGAACTGGATCTAAAATATAAGACAATAGCAGATGAAACCGCTAATTTTAAAAAATATAATGATGATATTGTAAAAATTTTCCTTACCGATGAAAATGGAAGGATACTGTACAGTACACAGACGGAGGAAATCGGCAAATCACCGAAACTGAACTATCTTTCCAACGTCCTTATACAAAGAACAGAAAAGCCTGATTTTTTGATAATAAATTCAAAATCGAAGGATAAAAAAGAAAGAAAATTCCAGGCTATCACTTATCCGATTTTTCTTCATAATGGAAATGTGATCGATATTTTAAAGGATTTCAATAAATATTATCTTGATTGTCACAGGGTAAATAGAAACATTAAAAATATTATTTATTTGACATTATGGCAGAAATATCAGGCTATTCTCGGAAAAGAATTTGATCCCAAAAAGAATAAGGATTTCAATACCGTAGCAATTCCATCCAAAGTGATCAAAAGCGGAGATATCGACTTCCTGTTTCTAAGACTGTTTGCAACTATTATGGAATTCCGCGAAAGGAGGATTAAAAGCGGTGAAACCTGGCTCTGGAGAGAAGGATGGCTGGCTGATCTGAAGAATAAAAAAAACAAAGCATATGAAAACGATAATTCAGCTGAAGCGAAAAAAGCCGACGATTTGATAATGGAAAGGATGAATAACCTGTATTCAAAGGTTGATGAGGTTCGGAGGCTTGGCGCATTGGCCATTATCTTCGATGTCGATAAAATTAATCGTGAATTTTCACATAATATCAATACTGCCTGGCAGGTTGCTCTAGTAATATTGATCATAAGTGCTCTCATATTTCTCATTGTAATACAATTTATGATCCGTAACCTCAAAATACTGGAAAAATGGGCTTTGACTGTAAGCGGCGGTAATATAGATACCCAGGCGAGTATCCGTTCAAATGATGAAATTGGAAGGATTTCCGATATTTTTAATCAAATGCTTAATGAACTTAAGGTTAAATTCCACCTGGAAAAGTTTGTATCTATTTCAACCAGATCCATGATAGAAAAAGCAAAAGAAACCGATGCAACACCGAAGCCGGGTAAAACGGAACGCAGGAGCTTATCGTTTATTTTCTCCGATGTCCGCGGGTTTACTTCATTTTCTGAGAAAAATGATCCGGGACTTGTTATGGAGGTCTTAAATCACTACATGGAACTGCAGGCAAAAATTATCCATTCCAATAAGGGAGACATTGATGATTATGTAGGAGACCAGATAATGTCTCATTTTGCAGGGAAGAATAGAGCGGATAAAGCGCTGGAGACTGCTCTCGAAATGATGAAAGCCGTGAATCGTTTTAATGAGAGCAGGAAAAAAGAAGGACTGCCTTATTTTGAAGTAGGAATAGGAGTCCATGGAGGAGATGTGGTTGCCGGTACCATCGGTACAGGCTTCAGGATGGATTTTACATGCGTGGGAGATGCTGTTAACCTGACTTCAAGGCTTTGTTCTCTGGCTAAAGCCGGAGAAATACTTGTTTCGGAAGAATTGCTTTCTCAGTGCAGGAAGAATTTTAAAATCATAAAGCTCGATCCTGTATCTGTCAAGGGGAGAGAGGAAGCTGTACCCATAGCGAAAGTCCTTTTTTAAGCATTGCAAAGAGACAGGCATTCTCAACTCTCAATATTTATTATATTAGTCCGATATTTTGAATAAGAATTATCTTTCACATTTATGGAGGGATTTATGGTTAGAAGCATTTTTACAGGTGCGAGCGGAATGATGGTTACGATGGAGGAATTGAACACCGTCGCCAATAATCTTGCAAATGTCAATACTGACGGATATAAAAAAGAGACTACGGTCACCAAGGCATTTCCTGAAATGCTGATACGGAGACAGAATGACGATGGCCAGGTAAGGTTTCCTCTCGGTAGTTATGACCTGGCGCCGGTAGTGGGTAAGCTGGGAACAGGTGTCGAATTTAATGAATCATATATAAGGTTTGAACAGGGAAGCCTTATGGAAACATCGAATGATTTTGATTTAGCCCTTGACGGGAATGGATTTTTCACGGTAATGACTGATGAGGGTGAAAGATATACCAGAAACGGAAATTTTAAAATTGATAATGCGGGTTATCTTACAGATATGCATGGGAATAAACTAGTAGGAGAAAACGGGTATATTTTACTTGAAAGAAACAACTTTCAAATAGATAAAGACGGGAATGTTTATGAAAACCTTGATTATAAACCCGGCGATTTTGTCGATAAAACCGGCAACGAATGGAAGAACATGGCGAAGATCGACAGACTGAAAATCGTAGATTTTCCTGAAAGGCGTTACCTTCAAAAGGAGGGTTATACTATGTACAGGGAAAGCGATTTTTCAGGTCATGCGGTGGTGATTGAGGGTAATTCAAGGGCCCAGGTTCACCAGGGGTTTTTAGAAAAATCAAATGTAGACCCCGTTATTGAGATGACTAGAATGATAGAAATTAACCGCCTTTATGAAGCAAATCAGAGGGTGATTCAGACAGCTGATGATACCCTATCAAGAGCCGTCAATCAGGTCGGCAGGGGATTGGCTTAGGCTTGCATACTTCCCTTGAGAAAAATAACGCTGAATGCTAAAATATTCCAGTAAAAGTTTGTTTGAAAAAGTATTGGGGAAAATATCGGCACGGGCAGTTTTCATAAGGGATAAAAATGCATGGCCTTTTAAGGACGCCTCTCTACAATGAACATTTAAGCCTCAAAGCCGCTATGGCTGAATTCGGAGGATGGGAAATGCCCATCCAGTATTCGGGCATTCTTTCGGAGCATGAGGCATGCCGCAAATCAGCCGCTCTTTTCGATATCTGCCATATGGGTGAATTTTACTTTCAGGACGACATAGAGAAAAGCGGAATCGAAAATGCTGTAAGTGTCAGGATCTCCAGTATTCCTGTGGGTCGATGCAGGTATATGATGATGCTTTCTGATAATGGAGGCATCCTTGACGATCTGATAATTTACAGGCTTTCCACTGATAAGCTGATGATCGTTGTTAATGCAGTGACCAGGGATAATGATTTCCGCCATATTAAAACTTTTCTGAAATCACCGTCAGCATTAAGTGATATTTCTGAGGAAACATCAAAGCTGGATCTACAGGGTCCGTTATCCAGAGATGTGCTTAGCCATGCAGTTGGAGGTAGCATTGAAAATTTAAAATACTACTCTTTTGCAAAATTCGTTTTCACAGGGGATGAGGTCCTGATCAGCAGGACGGGTTATACTGGAGAACTCGGCTATGAGATTTACATAAACAGTGGTAAGGTTTCTGATTTGTGGAAAAATCTGCTGAAAGATTCGAGAGTAAAACCTGCCGGGCTCGGTGCTCGCGATATTCTAAGACTTGAAGTCGGTTACAGCCTTTACGGGCATGAGTTAGGGGAATGGACTAATCCAATTGAAGCAGGCCTGGAATCCTATATTGATTATTCTAAGGATTTTATGGGTAAAAATGCACTTCTGAAGCTCAGGAAGGAGGAGTTGAAGAAGCGGAAGATCGCCTTTGCGGCAAAAAGCCGCCGTACCCCCAGGGAGGGTTATAGTATATTTTCCGGACAAGATATGATAGGCAATGTTACGAGCGGAGTTTTTTCACCGGAACTAACAGTCGGGATCGGGCTGGGTTATGTCAGGCCTGAATTCTCGAAACCGGGAGAAAAGCTTTTAATAAAGCATGAACATATAGAGATTGAGGCTGAAACAGTAGAATTGCCTTTTTATAAAAACGGCTCTTTGAGAATATAGGGGAGGGTTTGATGAATGTTTATTTCACCAAAGATCATGAATGGATCAGGATTGAGGGCGGTACAGGTATAATCGGCATTACGGAATATGCTGCAAATCAGTTAGGTGATATTACTTTTGTAGAACTTCCAAAAACAGGCAAAGCCGTAAAAGCTGGTGACATACTTTGCTCTATCGAATCGGTTAAGGCCGCGAGTGATGTTTTTTCCCCGCTTTCCGGTGTTGTCGATAGGGTTAACAACAGCCTTGAGAAAGACCCAGGCCTTGTTAACCGGGATCCGGAACATGAGGGCTGGATAGCAAGTTTGAAGCTTGCAGATCCTGCGGAAAAATCTGTTCTAATGGACAGACAGTATTACGATTCATTTATCAAAGGGCTCATATGAATTATTTCCAGAATTCCAGCCTTGAAACATGCAGTATGCTCAAAGAGATTGGCTTAAATTCGATTGAAGAGCTTTTTTCATCGATTCCCGATGATCTCAGAACGAAAAAATTCGATATCCCTAACGGCAGAGCCGAGTCCGAAGTAGTCAATTTACTTGAGAAATATTCAAATGAAAATATTTCCAATTACTGTTCTTTTTTGGGCGGAGGGGTTTATGAACATTATATTCCAGCAGCTGTAAGCTTTCTTGCGGGGAGGTCCGAGTTTTATACCGCTTATACACCCTATCAGCCGGAATGTTCCCAGGGCACGCTCCAGGCTCTTTTTGAATACCAGACAGTTATGTGTGAGCTAACCGGCATGGATGTCTCAAATGCCTCCCTTTATGACGGGGCAAGCGCCCTTGCTGAAGCTGCACTTATGGCCGTTAGGGCGACAGGCAGATCACTCATCCTTACAGATGCAGGTGTTAACCCGTTTTACATGCGGGTTTTAAAGACCTATCTTTCAAACCGATCAATTCGCTTGAACGGGCTAAAGTCTAGAATCCAGCCGGACGGGGTCGTTCCTGACAGTGATACGGCTGCAGTAATCGTCCAAAACCCGGATTTTTTTGGAAGCGTCATGGATTTTACGGAATTGGCTGGCATAACACATAAACAGGGATCACTTTTAATAATGTCAGTTTACCCGCTGTCTCTCGGGATTTTAAAAAAACCGTCGGAAATGGATGCGGATATAGCTGTAGGGGACGGGCAGAGCCTCGGTATACCTCTCAGCTTTGGCGGACCGTCATTCGGGTTTATAACATCGAAAAAAGAGCTGCTCAGGAACCTTCCTGGCAGGATTGTAGGTGAAACAACTGACAGGCAAGGAAGAAGGGGTTTTGTTTTGACCCTCCAGGCAAGGGAACAACATATAAGGAGGCAAAAGGCAACTTCGAATATATGCTCAAACCAGAGCCTCTGCGCTATACGCGCCGTTATATACCTTTCCCTGCTTGGGAAGGAAGGGTTCAGGGAACTCTCAGAACTGAATTACAGGAAATCGGAATTCCTGAAAGGACTCATTAAAGGTATTAAAAATGTTAATATCTATAATAATTCCCCCACATTTAACGAGTTTACAATTGAACTACCGGTTAAGGCGGATGAAGTGGAGAAGAAGATGAGAGCCAAGGGCTTTTTAGCCGGTTTTCCTCTCGGAAGGCTATATCCAGGTATGGAAAATTTAATGCTCTCTGCGGTTACTGAAATGAGGACCAGGTCAGATATGGAGGCCTACTCTTCATTTCTAGAGGATTCTTTATGAATAAGATGGAAAAGCTTATTTTCGAAAAATCTGTCCCGGGCAGAAAAGGCCTGAGAATTCCCTCTGCTGATGTACCCCGGACAAAAGGTCTTCCCGCTGAACTTTTATCATCTATAGATTCAAAGCTTCCTGAGGTAAGTGAACAGGATGTTGTGCGCCATTATACCAGGCTTTCGCGTCTGAATTTTTCCGTTGACACTGAATTTTATCCGCTCGGTTCATGTACCATGAAATATAACCCGAAAGTTCTTGAAAAAGTAGCTGAACTACCCGGCTTTCAGTTTATCCATCCTCTTCTGTGCTACCTTGAAGGGGGTGAAGGGCTTGTGCAGGGATGCCTTGCCGTAATCCATGAGCTCGAAGTTCTCATAGCGGAGATTACTGGAATGGACAGCGTCACAACGTCCCCTATGGCGGGGGCTCAGGGAGAAATGACCGGCATACTCATTATATCTGCTTATCATAAGAAGAGGGGAAATAATAAGAAATATGTGATTGTACCCGATTCATCACATGGGACAAACCCTGCAAGCGCTGTGATGGCAGGTTATGAGATTATTACTGTACCGAGCCTTAAAAACGGCGAGATGGATATAGAAGAATTTAAAAAGGTATTGAATGGTGAAACAGCTGCAGTTATGATGACATGTCCGAACACACTAGGTATTTTTGAAACCAGGATAGGCGAGATCGCAAGGCTTGCACACAATGCTGGGGCGCTTATGTATTACGATGGTGCTAATTTAAACGCTATAATGGGAAAGGTTAAACCCGGGGAAGCTGGATTTGATGTAGTTCATGTCAACCTGCATAAAACTTTCGGAACTCCTCATGGCGGGGGAGGACCCGGTTCCGGTCCTGTAGGGGTAAAAAAGGAGCTTGCCGAATTTCTTCCCGCTCCTGTAATAAAAAAAAACCGGTCAGGAAACTATTCGCTATTACCTGAAAACGATAATTGCATTGGAAGGGTGGCTGGATTTTTCGGGAATTTCGGGGTTCTGGTTAAAGCCTATGCTTATATTCTCCTCCTCGGAAGGGAGGGGCTGATAAACGTTTCAGAGCAGGCTGTGCTCAATGCAAATTATATCAGGGAAAAATTAAAAGGGTATTATTACCTGCCATATGACAGGATTTGTATGCATGAATGTGTTTTTTCAGCTGAAAAGCAGTTACCCAATGGAGTGCATGCAATTGACATAGCCAAGGGGCTTATCGAAAAAGGCATACATCCTCCTACGGTTTATTTTCCGCTTATTGTAAAAGAATCTATGATGATAGAACCTACGGAGACTGAGAACAGGGAAACCCTGGATAATTTTATAAGTGCAATGAAGGATATAGCAGAAACAGCGATCCGGGCACCGGAAAAGCTTCTTTCTGCGCCAGTCAATACCCCTGTAACAAGGCTGGATGAAACGAAGGCGGCACGCGAGACAAGATTATGTTTCGGGTAGATTTGTATTAATTTTACTTTTGTATTAGAATCTTCCGGTGTCAAGTGTTAACAAAACAAGGGGAGGAACCTGCTGATGCTGCCTCAAACGGTTAACTTACTCGGTATAAAAATAAGTCTCACAAACAGGGAGGAGTTAAAAGAATGCCTTATCCAGACCATCTATGACAAGGAAAGGTTCCGGATATTGATGCTTGATGAAAAAATTATGTTTTTCTCTTTATTCAATCATGAGCTTCAACAGATAATTAATAGAACTGAAATCATAATCTGCTCTTCACAAACCGTTTCCTGGATTGTCAGAATGCTGACAGGCAAAATAGTACAGGTGATTATGCCTGTTACCATATTCCTTGACCTCATGCGTGTAGCAGACGAGATGAATTATACTGTCTTCCTGTTCGGGGGGACAAAAAACGTAGCGCTTGAAACAATTAAGAGAATACGGAAATCTTTTGTCCAGGCAAGAATCGTCGGAAGTTACAGGTCCAATATCAGAAGACAGGAGCTTCAGGATGTCCTGGTTACTATAAGGAAGAGCTCGCCGCAGATCTTTATTGCAGGTTACAGTTCTGGTCCCACACAGGAAAAATGGATCTCAAAAAATTTCGGCTACTACCAGGGAGCGGTGACTGTAGGGGTTGGAAATTCATTTAAAGTTATAGCCGGCAGGAAAAAAATGCCGCCGATCTGGTTCCAGAAAAAGGGATGGAACGGATTATATACCACCCTCCTTCATCCTTATAACATCTTTAGATTTTTCAGGATCATCATTCTGGTTTTGATCACCCTTTTTCTTAAATTAAAAAGTAAAATAGTAAGAAAACCCTTATGAAACAGGTGATTAAAACAGTTTTTCTTGAAAAAGACAGATTATTTATCATCGATCAAAGGTTCCTTCCTCAGTCTGAAAAAATCATCGAGCTGAAAAATGAATCAGAGGTTTATGAAGCGATCCGGAATCTTTCAGTCAGGGGAGCACCAGCAATAGGGATCACGGCGGCTTATGGAGCCTATGTCTCTCTTGCCTCTTATTCCTCCATAAAAGATATTGAGGAATACAAGGAGAAAGGGAGGGAAATACTGGAATTTATAGGAAGGAGCAGACCGACGGCATATAATCTTTTTTATGTCATAAAGAAATTCAAGGCTATTCTGGATAAGAGTCATGGCACGGATGAAATTCTAACCGAGTGGAAAAGGGAGGCTTTTGAAATTCACCGGGAAGATTTGTTTAAATCTGATGAGATAGCGAAATACGGCTCTCCCGTAATTGGTGAAAATGCAAAGATAATTACTCACTGCAATGCTGGCGGACTTGCGACGGGGGGTAACGGGACTGCACTCTCTGTGATATTTAAAGCCCATGAAGAGGGGAAGCGGGTCTTCGTTTATGCCTGCGAAACGAGGCCTATGCTCCAGGGTTCGCGTCTGACTGCATGGGAGCTTGAAAAAACCGGAGTGCCTTATAAACTCATTTGCGATAATATGGCCGCCTCTATCATGGCAAAAGAGGAAATAGACCTTGTTATTGTAGGAGCCGACAGAATCGCGCTCAATGGTGATTTTGCTAACAAAATCGGCACTTATTCTCTTGCCGTGCTGGCCAAATATCATGGGGTTCCTTTTTATACAGCCGCTCCTCTAACGACGTTTGACCCTGACATTGAAAATGGAGATCTTATTCCAATTGAAGAACGGGATATCGAAGAGGTTACGAAATTCAGGGGAATTTATACTGCCCCTGAAAACGCGAATGCTTATAACCCCGCTTTTGATGTCACCCCTAACAGACTGCTTACCGGGATAATCACTGAATGCGGGATTATTTATCCGCCATTTGATGAAAAAATACGAGAAGCAGTTAAAGGTAACTGATATGACTTTAAAAAAAACTATGGATCTGGGTATTATAATAGGAGAGAACAGCTATAATTTTTTGTCTTTCGATGAGTATGTGGAGCATTTCCTGCTTCCTTTTTCTCCCCGCTTCTGTAATATTGATTTTGCCATCAGCTCGCTTTCGTCAATACAGGTCAAAAATATCGTTGTGTTCGTTAAAAGAGATAAGGACATAGTTCAAAATTATCTTGTTAGGGGGTGGCCTCAGATAAAATTTTATGTTTTCGATTACCTGGATATAGTGGAGAAATTCTCATCATTTTTGTCAGATTTTTCCAGGGAACATTCTCTTGAGGGTATAATCATCCTTAAAGGGAACTATCCTATCTGGTTTGATATAAAGACCCTGAGAGATGAGCTGGAAAAAAATATCAATCTTGCCATCAAATACAGTTATAATTTAAAAAATTATTATTCCGGACTTGTCGTGGATAAGAATATATTTATCAAGAAATATGAAAGCTTCCTTCTAGATGAAAACAGCCTTGATATCGATGTTATGGGAAAAATCATCAAGGAATTCGATATCAGATCGGTCGATGCCAAGGGTTATATAATGCCCTTCAGCAGTCTTATGGAATATTATAATACGCATATCGGCATGATCGACGATTATCTGGTGCTGGACCTGTATAATGCTTATGTTCCGGTCAACAGGAGTTTATCTGTTATCAGTTCTTCCATGTTCGGCCGCGGATCATATGTTATAAATTCTATAGTGGGAGAAAACGTGGATCTGTACGGCAGGGTCGAGAATTCAATAATTTTCTCCAATGTCAGGGTGGACAGGCATGCTTTTATTAAGAATTCACTGATTCTGCCCGGCAATCATATTGGTCACAATGCATTTATTATTAATTCCATCATTGACGAGTATTCCGGAGACAGCTCCATTCCGACAATCGAACCCTATGCTTCCATAGGGTCAGAAAAAGCCACGAAGGTCAGCAAGGAATTCCCCGAGATCCTCAATTTTGGAGTGACGCTGATTGGAAAGGATGTGAGGGTCCCATCTAATATGAAGATCGGCGGGAACTGTTTTGTTGACAGTTTTATCCCTCTCCAGCTTTTAAGACAGAAAAAAGTCTTGAAGGACGGGGAAACCCTTCATGCTAAAGAAAAATAGATGATTTTCAAGAGTCATACCATGTGAATTCTATCATTATTTATTAAAAGGATATGCTATTTTTCCGCCCGCTATAGTGTATTCTACCTTTCCGTAAAAACTCATACCCATAAAGGCACTGTTTTTCGATTTTGATACTATATTTTCTCTTTCAACTTTGATTGTCCTGCGGGGATGGAACACTGTTATATCCGCCCTGCTGCCCGCCTTCATCGATAAGCTTTCTATTCCGAGAATCCTGGAAGGACCAGCAGAGACCATCTGTAGCCAATCGAGGATTTTAAGGCCTTTATTCCTCACTAGTTGGGTGTATGTCGATGCCAGGAACGTTTCCAGGCCGATGGTTCCGAAAGCGGCCGATTCGAAAGATCCATTTTTATCTTCATCTGTATGAGGGGCATGGTCTGTCGCAATTGCATCAATTATGCCTCCTCGCAGTGCGTCCTCTATTGCCTGTCTGTCATCTTCGGGACGGAGCGGGGGATTCATCTTCTTGTTTGTATCAAGATTTTTAATCAGGTCCTCTTCAGAAAGCAGGAGATGGTGGGGGGTCGTGTCGCAGGTTATGCTTCCCGGATAGTATTTTTTAAGCATACCAACCGCTTCAGCGGATTTTCTCGTTGAAATATGAGTAAAATGGACCCGAGCACCGGACAAGCCGGCAATGGAACCAAGGGTCCATATGGCCAGGCTTTCGGCTTCGGCAGGCTGACCCGGCATACCATATTTTCCGGGGAGTTCACCATAACTGACGGAGCTTTTTTTCGACAGAGCTCTTATCTCAGGATGTTCAATCAGAAGGACTTTTTCCGCTGCCGATAAGCGGCATAGTTCAGCCATGACTGCAATTTCCTGAATGCTCGAACCGTCATCTGTAAAAGCAGCGCACCCAGCCTCTCTATTCTTTGCGATATCTACTGGAATAAGTCCTTCCCTTTTTATTGTCATACATGAAGCAAATAATATTGAAACCGGTGAAATAAGAGCAGCCTTTTTAACCAATGATCTTATTATATCAGGGTTATCAAGGGGGGGAATCGTATTAGGCATAACAAGGATTGTTGTTATTCCTCCCCTGGCTGCAGCCCTAGACCCCGATTCAAGGTTTTCCTTTTGAGTTTCACCTGGTTCTCTGAGGTGTGCGTGCATATCGACAAGTCCAGGTATAACGAACATTGATCCAGCGTCAATCGATTTTTCACCTGAGACATTTATACAGGGAGATATTTTTATTATCCTTCCATCTTTAATCAGGATATCAAGTTTCTTTCCGTCTATCTTTTCTTTACAGTCGAATATAACTCCGTTTTTAATTACCATAGATCAGACCCTCAAGGGAGAGACCAGGTTTTTCGATTCATCGAAAAATCTGGCCCTGCTGAAAGGAATGTAAATTTTGATTTTATCATCTTCGCTGACAGGACAGTCAATATCAACTTCCACTCCGAAAAGTTCTCCCTCCTTATTTATAAAAATAATTTTTTTGCCTTCCTGTATAAAATTTTCTATAAAGGAAACGTTTCCTGAGACGGTAATTGATGGCTCTTTTTGCGTGAGCATACATTCGTCAGGCCTGATCGTAAGCGTATAATTGATCATTCCGTCTGTTAGAGTAGAGACCTCTCCGGAAGTAAGAAGATTGGCCGGTTTTTCTCCGATCGAAATCGCTACAAAAAGAGTCTGAGGATTTCTGTAAAGATCGAAATACGATCCGGATTGTTCGATTTTTCCCATTCTCATTACAGCTATATTGTCCGATATCTCGCCTATTTCAGTCTGGTTGTGGGAGACGTATAAGGTGGATATGCTGTTTTCCCTGATAAAGGTTTTAAGGCTATGCCTGATCTCAGTTCGGAGACTGTCTTCAACATTTGAAAGGGGTTCATCAAGCAGGAGAATCTCTGCGCTTGACATAAGAGCTTTTCCGATTGAAACCCTCTGCTTCTCGCCGAGAGATGTATAGCGCGGGAACCTTGATAATAGCTTCTTTTCTTCTATATGCAGCAGCCTGGATACAGCTTCAGTATTGATTGGTTTTTTCCTGCCTGATTTGTTTATCAGGGGGAAGAGAAGATTGTTCAGATTAGTCATATGGGAGTAAAGAGTGAAATCCTGGAATACCATTGACACGCTTCTTGCAGCGGGCAAATTTTTTGTAACCGGCACCCCGCCGATAAATATCTCACCCTCCGCTGGCACAAAAAGACCAGCTATGGTTTTAAGGAGCACGGTTTTACCACAGCCGCTGGGCCCCATAATTCCGAAAATCTCCCCCTTTTCGATTTTCAGGTTTATATCATCAAGTACAGGGAAATGGTCTTTGCCGGTAAAACTCCTGCTCTTAAGATTAGAACGGTAGAGCTTGATATGCTGAATATCCAGATAAGCCATGCGCACCTCTTTCCGAAATTATTATATATTTAATGCAAATTCTTATCAATATAAAGCAGGTACCTGAAGATTTTTTTCAGGTTGAATTTTTTATAAGTTGGGGGTAAAATTATAAAATATCCCTTAGGAAAAATAATGAAATTAAATTTACTTGCTTCTATTATCATTTTGTTAATAATTACCGCCTACTTAATACCCGCATTCTCGTACTGCGAAGGCACTGTCCCCGCAAAGATATTTTTAACCAGTTTTACAGCGGAGGGAGCCCCTGCATCCATAGCTTTTATTTTCGAAGAAAATGCCAGATCTATTCTTGATTCCTCTACAAATCTTTATCTTCTCCAGGATTATGATATAACAAATTATCTGGATGTATCGAATCCGGTGAGATTCATCAATCTGAATAATATTCATGGCCTGATCAATGGAAAGCTGTCAAAAGAAAAGGAAAAGTATGTTCTGCAAATAACGGCAATTAATAAGAACAATGAGACAAACTTATATCAGATTGATTTTCTTGATATTGATGAGGGGTTGGCTGCCCTTGCTGGCGATTTTAAAGCCTGGGTGGAAAAAACCTTTCCTAGAGTTGTGAAAAAAATGATTCTTGAGGAGGAAATAGAGACTGTAACGGCTGGAAAGTACGAGTATGTCAGGCCTACTCTCATTTTCGAGGTTGGGGGGAGCTATTCCCCTCTCGGTTTTCTTGCCGCATCAACCCTCATACAGGCAGTTCAATACGGTGCAGATGCAGATATATCGTTCCGTTATGACTGGTGGGGGTTTAATCTTGGCGGAAGCTACTATACAGGGAGTTATTCTGTTTACGCCGGCCCTGAACTCAATTTTCTGAAGGGTCTTATAACTCTGACGGCAGGTGCCGGATATATGGAAATATCTGTTTCAAATTCGGATTCGAGCAATGATCAGATGTACAATTTAAACACAGATCTTGGATTCATCTACTTATCTTTTTATATCCATTTCAGTGATTTTTACAGTGTCAGTATTGGAGGTATGGCTGCCCCCTTCGTGCAACAGGGCATTATTGCCTGGAGTTACTATATCAGCGATAATAGACTCTCTGACTTTCAGTTTTCATCTTATCCGTTTGGAATATACGGCGGTTACCTGAAATGTTCGTTCAATCTCACACCGGATTTCAGCGTAAACCTCAGATATACAGCTACTTTTTATTCGTTACTACCGGATAAAGGAAGCGGAATCCTGGAAAGCGGGATAGAATTGAGCTTTACTTACAAGCTTGCGCTGGGAGGAGAAAATGAGTAAATTTCTCTCCCGGCTTTTTATACTGCTCATTCTGATAAATGCAGTATCCGGCCTTTCCTTCAGCGAAACAGCAATTAAGGGTACATGGAATATTCTTATCAGCAGGTTCGTGAACAGGACGGAGGACGGAAGGGATGAAAGCCTGGGACTGGTTATTCAAAGATCCCTGGTCACTTTTCTCGGTCAGGTGGAATATTTTAGGGTAACTGAGTCCGGTAATGGGATTATAAGTCTCGAGAAAGAAATTGCTGAAGGTTTTCGGAATGGTGAGGATATCCTGATTACCGGCAGTTATGCTGTTGTTGGAAATAAAATTTATATTTCAGTAAGTGTTCATGACATCATACAGAAACAGCTGAAATTCGAATCGAGTTATTCAGGCAGCGCAGGGGTGGAGATTTTTGAAACGATCGACAGGATAATTATGAAGTTAAAGCAGGACCTTCTCAAAGTCGTTAAGCCTATGGAAGAGGAGACATATATAACATCCAAAAAAAGGGTAAATATAATAAGGGAGGAAATAAGGCTTGACAGGAGCCTGGTCACCACAGCAGGCTGGAGTTCGGCGCTGAACAATAGACCATACACTGGACTTCCCTTCATCGAATTTGATGCAAGGTTAGACTGGCTGAACGGAGGCGGAGAAATTTTTATACCTATACTATTTACCGCCCTGGAAAGCGAGGGTTATTGGCGCAACGACCTGCTCGACTTATATGCCGGATACTGTTTTAAGAATATGACGGCCGGATTAGGCTATCTTCTTATGATAAGATATGCAGGAACATATGGCGCAAACGGTACAGGACCTTTGGTTTATTTCAGATACGATCTTGGCAATGAACTTGATGTTAAGGCTTATTTTGCCGTAACATCGGTTACTTCTGATAACGGTGACCTGATTGAAAGTTTTCCGACCGGAGAGCCGCTCGGATTTGTATTTGGTATTGAGGGGGATTATTATTTTCTTAATAATCTTGGAGTAAAACTGGAATATTATTACGGCTTCTATATAGATTCCTCAAACGGCCATTCTGCGCAAAACAATCTCGTACTGGTCGGGGTGGACTACAGGCTTGACTTTAAATAGGGTTTAAAGGCTACAAATTTCCTGTGATCCTTTTTACAGATCATCTGAACTGCCTCACGACCACTTTTTACCCCTGATGGAAGGCCTCCTGGAGCCGTTACCCACATACCGGCCAAGTAAAAATTCTTTAAACCCTTTATCTGTCTGGGTATATTCTGGAGTTTTCTGGCATTGCGGGGAGTCATTATCCATGTCATAAATCTGCCCTTCCAGTTGCCTGTATAGCGGTAATAAGTCATTGGTGTTGCAACATCTATCACCTCGACATGATCACGGATATCCGGGATTTTTTTCTCGATTTCTTTCAAAATTACCTGAGCGATTTTGTCCTTTTCTTTTTTATAGGATTCTTTCTTAGAAAACAGCTTTTCCCAGTAATCATAATCAGTGTTGATCAAAGATATCATAAAAGTTTTTCCGGGAGGGGCCATTGTTTTATCAAAATTATAATTTTTTATATGGAGGGTTCTCCTCATTTTTCCTGCAATCTCAATGGGTGAATCAAGGCTGTAAATAACGCCTACGGCGTCCGAACCTTCAGTTATATCTTTATTTATTCCAAAAGAAACCTGCAAAGCCGTAGGATATGTTTCTGTTTTATCAAATAAAGAGTATAAAAAAGTCTCGTTGTATTTTCTGTCTAGCATTTCTTCGAGCAGTGTTTTTAGATCGGATCCGGAAATAATAATATCTCCCGTTATTTCCGAACCGTCTGCAAGAAGGAGACCGCAGGCCTTGCCCTTTCTTACAGAAATTCTTTTGACTTTTTTGCCGTAAAATATTTTCCCGCCAAGTTCCAGATATCTTTTTTCTATTGTTTTAGCGAACTCAAGGGAGCCACCCTCGGGAAATCCGTTTGATGCTGTATTGAACCCGGACATGGTCGCTATAAGAGCTATCAGTGATCCTTCCGGCGAAATGGCGTTCATAATGCCTTCGTATAAAAGCCTGTCTTTAAACTGCCTGGCGAATTCCCTCGTGCTTGTTTTAATGCAATATGCAAATTCTTTCATCACCGGCATTAGATTTTTCATCATTTTGATCTTATCAAAAATATTCATTAATTCGCGGGCCTTGATGCCATCCATTTTCATTGATGAAAAAACACGTATAAGAGCGCAGAATTTCTTAGAAACTGCTGCATCCGGCGGGGAAAGTTCGATCATATGTTTTTCCAGCCGGTTGACATCGGAGTAAAGGTTAAATATCCTGTTGTCATTATCCACATACCTGAAATATACCTGAGGATTATACATCTTTCTGTTCTGGACAGCGCCAAGCTCTTCCCAGAATTTATAGAACATTCCTCCGGGAGCTGAACCTGTAAGCCAGTGTATGCAACCGTCGATTGTATAGCCTTTTCTTTTCCAGGCTGTACAAAGACCTCCTGGAAGGGATTGCGATTCATAGATCTCAGTATCATAATTGTTCATCCTGGCGTAGCAGCCTGCTGAAAGACCTGCAATACCGGCACCAATGATTAATATCTTTTTACTCATAAGACCTCCTCTTAGTTATTTATTTTTATATAATATCGAATGATCTTATCCCGGTTCTGCGTTGAAAATAATTTTATTAGCCCTTCAATTTTATTCAGCGGATAATCCTCAGGTAAAAATCTGGCCGGAAAGGGCGGTTCATCTACAAAACATTTCAGATAATGTACAGGGCCGGCATATAAATACCTTCTCGCGCATTCATCTTCTGAAATATTTTCTTCCGAGAAGAAATAATACAGGTCGTTGTTGAATTGATTCAGAAAAAGAACCCTTCTTTTCAAATCAAATATTTCCAGGATCTTATCCTTCAAAGCCCCCTCTTCAATATCGGGACATTTAAAAATGTAAAGATTTTTATCAAGGCCGTATTTTCTTATGGCGGAAGTCAGTTCTTTGGTGTCGATCAGCCCGTTTATATATGTATTTTGTGCAAGCCTTTTGAAACCATAATACCGCAGGGTCTCCCTTGCCACATAACGTTCTTTTTCATCGTCTTTTCGGAAAGAAAATACGGCCAGGATAAAGCCCTCAGGGCGGTCTTTTTGATTTGATACTACCCTGCTCACAGATTTCTGAATTTCTGTAAGGCTGTATCGTATCTTCCCCTTTTCATCCTTGAACATATCAATTTCACCTTTAGCCCTGACTCTAGAAAGTGCTGTTCTTACAGCGCTGTAGGAAAACCCTGCATACTCAGCCAGATCGCGAATACCGTTCAGGGTAGGATACGGTAATTCCCTGAAAAGTAATACGTTTTCCCTGAAAATCATCGGTGTTATCAAAATATGCTGCAGTTGCAGAGGGTATTTCCTTTTAAAATCCATGATGATTATATGTTACAAATATTTAATATGTATTATTTATAATGTAACATAAAAACAAACCTTTGTCAACATTACAAATTGAAAAATAGTAAAAGCATGTTATAATTATTTTATAAGACGAGGAGGCATCTATGATAAAAAATTTTATTGCTTTATTCACACTATTTGTTTTTTCAAGCATATCAGGGTTTGCAGCGAATTACAGAGTCATTACCGAATTGAACGATTTCGGAGGAATTACTTCTGAATACAGCTACCGGAATGGTGACGAATTCTATAATAAATACGGGGTTGAGCGTTCCATCTCATTCTATGATTATGCTAAGAGCCTGAAGAAGGTTGAATTTTATTACATCCCTGCCGCCTCTAAGGAAAATGGCTATAATAAACGTATAGAGTATTATAATGATAAAGAGAAAATCGTTTCAAATGAAGTTTTCCATACTGAAGAATTTGCCCGCAGAGAGAACTATATCCGGCACACTGAATATTATAATCCCAGGGGAGAGAAGGAGAGGATGGATTATTTTTATACACGTGATTTTGCTGATAAGAAAGGTTATGAAAGGGCCACTCTCATAGTAGCCGGCGGATTTACAAAGGAATGGGACTATTATTTCACTGAAAGCTATATTGAACAAAGTGGAATAGCAGTTCGTAAGGATTATTATGTGACCGATCCCTATGGCAAGGAAAAAATCAAAGAAACGGTGCTTTTTGATAAGGATAATAATGAAATTAAAAAAAAGGGGGAATAACCCCTGATCAATTTGAGAAAAGCTTATCGGAGCGGGGGCAAGCCGATGTATAGGGGCAGAATTCACACTTCAGATCAGATTCAGTATCAACACTCCCCTCATGACCTGAAAAATTTTTGTAAAATGTAAGGATATCTTCGTTATAATCTGTTTCCAGCGTGACCGGCTTGAAATCTCCTTTCATAATAAGGCTGAAAGCCGCCATTATCTCAGAAATTTTTTCTTTCCATATCTCCTTGAAATCTGTAATTGAATGATCTCCTTTGCTGAAGGGAAGCACATCCATTTTCCTTTCTTTGCCTTTTTTTTCAATCGAAACAAAAGATATTTCACTTACCGGCTTATCTAGGGACCAGGCATAGATAAAACCCTGGAAGATTTTCAAGGGAATAAAATAGTCCTTCTTGAAGTGGCTGACGCTTCCTGTTTTATAATCTATTATTCTCAAAGAGCTTCTTTCCCCACCATCGGATGAATCGATTCTATCGATGCTTCCGGTTATGGGCAAGAGGTAACCTTCACCTATTTCGAGGACTGAATTTACTGGATGCTCTGTCAGGATCGGCTTGTAGTCTCTTAGTTTCTCAGCATCAAATTCGATAAATTCCCTTAAAAACGAGCGGTAGTTTTCCATTTCCATTTCAAATAACTCTTTTTCACCCTCTAAATTTGCGAATTCGCTGAAATTGCGTTCGATGCAAGAGTCCAGCACGTCGAACATCTTTTTCTTATTACCAAGAAGGAAATCAGAGGACTTTTCAGAAGTTTCCAGTATATAATCTTTAAGGACGGCATGATAAAAACTTCCCTTGAGAGTGGATTCGATCTTCTGGGAAGGGTATTGATCACTTCGGATTTTCAATAAATAGCGCAGCAGGAAATGGTATCGGCAGTTGCCGAAAGATTCAAGCAGTGAACTGCTGAAAGTCAATTTCTTGATTTTATCGGCGATCCAATCAGAATTTTCTCTACAGTCTCCAAAATAGGAAAGACCAGTTTTTACAGGAGAAATATCCAATCTGTATGCCATATTTATTCCGCTTATCAGATCAAAATAATTCCTCATCTGCATAGCTCTTTCCATACCCTGGTTTTCCCTCAATATTTCCTTCTTTATGGTTACATCTAAGAGATCGAAATCATGCGATATAAGCGTCTGAAAATCGAAAATTTCCATCCAGCGGGAAGAGGGGACGATTTCGAAAATAAAGGGTTCAGCCTCATCAGCATTTTTTTCAGGGAAAATCATTTTTTCTATATCCTGAAGGTAGAGGGAGGATATTATTTCACGTCCGGATTCATCATATGGCGTTGCGGAAAGATATAAAAATTCGGTGCAGCGTGAAACGGCTAAGGCGAACTCAAGCCTTGCCGATATAGCAGTATGCTCCTCATCCTGGAAAATAATCTTTGAGGCGAGACCGTTTATCCTCCTTTTTTCCTGTCCATTGATCAGTGACAGCGGAACACCCGGAGGGAATTCTCCCTCATTTAAACCTGCAATAAATACAGCTCTTCGGGAAGATTCCCTCATATCAAAGGGTACGCCAATTTTCACGGCATCATAAGGATAATACTGGTAACGATAACTTGTATTCTGGATAAGATTTTCTATCAGAGAAAAAAGTTCGATATTCGAGAAGAGGTTGATTTCTAACAATTTCAGTGATTTCCTGATCGAAGAAAGGGTATCTTTCAGTTTGCGAAATGCTGTGAAATCACGGGCTGCAAAACCACTACCTTCTTCCCCGTCTCCGCCCAGAGTTTCTTCCATGCCAAGGCCACCTGTAAGCCTGGAAAACCAAATTATGAAGTCGTCAATGCTGATGGGTCCCTTTTGAGGCAGGATCAGGGCTAAAAATTCATCCAGTGTATCCCTTATCCGTGATATGGAGTTTATTTTACGCCCCAGTTCCTCGATAGAAATTTCATTTCCCTCATTGTTTATAAAAATTTTATTCCTTTTCTCCCTGTAATACCTTTCTCTCGATTCGCAGGTCTTAAGCCAACCTTCCCTGTCGGCCTTAATAAAAGAGGGTATTACTTCAGTCAGACTGCTTAATATTTTAAAAGAAGGATTGGCAGTATAATTTGAGTTAACTATCGAGAGTATTCTTATACTGTCGATCGCTCCGTCTTTAAATGCACTCTCGCAAATATAAAAAAGAAAGATGATTGCAGGGTTGTCTTTGAGAGGTTCGTCCATGGTATTGTAATAGGGTATATCGAAACGTGAAAAAACGCTTTTAATTATATTACTGTACTGGCCCATGTTCCTAATTATTAATCCCATTTCACCGTAATTGACTTTGTGAGCGATCTTCAGGCGCTTTATCTCGTTAGCTATCTTTTCAATTTCCCTGTATTTTCCAAAAGCCCTTATCACAGAAATGTTGAGTTCTGGCATTTTACCCTCCAGCTTTCCTTCGAGGATTGCACCTGAGAGGATTGAAAAGGGATTATTTGGTGATGGCATCCTGGTAATATCCAGCTTAAATTTGATTTTCAGGTCATCGAAGGTCTTCCTGATAAGGGGTGAGTTTAAAGAAGGGAGAGTCAGGAAAGCTCTCTTATTTTCCCTTTCAAAGGCTGTGGTCAGGTTTTTAATAAATTCGAATTCAGTTGCCGTAAAATCGAAAAAACCGTCGATGACAAGAAGAGACCATGGGATTGGACTAAGTCTCAGGATTTCGCCCGATGCTTCCATGAAAAGCGAGTAATTATCATTGAGTCCTGTTTTTATAAGCATGTTTTCATATTCATCATAAATGAGAAAAATATCGTTCCATTTAATCCTGTTATTTTTTCCATTATCAGGCAGGCATTTCTTAATGTCACTGCACCCCCGTATTGTCGAACCGGCCCTGAGTTCCATAATCAGGGAATAGATCAATTTTATGACCCCGCCGTAGCTGTCGATATCCCTGAAATAACCGAATTTTTTTTTATTTTTCTCGATGATCATTCTAACGATTATATATGATTCAAAATCGCTTATCTGCCCGGGATAATTCTTAGCCAGTAAAAGCACAGTCTGCATAAATTCACCGAGAGTATAAACAATTTTCCCGGCAAATCCCCCTGTTTCTTCCGCAAGTAAAGACATGAACTCGTCTCGTAATATCCTTGTGGGAACAATAACAAGGGGATTAGATTTAGAAGCGATGTCATGTTTGATGATATTTAATACATAAGCTGTTTTGCCTGATTTAAAAGGACCTTGTATAAGATTGAGCATTAAAAATCTCCCTTTTTATTATGGAATAAAAGACCGATATAATCCAGTCTTTGAGTTTTACTGAAGGGGGTTGAATCAGATTATGATTTTGTATTTATAGCTGGAATAATGCTATAATTACTTATATGTATCTGATTTGATCTGTGATTGGTAGGGTATGCGGATAATGATAGATGATAAAATAATGATTCCCGAGGAAAGCATACATATCTGGCTTGCCGATATCGAAAAAGAAGGTCCCAATCATGAATGTCTCTCATGTATTTTGTCGCCTGGAGAAAAGGAGAGGATAAAAAGGTTTGTTTTTGATAAGGACAAAAAACGGTTTTTAATCACTCATGGCCTATTAAGATTAATACTGGGACGCTACACTGGCATTGCTCCAGACGCTTTACGGTTTTCAGTCATGGAGAAGGGGAAACCAGTCCTGGAAAATTCCGGCGGGAGGGATATAAGATTTAATTTATCCCATTCGGGAAAGTATGTAATTTACGCTATTACTGAAAGAAGAGAAATAGGCATAGATATTGAATATATGAGGGAATTTTCCGATGCCGACAGGATTGTCAATAGATTTTTCTCAAAAAGAGAAATTGAAGAGTACTTTAGGCTGGACCCAGGAATGAGAAAAAGGGCTTTTTTTAAATGCTGGACCCGTAAAGAGGCTTTTATCAAGGCCATTGGAAGGGGTTTTTATATGCCTCTGCGCAATTTTTCAGTCTCTCCAGACCCTGATGCTAAGTCCGGAATTGAAATACATCAGGAAAGCATACCGGACCGTAAATGGTCTATATATGATGTTGAACTTGAAGATGCCGATTATACCGCTTCTATTGCATATGAGGGTCAGCGGGCTGAAATCGCATACCTGAAATGGTAATCAGGTTATGGCCTGGCCTCTTCATATCCCCTACAATTTATATTTGACTTACAATGCACAACACTTTATAGTATAAAGGATTGCGTTCATTACTGCTATTTTTTTTCTTTATTTGAGGATGATTTGAAGGGCATATGAAAAAATTCCAGGAATTTTCTATTGAGAATCTCAAGGACAAATACGAAAACTCCATCCGAAGGGAATCACATATTTATGAAAGGGAAAATGAACTTAGAAGCCATTTTCAGAGGGATTACAACAGGATTCTGCATTCAAAATCATACCGCAGATTGAAGCATAAGACCCAGGTATTTTTTGCAACAAAAAACGACCATGTGTGCACGAGAATAGAGCATGTGAACCATGTGTCGGCGATCAGCTACACCCTTGCATCTTTTCTTGGGCTTAATACCGAATTGACGAGTGCGATTGCCATAGGGCATGATATAGGGCACACACCTTTCGGACATACTGGAGAGGAGATTTTGAATACGATCACCCAGAGAGAGCTTGGATTACATTTCTGGCATGAGATGAACAGCCTTTACTTCGTTGATAACATTGAATTGCTGCAGAATCCTCAAGGAAAGTACAATAATCTGAACTTAACCTATGGTGTCAGGGATGGGATATTATGCCACTGCGGAGAAAAGGATGATATGAATTTAATACCCAGGAATGAAGTGATAAAATTTGAATCCGTTACTAAAGAAGATCAGCCGTCTCCTTATACCTGGGAGGGTTGCATAGTCAGGATCGCTGATAAAATTGCCTTCCTCGGGAGAGATATCGAGGACGCTGTTTCGCTGAAAATAATAACAGGAAGCGAATTGAATAAACTGGCAAAAGAGGTCACCAGCGTAATAAGAGGCATAAATTTGGAGGAGATCAACAATACGAATATCATACATTATTTTATGGTCGACCTTTGCAAGAACAGCAGCCCCTTGAACGGGTTAAGATTCAGCGAATCGTTTGCGAAGCTACTGGTGTTCATCAAAGATTTCAGTCAGAATAATATTTATAAGTGCCGCAGACTTGAATATTTTAAAAATTATGCAGTTCTTGTTATTGAAACGATATATAGATCTCTGACAGATATGGATTTTGATTATGATATGGATAAAATGAGGCTTTTTTTAAGCCATCTTGGCAAGAATTTTGAACAGTTGATCAAGTACTTCAAAAAATGGCTTATAAAGTATTCGAATATATATAAAACTAGAGAGAATAAATATGAAGAGGTTAAAAAGCTTTATAACCTGGAAGACAAACTGCATTATAAAAGGGCTGTAATTGATTTTATAGCGAGTATGACTGATACATTCGCCATCAAGCTATTTGAAGAGATAATCAGTTTTTAAAATATCCTTTTCCTGAAAATCCTGCCTGGAAACTGCCGAAAGGCTTGTGAAAAATTGATTTTTATATTATACAATAATATAATTATCACCGGTGTTAAAAACCGGATGATTGATTAAAAAGGAGGCTTCTATGGCCAAGATCAATTTCGGCGGAACACTTGAAGAAGTTGTAACTCGTGATGAATTCCCCCTTTCTAAAGCAAGGGATATATTAAAGGACGAAGTAATAGCAATTTTAGGATACGGTGTTCAGGGCCCTGCCCAGGGACTGAACATGAAAGACAACGGTTTTAAGGTCCTTATTGGCCAATCAAAACAGTTTCCGAGGGACTGGGAGAGGGCTGTAAAAGATGGCTGGGTTCCCGGGAAGGACCTTTTCGAGCTGGATGAAGCGGCTGAAAAGGGTACTGTCATAATGATGCTAGTAAGCGATGCGGCACAGAGACAGATATGGCCTATGGTTAAAAAGCATTTGAAAGAAGGCAATGCTTTATATTTTTCACATGGTTTCTCAATTGTATATAAAAAGCAGACAGATGTCATTCCACCTTCCGATGTCGATGTCATAATGGTGGCTCCCAAGGGTTCCGGTACTTCAGTACGGAGGAATTTCCTTTCCGGGGCGGGTATAAATTCAAGTTTTGCCATTGCACAGGATTATACTAAAAAAGCCTATGAGAGGTGTATAGCGATAGGTATCGGAATAGGCTCCGGATATCTATTTCCTACTACTTTTGAAAAAGAGGTTTTCAGTGATCTAACAGGTGAAAGAGGAGTCTTAATGGGAGCTCTTGCAGGTATAATGGAAGCTCAGTACCAGACTTTAAGGGAAAACGGACATACACCCAGCGAGGCATTTAATGAGACTGTCGAAGAGTTGACTCAGAGCCTGATACGCCTGGTTGATGAAAATGGTATGGATTGGATGTATTCAAACTGTTCAGCCACCGCTCAGAGGGGAGCTTTGGATTGGAAACCCCGTTTCAAGGAAGCAGTACTTCCTACATTCAAGAAACTCTATCAGAACGTAAAAGCCGGCGTAGAGACTGCGAGGGTTATTAAAGAGGGCAGCAGGCCGGATTACCAGGTGAGGCTTAATCAAGAACTTTTAACTATCAAAAACTCTGAAATGTGGCAGGCCGGTGCAGCTGTAAGGAGCCTTAGGCCGAAGGAACCTGTCAAAAAAATAGACTCGAATACGAAAGGAATATCCGGCAGGGATGAAGATTAGATATTACCGCATACAAAGAATCGCCAGGCTCTTGCAAGGCGATTCTCCTCATAAAGGAGACCTTTGATTCTTATGGAAAAAGCTGTAACCCGAACCGGCATAAAGGAACTTAAAAAGCTTTTCAGCGGTAAGGTTCGCGATATTTACGAGGTGAAAGAAAGTACATGGCTTATTATTACTACTGACAGGATCTCAGCCTTCGACGTAGTGTTCGATGAAGGTATTCCTCAAAAGGGAATCATTCTGAATGCGATATCCAATAAATGGTTCAGCAGGATGAAATTCATTCCTAATCACATCATATCAGACGAACCGGGAACAGAATTGAAATTTCTCAATGGATACGAGGGTTTGTCCGAACGTTCGGTCTTAGTGAAAAAGGTGGACAGGTTTCCCGTCGAATGTGTTGTGCGGGGTTATCTTTTCGGCAGTGTTTATAATGAATATAAAAATAATGGAACTGCAGGTGGAAATAAATTGAAACCGGGTCTTGAGCTTGCCGAAAAACTGCCCGAGCCTATCTTTACACCCTCAACTAAAGAATCCGAAGGGCATGACAGGAATATAAGCTATACAGAGATGTGCGGGATTATCAATAAAAAAAACGCCGACCGGATCATAGAATGCTCCATGAGAATATATAAGGAAGCCCTTTCAATTATGGAGAAAAATGGAATAATTCTCGCTGATACGAAATTTGAATTCGGGCTTGATGAAAGCGGTGCTCTTATACTGATTGACGAAGTGCTCACGCCTGACTCTTCGCGTTACTGGGACAAAACGAGTTATAAAACGGGGACAAGTCCTCAAAGTTATGATAAGCAGTTTGTAAGGGACTATCTTGATTCTATCGGGTGGGACAGGAATCCACCGGCTCCGCACCTGCCGCTGGAAATTATTATGAAAACGCGTGAAAAATATGGCGGACTTTTCAGCGTGATAGAAGAAATAGTGTGATTTTATGAAGATTGATGAAAATGAAGGAACAACATCCGCAGCCGAAAACACACCACCAATAGCGCTCAGGTTCGCACCGGCTTGGAAAAGAGTATTATCTTATATAATCGACAGCATAATTTTGTTTTTGATTCTAGCAATTTTTATTTTGACTGTCTATCACAAAGAATTGTTTCAGCTCATGAACGCTACAGTAGGGAGCGATTTTAAAAAATTCTCTGACAGTACTATGGATTCCATTACACAGTCTGTTAATTCTTTTATCAATTCGCATATTTTACAGATCATAATAGCCAGGCTGGTTATTGAAGCCTCATACTTTTCGCTCAGCTGGAGCGGGGGCGGACAGACAATTGGCGGGAGGATCATGAAGATATTCGTAATGACTCTGGAAAGAAAAAGGCTGTCTATACTCCAGGGGATCGTACGTTATATCATCATCTATCTGACCGGTTTGGCTTTCTATATCCTTCAGATCGTGCTATTTAACCGGGTCTATCAGCAGAGGATACATGATTTTTTTACCGGTTCTGTTGTTGTCGAAGTTCCGGTAATTAAACCCTCTGAAGGGGGTAAACAGGACGGCCGACTAGAAAGCTCCGACAGAACGGACTGATCATTTCAGGTTTAATCTTACACCAATACAATTGATCAAGGTACGGTTTTTAAGATAATTCACTTTTGAAAGAACTGTCACTCTGAAGTTTTTAAATTCAAAATTGCTGCTTCCCTCAAGTAGTTTGAAGGCATCGTCTGAGGATTCAAAGGCTTCAAGGATTTCAGGGTTGGCAGATAAAACGAGACATTTCGATGAACCGGCAATAACAACTGAAAAAGGATAGACTTCGAATCCGGTTTTTTTCAATTCCTCGACCGAAAAGGTCATGGCTGCTCCTGCGCTTTTTTCCTCGAGCTTGATCATACGTGCTTTAGCGTCCGGAACAGCTTTGTCTATAGCCAGTTCAACCCAGTCCAGGAGCATATTTCTTATATCGGATATGTCGGTCATCGTGGCGAACATGTCTATCGCCGGACTTGAACCCACAGCCTTGGCAAGCCCCGACACTTCCTTGAGGTATTCATTCTTTTCAGAATCGGGTATATAATACATTATTACCAGATGGACTTTTTTACCGTCTGATGAACCGTAGTCTATGCCATGAGGTGACCATCCTACGGCGCATAAAAGCTCGCCCTTTTGCACCGTCCTCACATGAGGACAGGCTATTCCCATGCCTATTCCTGAGTTAAACTCATTTTCTCTTTTTTTTACTTCTCCTACAAGGTCCTGGCCGCTACCTATATCGGGTATAGCCTCAATGAGGAGTGCCAGGTATTCCAGAGCCTTATCTTTATCGTTTACAGGAAGTTCTACAAGCCTCCCTTCCTGCAAAGAGTTCAGCAAACTTTTCATATTTTCACTCCGAATCTTTTATTAAACCAGGTTTTAACCGCCTGTACGAGTACTGAATAAAGGAGCATGAAACCTAAAATCCACACCCAGAAAATAAGCGGCAGCGGAGTAAGCTTGAACACCGGGGCAAATGGGGAATAGGGCAAATAAATACCTATAGCTACAATCGTGAGGGTTGTAATTGTAAGAGTAGCGCTTGCCCGGCTCTGAATAAATGGTATTCTGTTCGTCCGGAGGAAATGAACAACCATGGTCTGAGTGATGATGGATTCCACAAACCAGCCGGTATGGAAAAGAGTTTCATAATATGTTTTCATGGCAGGGCTGGCCGAGGGACTTGTAAATAGTGCACAATTGAAGAAATACAGCATCAGGAAGAATGTCGCGTAATCGAATATGGAGCTTGTAGGGCCCAGAAATATCATGAATTTGCTTATAAAAGAAATTTCCCATTTCTGGGGTTTTTTAATGAAATCATCATCCACACTGTCAAGCGGAATACCTGTCTGAGAAATATCATACATGAAATTATTTGTAAGTACCTGGATAGGCGCCATCGGAATAAAGGGGAGAAAATAGCTCGAACCAACCATGCTGAACATATTGCCGAAATTCGAACTGGCCCCCATTTTTATATATTTGATAATATTTGCGAAAACCTTGCGGCCTTCTATTATTCCCTCTTTGAGAACCATCAGGCTTTTCTCCAGAAGGATAATATCCGCCGATTCCTTGGCTATGTCGACAGCGGTATCCACAGATATGCCGACATCAGCCGCCTTCATTGCCGGCGCATCATTTATCCCGTCTCCCATGAAGCCTACAATGTGGTTCATACCTCTCAGTACTTTTATGATCATTTCCTTCTGTGCAGGGGAAAGTCTTGCGAAAACATTTGCCTCGGTAATGGCATTCCCAAGAGTTTTTTCATCCATTCCTGAAAGTTCATGGCCGGTTATGATCTTTTTTATATTAAGGCCGACATCACTGCATACCTTCTGAGTAACCAGTTCATTGTCACCGGTAAGTATCTTGACGTCTACACCGGAGTCTGAAAGCGCCTCGAGTGCCTTCGCGGCTGAATCTTTCGGCGGATCGAAAAACGCAACATATCCAAGCAGAATCATTTCTTTTTCATCCTCTGCAGAGAAATTATCACGGCCCTTCGGGAATTCCTTGTAGGCTATGGCAAGCAGCCTGTAGCCCTCAAGAGACAGCTGCCTGTATTCATCTAAAAGGTCGTTCCTGATCATATCTATTAGAGGGTATATATCATCGTCAACCTGGTAGCTGGAGCATACATTGTATACATCCTCCACCGCTCCCTTGCAGATGAGGACAGGGGTGTCCTCCCATTCAATAACAACGGACATCCTCTTCCTGATAAAATCGAAAGGTATCTCGTCTAATTTCCTAGCAGTCTTCTCGACTGCAAGGTTTTCATGAGACAGGATAGCCCTGTCCATTAGATTTCGAAGGCCTGTCTGGTAATAGCTGTTCATATAAGCGTATAACAAAACATCGCTGCTTTTCCTGTTTGTTATATCGACATATCTTTCCAGAATAATATTGTCCTGAGTCAGAGTTCCTGTCTTGTCTGTGCAGAGAATGTTCATCGCTCCGAAATTCTGAATGGCTTTGAGCTTTTTTATGATTACCTTCTTGCGTGACATGGAAATAGCACCCTTGGATAAACAGACTGTCACTATCATGGGCAGCATTTCAGGGGTAAGGCCAACGGCTATAGATAAACCAAAGATAAAGGCTTCCGCCCAGTCATGTTTTGTAAGGCCTACGATCAGGAACACCATGCTTACCATTACGATCATGAAGCGGATCATCAGCCATACGAAGGAACTAATGCCCTTATCAAAACCGGTAACTCCCTTTTCGCCGGCAAGAGCGCCTGAAACAGCACCGAGCATCGTTCCGGTTCCTGTGATTACTACAACAGCCTTTGCAGTTCCGCTTACGACATTGCTGCCCTCAAAACAGGCATTGGAGAGTTCGATGGCTTCACTGACCTCCTGAGATTTTTCTGAAAATTTCTCAACAGGCATGGATTCACCGGTCAGTACTGACTGGCTTAAGAAGAAATCCTTTGCTGTGATGACCCTTACATCGGCTGGAATGATTGAACCGGCATTGAGAACTACTATATCGCCCGGAACTATGTCAGTTATGGGAATCTCAACCTCTTTTCCGCTTCTTAATGTCCGAACGCTGGTTTTTATAAGGCTTTTAAGGGCCTCGACTGCTCTGCCGGAGCGGGTTTCCTGAATAAAGGCTATAAAGACGCTGATCACTATCATTCCTGCAACTATGAACGGACTGGGATCTCCCGGGTCGCTTGTAAAGTAAAGGGCGACACAAATAACTACCAGCTGTATGACAAGGGGATCTTTGAATCTTAAGAGCAGATCCAGGAAATAATTCTTTTTCCGTTCTTTTTGCAGTATATTTCTGCCATAAGTTCTGAGGCGTTCTTCGGCTTCCCCGGCGTTTAGACCCTGAGCACTTGTTTCCATCTTTTCCAGGGCTTTTTCCTCGCTTAACTTGCAGATGTCAATGAGTTTCATTGATTCGTCAGTATTCTTAGTCAGCTTGTTCATTCGATCGCCATTCATTTACAGTCTCCCCGTACAAATATCAGTCCAGAAAAGTCTGAAATTATAATTATGAAAATCTTTATTGTCAAAAAAGGATTTATTCGGAGCTAATTATATAAATCGTAACTTACAAAGCTGAAATTTCAACTTGATTTAAGGCTGATATTCAAACCGACGGTCGGAAATTGAGGAGAGAAAGAACCTCTTCCCGTTTTGGAAGAGACGGTATTGCACCCTTTCGTGAAACGCAGACGGTGGCAGCGGCACTGGCAAAGCGCATGCAGAAATCCATTCCGGTTTGTGTCAGATGCCGAACATCCATGCAGGCTTCATGCAGGAGGGAATACAGGAAAGACCCAAAAAATGCGTCACCGGCCCCAGTAGTATCTATCACTTTTAAATCTGTAAATGCACTCTGCCTGATAACCTTTCCGCAAAAATATGAATTCGACCCGTCAGCTCCCCTTGTCACAAGGAGAATAGGTGTATTAAATCTTTTTATTATAATTTCAGCTCCCCTGTCTATTTCTTTTTCTCCGGTTATGAAAAATAATTCATCGTCCGAAACTTTTAATACCGAGGCATAGTGCATGACCGAAAGGATAGCCCTTTTTGCTTCATCAGAATTTTTCCAGAGAGGTTTACGAAGATTAGGATCATAGGATATATTAACTCCCGATTTTAATGCCGTCCGTAATGCGGCCATTGTTGCTTTTCTTGCACTTTTGTGAGTAAGTGATAGGGATCCGAAATGAAAAAAACGGGAATTTTTGATATGGTCAATACAGACTTCTGAGGGTTTTAAAAGAGTGTCTGCACTATTATTCCTGTAAAAACTGAAGTCCCTTTCCCCGTTTTCCTTGAGTTCAACAAAGGCAAGAGTGGTTAGAGCTTCTTTTGTAAGAACGAGTCCTGAATCATCTACATTTTCTTTTTTGAGAGTGTTTTTAAGGAAACGACCGAAAATGTCGTCACCAGCTTTTCCGATAAAGGCAGAGGACCCGCCGAGCCTTGCCACGCTGACAGCCAGATTAGCCGGAGCTCCTCCCGGGTTCCTCTCAAAGAGGAGGTTACAGTTATTCGAATTTCCCGCTGGAGTAAAATCAATCAATATCTCTCCAAGAGAAGTTACATCGAACATTAAAATTCACCTAAATTTGGCGCGGCTCTGCCGCGTTAATCGCGGGGTCAGTATAGATATCTGCATAATCCCTGCTTTTTGTTGAAAATTCGGAGATAATTGCCCCTTTTGGACCTGCTTGAAACCAGTGAAGTGTGTCCGGGGGTAAAGTATACTGCCTGCCGGGTTTAAGAATGATCTCATGTCTTGCAGTAAAAAAAATTTCTTTACCCGCAGGAAGGATTGCTTTTATCTTAGCTGATGGTTCTCCGCTTGTGTAAAGGTAAACTTCTCCCCACCTGCAACGAAAAGTCTCTTCTTTGCCGGGGCCATTTTCCACAGGGGGGTGGCGATGTTCCGGGCAGGTTTGCCGGGGAAATAATATCAATTCCTTCGCACAGCAGCGTTCCGTATTGACGTATACAATAAGTTCGAGTCCTATGGATTCGGGCATTCCAAGATTGTATTCAGCTACTTCCATAGTGCCAGCCTCCTCGGGAGTTACGGCTATTGAGGCTTTTTTAAGGATTTGCAGGGCTCTGGACTTAAATTTAAGATAAATTTCTCTGGTCAGCATAAAAGTCTCCTATTCGGTGACTTTGCTGGCCAGTTCTGAGACTTTCTGTTTTATGAGTTTCAGCATGTCTTCTTTTGTCTCCGCTTCAATCGATTGGGCTGATACATATTTACCAGTCTCAAGATCGATTAGCTTGATATTGATTATGTAATTCTTCCCGAATTTACCGATAGTTCCAAGTACAGTTTTCTTTACGTTCAGAATCTTGCCAACTTTTATGGCGTTTGATTCCTCAGTCAATCCTGACATCTGAAGTTTGGACTCTTCAATTGTTTTACCTATCTCTTCTCTTGACACGACTGTGAAAATGCCTGTATTTATAAAAGCCGATCTTATATAATCGGATAGTGTTGAAACCTCATCTTTAGATAGTTCTTTTGACTTCGATTCCATGTCGAAAACGGCGATCCTTACAGTATTCTGTTCGGTCTGGACCGAGATCTGCTCCGAGAGAATCTTTACAATATCAAGATATTTTTTAGATTTGGCATAATCAAGAGCAGTATGGGTTTTTTTATTTCTGATGCCGGGATCAGCACCTTTCTCTATGAGAAGTTTCACAGTTTCAGTCTCTCCGCTGGAAGCTGCAAACATAAGGGGAGTGTTGCCCTCGTCATCCCTGACATTTATTTCTGATCCGTATTTCAGAAGAATTTTTATTACTTCATTCTGACCATTGATTGCTGCGAACATCATGGCTGTGCTTCCATGCAAATTGACTGCTTTCACATCAGCCCCGTTAGAGCATAGTATTTCAATGATATTCGTATAACCTGTCATGGAGGTAAGCATCAATGCCGTCCTTCCGTCAATGTCCCTGGCATTTAGATCCGCATTTTTGGCGATCAGGAGTTTTAGGGAACCATCCTTTCCATTGGTGGATGCCAGCATCAGAGCAGTAAAACCATCGTTTTCATGAACATTCACATCCGCCCCTTTATCAATTAGAGCACCGGCTATGTCGGGATGCCCCCAGAGTGAAGCTATCATAAGAGAATTTCTGCCACCCTTGTTCTGCGGTTTCACATCAACGCCCTTATCAAGGAGGTATTTAACTATCTCCGCATCGGCGCCTCTCACAGCCCATATAAGGACGGTATCATCGTTATTGTCTTTTGCGTTAATATTCGCTCCCCTATTTACCAGAAGGTTGAAAATCTCGGTCTTGCGCCTTGCTGCTGCGAACATCACAGGCGTCATTCCCTTGCTGTCCCGGCCATTAACATCCCTCCAGCTGTTAAGGAGCTGTTTAACCTTGTTGGTATCTCCGTTTGTGATAGCTGTAATGAATTCCTGATCCAGTTCGGCTGCATGGTTCAATGCGATGGAGGAAAATAATAATAATAAAGCCGTTAATACGGTGCGAAAAATAACGACAGGCATGATTACTCTCCTTTGTTAGATATAAGTTATTGTACACCAGTAATATTGAAATTGCAATTTGCAGGAAATGTTTATTTATTTTTATATTCAATATATGCAGACTGTATCTCAAGTTCAGTCGAATCACCGGAGGTAAAGCGCTTTGCATACCAGTAATGCAAATCATCTTCGTATATAATTTCGGTCACATTTCTTGCTTCCATATTTCTTCGGTTGTTGGTAACCTGAAGCTCATTTTCACTCAAGGTCTTGCCGTTTAAAGATACAAGCCAGCTATATGTAAAGATGATGAGTTCATTATGGCTGGGGTTTACAAGGCCTTTGATAGAAATATCAATACTCGCCTTATTTTCAATGCGATTGTTTTTTTTGTCATAGAGCAGATATGTAAAGTCCTGCTGGTCCTGAATATATGTGCTATCCTTAGAATAATCAAGTCTCCTTGACATCCCCGGCAGATAATTTGCAGTGAAGGAGGGGGTTATATAATTCTTTCCCCTTTTTATATCCGTTTCCATATAATTTTTCACTATGTAGTTGATATTCTGATGAAAGAGGTGTTTTCCTATCGATATATTATTGAGTACTCTCCGGTTTTCCTGGTCCTTATTCCCTGAAAGGATAATTTGCTCTTTCTGATCGATGATTGTGTCTTCAGAATTCCAGTTAACAAGGTATACCTCAGTGCTTTTTAACTGGAGAAAACCGGCAGTGAGCAGAATGCCAAGAAGTACAAGCGCAGCACATGCCCAGACTGGAATAAAAGAACGTTTTTTCCGTGCATTAACCGGAGCCTTAGGCGAACTGTAGCGGCCATCGGTAACTTCGTAAATTTCCACGGGAGAGTCTATTCCTTTAAGATAATATCTGCCATGAAGCCTCCATAAAAGATGTGAATCCTTGATGGATAAGAGCCAGCCTTTTGCACTGTCAAAAACAGGATAAGTCATGTATATCTGGTCGCCGTCGGCAAGGCCTTCTACTCGTGAGGCCCGGTTTACATGACTGCCGAAAAGATCCAGCTTTGTTTCATTTTCAACAGTGACCTGCCCCATGTGTATACCGATCCTTACCCGGATCTTTTCAAGTTCCGGGTGAGTTTCATTAAATTCTCTGATACGTTCCTGGATCTTAAGAGCTCTTTCAACTGCACTGGAGGGTTCTGAGAAAACTGCCATCACAGAATCGCCGATATGTTTTATAACCAGGCCTACGCCGTTCTCTTCGATTGTGCTGATCAGGATATCATCATGATACTTCCGTATCATACTGGAATATTGTTCACCTTTTTCTTCAGTGAGTCTTGTAAATTCCTTTATGTCGGTAAAAAGGATAACGAGAACAGAAGTTTCTTTTAAACGGCGGTACTGTTCGATCCTGTTAAATTCCTGCCGGCTTAATTCAAAGGAATTAGTATCACCTGTCTTATTCATAAATGACCTCCAGCCGTTTAATTTTTAAAATCCTATCATTATATATAAAAAAATTATTATATTCAAAATTCACTGCTTTAAAAAAGTGTTGAAAATAATGTTTGACAAAAAAAAATATTCGAGTTATCATTAGTTAAATAATTTTGGAGATTCACCTATGAAACTCCAGTTCGTATTTGCTAATAGCTGGTGGTGGTACACAATTATGTCGATTTCAGGTGAAAGTTCTTGCCGGGACGTTTAGTGGTGATAATAGAATAGTTTTAAAACCCGCAGGTATAACACCTGCGGGTTTTTTTATTGTTTTCTCCCGAAAGTTTTTAAGGAGGATTGAATGTCTGGTAAAATTAAGATTTACCCAGTTTACAGGGAGATCACAGCTGATGTAGAGACCCCTGTTTCCGCCTTTCTTGCACTGAAAAAGCCCGGTGCTAAGGGATTTCTTCTGGAGAGCGTGGAGATGGGTGAGAAATTAGGGCGTTATTCTTTCCTCGGTTTCGAACCTGAACTGGAGTTTACAGCAAAAAAGAACAGGGTTAGAATAGTATTCAGGGGCAATGTAGAAGAATTCACCAGTGAAAACCCCGCACTTGAATTAAAAAAGATTGTGGACCGTTTTGAAGAGGACACCCATGATGAATTACCGCCTTTTAACGCCGGACTTGTCGGGTATTTCAGTTATGATTCCATAAGATTCTATGAAAAGATACCCGATACCAAACCGGACAGGCTGAATCTTCCGGATATCTATATGTTATTCCCGAAGATCCTTATAGCCTTCGATCATATTAAACAGAAGATGATACTGATGGCGCCGGCATTTTCTGACGAAAACCATGACAGGGCCTCTAAACTGATATCGGAGTATGAAGGTATTCTCAGTACGGCGAAAACGCCTAACCGCATCATGTTCTCTAATGAAGGCAAGATAAATCTCTCAAGCAATTTTAAAAAAGAGAATTATTTAAAAGCTGTGGAGAAGGCAAAGGATTATATAATTGCTGGTGATATATTCCAGGTCGTGCTTTCGCAGAGGCTATCGATGAAAACTGATGTGCCACCCTTCGATATATACCGCAAGCTCAGGATGATAAATCCTTCCCCTTATATGATCTATATTGACCTTGATCAATTCCAGATAGTCGGGTCTTCGCCAGAGGTCATGGTCAAGAGGATAAAGACTGTCGATAAGGATGAGGTTCTTGAACGCCCGATCGCCGGAACAAGGCCGAGGGGTAAAAATGTAATTGAAGATAATGAGATAGAAAAGGAGCTCCTGGCTGACGGGAAAGAGCTTGCAGAACATACAATGCTGCTGGACCTTTCGCGCAACGATATAGGGAGAATTGCAGAATACGGCTCGGTTAAAGTTTCCAATATGTTTCATATTGAGAGATATTCCCATGTCATGCATATTGTTTCAGATGTAACCGGTAAACCAGCAGAAAATACACATGTTCTGGATATAATCTCTGCAACATTTCCAGCTGGCACTGTTTCGGGTTCACCCAAGGTCAGGGCTATGGAAATCATAGATGAGCTCGAGCCGGAAAGAAGGGGGATCTACGCTGGAGCCATTGGATACATTGATTTCAGGGGAAATCTTGACACCTGCATAGCCATAAGGACACTTATCTGCAAGGATAAGACAGTTTATCTCCAGGCAGGAGCCGGAATCGTATATGATTCAGTGCCGGAAAGGGAATATGAGGAAACAATCAATAAGGCCAGGGCGCTTATGAAAGCGCTCTTATAGACAGGTTAAGGGAGGCAATAATGGCAATACGATATGAAAATATTGTCCCGTGGGGCAGGTCTTATGGGGAATATTTACGTATGTTCAGGCTCAATGAAAACGATCTTTGCGGAAGGATACTGGGCTGTGGCGACGGTCCTGCCAGCTTCAACTGTGAAATGGCCCGGAGAGGAATGAAAATGATCTCAGCCGATCCTCTTTATAAATTTACAATGAGAGAGATAAAAGAGCGGATCAGAAGTACCTTTGAGGAAATCATAAACCAGACATACAGGAATAGGGGAAAATTTATCTGGAAGGATATACCTTCAATAAAAGAACTCGGGGAGATGAGGATGAAGGCTATGAAAAAATTCCTCGAGGATTATGAAAAGGGCAAGATTGAAAGTAGATACGTGGATGCTGAACTGCCGGAGCTTCCATTTAAGGACCTGGAATTCGACCTTGCCCTATGCTCCCATTTTTTGTTCCTGTACTCTTACAATCTGACCCTTGAGTTTCATATCGCCTCGATCAGGGAAATGTGCAGGGTTGCAAAAGAAGTGCGCGTTTTTCCCCTGCTTGATGTTGAGGGGCTGATATCGCCTTATCTAGACAGAGTTATTGAAACCTTTAAAGGTGATGGAAAGTCCGTGTCGGTGGAAACTGTCGACTATGAGTTCCAGAAACATGGTAACCGTATGCTGATAATAGGAGGAAAATATGATACTGGTAATCGATAATTATGATTCTTTTATTTACAATGTTGTGCAGTACGTAGGTGAATATTACAGTGATATCAAGGTCTACCGGAATGACAAGATCACCCTGGATGAGGCGCTAGCATTAAGCCCGGATGGGATTATTATTTCACCTGGTCCGGGGAGACCCGAGGATTCACATGTGTCGCTTGAGCTCATAAAAAACGCGAATGATATTCCCTTGCTTGGCGTCTGCCTTGGTCACCAGGGAATAGCCTTCGCCTATGGAGGAGAGATCATAGGGGCTAAGAATATCCTACATGGCAAGGCGTCAGTGGTCCATCACAACGGAAAAGATATTTTTGAGGGAGTGAGCACGCCATTGTCGGCAATACGCTACCACTCTCTTGTAGCAAAGAGGGAATCGCTGCCGGATAACCTTGAGGTTACAGCGGAAAGCGATGACGGAGAGGTAATGGGGCTCAAGGTTAAGGGCAGGGATATATACGGGATCCAGTTTCACCCCGAATCAGTATTAACTGAACAGGGCAAGGCCATAATCAAAAATTTCGTTAACCTCGTAGTCAAGAAAAGTGAGGTAAGTCAAAACGATAGGATAACCTCTCGAGTAAGGTCGGCGATCAGAAAGGCAAGCGAGAAAGATGGTCTTACGAAGGAAGAAGCGAAAGAAATGATGGATTATATAATGAAAGGGCATGCTACCCATTCGCAGATTGGAGCGTACCTTATGGGGCTTATGATGAAGGGAGAAAGTTCCGATGAAATCACAGGAAGCGCAGAGTCGATGTTCGGAGTCTGCGTAAGGGTATATACTGATAAATCTCCATTGGTGGATACATGCGGCAGCGGCGGCGACCGTTCCGATACATTCAATATATCAACAGCCAGTTCTTTCGTCGCGGCAGGCTCAGGAATTTATGTAGCCAAGCATGGAAACCGTTCTGTCACAAGCAAGAGCGGGGCGGCCGATGTTCTTGAAAAACTGGGTGTTAATATCCAGCTGACAAGTGAAGAGGCCAGGAAATGCCTTGATAAGGCAGGTGTTGCGTTTCTTTTTGCACCGCTGTACCACCCCGCCATGAAATATGTCATGCCCGTGAGGAAGGAGATCGGAGTCAGAACTCTATTTAATATTCTTGGTCCGATAGTGAATCCAGCCGGAGTAAGGCACCATGTTATGGGAGTTTATTCTATGAATCTGCTTGATCTTATACCGCCGGTTTTTGCCAACCTGGGGCATGAGCATTCTATGGTTCTTCATGGAGAGATTGGTATAGATGAAGCCAGTATAGAGGGCAGGACGTTTATTAAAGAGATCAGGGATGGAAGGATAACTGACAATATTTTGGATGCAAAAGACTACAGTATGGCTGGAAAATTACGGAACATCAGGGTTGACAGCCCTGAAGAAAGCGCGGAAGTCATTCTCAATGTCCTTAAAGGAAAAGAAAAAGGAGACCCCAGAAAAGCC
>CAYPRX010000107.1:0-5435 GCA_964413265.1 uncultured Brevinematales bacterium
TGGTTTAGTGAAAAAGATTGAAAATAATAGCAATAAATTTTATCCGATAAAACTCCTTAATGTTGGTTCACTGCATTCAATTTTTAGATTTATTCCGTTTAGAATCCTGCGTTTTTTTCCCAATATAATATTAATAATTCCTCATTATCTTGGAATATTAATCAACACAATTATCTTGATAAAACTTTTTAAAAAATTAAATATTCAAATTTTACATATCAATAATGGGGGATATCCCGGGGCTTATAGCTGTTTATCTGCCGTTCTAGCTGCGAAATTTTTAAAGATAACCAATGTTGTATATGTCGTAAATAATTATGCCAAACCGTATAATAATCTGTTCAGGCTATTGGATTATCCTCTCGATCGGCTTGTAAAAAAACAAGTCCGTTATTTTGTAACGGGTTCAAAGGCTGCAGGTATCCGGCTAAATAAAGTATTAAAATTATCTTATGATCAATTGATCAATATTCATAATGGAATAAAACCAAGGAAAGTAACGGAAAGTAAAGATCAATTCCTAAAAAATCTTAATTTTCAATTATCAGATAATAGAAAAATTATAGGGATGGTAGCAGTATTTGATAAAAGGAAAGGTCATATGGTTTTAATAAAAGCTATGGGTTTATTAAAAAAGAAATTTAAAGATGTTCCGGTTTTAATGATTGAAGGTGAGGGAGGAATAAAATCAGAACTGAAAAAATATGTGGATGATAAAAATCTGAGTGATTGCATCTATTTTATAGGAGTACAGAATAATATTTTTAATTTTATCAATTCGATTGATATTTTAATCTTACCTTCAATTAGTAATGAGGATTTCCCCAATATTATTTTAGAAGCAATGTCTATGGGGAAAATAGTCATCGCAAGTAAAATTGCCGGCATTCCCGAACAAATAGAAGATGGGTTAGACGGTCTGTTAGTAGAACCTTCTGATGAAGTAATGCTTGCCGAAAAGATCGAGTTAATAATGAATAACAGCAAACTCTCAGATCAGTTAGCTCAAAGAGCAAAAGATAAATTTTCTAAACAATTTTCCAGTGAAAAAGCAGTAAAAAAATATCTAGATTTGTATAATTTACTTATCAGCGGGACCGTGTATTAGTTCAAAACATATTTATAGAATAAATTTAAATCGGTAAATCTGTGATAGTTTAATATTATATCGGAGGTCAACTATGATTGATGGAGTTAAGATTAATCCTCTAAAGCAAATTCTGGATGAAAGGGGTAAGATCATGCATATGTTGCGGTCTGATGATAACCATTTCATACAATTTGGTGAAATATATTTTTCATGTGTATATCCTGGTGTTGTAAAAGGATGGCATATCCATAAAAAGATGGTGCTGAATTATGCTGTTCCTCAAGGGCATATTAAGTTTGTTCTTTTTGATGATAGGAATAACAGTCCTACTAAAGGTGAAATTCAAGAAATATTCCTGGGCCCGGATAATTATTGCCTGGTAACAATTCCTTCAATGGTCTGGAATGGTTTTAAGGGTATAGGTACGGAAATGGCAATCGTAGCCAATTGCGCATCAATCCCTTTTGACCCGGATGAAATAGATCGTCTAGACCCATATAATAAGAAAATACCTTATGATTGGAGAATTAAAAATCAATGATAATGACAACCGGATTAATCAATTTTGACTTCTAATCCCGGGTCATATAATGATAAAATTGGAGAATTTATGATAGATAAATTTTCACTTGCCTATAAAATAAAAAAATCCAAACCGGTTGATAAGATTGAATTCATTATTGATAAGTGCCGGAATAAAAAAATTCTTGATCTGGGCTGCATCCGCCATAGTGCTGAGTTTTCCCTAAAAGATCCGGATTGGCTACATAAAAAAATATTATCTGTAGCTGAAGAAGCAGTCGGTGTAGATTACCTGGCGGAAGAAATAAAGAAATTGAATAATTATGGTTATGACATTATGTATGGAGATGTAACAAAACCTTTAAATATCAATAAGAAATTTGATATTATAATTGCTGGAGATTTAATAGAACATTTGACAAATTTTGAAGGATTTTTCCTGAACTGTAAAAATATGCTTGCCGAAAATGGAATTCTAATAATTACGACGCCTAATCCATTTTATACAGACGAATATCATTATGTCGCTTTCAAAAAAAATTATTTAATAAATCCAGAACATACATGCTGGATAGATCCTATGTGCCTGAATCAGCTTTGTTCACGGTTTGATTTTGAAATCGACATGATTTATTTCATTAAAAAATCCTGGAAATTAAACGGTTTGATTTGTGAAAATGAAAATCACTTCTATGATATTTTCCTTGATAAATGGGTCAACCAGAATTATAGTGAATTTCAGAAATTTTTTGAGAAAATTATTAAGGGACTATTCAAGTTTTTTTATTGGCCATTTAAAGCCATAACCTGCTGTAATTCGATTTTAGTCAGGTACAGTGACTATTTAGCAGTTTTAAAGATTAAAAAAATTTTGATGAAATGATCATATATTAGGAAGTAAATTGTCTCTTGCTTATTTAGATTCTGCTTATTGGAATATTTTGACTGAATGGTGAAATGGTCGTATAATTTAAATATTTTTATAGGGTTTATTGTGAAAGTTGTAATTCTTTGCGGGGGCTATGGAACACGTATTCGTGATGTAGCCGATGATATTCCAAAACCGATGATCCCGATCGGTGGGCTTCCGATTTTATGGCATATAATGAAATATTACGCCGGCATGGGGCATAAAGATTTCATCCTCTGCGTTGGGTATAAAAGTTTTATAATCAAAGATTTTTTTTTAAACTATAAATCACGAATCTCGGATTTTACTATATCATTGAACAACAATAATCCCATTATCTACCATAACAGGTTCTCTGAAGCTGATTGGAATGTAACTCTGGCCGAAACCGGATTAAAATCACTGACAGGTGCAAGGATTTACAGGATCAGGAAATATCTCGATGGTGAAGAAAATTTTATGCTTACATATGGAGACGGAGTAGGAAATATTAATATTAATGAACTTATAGCATTTCATTTATCCCATAATAAGATTATAACCATAACCGGTGTAAAGCCTCCAGGACGTTTTGGAGAGCTAGTTAAAGACTCAACCGGAAAAATAGCCGAATTTAATGAAAAACCTCAATCTGCCGGAGGTTTAATTTCAGGCGGATTCATGGTTTGTAGAAAAGAGATCTTCAATTATCTCTCTGACAAAGAAAATCTGATGTTTGAACAAGAACCAATGGATAAACTTGTTAATGAAGGCCAGGCAATGGTATATGAACATGAGGGATTCTGGCAGCCCATGGATACTTCAAGAGATTATCAGTTTCTCAATGAATTGTATGAATCCGGAAAAGCTCCCTGGGTTATCTGGTAAAGAGGAGTATATTTAATGAATCCCTTCGGAGATATTTACAAAGGCAAGAAGGTATTAGTAACAGGGCATACAGGTTTTAAAGGTTCATGGCTCAGTCTTTGGTTAATCAACATGGGAGCCCGCGTCATTGGTTATTCATCATACATACCTTCAAAACCAAGTAATTTTGAGGTTTGTAATCTGGAAAAACATTTAGAGAACTTTGAGGGTGATGTCAGGGATTTTGATAAATTAAATGGATTAATTTCAAATACCAAGCCTGATATCGTTTTTCACCTTGCGGCTCAGCCGATTGTACGTAAATCTTATGATGATCCTAAATCTACTTTTGATACCAATATTGGCGGAACTGTAAATGTTCTTGAAAGTATCCGGAAAAATGATTTTATTAAAGCCGCGGTTATTATTACCAGCGACAAATGTTACAAAAATTTTGAATGGATTTGGGGATACCGTGAAATTGATGCTCTTGGCGGTGATGATCCATATAGCGCTTCCAAGGGTTGTGCAGAACTCATATTTCGCAGTTATACCAAATCTTTTTTTAATTTGAAAGATAAGCCCGGGATTTGTTCCGTAAGGGCTGGAAATGTGATTGGAGGTGGGGACTGGGCTGATGCCAGGATAGTGCCTGATTGTGTACGTGCATGGGCTGAAGACAGTGAAGTAATTATCCGCAGCCCTCAAGCCACGAGGCCATGGCAGCATGTTCTGGAACCATTGAGCGGATACCTTTGGGTGGGTGCCAATCTTTACAACTCGGATAATATAAAAGGCGAATCTTTTAATTTTGGGCCTGATTCAAAAGTAAACCAGTCTGTAGAAGAATTGATAGTTAAATTTAATCAATACTGGAAAGATCTGAAATGGAAAACCGGAAAATCAAACAATTCCAAAAAAGAATCAAATTTATTAAAATTATCTTGTGATAAATCCTTAAATGTTTTGAATTGGCATGCCGCTTTAACTTTTGAGGAAACCGTCCGGTATACCGCGGAATGGTACAAGTCGTATTATAAAGAACATAAGGATATGTATAAATGTTCAATTGATCAGATAAATGATTATATCAAAATTTCATATGCTCAGAACCTTTCCTGGGCAAAAGGTGAGTTATTATAATCATAGAAAGGGGAGAATTAAAAAATAATGCATAAAATTTTAGTTACTGGCGCTACTGGTTATATTGGATCCAGGCTGGTAGACCGGTTAACAGGAAATCCTGATTATTCTATTAGAATAGCAATTCGCAGAAGTATAAATCCTTTTAAAAATGTAGAAAGTGTTTCATCCGATTTTTTTAATGACGAATCTTTAAAAAAAGCATGTGCCGGCATTGACGTAATTATACATCTCATTGCTTTAAATGAGGCAGATAGCTCAGAAAAGCCTGAGGAAGCTTTAAGAATAAACACATTTCTTACATTACGTTTATTAAAAGGTGCAGTTGAAGCAGGAGTTAAAAAGTTTATCTATTTTTCAACAGCGCATATTTATGGTTCTCCTTTGGCCGGAATTATTGATGAAAAAACCCTTCCAAGACCTGTTCACCCATATGCTATTACGCATAAAGCGGCAGAAGAATTTGTGAATGAGGAAAATGATAAAAAAAGGCTGTCCGGTTTTGTATTGCGCCTTTCAAACAGCTATGGTTATCCGGTTTTCCCAGAAATGAACCGATGGAGTCTTGTGGTTAACGATCTCTGTCGCCAGGCAGTAACAAAGAAGAAACTTTTCCTTCAGACTTCAGGTATTCAGAAAAGAGATTTTATTACATTGACTGATGTTTGCCGTACTGTCGAGCATTTGTTAAGAATCAAAGAACATCCGGCTGAAAATAACATTTTTAACCTTGGCGGTGAAAATTCAATTTCAATATACGAAATGGCAGAACGCATTTCTCAAAGTTGCTCAAAATTGTTTTCTTTTACGCCTTTAATAGAAAGACCCAATTTAATACCCGGGGAAATTTCTAAAGAATTAATCTATAAAATTGATAAAATTAAGGAAACAGGATTTTATCTTTCAGGTAATATTGATGAAGAA
>CAYPRX010000108.1:0-2131 GCA_964413265.1 uncultured Brevinematales bacterium
AGTCTGCCATCCGGAATTGCCGCCGCCGATCCAGCCCTGTGCCACGCCGGAGCTGTTCCACTTGCATATCCTGTTATTGTAATAGTCAACGACATAAATATTGCCGCTGCTGTCGACATAAACGCCTCCAGGGCCATTAAAATAAGCCTCGCTGGAACCGGATGATGCCCCGCTGCCTGTCTGCCAGCCGTAATTACCGCCGCCGATCCAGCCGATAACTGTTCCCGGAGATGATAAACTGGAACCTCCCACTGAGGAACCCGGCGGATTTGAGCAGGATGAAATCGAGAAAATTATGAAAGCAGCGATTATTCCAAAAATAACATTTTTCATAATGCCCTCCCATTAAATACATAGATTTATATGACGATGATTTCTAACTCCCATAATAAATTTTCTTATAAGATTTATATTAAGATATTATTAATCTTAATTAATTAATTTTATTATTGCAATACCTTTTAAACCTATTTTTTGTTGCTGGCATCTCGGAGTATTTTTCATGACTAATTATTATAATTATTACCTGAAAGCTGTTTATTGTTCAATTACCGAAAATCAAAATTAATAGATTCAAGAGTTTGATAGTCAAGGCTCTGGTGTCTTCTTTTCCAGTTATAAAATGTAAACTTTTCCTCTAAATATAGGGATGAGGTGATTAAATGATGCCCTGCCCCGAAATTACTGCTCTTTTGGCGTACTTACTTCGTTCAGGATCGTCCGAAACTCTTTCCATTCTATAATTTCATTCAGCTTTTCCGATGGATTTTGAGCAAAAATTGCCATTTTCTCCTTGTAGGCAAAAAGCTATGTCCGCCCTGTTCCTTGATTTTTGTCATTGTTAATGACCATCCCTTTCGTTAACCTTGACCAGCACTTTAACTTAAGTTAGACTAAATGTATATAAGGTTGCTAATATAAGGTGGTCAATATGGCAGATTATAAAATTAAGTGTATAGTGGTTGATATTAAGACATCGACTGGTGTTTGCCCGGGATCAGCTAAATGTAGAAAAGATGAAGAATACATTATAACAGCACGTACACCTGATGTGGTTATGTGTGGGAGGGCTTTTGCTGCCATTCATCCCATGGCTTTCGGTATGAGGTGGTCCGATAAACTTCAGTTCGAAAGAAATAACTATGTTGATGTGGCCTGCCCAGATGGTTTTGTGACTTACAGGCTTACACGAATAATAGAATGAACTTACAGATAATTAATGAAAGATCTTCTGGCTTTGTTCTTATTAATAGGTAATCCGATAAGTTTTTGGAACTGCCCGTAAGAAATAATGGATTGCATTATGAAACATTGTATCTTTGAAAGACAAGGTTAAATTAACAAATTGGGGAAAAGGGAATATGATGGAATTCTTTATTTTGAAGAGCGGAGAATATTATGCCGGCAGAAAGTATAAGGAATCAGTCGAGGCAAATATTTCAGAACATTGAATATCTGTTTGATGACATAGAAGATGATTTATTCAATAAATCCATTGGAGGTTTTCCTCTTTGGAGACATTTGTAATTTATATTCAGTTTGCCACGGCCGACAAGTCTGCTTTGAGCTGATCAAAATCAAAACCCGGAGCAAATTCAGAATTTTGCGCTTGCTGCGGTAGTATAGCATATGCCTCATCTACGCATTCATCCCACCAGTCCCATGTTCCTTTCTGTATATTACCCCAGGTCAGAACGGTTACATAAGTGGGATCATATGACACGGCAAAGACCGCATGACCGTCCTGTGTAAGAGGCCCTGGTGTCCATGGCTGTCCATTGTTGAATTCGTCAATACATCCTTCCTGGACCTGAAAGCCAAGGTACACACCGCCAAAAATCTGAATAGCCAACTGTATGTGTGTGTGATTTTTTTCGTCAATTTTAACATATGCGATAATCTCATCACCCGAAACTACATTGTTTCGCCAGTAATTAAGGACATCAAGCTCATTCAGCCCTGAATCTATTCCATGGGTAAGACTCAGGTATAGGTTTAACACATCCTGTTGAGCCATAACATTGTTTTTGCCAATCAGTCCTGAATATACCGTTGTCGCATGGGCCAGAGCAGCGATCGTGCAGTCTCCATAACGTGAGTTATCATCCATAGGGAATAATACTTTCGGATC
>CAYPRX010000109.1:0-5866 GCA_964413265.1 uncultured Brevinematales bacterium
CATAGTGCCGATTGAAGCCATGGCCTGCGGTATTCCTGCAGTTATGAGTAATGTCGGCTTCGGTGACCTGTTAAAAAAAGAAATACCGGAATTTATTGTAGACGGCTGGGATTATAATGCGGTTGAAAAATACCTTGCCCGGGTAAAAATTATTTTAAATGATTATTCCTCTTATAGTTTACGTGCCAGAGCTTTTGTTGAAAAGAATTTTCACCCTGATATTTTCAGGGGTAAATGGGTGGATCTGCTTAAATGAAAGAGAATTTGGTTTATATTACATCTCACCTGCCATCCTACCGGGTACCCCAGGCTGGACATAAAACTGCCCGGATGATACTGGAAGTATACGCAAAGCAATATAACATATATCTTTTTTGTTTCGTAAATTCTGAGGAAAGGAATTATCTTAAGAAAGAGGATTTTTCTTTTTGCCGGGCAGCCCGTTTTATTAATATCAGCCATTTCAGCAGGCTTCTTTCAATATTAAAGCATCCGTTTTTGCCGCTTAATACGGCCATGAGAGCAAGTTTGAAACTTGCGTATGAAATAAAAATCCTTCAACGTAAAATTTCACTTCAAAGATCACATTTTGAATTTACAGCCTCGGCATATTATATGGATTTCATTGAAAAGGAGTGTAAAAAGAGTGTCAGCGAGCATGATATCACTTACCAGGCTTATGAAAGAAAGGTTAAAATATCCTCAGGTCTGAAGAAATTATTTTACAGTTTTGAATATAAGCGGCAGAAACGGTGGGAACTTAAAATGCTCAATAAAGCTGATGAAATCCTGGTACACAATCCCAAGGACCTGGACCTGCTAATGAAGGATAATATTTCCCGGAATTTTATAAGGATTATAGACCCTTATGTAAATCCGTTTTTTAAAAATGTTAAAAGGGACAGGGTCGAAAACCATACGATACTTTTCTGGGGGGCTATGAACAGGCCTGAGAACAGGGATGCAGTGGAATGGTTCGTAGGGGATATGTTTCCGGATATACTGAAAAAATATCCGGATACAAAGCTGAATGTTGTTGGCGCAAACCCCCCTGATAAAATAAAAAAATTGGCGAACAGTAATATTTTTATCTCGGGTTTTATTGAAAATCCTTTGCCGTATTTTGAAACAGCCAGGCTTGCTGTTGCTCCGCTCAGGCTGGGCGCCGGAGTAAAGGTTAAAGTCCTTGAGGCGCTCTCAGCAGGGGTCCCTGTAGTTGCAACAAGAATAGGGGGAGAAGGCATAAGCCATAAAAACCTGTTTTTTGCAGATAGTACTGCGGAATTTATTAAATTAGTTCTGGAGAAGATCAAATGAAGAAATCAGTTACAGTTTTATTATTAATTTTTGCTGTATTGCTTTTATTCTGCATATATTCGAGGGGATTTTTCGCGCTCATCGATTTATCTAAAAATACGGGTTATATTTTCAGCGTTTTATCGTTCGTTATAATAATTGCCTTTGCAGTTATTTCATACTGGAAGAGAAAAAGACCGATAATAACGGCTGATTTTCTGCAGCCTCTCTTTTTCATCTTTATAGCTGTTTTATCAGCTCTTATAACAGCAATAAAATATCAGGTCTGGATCGAAAGTTTTTCATATGTATTTATCCTATTTTTTATTTACTGGTCCTTTGTATGGATTTCAAGTTTTGAATTTGTTTATGATACCGTACCACGCATACTATTCCAGGCGGTATTCGTTATGTCTTTAGTTTTATTTGTAGCTGCTTTATGGGAACAATCTCCATGGTTTCCTGTTTCAACGCTGGATGTAACAAATACCGACAGGCTTGTTACAAAAGGGTTTCCCGGGCACAGCTCGATTTATGGGACAATAGTACGTCCGGCTTCATTGACAGGAAGCATGCTTCATTACCCGATAATTATACCTCTTTTCGGAGCAATTATTCTCAGGTTCGGGAATAGATGGAGAAAAATTGCCGGCGTTATATTCTTTCTGGCGCCTTTGCTTACATTTTCACGTTCCGGAATATTGATTGTTCTTGTATCGGCCTTCTTATTCCTCATATACAGAGGTAGTTCACGTTTTATAGTATGGCTGAAAAAGACTGATCTGAAGTTCATACTCAGGAAATTGATCCCGGTTTTTGCAGGAGTTATTGCGTCTGCTTTTTGTATTATTCTCCTCTATCTGCTCCTGCCCCCGTTTGGAAATTTCTTTAACATAATTGGAGAAAGGTTAACGGATCTGAAGGCTCAGGGTAATATTTCACGGTATATTGTATGGTCGGAAATGCTGAACAGATATTTTAAAACGAATTTAATAATCGGAGAGATGACTGGTTTTTACACTAATATCACGGGCAATATTTTCGGCCTGGACAGGATGCATGCATTTTACGGTAAATACGGACCCAGCCCGGAGTCAAGTTTCATGGAGGTTCTGACAGGGTTTGGTTTTCTGGGAGCGGCCGTTTTTTATGGAACATTTATAGGAGTATTCTGCAGGCTGTTTTTTAAACAGAAGGAACATTTTCTCGGTTTTGTTTTTCTGGCGGCAGTTATCCAGAGCCTTTTTTACCAGTCGATTGAAGTTTTGCCGTTTATGTTTGCTCTTGGTCTGATACCGTTTTTTGTGAATAATAAGCCGGGAGGTACTCTCTTCCCGGAGGAATCTAAATGAATATAGCGATTATTACGGCTTTTCATGACGGTATCGGCGGCGTCGAGACAATTAACAGGCAGCTGGCAGGTCTTTTTGAGTCTGAGGGACACAAGGTTGACATTTTTTCTGTTGATAATAACCCCGGCGTGCGGCTGAACCCAGTATTGCGTTTTTTCATAGGTAAGCCGTACGCAACATCAGTCTTTTTTAACTCTTCCGAAAAAAAATATGACATAGCGATCTGCAATGGGGAATACGGCTTTGGCATAAAAAGACCGAAGAGCATCGTTCTTTTTCACATGTCATATTTAGGTTACCGTGAAAACCTGAAAAAAGGTCTTTCTCTAAAAAACTACCTCGGGCTGATCAGGGGGATTATACTCCAGAAACTAGGCTCAAGAGGAAAATTTGTCGTGGCGGTTTCAGAGTTTTTAAAAGGAAATCTTGAAAAACAGGGGATTTACACCGATAAAGTCATTCCAAATGCTGTAGATACTGAGTTTTTTCGCCCTGATCCGGAGAATAGAAGAAATGGCCGGGGCCTTTTTGTCGGGCGTTATGATCCTTATGCGAAGGGTTTTGATATACTCGAAAGGATTGCTGCAAAAGGTATTCCCATTGATTGCGTCACACAGGAAAGGCCGTTAGGCCGTCTTAACTGGCTCGGGAAGTTTGATCACAGGGAACTTCCCGAGGTCTATAACCGCTATCAATACCTGGTATTTCCATCCCGCTATGAATCATGCCCTCTTGTGCCGCTTGAATCTATGGCCTGCGGAATGCCGGTGATCATAAGCAATGTGGGAATGGCATGGGAACTTAAACGTGCAATACCGGAGTTTGTTGTTGATGGCTGGGGAGATGATGCGGCGGATAAGTATATAGAGCGTATTAAAACTATTCTTGCTGATTGGACTGCTTATTCAATTAAGGCCAGGGATTTTACCGTCAGGAATTACAGTATTGATATTTTTCAAAAAAATTGGCTTGATCTGATCTATGAAATTTCAGGAAATAACTCACATATTGGATAATATGTTTTTTATTATGTCCTCGACTTCAAGATTGCTGATTGCGGGATCATCGAAAGCCGTTTCCAGGGCTCGCCTGGATTCATAGTCGGTATAACCCAGCACACGCAGGGCCATCAGGACCTCGGTTTTTTTCTTTTCCAGGGAGGATACAGCGATTACCCCCTCACCTGCCTGAAGTTTTTTTATTTTATCCCGAAGTTCAAGAATGATCCTTGATGCAGTTTTATTTCCTATCCCCCTTACTTTCGACAGCTCCGTTTCTCTGCCTGTTATTATTGCATTGCGGATTTCATTAGATGAAAGCTCCGAAAGTATCTTCAGGCCATGACGTGGCCCTATGCCGGATACAGTAAGCAGGCTCTCAAAAAGACGCCTGTCTTCAAGGGCCGAAAAACCGACCAGGTATATCTCATTTTCACGGACGATCATCTCTGTGTAAAGCGTTGTGCTGCCCCCCGGTTCGGGAAGCTTTCTGGAGACCGACCGCGGGACTGAAATTTCATAGCCTACACCGCCTGTTTCGATAACGGCTGTATCGTCATCCTTATAAACGAGCCTTCCTGAAATTGAATAATACATCGGAAGTTCCCCTCCTATCTGGGATTATTTTACACTATTTACTTTTTTTAATCCAGAAGGAGGTTTATATCCTCATTTTGAGATTTTTATCTTTATGTTGCATAATTATGACCTGGAAGCGGAGCTGATAATGACTTTTCCTGAATTTTTAACCTGCTCAGTCTGGCTGTTAATAATCGTTGCAGGTATGATACCTCTTGCTCTTTTTCTAACAGTAAGAACACTCAATTCAGCTGAAAAACTCTCACTCCCGGAGTTCCTTATTTATTTTATCTCCTTCTGGTGTATTCTTCAGGTATCAGCTGGAATTCTTCTGGGTTTATCTGGAATATACAGGCTGTTATGGCTTGTTATTGCCGAATCGTTCTGTTTAACAGGAGGGACTCTTCTTTTAGTGTTTTCCGGGCTTCTTAAAATATTTCATCTGCCTCATCCGGACTTGAAGGAACTGTCAATTGCCGAAAGGATGCTGATCCTGGGTTTTTTACTTGCCGGCAGCATGCTACTGCTTAAGGCTGTTATGCAGCCCATAACCAATGTTGATTCCATGAATTACCACCTTCCGGCTATTATTCAATGGTATCAGAGCGGTTCTATATTATGGATTCCGGATTTGAGTTATGGAACTTATTATCCTTACAACTGGGAATTGTTATGCCTTAACTTTGTTCTTCCGTTCCATGGGGATATTTTTTCAGCTTTACCTGGAGTTTTATCCTGGATACTGATGGGCCTTGCAGTATATGCTGTCTGCCGCAGGCTGCAGATAATGAGGGTTTACTCTATGTCCGCATCATTAGCCGTTCTGTCCATCCCGCTATTGATCTATTCGGTCACGACCATTCATATCGACCTCCCTCTGGCAGCCTTTTTTATGACCGGCGTGCTCTGTATTATTGCTTATTATAAAAGCGGGTCATTAAATTATCTTTGTATATTCCTTCCTTTATTAGGCATGATGGCGGGTATCAAAACTTCCGGTATCGTCTTCAGTTTTATACTGCTTGTATTTTTTATCGCAGCCTTAATATTAAAAACAAGTAAAAAGAAGGAGGAAGAAACTCGTAATATGAGTTTGACTTATCTTGCAGTAAGCATATTGATAATGGCTTTGTTAGGTGGTTTCTGGTATGCCCGCAACTGGGCGGTAAGCGGCAACCCCCTTGGATTTTTAAAAATTCAAATTTTTGGAATGGTTATATTTCAGGGCAGCAAGTCAGCATCTGATATTTATCATACAACACTTGCTTACAGCTTTCATTGGTCAAAAGTGGAGGATTGGAAATTATTGCTGTCCCAGATTATAGTGAGGCTGCAGTTCCCTATCGTAGCTATGTCGGTCCTGATGCTATTCTCGCTAAAAAGCTTTTTTAAGTCCGGAGAAGACAGGATTTATATTGGGATCTTTGTTCTATTGCTGGCGTTGCTGACCTATCTGTATTTTAATACCCCTTTTACTTCAGATATTGTCTGGGAAAAGAGAATAACGCCTTGGATCGGTTTTGCTTTCCGGTACGGCTTTATGAATATGGCTCTACTTGGCGTTCTTGCGGGGGCGGGCATGTCTTTGATGAGGCTGCCGGGTCCTCTCTGCGCGGCGATTGCCCTGGCAGGTTTGTTGAT
>CAYPRX010000110.1:0-10113 GCA_964413265.1 uncultured Brevinematales bacterium
GGAAAAGCTTGAATCCGGCGGGCCTCTTGTGATTATGGCCGGGGAAAGAAACTATAATTCAATCAGTTTAAAAAGAGGGTTCCGTTATCATATCGATGCCTGGCCTGAAAACCTGATTCGATTCTATGTAAATTTAAATAAACCTAAATTTCCCTAGTAAAAAATTAATCCTTGACTTTTTTTTTGCAAGATTTAAAATATTAAACCTGAATAATGTAATATTATAGAGAAGATTTTTATTATGATTATCATATTATTATCAGGAAGCGAAATCGATACAAAACAGGATAACTGGTGTGATTTGCTGACAGATCAAATACTCGGCTGGCGTTTAAAATCTTATTCGGAAAACATCGACCAGGATTTATCACTAAAGAACGAAATTGCTAATATCGCCGATCAGATTATTGATTCAAATTCAGATGAACTGCGTAACGTTATTGCCGGACTGCTGTTAAATCTTATCCGCAATAAATTAAGCTCGTTGAAAAAATAATTAAAATTGTGCCACTCTATTTCGCCCCCGCCTTTTTCAGTAACGAGGCAATGTCTGAAAATCCCTCTTCTTTCGCCAATTTCAAAGCTGTATAACCGTCATTATTAGTTGCATTGACATTGGCTCTGGCTTTAATGAGCATATTAACAATATCCGCATGACCATAATCAGCTGCAAGCATTAAAGCGGTATTGCCAGAAGAATTTTTTTTATTAATATCGGCATGTGCCTTTATTAAAAGTTTAACTGATTCTGTAGAGCCCTTATCGGCAGCAAGTATTAAAGGCGTATTTCCATAGTTATTTCTGGCGTCGGCATCGGCCCCTCTTTCCAGAAGAAACTTGACAGTATCTTTATGTCCTTGGAAAGCGGCCAGTATTAAAGCCGTATCTCCATAATTATTTCTGGCGCCGGCATCGGCCCCTGCCCTTATCAGTAAATCGATGTTGCCAGTCTGTCCATGATAAGCAGCCACCGTTAAAGCCGTATTGCCATAAGAATTCGCAGTATTTACTTCAGCTCCGGCATCTACAAGAAGTTTAACTGTATTCCCGTTTGTGCAGGCAGCAAGCAGTAAAACCGTATCGCCCTCTGAATTTGTAGAGTTGATATCAGCTCCTGCATCGAGAAGAAGCCTGACGACATCCGAATGGCCTTTCCAGGCCGCTATCGTTATTGCTGTGTCACTGTATGAATTGGTCATATTCACATCAGCTCCGGATCCGAGCAGAAGTTTAACCGTATCCGTATGACCGTTGAGAGATGCAAGCGTCAATGCCGTATCACCCTCTGAATTTGTGGCATTAACATCTGCTTTGGCATCAAGAAGAATACGGGCAGCCTCAGTTTGGCCATCCTGAGAGGCCTCAATTACTGCAGTATATCCGTTTTTCCCGATACTGTTTACATCACCGCCGTTACCAATATATGTAATAATAAAGTTTGTATCTGGAATTGCAGCTGCAGAATAAATATCAGTTAAAGCCCCTGCTTTCTTCAGAAGCCTGACTATGTTATTACAACCATTTTGGGCTGCTTTCAATAATGCTGTAAAGCCATCATCATTAACTGCATTGACATCCCCGCCGTTTTTTATATAAGATGAAATGAAGTTTGAATCATTATCAGCCGCCGCATCAAAAATATCTTCATACACGCTTATTGAATTAGCGCAGGCATCATGATCAAGAACAGTTTTATTTGTATTCTTCCAGTAGCAAGTATTGTGATTATGATCGTTAGCGGCTGTGTAAATTGTTCCCTTGTATACAAAAATTGAATTTACAGGTAAAGGTACTGGATAAACACCCATTACGGATATGCCCCCGTTTGTATATGCATTTGTGATTGATTGTGATTCCCCTGAATCAAGAACGGTTTCTTTTGTTCCTGTCCAGTAGCAAGGAAGAAAATTTTCCTCACCCCCTGTGTAGACAGTTCCATTATAAATAAAAATCGATTTCGCAAGCTGGTAAAAAGTATCGGATGGAAGGACGGTTTCTTTCGTTCCACACCAGTAGCAGGGAGGCTTTCCTGCCCCCATAATCCCTTTCTCCAGGTCCTGTCCAGCGGTATAAACTATTCCGTTATCTACAAAAATCGAATTTGCTATACCCCCTCCCTTACCTCCTATGGATGGAAGAACGGTTTCCTTTGTTCCTGTCCAGTAGCATGCATTGTAATTATGATCCTGGCCTGCTGTATAGACGGTTCCTTTATCTATAAAAATTGAATTTGCCTCTCTCCCTCCTTTTCCCCCTATTGAAGGAAGAACGGTCTTTTTTGTTCCTGTCCAGAAGCAGGTTTTTGAATTGCTGTCCAGGCCGGAAGTATAAACAGCTCCCTTATAAACGAATATTGAATACGCCTCTCCACCCCTGTCAAGGACAGTTTCATTCGTAGCGGTCCAGTAGCAGGCGCGGGAGTTATGATCCATGCCCGCAGTGTAAACCGTCCCGTTATATATGAAAACAGACGTCGCATATCCGCCGGGATCAAGAACTGTTTCATTCGTACCGGTCCAGTAGCAGGCATTCGTATTATGATCCTGGCCGGCTATGTAAACTGTTCCTCCAAAAATAAAAAATTTACTAAATAACAAAAAGCAGAATAACAATCCGAATAACAATAGTTTCTTCATAATAACACCTCTATCCATTTATAATTTCCAGTCCTTTTCAAATGCAGATTCAATTTTTTCAATATCAACAGGATCATTTACGATTATTCCAAGTTCCCTGTTTTTATCAATGGATCCCCTGGAAAAATTAATCGAACCTACATATGCCTGCTTCCTGTCTGCAACTATAACTTTGGCATGCATATACAGTTCATTAATGCTTTCTTCTACCTCTTTAACCATGACTCCTGCAGCTTCAAGAGTATTTACCCCCCCGATGTTACTATCCTTTTTACCTTCTTTCAATACAGGGCATATAACACTCACTTTTACACCTCGCCCGGCTGCTGCTGAGATAAGGTTTATAATATCCCTGTCCCTTAATTCCTCATTGTAAATTTCAAGGCTTGTTTTTGCGGAATTAATAAGCTCGCTTAATTTATTCCTGGCCGTTTCAGGAGACCATATCAGGTTTCTGTCATTGATCTTATAATTATGGATGAATCCCCAGTCTGCATCAAATATGAGTTTTATTTCCCTGACATCGTCGACATTTGTCGTTATTACCCCGAAATCACGAGTTCTCTCGAAATAATTTCCTTCAAGATTAAATGTACAAATAACGGCCTCTTTTCCGTCGATCAGCAGACATTTTTCATGCGTATAAGGGAATTTATAATCTGCGAATCTGTATCCGATCCCGGCTTTTAACAGATAATTCGTTTCATCAGCCATGACTTGATTATGACGCCCATCCCTGAAATGGTTCAAAATGACCTTTATATTCACTTCTCTTTTCCTGGCCATGTCAAGAGCCGAAAGAACATCCTGATCATTCATTTCATAGATAGTGATATAAATATAATTGGTAGCTCTGTTTATTTCACTGAGCAGCCATGTTTTCCCGTCATCGGGTTCGACAAAAAAGAAAGAGCGGGAATATAAATAAGTAACAGAAAGAATAAGAGCCGCTATTAAACAGGATCTCTTCATAAAATACAATCCTTTCATTAATCATGTTGAACAAAACAATTTTAAGCAAATTTTTTTTATAATTATTAAACTATTGACAATATTAATAAATCAAATTATAAATATTGACTAATTTAACAAAATTTTATAAAAAGGAGTGCCTCTATGGGTGATCTCAATAAATTGAAATCTGCCTTTCAAGCTGATAACTTCAATGTAAGCGATGATAATATATTAATCTACCAGGGAAGGATCGGTATAATGGCGGAGCATAATACAGCAGTGAACAGCGTAACCGGACTTCCTAAAAAGGCTTTTTATGTGGAAGGAAGCCATTATGAAATGGGTTATCTGCTTGGATATCTGGCAGAAGAAGAAATCTCAGTAATGGCAACAGATTTTGCCGACCATATTGTAACCTCCTTTATTAATGATGATCAGGAACCTGAAATAATTAAAGTTATCGAGGGCTGGCTCGGCGACATTATTCTGGATTATGCAAGAAACAGGACCAAACATGACCACGCTATTGTTCCCCCCGAGTTCGATGAGGAAATGAACGGAATAATTGACGGCTGCAAAATGGCTAATAATGGCACTAAGGTGACTAAGGAAAGACTTTTAATGATAAATTTCGGCCATGACATTCTCTGTTCGATTATTTATACAGGTAACTTGCTTTGCGCTGGTTTGAACGAGCCTCTCCCGGGAATCAAAGCCGAACATTTTAAAATACCTATGATGTGTAACGGGTTTTCAGTCTTCGGCAAATCTGCAGGAGGGGGACACTACATGGGAAGAGATTTTATGTTCCCTACTGCCGGAGTATACCAGAATGTGGCCTGCCTGATCATCAACAACCCAATAGATGTTATTTCGGAAAACGGCGTAAAGGCGCTTCCAACGGTCAACATGTCGGCTCCAGGCTTGGTAGGCAGTCCAACTTCCATGAACAGCCTCGGCATAGGCTGCGGCGTCCAGATCGTAGCTTCAGGTAACTGCACACCCGACAGCATAGGGATCAACTCTCTTCTTCTTGTCAGGTATGCCATGCAGTTTGCCGACAGTGCCAGGAATGCGGTCAGTATTATGGCATCCTTACCGAAAGGCGTTTCCTGGCTTTACCTTATTGGAGACGGTATGACCGATAAGGCCTGTGTTGTTGAATCAGGAGCATCGAATATAAAAACTAATTTTTTATTTTATACTAACCCCCACGATAAAAACAAAGATTTAAGTGAACAATTGCCTGATATCGAGTTTATAAAATCCCACAAAACTGCAGACTGGCAGAATGGTCTCATGGTTCGCTGGAGCGACTATAAATATAATATGGATTATCTCACTTTCAATGACATGCTTTTGTCCTGGTATAACAGGAAATGGCCTGAAAAGCCTCTCAAGAATTATAATGCAACAGCTTTTAATGATGACGGATATATAGATAATAACCTGAAGGAAAAGAACTGCCCCAGAACATATTATTTTACTCCCCTGAGAACATCGAACGGCGAATACGTACTGGTAACAAATGATTATATTATTCCTGAAATGAGACTGGCAATGATGTGGGAGTGGTCGGCCGCAATAAATAATATGAAAAGCAGCGGTATTGCAAAAACCGATGATATTCAGTGGCGCTTCGATAAACTCAACCAGCTTTTCATCGATGCTCTGGCCGGAGGGGGAATTATAGATTATCAAAAGGCAAAGGATCTTGCCAACTATCTCTCACCAAAGGATAATAAATTCGATAATGATTGCGCCGGCTACACAGCTATTTCTCATAATCCAGAAGACGTCGATTCCGATGGTAAGCCTCATATGAGGATCGAAGGGAGTACATCCCTTTTGGACCTGAAAAAGAAGACTATCGAAGCCCGGTATGGATACTACGATGACCAGTGGGTTAAGATAGGTCTCCTTAATTATATCTAATGCCGTTCAACAGGCTTTGAATCAGGAGATATATCTCAAAATATTTGCGTTTTTTAAGAAAAAGAGATAACTTTCCTATTGTTTACAATTTGAATCTTAAGGGAAGGTAATATGTCACCCTTAATTTGGCTCACCATAGGACTGGTCCTTATGGCAATGGAGTTCATCTTTCCGGGGTTTATTATCTTTTGGTTTGGAATAGGCGGAATTTTAACAGCTATTCTTTCATTTTCTCATGTATTGAAAAATACTGAATCACAGTTGATATTTTTCTTCATTGCATCATTTGTTCTGCTAGTCAGCTGGGTGTTTTTTTTCAAGCGACTTTTCACTTAATAAGAGCCTGAAATGCCAGTATTTGAAGCTGATGAATACAATTCGAGATTAAATAATCTGAAGGCCATGATCCAAACCAACGGTCTTGATATGGTTATTATTACTTACCCGAGGGATATCTATTATTATACGGGTTCTCTGCAGCCTCTATATTTTATAGTATCTGCTGAATTTAAACCGCTGATAGCGGCAAGAAAAGGCATACCCAGAATCGGGGAAGAGACAGTCAATATTGAGATAGCCCCATTTTCAAATACAAACGAATTTGAGATAATACTCAGAGGCAGAACATCAAAAAAGAATCCGGCAATCGGATTATGCTTCGATACTATCAGCCACGCCGCTTACAGCAGGATCTTTGAAATTTTCCCTGATTCTGTCATAACGAATATTTCATGGGATATAAGGCTCCTGAGGACCGTAAAAAGTAAAAAAGAAATCGAGATGATCAGACGGGCAGGCTTTCTGATGGCAAAAATCCCCGACATCCTGCTTTCCCGTTTTCACTCCGGCATGACCGAGCTTGATATGTCAATTATTATTGAGGATTATTTCAGGTCTGAAGGTCTGGGCTATAATTTCAGCCGTCAGGAGGGAACCAATTTCGGCTTCGGCGTTCTCAGCGCCGGCGTTAATTCCCTGAGCACGACCAGGTTTGATGGAATTTGTTCAGGCAGGGGTCTCTATCCGGCGATGCCTTACGGGGCCGGACGTTACCCGGTTGAAAAGGATATTCCGGTAATAGCGGATTTCGGTGTAACCATGGAAGGCTATCATGCCGACCAGACAAGAATGTTCTGCTGGGGCGATCCGGGCAGCGCCGTAATAAAGGCATACTCATCTATGCTTGAGATTGAAAATGATCTGATGGAATTCATCAAGCCGGGATTGCCATGGAATTCACCCTATGAAAGATCATTACAACTTGCCCAGGATAAGGGGTATGCGGACACTTTCATGGGATCAGGAAGAGAGAGGGTAAAATTCATAGGACATGGCGTCGGACTCGAACTCGATGAACCGCCCTTCATATCAAAAGGCATGAATTACAAGATTGAAAAAGATATGGTCATAGCTATTGAACCGAAGGTTTCCCTACCCGGCTGCGGTATTATCGGGGTTGAGGATACAATAGTGATAACAGAGACTGGAACTCAATTTCTCACAGTTGCTTCCAGGGATTTTATATTATGTCAGAGTTTATAATCCTCCATAAGAGGATAATTTAGTCTATATTTTGAGGTTATTATCATGAAATATGTTTTTTTATCATTATCCGTTCTATTCAACATTATTGCATATATGATATTCAAATCCATTACAGGTATGAATAATAAAGTGTATTGGTTTCTATTTTTCATTATTGGTTTAATTATAGCCGGAACCAACACGTTCTTTTTTATTCAATCTATTAAAGAATTGAATTTAAGTATTGCATACCCAATTTTTTCAGCAGTAAGCATAATATTGATTGTCCTGCTCTCATCATTAATTTTTCATGAGAGATTGTCAGGAGTTAACATTGCGGGAGCAGTCATTGCAATTATCGGTATAGTTTTATTGACCAGCTGATTTTTGCTTCCGTCTGCCGGCCAAAGAGGAAAATATGTTGTTTTTCTGGCTCATTCTGATAGTTCCAGCACTATACTTAATTTGGAAATACTGGTCCTTTGTCATAGGGGCTGGCTATGACCCTACCCCGTATGAAAAAGTCAACCCTCTCCTTGGATTGGCCGGAATGGATGAGAATGATGTGCTCTACGATCTCGGATGCGGAGACGGACGGCTGATCATCTCAGCGGCTCGGGATTTCGGTGCAAGAGCCGTGGGTATAGAGGCCGATCCTATACGCTATCTGGTAGCCGTTTTGAATGTCCGGAAAGCTGGACAGCAGGACCGGATCAGGATCCTCTTTGGGAATTTTTTCAGATTCCCCCTAAAAGAAGCCACCGTAGTATCTTTATTTCTTTACCCTCCCGTAAATAACAAGCTCAAGACAAAATTCACTAAAGAATTGAAGAAAGGTGCCAGAATCGTCTCCTATCTCTGGGCCATCGACGGCTGGGAAGATAAAGGCCCGCTTTCAAAGGAAGGTCTTCATCTATATATCATGGAATGATTTTCAGTGATATCTTTTCATTAACTTTGCACACAAATCCTTTCGACTGTTTTTGAAAGATGATTATGAGCATAAGAAACTTCCTATTGACTGCTACATTGAAGGAACGAGTATTCTTCCCCAGCATGGGTAAAGGTGCATATTAAGACTGCGGTTTGGAGAATCGAATCTCTCCCCCTGATTAATAAGATCTTTCCATTGAGTATGCCAGCCTCGCGGCAGATTTAATGAAATATTTTCAATTTTATCTGAAGAGCTGACGCATATTATAGCCTTTGTTATCCCGGTATCCCTTGCAAATGCGAATATTCTGTGGTCTACAAATAAATTGAGATAGTTCCCATATTTAATGGCCCCAGAATCCCTGCGGATCTTACATAGATGTTTTATCGTATCATTAATTGATGTATTTCCTGAATTCATCCCCGGGTATTCATTTTCAAGATCAGGACGCAGAGGCCAGTCATTTTCTTTAGTTTTAACTCCTTTGATTCCCCATTCGCTGCCGTAATAAACTGAGGGTATGCCTGGAATTGAGAAAAGCAGGATATATAAAGGGTAGATGTGAGCTGATAATTTCAGCTTGGATGATATGCGCTCTACATCATGATTGTCAGCGAAATTATAAAGAACAATATCACGGTAAATCCCTTGATTGCCGAACAATCTGTTAAGGGAATATGCTATCTCGAAATAATTCTCATCATTATGGCTTGACCACAATCCCTTATAGACTTCGTAATTGGTCGCAGAATCAAGCATTCCAGGATCAGCCCCCGCCCATTTCCTGTAATCCCCATGAATCACCTCGCCCATAAGCCAGAAATCAGGATTTAATTTCCTGCAGAATAATGACAGATCTTTCATAAAATTAAAATCAAGAGAATCCGCTGCATCGAGACGAAGGCCGTCAATCCCAAATTCATTTATCCAGCATCTGATACTTTTAAAGAGATAATCCTTTAGTTCTGGGCTATTTGGATTAAATTTAACAAGGTTATAGTGACCATTCCAGCCGTCATAGGTAAATGGGTCTCCATAAGGGCTTTGTTTTGAAAAGTCAATACCTGAAAACCAGTCCCTGTAAGTCGATGACTGGCATCTATCACGAAGGTCCCTGAAAGGTTTAAAATCACGGCCGCAGTGATGAAACACTCCGTCCAGCACAAGCCTGATCCCTTTTTTATGTAACTTTTCCGAAAGTTCCTTGAGGTCCCGATTTGTACCGAGACGGCGGTCAAGCATACGGTAATCCGCGGTATCATAACCATGCGAAGAACTTTCAAATACAGGGCCGAGATAAAGCGAGTTCATCTCCATATCAAGAATATGATCTATACACCCTTCTATTTTTTTGATGCGGCTTACAGGCGCTGATGTAAAATCATTATTGTGGGGTGATCCGCAAAAACCCAGCGGGAAGATATGGTAAAAAATAGCTTCATTAATCCATGAATTCATTGCATCCTCCAATATACATACCGGTAGGTATATATTAAAATAAAAAAATTATGTATATATGCCGTAAAGCATAAGCCTCAGGCTCTGATTTATATTTTTTTCTGATAATTCCATTAACCCGTTCAGCCACAATCCAATGCAGGTATTTATGGCACCAATGATTAGGGCTACAGTTATCCTTTCCCTTCCTCTTATATTTCCATATTTAGCGACAGATGATTTAACCATTTTTTCCATCCTGCCGAATATGTTGCTGTCAAGGTCCCTGAAAGCAATGTTGGGTTCACTTTCAGCAGGGGCAAAATACATCGAAAGCTTCATCCTGTAAAAAATTGGATATTCTCTTGCAAATTGAAATAATGATAATGCGATTTTTTCAATTGAAGAGGAAAGATCCCCTGAATAAACAGCAGATTTTTCTATACATTCTGACAAAATTCCGCCATATTTAACGATGATTGCATCCAGAAGCCCCCTCTTGCTGCCGAAATAGTGATAAAGCGTTGGTTTTGTAATCCCTGAGGCTTCGCAGATCTCCTGCACACCGACACCCTCATAACCCCTGCTTGCAAACAGCTCGAGGCTTTTCTGGATTATGATCTCCTGATTATTCATGGTTATATTATACCGATCGGTATAATAAAAGTCAATTAATTTTAATTGTTTTTTACA
>CAYPRX010000111.1:0-11233 GCA_964413265.1 uncultured Brevinematales bacterium
CGGGCATACTTCAACGCATTTCCCGCACTCAATACAATTATCATTGATTACAATATTAATTTCAACACTTTCAAGATTATTCATATGCAAAATCCTTTAATGAATAATTTAACTTCATATCAACACTCTGAAATTATATTCATTTGTTATTTATATGATATTGAATTTCATTATCATTATGAAATAGTAATAAGAATATGTCAAGTTCGAATTATAAAAAATTTATTAATGTATGAAAATTATCTGCTCTTCAGAATTACTCACTCCTTTTCACCCTGATTTTACAATCCCTTTATATAGATTCTTGGAAGCAATTTCAGAATTAGTTTTTTCAGTTAAATAATAGGCTGCTTTTTTTTGTAAAGATTTGATATTTTTAAAAATAATAAATATAATAGACAATATAATGTCTTTTTTACTTTAATGGGGGTTAATATATGGAAAAACCCAAAGAAATGTTTTTTTTAATGCAGCAGGTTTATGCAACTATCTTTTCTCTAATAAATAAGATCCAGGTAAAGGGAGATAAATACATTAAGAAAATGACATCAAGGCAGTTAATGACAATGATTGCAATCGCTCATTTACCTGAAAATAAATCTTCCTTCAATAGTATTGCAAGAAAGTTAGGTACTACAAAACAAAGTATAAAACAAATAGTAAGGATCCTCGAAAAAAAAGGCTATATTGTAACCTTGCAAAGTGATAAAGATAAACGAGCCGTTAATGTGGAAATAACTAAAAATGGTAAAAAGGCAGCATTGGAATGCAGTGAAAGAGGTATGTATTTTTTTCTTGATCTTTTTCATGAATTTTCTAAGGAAGAAATGAAAATACTGTGGAAGTTGCTAAAAAAATTGTACAGGTTTGATGGTGAAAAGCAGGATGGTTTTGAAGAAGAAGTTAATGTTGCTGAACCTGGCGAAGCTCAGATGAGAGCTCAAGAAAGGGTATTTAATGAATTTTCAAAAAAAAGAAATAAACCTAAAACTCAAGGAGATGGTATGATAAGCAGGTTTGAAAAAAGAAGCTCTCGCGCCTAAAATAACGCGAGAGCTTGAATAGGACAAAGACTGAATCATTTTTGTGGGGTTATACCCCGTCAAGGAGTATGATCAGGTCCTTGCCCGAACCGCCGTCTTGGGGTTTATCCCCGAATAGGAGTGCGGTAATTCAAACCTGATGAATCCGGGTATATTTTCAAGCCTCTCAAAATAAATTTAGAGATGTGATTCATGGACGCAAAAAAGTGGATCGGAGTTGATATCCACAAAAAGCAGCTGACCGTATGCATTATTTTAGAGAACGGTCAAAGAGAAGTCAAACACTATGAAAGAAATTCGTCAGGAATTTCAGATTTCTTAAGAGAGATCGATAAAGAGACGGTTATAGGAATCGAATTGACAACCTGGACCTGGGGACTGGCGAAGAAAGCAGAAGTAAAGGAGAAGGATGTTTTTATTCTTAATACAGTTGAATTAAAAAACCTGACGGACAAGACAAAAAAGACAGACCGTATAGATGCGACAAAAATTGTTGTAATCATCCGTAGATTCAAGAAAGAGGAATTATCGGTATGTTCCATAAAAACGGAGAAATGGGCACTGGTAAAAGGGCTGTTAAACATAAGAGAAAATCTCGTGCGGCAGAAAGTTGAAACAAAGAATTCAATAATTTCAACACTGGATTATTGGGAAATAGAAACGGATGGAAATTTATTCCACTGCCGTAAAAGAAAGCGGGTATTCTTTGAAGATGTTGATATTAAGGGAGAATTAAAAGAAGAGATTAGCTTGCAATATCAGTTAGTCGGATATTTTGACTCCAGGATAAAAGAAATTGATTTAAAAGTTCATAGTTTATGTTCATCGGATGCAGGGTATAGGGCAATAACAGAAAAAATAAGCGGAGTTGGAATAACATGCGGTGCCTATCTGACATCAAAGATTGAAAATATTAATCGCTTTGATGACCAGAAAAAGCTGGTGGCATATTTAGGGTTAGCACCGAAAGTAAATTCGAGTGATGATGAAAACAAAGGTGGTCATATAAGCGGAAATACTGATAAAGGGTTACTGAGAGTTGTTGTTCAAGCAGCATGGGCCGCTGTAAGATATGATCGAGAAATGAGGGACTATTACAAGATGCTTAGTTTAAGGATGGCTAGACAGAAAGCAATTATAGCAATTGCCAGAAAATTAATAGTGAAAGTTTATTTTACAATGAAAGAGAAAATGGCTTGAAAATATAAATATTTTATTTTTTACATAGGAGTTAAATATGAATCTAAATGTACAGCCTTTAAAAGCACTTTGTGATGAAGAAGTAAAAATTCATATTTCTGGACTTCCTCCATATGGAAAGGTGAAAATTACAGCTTCAATGCATCTTCCCTGGGCGGAGGATGTCAAATTTGAATCTCAAGCTGACTTTAAAGCAAATTCAAAAGGTGATCTGGATCTTTCAAAAGTAAAACCAGAATCTGGAGATTATAATTTCATAAATAGCATGGGACTTATAGTCTCAATGCATACAAAAAATAAAAAAGCTATCAATAAGATAACAAAGAATATTTCAATTGATAAAAATCTGTTTATTGATATTAAGGCTGAGTGTAAACAAAACGAAGCAATTGTTAAACTGGAACGAATTTTCAAAATAAATGAAGTTAAAAAGCTTCAATTTTCCAATCCATTTGTGGGAGAATTGTATTATTCTGAAAATACAGATAATAAAATTTTAATCCTTTTAGGCGGTTCAGGCAGCGAACTTTCTATAAATTCACCAATAGCCGGAGTGTTAGCTTCTCATGGTTTGGATATTTTATCTCTCTCATATTTTAGGGATAAGGGATTACCTGAACAGCTTTCTGAAATCCCACTTGAATATTTTGAGAATTTATTTAACTGGCTGTCAAATAATCCCTTAACAAAGGATAAAGAGATTAATCTATTCGGTATTTCTAAAGGAGGCGAACTGGCTTTACTTCTTGCCTCAAGATACAATCATTTTGCTAAAATTGCCGCAATTTCCCCTCATGCCTATTGTTTTCAAGGAATAGCCTTTAAGAATGTATCATCGTGGACATACAAGGGAAAATCCATACCTTTTATACGTTTGAAGAACATCTGGTTATTGACCAACATGATTAACTGCATTATTAAAAATAAAACTTTTGGTTTTACACATACATATAAAATGGGAATAGAAAAAGCTAATAACAGGAATGAGGCACGTATTAAAGTAGAAAATTCAAAGGCAAAAATACTATTAGTTACTACTAAACAAAATAATATATGGAATTCATATGATGGCTGTATGGAAATAATGGAAACATTGAGAAAAAATGATTATAAATACGGTTATGATTTGGTTGTATATGAAAATGCGGGAGAACCATTCTATGTACCATTTGTAATACCCCTTTGTGAAACGACAACGGTTAAATTTGCCCCAAGACTTAGATTTTCAACGGGTGGAACACTGGATGGCAATCTATTAGCACAATCTGATTCATGGAAGAAAGTAATTGAATTTTTCAAAAGGTAAATCTATTCTGGAAAATGAACTTGAGTATCTGACCTCCGAGTAGAGAAAATTCAATTTATATGTTTTCTGGTGGTCCTATGATCATCTTTTTAGTTTGGAGACATTTCATTGAGCAAAATAAAGAAGGCCAACTAAAGATCAGTCAATAATCATGAAATATCTTGATGAATTTATCCACACCGGCAATCCCAATTCAGAGGGGTTTAGAAATTTGGCGGCTTGTACCAATTAGCCCGGCTCAAAAAAAGACATAGTTTTCGATGCTGATAATTATAACTTAAATCTCTAGTATTTAACCTTGACAACTATTTCTTTGATACATATAATTGCTTAAGTTTTACGAGAATATTTAATGAATCTGCTTACAAATACCAAATGCAGTTAATTTTATGAGTATTTTGATCTATTATTTTTCCGGCACAGGCAACTCATTATATGTAGCAAGGGAAATTGCGAAAGAATTACCAGACTCAAAAATAATACCGGTAGTTGCAAATTTAAATCAGGATAAAATAAAGGTGTATTCAGAGATAGTCGGATTTGTATTTCCTAATTTTTGTTTATCACTTCCAATACCAATGCAGATGTTTCTTAATAAAGTAGATCTCATTTCCTCAAAATATCTTTTTGCAATTTGTACCAGAGGAGGTACTACAACAGTGGCATTTGAATATATAGACATATTATTAAAAAAACAGAATAAAAAATTAAATGCTAAAATTAATATAACAATGCCCTGGAATCATCCGCTTGGAAAGAAAAATATGACATCCGAAGCAAATTTAAATAGACTTGATAACCATAAAACAGTGATGAAACAAAAACTTGATATTTTCATGAAATCGATAAATTTAAAAGAAGATTATGATCAACCTGATATTGATGCCGATTATCAGATACCTAAATGTGTGAAGATACTTTTCACATCAAAAACATTCAATTATGAATCACACAGATATATGTATCAGAATTTAATAAAATTTTATGTTGACTCAAAATGCATCGGCTGCGGAATCTGTGAAAAAGTATGTTTGTCAAATAAGATAGAAATAAAAAGCGGTAAACCTTACTGGAATAATAGAATAAAGTGTTTTGGATGTTTTGCCTGTATTAATTATTGCCAGCAAAAAGCAATACAGATAAAATCCAGATTTCCCATCTTCTCCCATACATATGAAGCAGGAAGATATCACCATCCGGAAGTAAGCTCAGACGATATTGAGAATCAAAAGTGAGCGGGATTATTGGAAGAGCAAATTCCGCGGGGGCTCTGATAACGCTAATTGGAAGAGTTACATCTTTCCCTAAATAAACCGTTTATTTCACCTTGATATTTTCTTTTCCTTATTATATATTAAAATATTACCTTTAAAATTACTGGCTGAGGTCAATTGCATTCAGTTTAGAACATAGGCAAACAGATAAAATGATAAAGAGGAGTAAATTAGAAAGTCCAGTTATGTCAATAAGATGCCCCAAATGTAAAAAAGAATATGATGCGACCCTTTTTGAATTCGGAAGAGAAATAATCTGCGAATGCGGTAATAAACTCGGTCTAAAGCATGAGGAGATTTTAGATCAATAAGAAGAAATCTATGGACAATTTGAATTAAATTTGAACCCGGACTTAAAAGACAATGTGAAGAATATGATTCCGAAAGCGAAAACAAGGGAAAAAAATATTAATTCTGCAGAACTTGGAATTGACCTCGGGTCAGGAAAAGAGAAGGAGCTTTTCAAATGGTTTCTGGCCTGTCTACTGTTCGGCAGACCCATTCAGCAGGAGGTAGCAAAAAGGACATATTTTGAGTTCGTAAAAGAAGGGATATTAACTCCTGGAGAAATCTTAAAGGCGGGTTGGGATAAACTGGTAGAAATCCTGGATCAAGGTCATTACGTAAGGTACGATTTTTCCACAGCAACAAAACTGTTAGAAATTTCTGAAGAGCTGAGGCAAAGATACGGTTCATTGAGTGAACTCTTAAGGCAATCAAAAAACAGGAGTGATTTGGAAACAAAGCTTCAGGAATTCAAGGGGATAGGTCCGGTGACAGCAAGGATATTCATAAAAGAGCTCAAGAACTGGCCTCTTTCTTCATACCAGTTTTAAAATCTCCTGCGGTAAGTTAATCCAGAATGACATTTCGGGCGAGACAATCTATAGTACTTCCCAAAATTTGGACAGTTGCTTAAGGTGAATTTTTATTATAGAATTAGAAATGAGCGGAGAGAACGCGTCTCGACCCTCCCTGCAAAATCAATCCAAGTCACTATTTGCTTCCAAAGCCATAAGATCAACCAAACAGTAATGTTACTGCTAGTGGAGTAATGATGATGGATATATTTAATGAACTACTTGATGAGCTACTTGATGAGCTTAAACTGCTGCTTGATGATACTGAGCTGCTTGAATTGTTGGTAGTGCTTGAGACAATCGAACTGCTGGCAGTGTTGCTGCTGGTACTAGTGCCCGGCGCACTAGAACAGGCGATTATAGCAGTAAAAGAAACTGTACCTATTGACGCTATAACAAATCTTAAAACTACGTTCATGAAAACCTCCAATTATTATTTTAATTTCAAACTATAAAAGCAAAAACCAATGGACTGGTTTAAAATAACTGATGACCCGCTCCCCAAAATTTGGTCCACCTTCTAAGTTAGTCTATAATGCCGGGAGGATATAAAAATGGCAAACAAAATATCTGAGCCTGAGCGTATCATTCTGTTAGCTCGGTGTCAGTGAAATTATTTTATATTTGCATATCTTCATATTTTATATGATATTCCGATCCGCCGGAATCCCACTCCTTCTGGAAATGTAATTCTTTACTATATAAAGAGATGTATTTATATCCTCTTAAGCATCCCTCCAAATATAGAGCTATTTCTATATTTTTCAATGATTCCTTAATTGTTACGAATTTTGTTTTGTAAAAATTTTTTACAAGGTCAAACCATTTGACGAATTAAATAAAATTTTTTATATTATTTCATAATTGCATAATAATGCAAATAAGGATTTATCTATGAAACAGTTTGAAACCAGGGAAATCTATAATAGGCATGCCGAATTTTGTAAGTTTATGGGCAGCCCGAAAAGGATCGAGATTCTTTTTCTTTTAGGGAAAGGTGAGAAATGTGTTGAAGAGCTTGCCCGGCTTATGGAAATTAATATAGCGAATGTTTCCCAGAATCTTTCAATCATGAAAGACCGTGGTATAGTCGTACCCAGAAGAGAGGGAACAAAAATATATTACAGGCTGTCCGATCCCAGAATTCTGGAAGCTTGTATTATTATGAGGGATTTAATGATTGAACAATTAAACAAGAAAATGAATATTTTTACAGGGGATCAGAAATGAATTTCAGGGAATCAGGAATGCCAGATGAAAAGACATGGGATAATTTCCTCGACACTGTCCGAATTCTTTCTTTAATGGAAATCAATGGAGGGGTGAATACTCTCATTGATATCGGCTGCGGCTATGGGACATTTCTTTTCCCGGCATCGAAAGTTGTAAAAAAAGCTGTCGGAATCGATATTGATAACAAAATGTTTAAATATTGCAGGGATCGAATTAAACAAAACGGCTATAAGAATATTGAAATAGTTAAAGGCGATATTTCACAAAAGAAGACTCTTAAAGTATTAAAGCTATATTATGATCACGTAGATTCTGTTGTTCTTTTTAACATATTTCATTGTGAAGAACCTCAAAAACTCCTTAATATTGTTTATTAACTCCTGAAACCGGACGGAAAAGCCGGTGTTATTCATTGGAAATATGATAATACCCCAAGAGGCCCATCAATGAAGATCCGTCCAAAACCAGAAAAGGTAATAAAATGGGTTGAAAGTGTCGGCTTTTTCGTGAGGAATCAATTTGAGTTAGCGCCTTATCATTACGGAATTGTCTTTGAAAAGGAGGAGAATAATATGAAATACGGGATAATACTTGAAACAAAGGAATATGAAAAAGCCTGGATTGCCTTCCGTTTTGCTGTAGCATCAAAAAAGAGCGAGCATGAAGTTAAAGTATTTTTAATGGGCGAAGCTGTAGAATGTGAAGGTTTGACTCATGAAACATACAATATTGATGAGCAATTGAATCTTTTTGTATCAGAAGGCGGTGAAATATTGGCCTGCGGTACATGCCTGAAATTAAGAAACATGAGCGGTACGGAAGCCTGTCCGATTTCAACGATGGTTGACTGTGTGAAGATGGTTGAATGGGCGGAAAAAACAGTAACATTTTGAATAATATGAAAAGCAGAAGTACATCTGAAAAATATAATAGGGCCTCGAAGAATTACGACTTATTTGAACTGCCCGCAGAAAAGTTTCTGTTCTCAAAGATTCGGAAAAAAGCCTTCAGAAATATCCATGGAAAAATCCTTGAGATCGGCATAGGAACCGGTAAAAATTTGCCGTATTACCCGTATGACGCGGAGGTAACAGGGATTGACTTCAGTACCGGAATGCTTGGCAAAGCAGAAATATTGCTTTCAAAGCTGAATCTACCGAATGTAAGTCTTTTTAAAATGGATGCGCAGAATTTAATGTTTGAGGACGATACATTTGATTTCGTCATTTCCTCTTTTGTTTTCTGTACTGTCCCAGACCCGCTTAAAGGACTTTCGGAAGCTTTTAGGGTCCTAAAGCCGGGAGGAACTGCCATTTTTATTGAGCATATGAAAAGTAATTCATTTATTCTGAATTTATTACTTAATCTTATGAACCTTATTACTGTTCCTATAACGGGAACTTATATGAACCGGGAAACACAGAAAAACATTGAAAAAGCGGGATTCAGGATTGAAAGTGTTGAAAACTATCTTTTCGATATTGTGCGTCATATTAGAGCCAGAAAATGAAGCAACTACAGGATCGTTCTTAAAAAAAAGGAGGTCTTTATGCCACGAAAAGCAATATTCATTTTTATAGCCACAGTTTTAACGATTGTTCCCCTGTTTGCGCAGGGAAAAACAGGAAGAGGATACGGACCCGGTATGACTGGCGTGTATTACTATAACCGGGATATCCTGGACAAATCCCCGAACCTTATGGCGGACCTCTCGAAAATCAGGAAGGGGGAAGGGTTGAAGGAAGGTGCGTCCATTGATCCTGACAAAGTGGGTCCCGCACTTCTCGCGGAGCTCGGGGACGATGTAATGGATGTCGTGATAGGCAATAAGCAGGGGCATGAATGGATGGATAATATGATGGGCGGCGAGGGTTCGCCGTCTCTCGATTATATGCACAGGCTGATGGGATACCGTTATCTGGCCGGTTTTCCCATAGGTATGGGTATGATGGGATGGGGATATGGCCCGGCGGGCGGATATTATTTCATGCCTGGCTACGGTAGGAAGAGAGGATGGTGCCCTTTATTGGGATATTCTTCTTATTCTACCAACAATATAAATAATTTCTGGAAAGGAGGTCATATGATGTGGAATTGGGGTTATGGCCCCGGTATGATGGGTGGATGGTACGGAGGATGGGGAGGCATGTTTATGGGTTTGATATTTCTGATAGTGCTGATCCTTGCGATTTATTTAATCGTCAGGGCGGCGAGAGGTCACGGTTTGGGCGGTTCCCCGTTTAATGAGTCGCCTCTCGATATCCTGAAAAAGAGGTATGCAAAAGGCGAAATTTCTAAGGATGATTTCGAAAAGATGAAAAAAGACCTTAGTTGAGCATCCATCCGGGCAGAGGGGCAATCCCCTGCCCTTAACCGGAGAAATAACGTTTGAAAAAAAAGGAGTTCAAATATGAGAATAATAAAATTTTCGTTGATCGCTATGGCATTTGTCATAGCATTTTCAATGCCGGGTTCCGCTCAGGGAATGATGGGCGGAGGGTATGGTCCTGGTATGATGGGCGGATATTATTACGGCAGGAGCGACTATTTGGAAAAATCGGAGCCTGTTAAGACGGTTCTTTCCAAAATCCGGAAGGAACAGGGCTTGAAAGAGGGTGAAACGATAAATCCTGACAGGGTAAGCCCAAAGCTTCTTGGAGAACTGGGCGATACCGTCATGGATGCCATCATTGGCAATAAAGAAACTCATGAATGGATGGATAATATGATGGGAGGAGAAGGCTCACCATCGCTTGAAAGCATGCATGAATGGATGGGACACCGCTATCTTACCGGACAACCCCTTGGTATGATGGGACCGGGTTATGGTAGGGGAATGATGGGAGGTGGAAATTACGGCATGCAAGGCTACGGCGGAATGATGGGATATTATGGCGGGTTCTACGGTTACAACCCGTATATGCCGATGATGTCATTCGGTTCCTTCCTGGGCACTGGAACGCTGATGGATATGAACATGACCCTGGATTACCGGTTTGCCAATTACCTGGGCCTCACAAAAGAACAGGTCAGGGAGATAACGGATTTAAAACTTGAATATGAAAAAGAAACAGATACCGTAAGGGCTAAGCTCCTTGAAGAAAGAAGGAATCTTTTCAATCTCTGGTCTTCGGCCGATATAGATGAGAAGGCTATTAAAGACACCGATGACAAAGTTTTAAAGCTTTTTACAACCCTTTATGAAAGTGGCACGGATTACAGGATTAAAGTCCTGGGATTACTTACTCCCGAACAAAGAAAAAAGTTGTCTACTGGCGGCATGATGAATTTCCAGAACCTATACACAAACAGATAAGGTTTGTTCTCAGATATCTAAACTTGAGAGGTTGAAATGGATAAAATCAATGTTCTGTTCGTATGCCTTCATAATTCGGCGAGGAGTCAAATGGCTGAAGCTTTTCTGAATGAGATGGGAGGCGATCGCTTTTTAGCAGAGAGTGCAGGTATCGAACCGGGCAAACTTAATCCGGTTGCTGTTGAAGCAATGAAAGATGCAGGGATCGATATTTCGGAAAACAAGACGAAGAGCGTTTTCAAATTTTACAGACAGGGGAAATATTACGATTATGTGATAACGGTCTGTGAAGCCAGCGCCGGAGAAAGGTGCCCCGTATTTCCCGGCAGGGTAACCCGCCTGCATTGGGAGTTTGAAGACCCTTCGGCATTTCAAGGTACTGACAGGGAAAGGCTTGAAAAAACAAAGGTTGTCAGGAATAGGATAAAGGAAAAAATAGAGAAGTTTATTACTGAAGTAAAATTTTAATGGCAAGAAAAAAACTATTGCTCAAATATACAATAGGATTATTAATGATGAATCTCTAAATACCTGTTGGTAAGGTATACTTGTCAGTATATAAAACGAATGCTCCCAAAGGGCCTTATACTATATTCTTTAGTTAATGCAAACATATATGTTAGAACGGAAAATGGATCAACTTCCTTGAGTGAAAAAAATATTGATAAAAGGAAATCTCCATATTAAATAACTAACTTAAAAAGTGTACCAAAGAATGGGGAAAGGCTCATAAATACTTGACAAAATATAGGCAAGGGGGTATCCTATATAATATGAAGGAAAGAAGAATTGAAACATTAAACCATATCAGGAGGATCCAGGGACAGCTTGAAACGCTGGTCGGCTATATCCAAGAGGACAGGGACTGCATTGATATAGCCATGCTGACAACCTCGATTGCCAAATCAATGGATTCATTGCGGTTCAGAACACTGGAAGGTTTTATCCTGAACAGGTTCATGTCTGGCAAAAAGGATCCAGAAAAGGTTGACTTGCTGAAC
>CAYPRX010000112.1:0-10480 GCA_964413265.1 uncultured Brevinematales bacterium
TAAAATTAATTAATTAAGATTAATAATATCTTAATATAAATCTTATAAGAAAATTTATTATGGGAGTTAAAAATCATCGTCATATAAATTTATGTATTTAATGGGAGGGCATTATGAAAAAAGTTATTTTTGGAATAATAGCTGCTTTCATAATTTTCTCGATTTCATCCTGCTCAAATCCGCCGGGTTCCTCAGTGGGAGGTTCCAGTTTATCATCTCCAGGAATTGTTATCGGCTGGATCGGCGGCGGATATTCCGGCTGGCAGACAATCAGCGGGGCGTCATCCGGCAATGGCGAGGCTTATTTTAATGGCCCTGTGGGTGTTTATATCGACCTCTACGGCAATATCAATGTAGCTGAATATAATAATAACAGAATATCAAAGTGGCACTGATCTGAATAGATCGTTCTTAAAGCGCCGAGGAATACCCAGGCACTTTTTTTGCCTGCTCAGAGGTTCTCATGATGATCTCCTTCTCGTCTACCTCCCCCCTGTCTGTCAATTTCAACCGGAATCGCTAGAAACAAGTTTTAATTTAAAACTAAATAAAGGTCTGATCTGCACCCATCACACCTAGTTGACCCGAGCATCGAAAATCGGTCAGAAAGCCATATTCTTGGGAAATACCTTCTCATGTAGATCGATCAGAGGACTTAAAATATGGCTTAGAAATATATGAGTGCGGGGCATGAAAGAATTAAAGAATCATAGAAAGACTTGATTTATGAAATCAAGTAAAATTATTCAGAATAAAATTTGGTAAATATGTCAACAAAATTTCACCTTAATTTACTTGATTTTCTGTCCTGAAAATAGGGTACACTTAAAGGCAATTCGTTCCATTGACAAAAAATTATGATATCAATATAATACGCTCATAAACTGACGGGAGGATTTATGAGCAGATTACTATTGGGAGTTTTGTGCGGGCTCGGTTTTGGGATTCTGGTCGTATTTATATTGCTGCCGCAAAAGAATGACAATAAAAGGGAAAAGCTTGAAGGTATTATCAGCGCTTTTATTGAAAGGTTCATGATCGGCTTTATAATTCCGAATTTTAACATAGGAATCAATCCGATAATAACGGGGGGCATTATAGGCCTTGGTCTGAGCCTGCCGGACTCCATCGTAACCCGTTCTTATATCCCGATAAATGCCGTTGGCATAATTGGAGGCTTGATAATAGGAATAATCGTAAATTTCGTTAAATAATTTCATCTTTGACGTCCCTTACGATTATGGTCTGCCAATGCCTATACCTAGACTGAATACCGCCGTCAAGGTCAGGGGGATAAGAATCAAAGAGTTATTTAATTTTTTTAAATAATGGATATTAAAGATGGAAAACTCGATAAAATTATCTGTCATTTTAAAATCCAAGCCGGAAGATGTTTACAGATCATGGTTGGACAGCAAAGCCCACGGTTTATTTACGGGAAGCAAAGCAGTCATAGATCCCCAGGTTAATGGTAAATTTACAGCCTGGGATGGCTATATTTCGGGAAGGAATCTTATTCTCGAACCTTACAGGAGGATAGTCCAGTCCTGGAGAACATCGGATTTTCCGGAAGGCTGCGCGGATTCATGCCTTGAACTCATTTTTGAAGACCATGAATATGGAACGAAATTGAATCTGATCCATACTGACATTCCATCAGGTCAGGCCGGGGAGTACGAGGAAGGATGGAAAGAGTATTATTTCAAAGGGATGAAGGAATATTTCAACAAGTAACTACCGTTTTTTTGTCCGGCTCCTGACGCGAAGGAAGGAAGATTTATGAGCAAAAAAATTACTGACCCAAGAACCAAGGCTTAGGTTGCTAAAATGACGAAAAGAATCATTCACCAGAATTATATATTACTTTGATCACGTTACTGTGTCTTCCTCATCAGGGGCAGCCAACGTAAGCAACACTAATCCTACGTCTTCATTTTCTTCTGCGATTCGCTTTTCGAGTTGCCGCAGGAGAATCGCTGCTTCACTCTGTGTACGTTCTCCCGCGAGTTCCACACCTGCTACCAGGAGAACCCTGTTTGGTCCGATTATTTCGCCATAGACAAAAGTTACACGATATATTTCAGGCATAGCAAGGAAGCGTTTAATAACAGAAGCTCGTAACTCGCGCGAAAAAGGACGCCCCTCGAGAAATATCCGGTTCTTGTTGATTAGCATAATTGCTGAGACGCCTAAAAGCAGCCCGATGAGGAGCGCGCCGAGTATATCAATGATAGACGATCCGAACAGTCGGCTCAAGCTAAGCCCGAGGGCAGCGATGACTATCGATATCAGCGCGGTGAAGTCCTCGGTGAAGACGGCAACCAGCGATGAGTCTGAGGTTTTAAGCACCTGGGCGAACAATCCTCGTTGACGTTTCCTTGCTTGGCTTTTGAGTGTGCGAACCGACTGCATGAATGATGAGCCCTCGAGTAAGAAAGATATCGCCAGTATCACCAGACTCACGGTGAGGCCTTCTTTGCCTGGAGATTCACCGCTGTGCAGACGCCACAAAGCTTGAATAATAGTGAGAGCACAACCCAGTACCAAGCCACCGATCGAAGCGAAAAGTGCCCACACGTACGACTCCCTGCCGTAACCGAGAGGGCGGGAAGAATCAGCCGGGCGTCGGGCTGTTCGAGCTGCACCCAAAACAAAGATTTCATTGCCTGTATCAACCCATGAGTGTACTGATTCGGCGATCATTGAGGCGGATCGGGTTAACACGGCGGCTAACGTCTTTGAGATCGCTATCACTACGTTTACAAGGAAGGCTAGAACCACTACTCCTCGGCTCCCTGTTTCACTGGTACGTATGTAAAGCCTGAAGTGCGGAGGAACTTGCTTATCATACAAGGATTTTCCATTTAACATCCTGTAACTCCAAAACCCAGCCTGTGTGAAAAAGGAAATTTCCGGACATTTTTAGGTCTATTCTTGTAAGCCTTCCAGAGATCAAGTCTTCTCTGCATACACAACCAGCTTTCTGGAGTTGTTTCCGTGGCCACGCCTATGCGGATAGCCATTTCCGGGCTTAAAGACTGCTCGCGGTTAATCAATGCCGACAGCGTTTTCCTGGTCACCCCTAAATATTCGGCAGCCTGTTTCACGGTTAATCCCAGTGGCTTAATAATATCTTCTCGTATTATCACGCTTAGGCGGGTGGGTTTCCGTATGGTTATCCTCATGTCGGATTCCTCCAGGTATAATAGATTCTCAATATACGTTCATCTTGAATTTTCCCCCATCCATTGAATGTAATAGATGATGCATCTGTTTACCAAGAGGAAAACCTCCAATGGATTTATTGAATAAATCATCTTCTATGTCATCAAACAAATATTCGATGTTCTGAAATATTTGCCTCGACTGTTTCCTTATACTTTCTGCCGGCATAATATTCTTCACAATTCAAAATAAAGAATTCTATTATACTCCCCTTCCCCCAATTTCTCAATTTAACATTGTCTTTTAAAGAGACAAAGTAAATTTGCTATATTGACTATACTGCAAAGTGGAATAAAGAAAGTATAGAGGCCAAGTATGACCCCATCCTAAAAATATAGTCCACCTGATAAGTTAGTTTAAGTATAGATGAAAAATGTACTAATTATTCATAAAATTACTTTTCAAAAGTATTAAAGTGAAATCCAGGATTAACTTGCCGCAAAATATTCTGAGGACTGATTGAAACAGCCAGACAAGCTAATCCGGCCAAAATTATTTCGTAACTTATTGATATATATAGAAATCAGAGGAGGCGGGGGGATTCCTGGGGATCGGAATATTATACAGGATATAAAGAAACAGAAAGTTTGAATAATTGCACTGACACATAACGACAGAGTGAAATATGGATTTTTTTCAAAAAACTTGAAGTGATCAGAATCATACGAAGAAGCTAAGATTTTTTCTTTGCCATTTTTGTGTCCTCCCGATATTATGAACTAACTTATCAGGAGAACCAAATTTCGTGGAGCTCAGTGATGCTAAATGGGAAATCCGTTATAATAAACACAAATCATCTTTATTCGAGAGGTTTTTTATGAACCATGTTAAAATCAGACTTCAAGAAATCAGCGATGCTGAAAGATTCTGTGAGATTCTGAATAATGATAATTTTATTTATTTCCCAATTAGACCTTCTATTGAGGAAGAAAGAAGTTTTTTATTGCAAAATCACGATAAAATGAAGAATAATTTCGAATATAACTATGGAATATTATTTGATGAAAGATTGATCGGGGGAATTGGAATAAAAATTAATCAACATAATACCTATATTGGTGAAATTGGCTATTTTATCGACGAAGCATATTGGAAGAAAGGGACAGCAACTGAAGCTGTAAAATTGATTGAGAAAATTGGATTCAATGATTTAAATCTTGAAAGGATTGAAATTCTGATGGTTCCTGAGAATATTGGCAGTGTAAAAGTTGCAGAAAATTGTAAATATAAAAGGGAAGGCTTATTAAAAAATAGGATTAAAATTTTCCAGAAATTTTATGATGCTTATCTTTACGGAAAAATAAAAGAAGAATACTTAGATAATATAGAAAGCCAAGGATAAACACAAATCCTCACCTCTACACTGCAAATAGGTATAATTATCTGATGTATAATAATATATGCGTATAATTAACCTTGTAATCTGACCTGATAAGATTGAATAACCAATAAAATTCCCAACTGGACATTTGTCTGAAATTGAACAAAATTGAGAAATCTAACTTTCATTAATATAATTAGATATTAAGAGAAATGTAAATGGATTCCTCGAATTTTGATAAAATGGCTGGTAATTATGTAAACAGTCGACCATGGGTCATTATCGCTACCAAATAACAGAGGGAAATGAATCATTTTTAATTGAGAAGAATATGAATGTTTCAAAACTGACCTCCCGCAAATCTTTCTATAGGCTTGCCGGTATATGTACTGTCTTTATTGTTTTAATTTTCATAGCAGAGTTTATTGTATTTTTGCTTCTTGGTCCTCAACCTTCTACGGCTCTTGATTGGTTCAACAGCATTAATCATAACATGTTGGTTGGTATGCTTCATCAGTATTCTCTTGATATTCTTGCCTGGATACTCTTTATTCCTTTCTTTCTGGCTCTTTACGAGGATCTGAAATCTGTTAACCCGATGTATTCTCTACTGGCAATAACTATCGCTATTATAGGGATTGTCCTATTTTTTTCACAAAATATTACTTTTTCCATGTTATATTTGAGCAGTCAGTATGCCACCGCTGATAATAATGCCCAAAAGTCAATTTTATTATCTTCAGGAACTTCCATGATTTCAATTTTCAATGGAACTGGAGCCGCAATATCTGTTATATTCATGCCGCTTGCGCAATTAATACTGTCAATAATAATGCTTAAGAACTCCAACTATTACCAATTTACTGGAGTACTAGGCATAATTGTTAATGCCTGTAATTTATTATACTATATTCCAATAGTTGGCAATATTATTATGGCAATTGTTGCTTTGCCAACTCTACTTTGGTACTCATTGATATCCTTAAGGTTCTATTATATCAGCGCCGAAAAAGGGTGATCCGCACTAATATTTCAAAATTTTCTTTTGTTTTTTCAATAAAATATGGAGTAATAAAATTAATAATTTTTCGTAGGGTTATTAATATTATCTTAGTCCATATTATGAAGTAAAAATAAGAGTAATGACAGGAGCGGTTTATGATCACAGAAATCTATTATTTTTCCGGCACGGGAAACTCGCTCCATGCTGCGAAGGAAATGAGTAAGAGGATGCAGGGCGCCGTTCTAGTTCCGGTCGTTGCCGCCTTAAAAAAAAGCAGTATCGAAACTGCTGGGGAAGTCATAGGAATTGTGGCTCCCATACATGCATTCTCACTGCCTTTACCTGTTCTGGAGTTCATTAAAAAAGCCGATTTCAGGTCTGCAAAATACGTATTCATTCTTACCACAAGATTTTGCATGCCTGGCGTTCATAATGCAATCGACAGGATGCTAAAAAAGAAGGGTATAACTCTAAACGCTTGTTTTTACGTTCAGATGGCAGAAAATTATTTGCCTTATTTCGATGTCGATAGTGATGAAGAGATAAGAAAAGCAGATTCGGAATTAGAGAATAAGCTCGATTTTATCAGGCAGACCGTTGATTCAGGAAAATCATACAGGGAAAAATTATCCACTGGTTCTGTAATTTACCTGATGATCAAAGTATTATCCCCGGTTGTAACCTTCGTTTTTCAGAAAACGAGGTATTTTGGCCTCGAGAAATCCTTTTATGCCGATGCGAACTGCAGCGGATGCGGCATCTGTGAAAAAGTATGCCTGTCAGGAAAAATAAGTTTATCCGAAAACAAACCCGTGTGGAAAAGGAACGTTAAATGCACTTTTTGCTTAGCCTGCATTCATTACTGTCCTGAGAAGGCAATCCAGATAAAAGGAACAAAAACAACATGGAGGGGCAGGTACCATCATCCCAAGATAAGCATTGATGATATCGCGGCACAGAAACGGCAGGTGTAGACTAATCGTACAGAGACCTCAGATAAGCATATAAAAGCGGCGGGAAAATCGGATTGAATTCTTTATTTTTATGCTTACTGCTTTTCTTTCAGTCAGGATTTTATCAATTAAATAGTCCCCAGTCCTATCAGGACCAATCTAATAACTGACATATCAAAGATTGAATTTTTATAAAATTGGAATTTATGTTGACATAGCGGAATAAGCTCTATAAAATATTAGCAGATTGAATTAGAAACATGTTTCTGGATTTCCAGAATGTTAAATGGGAAATATTGGTTAATGCCGAAGTTCAAGATATAGGACAGGTTTAAATGGCTTACAACCTATATTCCCCTCAGCTCCCTGAAAAAAAAGACCTGCAAATTGAATTAAACTTTTTCGAGAAGATTTATCTGATATTCATTTCAATTTTCAATAAAAATGCAAGTGAAAACTACAAGCTTAATAAAGCTGTGAAAACAATTGAAAAGAATCTGAATAAATACAAACCTTCAGTATATAATATATCCACAAAGAGAGTTACAAGATATTTCGCATATAAACTGCATGATCTTTACTTAAAGATCGTTTTGCTTAAGAAGATTATAGACCGCACATTAAATGATGCAAACACATGGTGCAACCCCAATCAATTCAAAAAGACAGGTCTTGAATTTTTTTTTGAAAAATTAATGAAAATCAATGTGTATGAAGTTGACAGTAATTTTTCCTACCATGGGATGAGTATGATCCTGGCAGATTTCGAAGGCGGGAAAAGAGCGGAAAATGCCGTAGAAAATTCAATTAAGGCCTATCTTGCTTCATTTGAAAACAGCAGTATTCAGGATACCAATAAAAAATACACAAATTTAATGTATATTAAAGATCTTATTGAATATAAATTTATTAACCTCTTTAAAAGATTTGACCAGGAATACAAACCCGGCTCAACACCTATTTTTGAGGATATTTCTTCCGAGGCTCTGCTGCCTTACCTGTCTGAGCTTGAGGATATTTTACTGAAGATCGATCTTTCCCTTGATAATGTTAAAATCTTTATGGATCTATATGATGCTTCAGTTTTCATGGGATTGATTTCTGATGAGGCTCAAATAACCGAAAGGGACAATGGTATCAATCAGGAAGACTCTTCAATCAAAGAAAGGTTCACAAATGAGTCGATCCTCTTTTTCGATGACCTGAAGGATATTATGAATAAGAATTATTTTACACGGCTTATTCAGATAGTAAAAAAAGACCCCTATTATTTCCCTATACTGACACTTCCAAATTATGATATTTTTAAATTGTATTGCAATACTTTCGAAAAGCGGATGACTTGCATATCACAATTCATATTGGAGGAGAAAAGATCTACAAAGATTGAAGTATACATAAAAAAGCTCTTTCCGGTTTTCAAATGGGCTGGCATTTACAATAGCGATATTTCCAATAAAATCGAAGAGTTCGGTATTTCAGGTTTCTATTATCAGTATCATCTTGGTATCATCAACACTTTTCTCGATTCGATTTATGATCAGTCAATCAAGAACTTGCTTAATCTTACAGCTTCCAGCGGTTTATTCACCGATAATTATTCTCAGAAAACAGTTTCAGACACATGTTATTCTCTTGAAAAATTCAAGGAAAAATTATTTGATTTTATTTTTGAAATGAATGAAAGCGGGGTTTTCGGTAAAAAAATAATAAGTCTTCTGGATAAGAAAGAAGGAAACCCTATTGAAACAAAAAAGACTCTAGAGCGAAATATCAACTCCGCCAACATGAAAGCTGGTGAGATTTTTAACGGTTTTTATCAGAATTTTTCGGTTATGGTAGATATAATTACAAAATTATATAATGATATTAACACAAACCCACCAAAATATCTTCGAAACATAAGATCAATTGGCGGCCTTAAAAATTTAAATTACCTGAATACCCTTTCGGAAAGTCATGAAACCATCAAATCGGTTCAGGAACTTATGATCTTATTAAAGGATTAATGAAAGAAAAGGCTGTGCTTATCGGCATCCTCCAGCCCTCAGATCCACTAACGGATTTAAGGGACATTAAATGATTTTTCAAAAAGAAGAAATAAACCCAAGACTAAAGTTGATTAATTATTGATTTTAATGTGCAGCCTTTTAAAGAACTTTGTAATGAAGAAATTAAAATTCATATTTAGAGTCTACTCTAATTAAAATTATATTGTATTGTGCAATTTGAAGTCTAACATTACTCTTATGTTTTTATGTGTAAAATTTTTTTTTGATACGACAAACAAAATATACACTTCATCTGGATCTATCATGTAAGGGGTGAAAATGAATAATGCTTCTCTAAGCAGTGAAATCGGGAAAGTGCTGGCTGAACTCATTCCCTCCCTGAAAAGGCTCTCCTTTTCTTTAATAAGAGATCATTATGCGGCAGAAGATATCGTTCAGGACACAATAATTAGTGTCTTGAAAGCCGCGGAGGAAGGCAGGGTCAAAAACCTGCCTGCATATATACGGAGGGCTGTCTGGATTAATTCAATCAGATACAGATCGCGTTTAAAGCACTGGATATCGTTTGAACTGGAAGAAATAAGAGGAGAAGCATTTCATGAGCCGTCATTTTCAGAGGAGGCTGAACTTTCACCTTATGAACTTGAAACTGGTATTTCTGGTCTGCCGGCGCTTCAGCAGGCGATAATCAGGCTGCGGTTTTACAGTGAATTAAGTTTCAGGGAAATCGGCATTACCCTTGGAATCTCTATGAACACGGTTGCCAGTTCATGCAGGTACGCTTTATCCAGCCTTAGAGATGAAATTATAAGAAAATACCATTATAAAGATAATAAATGATACGGGAGGCAAAATATGGAGGAACAAAAAAACACTGCTTCTGTTAGTTTTGGAAGCAAAGGAATCGTTCCAACGTCCGGGGCTGTAGTGGGAGCAGCTATTGCAATAGGAGTGCCATGGGTTGTTCTGGCAAACGGTCAGATTCTTGGGTCAGAAACAATCACACGAGTAATTTTGACCGCGGTTTTCGGAGGATGTATTATAAGCCTGGTTTCAGTATTTTTTGGTCTTGTAATACCGAGCAGTGTTCAGGGAAATGACCTTGAAACTCTCAGAAAACTCAAAAGATTCGAGGCAGGAGATCGGGAAAAAACCAATGAAGGTAATTAGAATTTGAATTTTCTCCACCGCTCAAACTCTTTCCTAAAAGCTGATCTTAGCCCCGAGCTGAACAAGCATTCCCGAGCCCTCACCATTTTTTGGTCCAGATCATAAGTTAGTCAACTGGCTTTTGAAGCCAAAAACATAGCCTCTGGTTCCGGTGGCCTGTAACCCAGTAAACTGTGAGGCCTTATCGTATTGTACAACTTTCTCCTTCTATCGGTAAATATTTTTGCTTCAAAAAACGTATTAAATATTTTCATTTTTAATATTTCTTTTTTTGATAGTTCAGGAAAAACACAATAATTAATTATTTTCTGCCCTGTATTTCTGACAATTTTCTTAAAAATGAGCGAAACCAGCCAAATAATATTACTTATCTCATTACTATGTATAGAATTAAACAGGACCGGGGAGGGAGGATTCAAGGGAATTGGAATATCATACCTGATATAGAGATACACAACCTTATTAAAATTTTACTGACTCATAGCTGACAGAATAAAACAGGGATATTTTCAAAAAAAGTTTCAGTAATCAGAATGATAAGCTTTTTCATTTTGCATAATAGAATTTACTTTAATCAGTAAATCAATAGGGGAGAACTGTAAAACAATTCTACCATATATGGTATCTTCAAATTGCATAATGCAATAAAACAACACCCGACTTGAATTTCATAGTTTCTACAAGTTTCATGTCCATCCTGTTTTCAATTCCATCGAATAAGCGCCGCCCTTTGCCCCAAATAACTGGCTGGACTAATAATAGAATGTCATCTATAAGCCCGTTTTGCATCAATTCC
>CAYPRX010000113.1:0-5700 GCA_964413265.1 uncultured Brevinematales bacterium
TTATTTAAATTTACATAGAATCGAATCAGGTTTTCAGGCCAGGCATCGATATGATAACGGAACCCTCTTTTTAAACTGATTGAATTATAGTTTCTTTCCCCGGCCATAATCACAAGAGGCCCGCCGGATTCAAGCTTTTCCACTGTCATCTCTGCGGGCATTACAAGCGCTATATGCCCGCTTTTTTTTTCACCACGGCCCCTGATGACAGCCGTAACTATATATCCACGGTTGGAAAAATCCTGAGCTGTCAGGTAGATATGGCTATCATCTATCCGCTTCCATCCTTTTTCCGCAGCATCAGCGGTACCGAGCCACTCTTCCTGCGCATTTGCAAGTAAAACCTGCGAATGCTGAGGAGGTCGAAGAATATAGATTCCAAGCCTCTCGCATGCCGCAGCTACGAAGGCGCTGCAATGAGTATGAGCTTTATAGCCGCTTGAGTCTGGCCATCCTGTTTCCCAGTTAATATGACTGCCAGGAAGCCATAAATACTCAACATTCAGGCCAAGGTAAAATGACATGAGCTTCTTCCCGCTGTCATCGGGTATAAGAGCTGCATGACTGATGGTAAAAACGAAAAAATCAGCAATAAATAAGTGCAAAAGAATTTTCATTTTAATCCCCCTGAAATATGCTGAAAAAATTACTCTGAAGGCTTGAAACAGCGATTCCCGTTAGGTATCCAAGCATGGTAAGCCTCCTCCTTAAAAGCCGGGCGGAGCAATTGAACCTTAAACAGGCAAATTCGTAGCTAACACTTGAATTCAAGGGTAATTTTTGTTCCTTTCCCCTTTTCTATCCTGACAGTTCCTTTGATTTGTTTTACCAGTAATAAAACCATCTGCAGGCCGAAGGTGGCCGGATTTTCTAAATCAACAGATTCCGGCATACCTACGCCGTTATCGGCAACTGAAATAACTACAGTATTATCTCTCTTTACAGCGGATAATTTAATCAATCCTCTGTTCTTACCAGTAAAAGCATACTTCATAATATTTGTTAACAGTTCATTGATTATTATACCAACGGCCTGCAATGTTTTCTCATCTAAACTAAAATCATCAATCAGCTTTTCCACTTTGACCGAGTTGCTATTCGGGAAGTTTGCAATGATTTCATCTGCAAGAGTTGAAAGATAATGCATAACAGATAAATTTTTATTGACGCGGTTATACTGATATAATTTATCGTATAACAATATCATGCTTCGTATGCGGCTTGACGCGTCTTTAAGAGCTTCAATGGCTGAAGCATCTTTCAGGGATCTGGTCTGTAGAATAAGCAGGCTGTTGACAGTATTCATATTGTTCTTAAGACGGTGATGAACTTCCCTCAGAATAAGCTCTTTTTCTTCGAGCAATTTACTTATTTCTTCTTCAGAACTTTTCCTGTCAGTTATGTCAAAGATAATCGAATAAAAATATTCCCTGCCAGCCATTCTTATAAAATTACTGAAGATTTCCACATCTCTGACTGACCCGTCAGCCCTCCTGTGTTTTCTTTCGACATGACTTTTCCCTTTATTTTTTGTTTTTTGCATTTCATTTTGAATTTCTTCCTGAGAGATCAAACTTATCTCCATTATGTTCATTTCTCTCATCTCTTCCCGGGTCCAGCCATAATAATTTGAAGCGGCGATATTGGCGTCAAAAATATTTCCCGTAGCAGGATCGACCATAAGCTGTATCACTGTATGCCTCTCAAATAAATGTCTGAAATCTCTTTCACTTTCTCTCAATGCGTCTTCTGCGTTCTTCCGGTTGGTTATATCGCTGAGGTTTCCGTAACGGTAAAGCGGACGGCCTGAGCTGTCCTTTATCAGGGACAGATGATTGGAAAACCAGATATAATTGCCGCTTTTGATCCTCTGGCGGTATTCAATTTCAACCATGCCGTCTTCTTCCAATCTTTTGAATGCAGCAAGTACTGCCGGAAGATCGTCAGGGTGAATCATAGCAAGGGCAGAAGAGGCATCCTGTGTCATTAATTCATCAACTGAAAAACCCGTGATTCTCAAAGCTGATGGACTTATATAATCGTAAAGCCCGGTTTTAATGTTCAGCCTGTAAATTAAATTAATGGAATTATCCAGCAGCGAATGGAACATTTCTTCGTTTTCAATCAGCTCAGCCTGCTTTTTCTTATATTCGGTTATGTCCCTTCCTTCCAGGATAAGAATGATCACTTTTCCGTCATCGTCCAAAAAAGGCTTAAGAGAGAAGTCAATGATAAAAGAATCACCACCCTTGCCCTGAATTTTATCCTCATACCTTACAAGTTTGCCGCCGGATGCCTCTTTTAATGCTTTTTTTAATTTTTTTACACGCTCTTCATCGCCCGCCCACCAATTAGTATCCCAGAAAGGTTTGCCGGCAACATCCTCGTGTCTGATACCGGCAAGATCAAGAGCAGTTTTATTTGCCTCAATGAGAATTCCCTCAACTGTAAGCAGGCCTGTGAATTGAAATGTTGAATTGAATACAGCGCGTAATCGTTTTTCATTGTCTATTATTTTTTGATGGGCTTCAAAGAGTTTAAAAGCCATCTTTATCGATGCGACAAGAACAGTATAGCTTGAGCTTTTCAAAATGTAACCGTACGAGGTTATGCTGCAAGCCCTGTTCATCATTTCGGCCTCAGCATGGCTTGATAAAAATACTACAGGTATATCACGTTTTTTTAGAATTGCGGCAACAGCTTGCGTACCATCGATTCCATCTCCAAGGTTGATGTCCATAAGGATAAGGTCAATAGATGGATTTTTTTCGAATATTTCGATCGCTTCTTTCCCTGAATTTACCAGAAGGACATTATAACCGTATTTTTCAAGATCAGTTTTCACATTAATGGCTATGAATATCTCATCATCCACGAGAAGAATTGTTTTTTTATTATCAGGGAACATGAAAAGATTCTAATTTCTGAAAAATTATTTGTCAAATGCAATGTCCGGTTCAAAAGATTTGTTTTTTATTCTTTGATATCCTTTTTCATTCTTTCGAATTCTTCCTTCGAAATTTCTCCTTTAGCGTACCTCTTTTTAAGAATATCGACTGCGCTTTCCGGATGGGATTGGTACCATCCGCCGGACGAGAAAAGCCTGACAATAATAAAGATTATCAGGGCAAGGAACAAAATGTGAATGAGAGGGACTCCAAAGCCCCACCATCTCATCATTCCCGGCCATCCGTAAAACCAGAAATTACTACATATCATAATTCTACCTCTCGTTAACAATATCATATTCTCATATAATAATAGTAAGATGATTTTAAAAAAACAAATAGTTATATTATTAGGTGATATTAAGGCTTAAGAATAATCAAGCCCCCTGTATTAAATTTTTTATTGATTTTGTTATCTACATGGGGTATGATATACAAGTTTTTAAAGGGAGGATCAGTTATGAAAGAATATTTAATAAAATTTGTTATTATAATATTATCTGTTGTTTCGCTTATTTTTGTCGGAAAAAATATTTACTGCGATGATGAACAGAGCGAAAAAAAGGTAAGAATAGCGGTATTCGATCTTGAGACACAGAGCGGAATAAGTAAAAGTGATGCTTTGGCCATAAGTGATACCTTGAGGGCCGAAATAGTTAAAACGGAGGCCTTTGAAGTAATTCAAAGAAAACAGCTGGAGAAAATTCTGCAGGAAGCGAAATTCCAGGTGGCAGGTTTGACATCAGAGGAAGACAAAAATCACAGGGTCGAATTGGGGAAGTTGCTGAATGTAAATATGGCTATAATAGGTTCAATAAACAATGTTTTTGATAAAATATCCATTAATATTTTCATGATCGATCTTGTATCGGGTAAGAATATAATGGCCGAAACTGAAACATGCTCCAAAGATATGGTCTTCGAAAAAATAAAAGAAATTGCAGGGGAAATATCCTATAAAATTACAGGGAAAAATACTCCAAATGCTGAAAACCTGACAGAAAATAACATTAAAAAAGAGCCTGAGAAAGAACTAAAAACAGAGCAGAGCGCTCTGCCGAATCTTTGCCCGGATGGCAATTTTGATTCCAGGGAGATAGTCACAACTGAGGAGTACAATCATTATAGAAGCGACCTGGAAGGGAAATGGCAGCTGATCACATTTAAATCCGACGCTCTTGCAACAGTCAATAACAATCAATGTCATATCAAATTAAGATCAAGAGGAATGAAATCCTGGATGATAAAACTAGGTATGATGCCCTTTAAACTTGAATACGGAAAATTTTATAGACTGACTTTCGATGCAAGATCACTGTCAGAGAGAAAAATAGATGTGGGATTTCAGAAAATAGGGGGCGATTGGATAGGATACGGGTGGGGCGTTTTTTATCTTTATGCCGATATGCAGACATATTCCTTTCAATTCACTATGAAAAAGCCTACTACTGACATAGCCAGGTTAGTTTTCGATCTGGCCGGTGACATGGGCGAGGTATGGATTGCCAACGTGAGGGTTGAAGAAGTGCAATATTAATTCTCCATTGACTTTAGAACTATTATAAATGATAATACTAATGTATGAGGGTAGAAGTAATACACCTATCCATTTCCTCGGGAGGTTTTTATGTCCGATCTGGTAAGATTCGGCATTTCTTTGCCGTCCCGGCTGCTTGAGGAATATGATGAATATATCAGGAGTGAAAACTATACAAATCGCTCGGAAGCCATCCGTGATCTGATCCGCAATGAGATGATTAAAAATGAATGGGAAGTGACTGACAGGGAAGTAGCCGGAGCGATAATTTTTATTTATGACCATCATATCAGGGAACTGATGAATAAATTGACCGATGTTCAGCATGACTATTACCGGCTGATTATCTCTTCGCAGCATGTCCACCTTGATCATCACAACTGTCTGGAGATAGTAATTGTAAGGGGCAATTCTCTTGAAATTCGCGAATTATATCAAAATATAAAATCAATTAAGAATATAAAAAATACTCAACTGAGCATGTCCAGTACCGGCAGGCACATATCCTGATATCCGGAAATGTTAAAAAAGCCGTTTTTCTTGACAATTGATGCTACAAATTTTATAATCGTGTTACTAAATATCAGGAAGCTGATTATGCACATCCCCGATAATTATCTCAGCCCTCAAACCTGCGCAGTTATGGGCGCAGTGATGGTTCCTGTCTGGGCAATAGCTGTTAATAAGGTGAAAGAAGAAGTTTCAGACAGGAAGATGCCTATACTGGGTGTTTCCGCAGCTTTCACATTCCTTATTATGATGTTCAACGTACCGGTACCGGGAGGCACGACGGCGCATGCGATATGCGCAACCCTCGTGTCGATTCTTTTCGGCCCATTTACCGCCATCATTGCCGTTTCGACGGCTTTACTCATCCAGGCCCTGATGTTCGGCGATGGCGGCGTACTCGCTTTCGGCGCGAATTGCTTTAACATGGCCCTGGTCATGCCGCTGACAGGCTGGCTGATTTTTAACGGCCTGAAGAGGATCAGGAGGAATGAAAGCCTTCTGCCCGTAATAGCCTTTATTTCCGCATATGTATCGATACTGCTCGCTGCACTCTGCAATTCGATAGAACTGGGCCTGCAGCCCCTCCTTTTCAGGGACGCTAAAGGTTTCCCGATGTACTGTCCCTACGGCTGGAACATTACCGTACCGGCAATGCTTATTTCCCACCTGGTGGCCGGGATTCTGGACGGTGCGATTACGGCAGGG
>CAYPRX010000114.1:0-2170 GCA_964413265.1 uncultured Brevinematales bacterium
TGGAGTATCTCCAGAATTGATAATAATAGGGAATCATACTGAGTATAGTCATGCAGTTACTGAATGGGAAGATTCTATATATGATTTAACTTGGGATGAAGCCTATCCAGAATCACAATTATCGGCATTACATCCAGGTTATTACATAGTAAATAAATATAATTATAATGATGCGGTTTCGATGATTAACTTTCGAACAAACGATTATTAATAGTTGTTCTTATAAAATTAATTCTTCAGCTAATTTAAAACAATAACCTAAAGAAGCATTTCTAAATGCCATCTCATCCAGTAACACATTTTTTCCCCCTCTATAAGGCCATAAATTATTATATTCTACGACTAATATGAATTTTTGATATTACCGACTGTACCAACAGGTAAACAACAACCCCTAAAATAAAGCTGCAAAACCTTCTGATATTCTTATCCGTCGGAGTATTTACAATTAGCAATTTAAACTCAGGAATACCGCCATCGATAGTGATAAATCTCATGATTGCGTAAAAATCTTCATTGTTTGTAACATTATGCTTTCTCTGTACAAATATTGTCTTATCAATATAAAACAGTATTACCGGATGATATTCATAGTTAGTGCCTATTTCTCGGATCATAAAATTGCTTTCTCCGCCGATAAATCTGGAGTTAAGCTCCCAGTTAAAGATCTTATTCGAGAATTGCATAGGATCGGCAATAATATTAGTCCATTCCCTAACATCCTTTTGGTAATTGTGATAATCTATTATTTCAGAAAATTCATCTATTACAGGAATTGATACGAATCCAAAAAATAACATAAGGAAAAATTTGAACCATATTATGTTCCATATTTTCATGATTTTCTCCATATTACAAATCTCTAATATACTTTTATTATTGAACCTAAATTCCCAGAGTTAATCCATTATGCACCAAATACTATCCACTTTACCCTTTCTTTGCCATTTTTGTGTCCCCCTGATATGTTATAAACTAACATATCATGTAGACCAAATTTTGGCAAGAGGGTCAAAGCCATATTTTGAGAGGCCAGATTTATATTCCTGTATATCTATAAAATCGATTATGAGTATTTTGCCTGAACTTTAAACAAACCTTGATATTTCTTTCAGAGCCTTTGAGCGTTCACTGGCATTATTGATATTATGTATAGAAAATCTTAATGCTGCTTTTGTCATGGGCTATACTAAACTATTTTACAGGCTTTTCACCCCCTCTGTTTTTTACTTTGGAAGATTTTTTGAAACGGAGTGCCGACCAATCATTATCGATAGATACCTGGGTAACAGACTCATAACCGTATGGAAGGAAAAACTCCCAAGATTTTTCCCTGTTAAATTCGGACTTGTATTTCTTAGATGACATTTTAGGGTAGCAGAGCCAGATAACGCAATCCTGAGTCATATGATTGAAAGCCCTTTCTATTAGGGTTTTAGCTTCGGCAATTTTATCTGAAAATATAATAATAAAACCATATTGAGCCGATCCCTTCGTATGAACTGAAGCTTCAATGTCTTTAATCACATTTGTGAATTCAGTCGGTGCGTTTAAGATGAAAAGAGGATCCTGGTACTTGTAAGCCATTTTCTTTAATATGGGATTCATTCATACTCCTATTATTGGTATTTAATCACGAATTTCTCATTTAGCATTCTAGAAATCCAAAAATTATGTTTCCAAATCGTTAAACCAAAATTTTATAGAGCTTATTTTACCCCGTCAATATAAATTCCTTCTTTATACCTGCAATAATAAAATGTCACTATTAAGCTTGGCATTTCCAACTGCCTTCCATGTACAATAGGCCTAACTTGAGTTAAAATAATAGTCAGGGTTAACCGAGAGGAAGATTCCTCAAGATTAAAATACATAAAATATTCATAATTTACTTTTCTATATCCTCGATCCGGCATGAAGGATTTTCAGAAAGATACTGTTCCAGCAGCTTTTTCATTCCCTCAAGCATCAACTTCCAGTTTGTTTCAGAATGCTTGCGGTTTTCTTCCGTCGTATTTTTGTCCTGTAAAAGGGTGATCTTAGTTTGATTCCCTTTCATTTCAATTTCTATCGTAACATTATGGTATTTCTCAGGTACATCGGGATCACCCGAAAGAGGGCTGAAATGACTGTACTCCAGAATATGCTCCGTTTCGAATTTAAGAATTTT
>CAYPRX010000115.1:0-1595 GCA_964413265.1 uncultured Brevinematales bacterium
CTTCATTAATATCCTCGAAATATTTTAAACTAACCGTTCTGTATTATAATAGAAAATATTATTGAAGTCAAGCTGGATTGATACATTTTTATTGAATAATTTTATTACTATTATTATAATAATATAAAATATATTATTAATTCAAATTATCATAAAATGATTGTTATTGACTTTATTTATTCTTTAATTTATTATTAAACTAACCAGTTTATTAATATGGAGTTTAAATGAAAAGAACTTTTTTTGTCATGGCAGCATTATTAATCAGCTCCTTTTTCTATGCAGAGGGAATGAATATTACAGGTGATTTCTCCAGTGAGACACGTATTTCGATTTCTAACGGAGATTTATTATTTAACGAAGAAAACGGAAACATTAAATTCGAGAATTCAAGCGACGGACTTTATGGAATGGCACAAATTGATTTCAGGTATTATAACAATCCCTTAAGCCAGGTTTGTTACAGTAATACACTGAATGCTTTGGAGTTGGAGTCTCTTTATTCTGTTGAACCGATTGAAATAAGCCTTGATCAGGCATATTTTTCCTATAAGAATTTTATATTTGATAAACTTGACCTTTCGGCCGGAAAACAGAGGATTGCATGGGGAACGGCTGACGGGCTTAACCCAACCGATCTTCTGGATGCAAACGATACGTCCGATCCATTTAATATTGGAAGGAAGTTCGGCACACTGGCCGTTAATTTAAATTACGCCTTGCCTGCTGATAATGGCAACTTCCAGTTCGTATATGAACCATTTTCGCCCGTCGCAAGGCTTAATACGCTTTTTCAAAATAACATCCAGAACATCATTGTGTCAAATATCGCTTCAGGAGCGAATCTTCAGCAGGTTAATGCGAACGAGACGGTCTGGAATGGAACTGCAGTTACCCCTGACCTAAACGCCTCCAATTTTACCATTGGTGCAAAATTATCAGGAAATATCGAGGGTTTTGATCTTTCAATTTCCTATGTCTCGCGCATCAATGATTTACCATATATTCAAAGCTTGAATATCAACCAAACTTCATTTTTAACTGTTAGTCAAATTGTTACAAATATTACTCTTCAGTCCGTTAATTATACTCTAGCCTATTACCGTGAACAGGATATCGGATTTGATTTTTCAAAGGATCTTGGTTTTATCCTGCTCTGGGGTGAAGCGGCAATTACATTCCCTGGGGAACAAGATACCTCGGTAGCCAATACTTCTGCATTGGTAGTCTCAGGAATCCCGACAGGCATGACTGTGTCTACGAATTTCAATCAGGTTGCGATATCTAATACCGCATATGTAAAATATACCATAGGTTTTGATAAAACATTTGCTGACAACTGGTACATCAATTTCCAGTACAATCATGGTTTTTTCAGCGAAGTCGGGAACAGTGGCCCGGACAGGCTTGAAGATTATTTATTGTTGAGGCTTGAAAAGAAACTTTTCAACGATAAGCTTAAAATTGGCATAGATGCACTGTACAACGTCAATGACTTTTACGATGCTATAAATTCCGGTAACATTCCTTCTTATCTTGAAACAAACAGCGGAGTGATGCTGCATTTTATGGTCGCTTATACTCCTGTAGACGAT
>CAYPRX010000116.1:0-6444 GCA_964413265.1 uncultured Brevinematales bacterium
ATCAGATACCTGTTTTTTTCTATGATTTCCTGGACATGTTCCTTTTCCCGCTTCTGGATCTGGTTAAAGGCTGATACAAGCCTTCCAACTTCGTCGTTTGATGTAATTGGGACATTTTTATCCAGATCGATATTCTGCCCAGTCGCGATAGCTTCAAGGCTTGAGGTGATTATCATGATCTCTTTTGACAATGCCCTCGAAAAATAGTATAGACTGATTACACTTACAACAAGCAATGCAACAAAGGTGTACAAAAAGTATAGCATGGTTAAAGGTGACACAACATCATATCTGAAGCCGATGGTCCATATTTTATTATTCCTGTCAGGCAGGCTTATAACAGCCCCCTGTGTTTCCGCTTCATCGGAATATACATGTCCTCTATTAATATCAGCCAGCTCAGTTGCATAAATTAAAAAAATCCTGTTTAATTTATAATCACGGCTGTTGACAATTATTTTCCCTGAAGGATTCAATACAAAATAAAAGTCGTTGCTGCTTTCTGTATAAATGCTATTAAGTTTTATTTCTGTTTTATCTATACTATCAAAATACCAACTGCTTCGGAATTCCTCAATCAGTTTATTATGGTAAATTTTATACAAAAGGTCCCCCTTTTCAGTAATCAGACGGGAATAACCTAATAGTGCTGTAAAAAGTACTGCAGTGATAAATAAAGGGATGATCTGGATCATATTTTTTCGTGGAAGATTAAACTGATTTTTTATCTTCTTCTCGAAATCCTTCTGGTATACGGTCAAAAGTACAGAGGTAAATATGTTATTTGAAATCAGAATAGTTATAAGTCCTATTATGGTACCGAAAGAAAATATTAATATTGTAATTTTAAATATCCAAGAATATGTGAGTCCTACAATATTCAAAATAATTATTAATATCGTAGCTGCTGTAATTATTCCTAAAAAAATTACAGCAAAATACAAATTATAAGGTAGATTAAGATATTTCCTCCATATTTTAAAATACGTTTTGTTCTTCTCACCCTCCATCGATGAATCATAATTTTTAATACGATTTATTGAAAGAATATCTTTCAATTGGAAAAACAGAAGAAGATATGATATTGCTATTACTGACAAAACAATAATTGCAGTCTGTAAAATATAGAGAGGCGCTCCTAATTTCTCAGTTAATGAAATAAAACCTGGCGGATAGTTTAGGACTACCGGTAATATAAAATAACAAACAAAGCCGACAAATAAAACCCCTATATCAAAACATAAATTTATTGATATGATTGGATGTTTCTGGATAAAATTACTGATTTTAAATCTGATGTTTTCGTCCATATCACTTATTTAACCAATATCCGCTTTGAATCCAGTAGTCAGCGGTTTTTTTTAAATATTCAGGGCCGATTTCAGGCCACTGAAAACCAGTTTTTCGCAGGCATTTCTCTGTCAAATCGGCACTAATGTTAACCTGATATTCATCGGAAAAAAGCCTCTCAAAATTAAAATCTTCCTTTATAATATCCAACGCTTCTGCTGTAATAGACATTTTTTCAAGCGAGTCAACATAATCCCTGAAATTTAAGAATTCAATAATTTTCACCTTCTTTTTTAAAAATTGCCCCATTTTCCTAAGATAATAACCGATATCAACCCTGCTGGGATGAAATATATGGAACACCCTTCCGGCCGACCCCTGGCAAAGCATCAAATTTGTTACTGCTTTTGCAGCGCTGTCAACAGGCGTAAGATCGATCTTTTCCACGGAAACAACCGAAGGAAGTAATCCAGCTTGCAGGATTGATCTCGTAATATTATGGATATAGTTCTGGTGAATATTCTGCTGAAAACGCCCGTCGAAATGCCTCTCTGTTAAATTTCCCATCCTGTAAACTGCAAGTTTTAGTCCCTTCTCCCTTTCAAAGTAAAGATGGTTTTCTGCAAGAAACTTACTGCAGCAGTAGATTTGTTCCCCATAATTCTGCCCTATGTAAAAATCCTCTTCACAAAAATCCGGAGTTTTATTTTTCTGCCTTGCTATTCTATCACCAGAAACACTCAATGTGGAGATATAATGCAGGGGGATACCAAAGCGGAGTGCAAATTCTGCAATACGCTGGGTTCCTCCTACGTTGACTTCTTCAAGCTGCCTGTAATCTCCTTTATGCCATATTCCAGCGGCTGAATGGATGATCATATCTGTTGTTTCACCGAGCCGTTTATAATCATATTCCGTCAAACCTAAATCCATCTGAGAAATTTCACCCGTTATAACCTTTATTCTTTTTGGCAGGTTATTGCCGTAGAAGTTATCAAAGTAAAAGGAAAGGCTTGAAATAAGCCTTTCTTCCGCATCCTCTTTGCTTTTCCCCCTGACCAGGCAAATTATATCCGCATCTGTTTTTTTCATGATTTCATCAAGAAGGTGTGAACCAAGATAACCGGTAGCTCCCGTCAGCAGGATATTTCTGGCGTTCACTTTATCTGTATTGAAATAATTCATAGAATGCTCAATTTTTTTCACCGGCCGGTAAATTAGGATAGATTCTTCTTTACCTTCTTTACGTTTTCCGCCAAGGATCCAGTCTGAAAGTTCCCTGACAGTCTGATACTGGTAAAAATCCTGCACCGATATTCCATAATTATTGGAAAATAATTTTCCATGTACCCTGATAAGTGAAAGAGAATCAGCTCCCAGATCGAAAAAGTTATCATCAATTCCGATTTTCCCAAGGTGGAGTGTTTCCATAAAGGCGTTAATAATGCTCTTATCAGTACTCTGTCGCGGTGGCACATAATCCCTCTTCACATTGGAATCATAATCAGGTGCAGGAAGGGCTTGATAATTAAGTTTTCCATTCCAATAAAGAGGCAGGCTTTTTAGCCTGATAAAATAAGATGGGATCATAAATTTTGGCAGTTTTTCACCAAGATAAACTTTAAGCTGTAAGAATGGAATTTCTTCATTCGAAACAATATATGCGCAGAGGTATTTATCCCCTCCCTTGTTTTCTCTCATAGTAACTGTCGCTTGTTCTACTCCAGGATAAGAAAGCAGACAGCTTTCTATTTCCCCAGGTTCAACCCTGAAGCCTCGTATCTTCACCTGCTGGTCTATCCTTCCAAGGAACTCGATATTGCCATCTGGAAGCCAGCATGCAAGATCCCCAGTTTTATAAAGCCTTTCACCTGGAATAAATGGATTGGGTATGAACTTTTCTGCTGTCAGCTTTGGGCTGTTAAGATATCCCCTCGCCAAACCGATGCCGCCGATACATAATTCTCCTGAGCTTCCAATTGTCTGCATTTGATAAAATTTATTCAAAATGTACACTTGAATATTTTTTATAGGTTTTCCTATGGGTACGCTTGCTTCCTCTTTTAGATTTGGTATACTGTAAGATGAAGCATAAACAGTCGCTTCTGTCGGGCCGTAGAGGTTTTCAAGTTTTACTTTATCAGTTTTATCATAAAATCTATTCACAGCCTCTCTCTGAATAGCTTCACCTGCAATAAAAATATATTTCAACTTTTCAATAATTCTTAAATGTTCGGAACGTAAAATATTCAGGAAAGAGAGGAACATTGAAGGTACAAAATTAATATGAGTTACATTATCTTTATCGATTGTTTCTAAAATCTCATAAGGATCCCCCTCACCACCATGTTTTAAAATAGCCAGTTTTCCCCCACCAAAAAACCATCCGAAGAGTTCAGAAACAGAAACATCAAAAGTATAGGAGGTTTTCAGCAAATATGTATCTGAATCCGATAAGTGATAATTTTCCTGAAGGTTTAATAACAAATTCAAAAGACTTCTATGTTCTATCATAACACCCTTGGGCTTTCCAGTCGATCCGGAAGTATAGATTACATATGCAAGGTCTGTTGACTTGTTGACGATTTCTAGGTTGGACTTATCCCCCTGGTATATTGACATATCGTCCAGGAGTATTGTATCGATATTCATTGCTGAATATTCAAGCAATTTTACCTGTATTGTTGACTGTGTTAAAATAATATTTGCCTTACTCTCTTCCAGCATAAATCTTATGCGTTCAGCGGGATAATCCGGGTCTATCGGCAGGTATGCACCGCCAGCTTTGAGAACGGCAAAGATTCCCACTACCATTTCTATGGAACGTTCTGATACAGTTGCAACTATTGTGTCTGGTTTAACTCCCTTTCTCCTAAGAAGCCTTGCAAGTTGATTTGCCTTTCCGTTAAGTTCTTTGTATGTAAGACTTTGATTCTTAAATACAACTGCCGTGCGATCCGGTGTTTTTGATTCCTGTTCCTCGAAAAGCTCATGTACGGTCTTATCCCTTGGAAATCCCGCCTTTGTATCGTTGAATTCAAAGAGCAGCTGACGCTTTTCCGAATCAGTCAGCATTTCAAGCTCGTAGAGCTTTTTTGAAGGATAATTGACGGCTTCTTCCACAAGCCTGATAAGATGACTGCCCATTCTCTCGATCTCATCAAAGGTAAAAAGTTCTACCTGGTAATCTATATTCAGGATATAATTTCCCCTTTCTTCTCGGTCGTTAACAAATATATTAAGTGAGTTAGTCTGGTATCCGTATGAATGCCACCGCCCTAGGCATTCTCCAATATAAGAAACAACTATATTTTCAGCAACATGAAAAGTAAAGTTTACATCTGTTAATTCACACATAATTTTATGTCTTTCTCTAAAATCCTTTAGAATCAAACTGTATGGATATTTCTGGTGCTTTAAGATCTGTTTCCATTGGTCCCCGAAACTACAAACTAAATTTTCTAATGTAATCTCCGGATTTATTTTGAAGCGGATAGGCACTATATTAATGTACATCCCCACAGTATCCTTCTCTTTTGCGCTAAGGCGGTTAAGAACGCTTGTACCCAGTGAAAGGTCAGTCTTGGCTGTTATACGTGATATGTAGGTGGCCAGAAGTGTGAAGAAGAGGGTGAAGATAGATACTCCCTTTTCAAGGCAGTAAGTGTCTATCTTTTTAGAAATTTCGGAAGAAACAACGAATCCCTTCCTTTCAGACCTGATTGAAAAATCTCCTGTCTTGTGCTCTTTAAGGTAGATAAATTCAGGAATGCTCTCAAACTGACTTGCCCAGAATTCCCTGCTGTTTAAAAACCGCTCGGAATATAAATAATCCTCTTCTGTTTCCATATAATCAAGGAAAGATGGTTTATTTGCTACAGGAACAGGTTTATTTTCTTTTAGAAGTGAATAATACTCAAATACCTGAGTTAATGATAAAATTACAGCCCAGGCATCAGTCACAGTATGGTGTAGTTTCAGATAAAGAGCGCTTTCACCTTCAGGAAGGTCAGCCATTGCAAAATAGAAAAGATCCTTATTTTCAAGAACAAAAGGTGTCTGGGTTATATCCTCCTCCCACTGATAAAAGGCTCTGAGATCTGTGTCTTTACTGAAATCAAAACGATTCAGTTTGTATAGTGAATAATCATTTACATATTGTCGGGGTTCGCCGTCCTTTTCAATTATCCTCAGACGTGCTCCATCGTTTTTCCTTAGGAAAATATTCACGGCCTCTTCCAGCAGTTCAAACTTCAGGCCATTTTTTACACGTACCGTGCCTGCATTGTTCCCAAGGCTCGTGCCGGGATAGAGCTTCTCGCTGAACCAGATAAGCTTTTGGGGGTAGCTCAGAGGATATAATTTGCCGATTTGAAGGATATCCTCCGACAGTATTTTGTTCAAAAAAGTGAGCCCTTCCCGATTTAAGAGCACCCTCCCTGCGGGGGGAAGCTGGCTTAAACCAGGGATTGAATAATCAGGCATTTTATCCCCAGCGGCCTTGAAAAACAGGTGAAAACCATCATTGCTATATTTCCTGTAAAATTCAGAAGCCTTCGGCAGGAATGCTTCAAGCAGCTCTTTTATATCCGACTTCGGCATTATAATATATATCCTGCAGCGGTCGGCCGGGTTGTTATCGTACCTTTCACCTGAATAAGCCTCGCCTGCAGCGAAAGCCGCAACCTTACCCTTCCTGATGATCTTCCAGAACCTTCTTCTAACATATTTTATCCCGGAAAATTTTCTCTTCTCTTCCCTGAAATCATAGCATTCTCCTTCCAGAGCGGTGAGATTTTCTCTGCCCCACTTTAAAAATTCTTCCGGGGATTCCAATTCCTCTGCTATATATGAATGGCCTGGAATAATCTTAAGGCTCTCTTCCGTCCGGTAGTAGCAATGTTCCATTTTTTCATAAACCAGAATGCCTGGATCTACATCAAGTTCTGACAGTCTTTCATAGAGATCGTCGTACCAGTCCCTCTCTTCGAATATGTATTCTATATAATTCTCGAAATTGGGGTTTTCCAGTAGGTACTCGGAAAGTCCGATAATAACATCCCTTCTTACACCGGATGGCATCTGTCCCGGTAAAGAAGAAGTAAGCGGCAGTCCAAGAAAAGTCCGGCTGTAAATCTGTATGGCGCTTCCGGA
>CAYPRX010000117.1:0-1795 GCA_964413265.1 uncultured Brevinematales bacterium
CAGAGTGATTCCGCAGAATAAATTCGGAAGACCAATTGAGGACAGTGAACCATTATTGACAAGAAAGGAATTCCTGTCTAAAATGATAATTAAACCCATGGACGTATCTTTAAGGGACCTCTAAAATGAAGAAACTGCTGCTGACATATCCAAACCAGAGATGGCAGAAGTTCGACGTTAATACAGTCTGGAACCTGAATCCGATGACTCTCTGTCTTCTCGCTGCGATGGTAAGTGACCTAGTAGATGTCAGGGTAGTAGACTCGCAATTCAGAAACCTTTCAAAAGAGCAGTTTCAAAAGGAGCTGGTAGATTATCATCCGGACATGGTTGGCATATCGGTTCTCAGCTCTGAATTTGGGCAGACCCTGGATATAACCGCCGCCCTTGTCAAGGAATACGATAAAAATTGTATTGTTATTGCAGGAGGGGTTCACCCTACCATTGAATACATTAATGTTGTAAAAAACGAAAACATAGATTTTATCGTCAGAGGTGAAGGCGAATACGTATTGAAAGCCCTCATAAATTACATTCTTGGCAATGGGAAACTTCCAGAAAGCGGTCTTGTTTTCAAAAAAGGCGGTGAAACTATAATACAGGACCAGGTTTTTATCGATGATATTTCTGTTCTGCCATGGCCAGATTACAGCTTAATTAGTTTAAACGATTACATCAACGTGGGCCCGAGACTCGGACCTCTTCGTCCTCCGGAATATCCATATATGAGAATCAGCGTAACTAGGGGCTGTCCTTTCGGATGTAGTTTCTGCCAGGTAGAAACAATAAGCGGAAGGAAAGTCAGGGCAAGGGATCCAGAGGATGTTGTAAATGAATTGATATATTATCGTGACAAATATGGAATAAAGTCAATTCAGTTTGACGATGACAACATAATAGCAAACAGGCCTTTTTTTAAAAAACTTCTCACAGTGATGATCGAAAAAAAATTAAATCTAAAGTTCATAATAGGGGCTTTTGCCATATTTTTATTAACAGATGACATACTGGATCTTATGATTAAAGCCGGATGCCAGGGTATTAACGTTGCCATCGAATCAGGAAGTAAAAGAGTCATTAAGGAAATAGTTTTTAAACCGGTCGACCTTGATAGGGTGCCGATGATTATTAAAAAGGTCATTGACAGAGGGCTTTTTGTCATAGCAAACTTTATCATAGGTTACCCCGGAGAAAGTTGGGATGAAATTAGGGAAACCATAAGGTATGCTGAAAATTGCGGTGCTGATTATGTAAAGCTTTTTATAGCCGTTCCCTTGAAAAATACAAAACTGTGGGACCAGGCAGAAGCGCTTAATGCTTTTGATAGGGATATGAGCGAGGTTAATGTTGAATGGAGATACAGCCAGGTAAAATCAGACGAATGGACTTCCAAAGATATCAGTATATTAAGGGCCTATGAATGGGACAGAATAAATTTTTCACCGGAAAGGATCAATAAAGTTGCAAAGTTATGGGGCGTTTCACCTGAAGAACTTAAAAAAATAAGCAAGCAAACCAGAGATTCAATCAGCTTGTGAAAGGTGTTTAAATGAAAGCTGCAGTACTTTATGAAACTGGAAAACCCCTGAAAATTGAAGATGATATCGAAATCCCCGAACTTAATGAAGGGCAGGTCCTTGTTAAAATTGCTTACAGCGGGGTATGCAGAAGCCAGCTGATGGAAATAAATGGTCAAAGGGGAGAAGACAGGTATCTTCCTCACATGCTTGGGCATGAGGGTTCGGGTCTGGTTATTAAAGCAGGTAAAAAGGTAAAAAAAGTAAAAAAAGGTGAC
>CAYPRX010000118.1:0-18273 GCA_964413265.1 uncultured Brevinematales bacterium
TTAAATGAAATTCTTCTGTTTTTTCAAAAGTTAAATTACATAATCCGTCATTACATATAAAATCTAATATATTTTGGGGTCCCTGCAAATTAAAATCATTTAAAGCATCTGTTTGAGCGTCATTTGTTATGTAAACATTTCTTGTTTTACAAGCCTTTAAAAATGTTTTAAACTCATGCAAAGGCATTTATACCCCGTAATGTTCCATTACGGAACAATATTATATATTTAATTATCTTTAATGTCAAAAATTATTATATTCAGTCAGACAATATTTATCAAGGATTAATTGTTAATAAATTAAAACCCGCAATGGTTTTATTTTTTTCCAACCTTGTTATATAATATTAACATTAAGAAATCTTCACAGGATAATAATATGAGATTATTAATATCCCTCGTCCTCTTAACAGTTTCAGCATTTTCATACTCACAGACAATCGATACAATAAATTCTGAGAAGAACTTCAAAAGCGGGATGATCAGGTTTTATAACCGTGAATACGAGGCGGCAATACAGCTCTTTTCTAAAGCTCTGTCATACCAGAAATTAGACAGCAGGACCCGTTATTACCTGGGCTGCGCATACCTTAATGCCGGTTATACAAAAAACGCTATCGATGAATGGGAAAATATTGTAAAATTCGGGGATACTTCCTACGAGGTTCGCCAGAAGCTTAACGACCTGTATTTCAGACTTGCCATAGACAAGAGATACGATTATTCGAACCCTTATGTTTTTACCAGACTCTATAACGGGCTTGAAAACGGCATGCATAAAATTGACAGGCCCTCCTTCATCATATATGACAATAAAAGCGATTCTATTATCATTTCCTCAACTCTTACAAGATATGTTGTCGAGATAGATGGTTCAGGCAATCCCATCAGGGAGATCGGCAGGAACTTCGGGGAATTTTCAGCCTTCAAACTTCCGATGGGGATCTGTCTCTATAACGATAAATTCTATATAGCTGATTACAGGGCTGATGAGATTTACATATTCAACAGGGAGGGCAAATATCTATCAAAATTCGGCTCCAGCGGAGTAGCTTCCTCGAATATCGCTGGACCTATGGGTCTTTATATTTCAGAGGATGAATACCTTTTTGCCGTCGACAATGGCAATGACAGAATACAGAAATTCGATCTTAAGGGAGAATGGATACAGAGCATAGGCGAGGGAATTTTGAAAAGACCCACAGGAGTCGCTGGTGCAAATGGTATTATTTATGTATCAGATACAGTCAATAAGAGGATTGCTGCGTTCGATACCTTCGGCAACATGCTTGCATCTATAGGCGACGGCATTCTTCAGGAACCCCTGGGATTGTTTATAAAAAACGGGAAACTATATATCTGCGATGCTGAGAATGGCCTATATATTTATGATATAACGGGTAAAATCCTTAATAAGTTCAATACCGACGACCATAAGGTGCAGTTTGCATTCGATGTCTGCCTGGATTCCAAAAATATACTCTACGAAACCGATTTCAACACTCCCAACATTGCAATATTCAATCCTCTACAGCTCCAATACGCCAACCTGGGACTTCAGGTTTCGCAGATATGGCTTTCACACTATCCCAGGAACCTTCTCCATTTAAGGGTCTGGGATAAAACTGGAAAACCGGTCAATAACCTAAAAGAGGGAAATATATCGATCTTCGAGGAAGGGACTGAGATACCTTTTATAAGGCTGGGACCGACTTTTGAATTCAGGAAAAACATGTACTCAAAGATCATCATAGATAAAAGCATTTCAATGAATGAATATGATCCTGAACTGATAGAAATGCTGAATTCGTTCCTGACACAATCGTCAGGTGACGACTGGCTTGATATTGTAACTGTCAGCGACTCGATGGAAAGCACTGGAAAGATGCCGTCAAGTATATTCCGTTCCATCGATTTCATCAAAAAAGTCCCTTACAGGGGAACGTACCCCCAGGAACTCGATTCAGCTATGCACTCGGCGATAACGGAACTTCTCAATATCAACAGGAACAAGGCCGTTATCATCTTTACTGCCGGTGAAATCGGCAATTCGACATTTTCGAATTATGACGCTGATCTGCTCTCCACATACGCCAGGCAGAATGCAATACCGGTTTACGTGATCGACTTTACCGATAAAAACAGAGATATATACGAAAGAATTACGGAAGAAACTTTCGGCAGGTACTATTCTATGAAAGACCTCAAAGATATTCTTAAAATATATCATGATATTAAAATTGCCCCGCCGCTCGAATATATAGTCAGCTATGAGGGGCTTGATTTGAAGGGTCTTCGTGATATGTGGATCAATGTGCACATTAAGGTCAAGTATAAAAACCTTATGGGAATAGATGATACAGGCTATTATGTGCCGGAACTCTTTGCGCCGGTATCACTCACACCCCAATAGCCTTCCGAACGCTATTTCGAAAGCTCTTTCCGAATGACCTTTTGCATCTTCTTAAGAAGTGCTGTGTCTTTTTCATCATGATAGGGCTTAATATCGAGGTCAGGTGGTATCTTTTTAAGCTTCTCATTTCCGACGCTTTTAATGTATCTCTGCATAAAAGCGTCATATACTCTCCATTTGATCCCCGCCGCTCTCACCGCCGCCTCTTCAGCCCTCAGAGCAATCTGATGTGCATGCTGATAAACGAGGCTGAGTTCATCGAGGAGGGATTTCTCGACTGCTTCATGCAGTATTAGAAATGGAAAAACATCATATTTTCCGGAAGGTGTTATCAGGAATTGAGGAAGGTGCCTGTCGATAAATATTATCTTACCATTCCTGCTGTAACCGGCCAGGTAAGGAATATCCCATCCCCTCTCGAGTTTGGTTTTTCTTAGAATATTTTTTACAGCGTTACCCAGCATTTTCGCCGAAACCAGAGTGTCATCCCTGCCTATTCTCCCTTTCTTTTTTACGGCCATGCTTTCCTCCTTTTTCCGTTATATCTTATTAGAACATCAGAGACACACATTCGGAAATACTCTTGACCGGATAGATTGTAAATCCATCCGGTTTTTTCAATTTTCCGGCCTGGTAAGGAACTATCATCTTTTTGAAGATATTCCTGGAGCTTTCAGCTATCCTTTTATCAATTTTGATTACGGGTCTGACCTCGCCCGTCAAACCTACCTCTCCGCAGGCCATTATATCAAGCGCTGAAGGCAGGCCCTTTATCGAGGAATATATGGCAGCCACTGCGGGCAGGTCCAGGCCGGGGTCCTGGATGCGAAGGCCGTTGGTTACATTAAGATAAACGTCATGATGTGATAAATTAATTTTTAGATTTTTCTCCATGACAGCCAGAAGCATAAAGAGCCTGCTGAGTTCCATTCCATCGGATGTTCTTTTAGGGTAATTGAACTGTGAAGGGCTGACCAGGGCCTGTATTTCTACAGGTATTACCCTGTTTCCTTCGGCCATGGGGAAAAAGGAGATCCCGCTGACACCATCTTCGTGCTCGTATAAAAAGGCTTCCGACACGCTCTCAATGCATTTAAGACCTGTTTCTTCCATAATAAAAAAACCGATCTCATCAGTGGAAAAAAATCTGTTCTTACTGGTCCTGAGTATCCTGTAATAGCCCCTTCCATCCATTTCAAGGAATAAAACAGTATCAACTATATGCTCAAGGATTTTCGGGCCTGCAATGATGCCGCTTTTAGTTACATGCCCGACTATAAAGAGAGTTATATTCATTTCTTTGCATAATTTCACAAGGGAATAAGCCGATTCCCTCATCTGTACTATGCTTCCGGGGAGGGATTCAAATGACGGAGAAAAAACTGTCTGGATGGAATCTACAAATACAAATTTCGGTTCATCTCTTCTGATTAAGCTTATTATTTCATCAATATCATTTTCCGGAAAAAGCAGAATTTCACATTTATCTGAGCCTGTCCTGTTTGCCCTGAGCTTGATCTGGGAGTTGGATTCCTCACCGTTGATATAAAAGACCTTCCCATGGCTTGAAAGTTTATCAGCCGCTTCAAGGATAAGCGTTGATTTTCCAATCCCGGGCTCTCCGGATATGAGTACAGACTGTCCGGGGATTATGCCCCCGAGGACCCTGTCCAGCTCGGCTATTCCTGTAAAAAGTCTCTCATTCTCAACATCATTGATCCCGGATAATGGAACTGCTGAAGTTTTTTTACTCTTTAAGGGCAACTCCACCCTGGACCTATTATTCACAAGCTCCTCTACAAAGCTGTTCCAGCTTGAACATTCAGGACATCTCCCAAGCCATTTTGATGATTGATAGCCGCAATTTCCGCAGAGGAAAAAGACCTTCCTCATTTCCCTTGTTTTGTTTTTTCAATATTCGTTTTTTCCGCCGTCTGTGACTTTTCAGCCTTAATTTTTGCACCCCTGAACAGCAGTGAATAAGTTATAAGACCGAGTATATAACCTATAAGCAGGCTTATAAGAATAACGGTTATAACAGGCTGCTTGCCCAGCGGCACAATGAAGGACACATCTACTGGACTTAAATTCTGGACAACTATTATCACAAGCAGAATAAGAAGAACGATTAACGAAAAAAGTCTGAACATGTTGTTCTTTTTCATTATAACCTCCCCTACAAATGACTTTACAGGTATTTTTCAGCCGCAATTCTAACCACTTCCTGCAGATTTGACAAATTTTTTCTTGTTGATCTGATGGAAAATGAACCCTGGATCTGCCCTCCTCTTTCTTTTATAATATTCGCCATTTTCTGAAGCGCAGGAAGTGATTTACTTGTAACATGAGTACAGAAAATAATTATCTTTTTTCCCTTCAATTCCGTTTCCCTTAGAAAGGCTGTAACTGCCGGCGCGGGATTTCCGCACCAGACAGGGGAACCTATGAAAACCCTGTCATAACCGGTCAAATCAGAGTTATAAGGCCTTAATTCACTTTGAAAGCCATTCAAAGCCTGGAAGGTGGCCATAAGAAAGCCTGAAATACCCCTTCTTATTTCAACCTCCTCCACTCTTCTTATTTCGGAGCCACTAAGACGTCCCAGGGCTTCAGCCACGGATTTTGTTTTTCCCAACCATGAATAATAAAATATCAAGGATTTCATAAAATCTCTAAAGCTGCATTTTATTCCAGGTTAAGGTCCCTGCGCAATCTCTGCTTGACATCGGAAGTAATATCAAATTCACTGTCTATGAACAGTATTATATCATTTCCCTTTCTGAAAACAAAGCTGAACCCCTTTTCTTCGCTTACTTCCTCGATTACGGTCGAGATTCTTGCAAATATTGGCTTTGTAAGATCGTCTTTGAATGAGGCATATTTGTTGTTTGATTCAGTTATGTAATCACCAAGCTGTTCCCTCATTAATTCAAGTTCCGCTTCCCGCCTTGCCTTTTCATCTTCCGATGTACTTTCTGAATAGTCCTTTTCAAGCTGTGCTATCTCCTCCTTTCTCTTATCTATCTCAAGCTGGTATTTCTTACGTTCGTCTATCAGTTTTTTCCTTATATCATCGATGCCGGGATATGTGTTGAAGACATCTTCTACATCAACACACCCTATTTTAATCTGCCGCAGACCGTAAGTACCGCCAAACAGAAGAAGAATCCCGATTGAAGTTAATATTACCATTTTAAGCATTTTATCCTCCTTAAAATACGCCCTGAATACTGAGCACCGGCTGGAGTTGATCAAAGAGGTTCTGATCCTGGTCGAGAACAAAAGACTGTGATGTGCTGTTATATTCTCCGCGCCTTGCTATATATATACGGATTGGAAGACCCATTATATTAACCTGGATTCCAACGCCGAAGCTGAAAAGATAACCGTTAGGCAAAAACGGAGTCATACCGTTATAAGTCTGATAAAGATTTCCCATATCGTAGAAAAAGACCCCCCAGACGGGATCATATAACTCAAAACGAAGTTCACCACTGTAATAAAGCTTGGACAGCCCCCTTGTAGAAAGATTCCCCCAGCCTCTCAGCTGGTATGTGCCGTCGAACCAGAGCATATCGGAAAAATCATACACATAACTGCCGTCAAACTGGGGGGTCATAAATTCCGCGTCGCCGTAAAGTGCAAGTACTACCCTATCAAATGGAACCGGAATGCTCTGATAAAATGCATACGATACAGAAGGTTTAATGAACTGCGAATACCCGCCCATAATTCCTCCGTAATAAGAAGCTCCAATGTTGAAAATACTGCCGTAAAGAGGTCTCAGCGGATGATCCGTCGAATTCCTGTTAAATCCCAGACTGATATAATTCTTAAAAAGCCATCCTGCTTGAAGGGCGTACTCAAGTTCTGTGTTTGTCTGCCATTGGGAGGTAAAGATCAGAGGTGTACTGAAATTCGCACCGAAATCCTCGTAAATTGTTGTCCCGACTCCAGTCGAAACTGACCAGTAATCTGGAAGATTTCGCCTAAGTACCAGACCGAGGCTGATAGACTGCTGCCAATAAGTGTTGCTCGAGACATAAATCCCGATCGCTTCAGTAGGGTTCTGGATATAATTAATATTCGTACCGTCAATATAACCTGTGCCCGTACTGTCAGCCGGAACGTTCATAACCTCATTCAACGAATAGCCGAGGGTTATATCTGCGAAAATAGGCTGGTCGAAAAGCCAGGGTTCCTCAAAACTTATGGCAACACCATCAGAATACTGACCTACGGAGGCTCTCAGCGAAACTTGCCTGCCGGTTCCTTCAAGGTTCTTCTCCGAAATCTGTCCTGCCATGTTAAATCCGCTCACCGTCCCATATCCTACGCCGAATGTTACTATACCGGTCCTTGCTTCCTTCACATTCATATCAAGATCTATCAGTCCTTCAGCACTTCCTGGAAAATATTCCGGCTTTACTTCATCAAAAAATTGCAGCTGCATCAGCCTTTCATAAGTCCTTCTTACTTTCCACTGAACATAAAGTTCGCCTTCCTGATATTCAAATTCCCGCTTTATGACTTTTGCCTGAGTCTTGGTGTTTCCTGAAACTGTGACATGTTCAATATGGGTTCTCTGCCCCTCGACAATAACAAGCTGAGAATCTACTACAAGGTTCGTTACGTCTTTATTCAGGAGCAGTGATATATTTGCGTATAAATGCCCGTTATCACTGTATTTATTGAATATTTTCAAACGGACGTTATCCATTTTGACTTTATCATAAATTTCTCCTTCCCTTAAATCGACAAGCCCCAGAAGTTCGTCCGTTGTGAAAAGAGTATTTCCGGTAATTGTTATCTTTCCGGTCTTATACCTTTGTCCCTCAGAGACAACAATATTAACGACTATAGCCTTATGCTTATCCGAACCCAATTCCTGTATCGACCAGCTGAGTTCCGTCAGAGAAGCATCGATATAGCCCTTTTGCCCGTAAAGCTTCAATATTTCGTCTTTGTCCTTTTCAAAATCCTTTTCTCTCAGAACACCATCAATGAATATAAAAAATACCTGTTTTGTTTTCATTACACTTTTGATTTCATCAGCCTTAACATTATCATTACCGGAGACATTGATCTGTTCAACGACGATTTTTTTACCCGCTTTTACCTTGAACTCAAGATCGTAAGTCTGCATTTTGACATTGATAGGTCTAAGGACTGTAGTAACAGTTGCATCCCTGAAACCGTCATCGAGATACTTTTTCTGGATTGCAATTATTGATTTAGCCACTTTGTTTTCCGTATAATATGAATAGTCTGTAAAACTGATTACTTTTTTCAGATCATCTGAAGAGATGTCGTCATTACCGGTAAATAATACTCCTCTTATATAATAATTTTCTACTACTATGAATTTAACAATAAGACCGTTAGTACTTTCGCTGACATCGACTTTTGCGTCCTTGAACATATCAAGCGAAAATAATTTTTTGAGGGATTTATTAAGAGAAACAGCATCTATCGGCCCTCCCTTCCTTATATCAAGAAGGGGCTTGATATCCTCTGCATGTACATTAATAAGCCCTTCGAACTGTATCTCCTGAATGATCTTGTCATTCATATTTATCTCCTGGCTGAAGGAAAGGCAAAGAGACGATGTCAACAGGATAACCACACAGATAGCACGGAAGTACATAAAGGCTCCTTAAGAATTAATTTTGATAAACCGGTTATTTTACTACATTTGTAGTATTATGTCAAAATTAGTCTGAATTGGCTAGAATTTCTGGTTGAAATTCACCTCGAAAAATTGTTCATAAAGTACCTGTCTGCCAAGTTCTGTAAAGGGCTGAATTTTCCAGCCGAAATCGAAGAGCTTCATATCCAGATCAAGGCCAAACGTTTGCAGGGGTATAAGGTTATTGATATCGAGAGGGTCTCTTGAAATGATCAAATCATACTGAAGGAATATATCTGGAATTAAATATTTTCCTACGCTGATAGTTGATCCTTCAAAAATATCCGCCGTATTGAGGGAACTTTCTCCAAATATGGTTCTCCTTGCCCAGGTGTCAATTATACCGGTTCTTACCACGAACATGTCTAGGCCTAACCTTCTCCTTAAATCAACTGTTAAAGGATTAAAAATAAATACATTCTCAGCCGCACTGCTGACTCCGGCTGGAATAAATCCCTGGGACCCCACATTAATATTTGAAATTGTTGATTCTTCATTAGGGGATTGGAGTCCTAAAACCGCAGATAATTCTCCACTTGATTTTGGAGGCACTGAACTGAATGAAGCAAGTTTAATATTATCGGCCTTGCCTGTAAAAGTCAGGAATACTTCTACTGTTTCACCTTTCTCATCCCTGTATTTGAAGGATGATTCCAGGTTTACATAAGGGAGGAGGTCTCCGGGAATGCCGTCAAAAACCGCTTTTCCCTCATCGACTGTGAAATCCCTTCCGAGATATACAAGGGTTCCCTTATCGACTTCAATATCTCCCTTAATATTAAGCGTTTTATCTGCTATAGAACCATCAATATTCAGAAAATTATTCCTTTTAAGGAATACGTCTATAAATTCATTGGAGAATCTTACCGTATTGCCAATGGCCAGCTTAACCTTCCACTGCATATTATTTAATATATTTAGATAAGCATTCGTATTAGTTACGGCGCTGCCTCCAAGCGTACTGATATATATAAAAAAATTATCAACAGTCAAATCACCTGTTATATCCAGGGAGCCAATCTCACCTTCAAGCCTCAGATCGTTAATTAAAATATTGCCTGTTATCTTTAAATCGGGATCATTGATACTTACTGAGAAAGCCCTTGATTTTTTATTATTTGGCTTCAGAGTCAGTTTCACATAAGGATTCAAAATGCTCTTAAAATAAGCACTTCCTTCAAGTATGAAATCGTTCATGCCGGCTGTTAAAACAATATTGGTCAATAAAGCCCTGTTATTTGTTATAACTATGTCCGCCGTTATGTCTTTTAATTTCAGACCGGCATCTTTAAAATCGGCGTAAGCATGGTTCAGTTGTATATTACCGTTCATAAGAGGGGTATTAATGTTACCCTTAAAGGTAAGTGAAGTCGAACATTCTCCCCTTATATCCTTTATAAATGTCAGTGATGAAAAAATGTTAAGTGGTATATCCAGGCTGAAATCGGCTTGAATGATATTGCTTTCTATACTGCCCGAACTTCCGGCCTGTATGTCTTTATTTTTTATATGCAGGTCCCAATTTTTCGACTGGCTGCCTGAATTATAATAGCCATGAATCCCGCTGTCCTCATTGTCTTTAAAGACCATCAAATTGCCGTTTTTATATATCTCTCCCGAAATGCCGTAAAGGGTCCTTCCCGAAATAGTAAGGTAGTTAAGATAATAAAATAAATTCTGGCTATCGGCCTGATAATAAAAAGTAACAGATCCTTCAGTCTTTATAAAATCATAATAACCGAATTTTCCTTTTGTTATCACATAATAACCCGGGTCCCTTTTGAATATGTTAATGTTCATCTCAGCATAATAAGAATCAGTGCGCAGGATGATGTTATTGAACAGCCAGATTTCCCCTTCATTCCTGATCTCAGGTATATCAAGAAAAAAACTCTTTGAATTTTCAGCATTTACAGCTCTGAACGACGCTGAGACCGATGATGCGGGAATGTCTTCAGTAAAGTTTATTTTACCTGTAATACGGACATCAAGATTATCCTTTATAATATCTTTTACAAGATAATTTTTTACCTGAAAGAAAGCATTTAAGCTGCCCGGACCTGTAGTGAAATCAAGTACGCCGCGTTCATCGAATTCCACCCGTCCATGCAACACTTTGCCCTCCTGGTAAAACCTGCCGTGCCCGAGCAATCTGTCATCTTTTGTGTCAATAAGAAAATGGTCAACAGTCAGAAAGGGATCACCCTTTACAGAGCTGAAATCCACTATTACCGACCTGTCCCTGTAATTATAAACTGATTTAAGACTTAAAAAAGTTATTTTATCATCTTCTAAATTTTCACCAAAATCTAAAGAAAGATTCCCGGCAAGCCCAAGATGATTCAATGGATACTGAACAGCGGAAATCGCTAGGGCACTTATGTTATTAACATTTTTTACGCTGATTTTAATTAAGCGGTCTACAAAAATTTCTGTATTCACTGTACTGTTTATATTGTTATACAGAACCGTTCCTGTCATCGGCAGGTTATACATATTCCTGTAACAGGCCTGGCCGTTTAAATATATCACCTCATCAATTTCGTTGGTAATAGAAAAATCAAGGTCAAAATTCAAATTCAGGTCGTAGTTTGACAATCTTATATTCCTGAAGCTTAAATGCCTGAATGAATAAATCAGGCTGGCGGAAGTGTAATTAATACCTCCCTTTTTCTGCGCCGTGTTATCTCCATTAATCTGCGCTGAAAGTGCGAATTTATTGGAATTATCCTGGTATATATGCATAGAGCCAGAATAATTTCCCGCCCCGACATCGAAAAGATCAAAACCGATATTGCTGACAACAGCAAGACCAGGAATTCCAGTTACGGATACGAAAAATTCGTATTTTCCGTTTGTGAAGTAACCATTCATTGTAGCGTTGTATGGAGAACTGGAGGATGAAAACAAAAGGCCGTTCTTAATCAATTCCGCTTCTGTAAAAACACTGCCGATAGGACCGCCGTTTAATTCGGCCTTATCTCCAGTTACTATCAATTTATTTCCAGCCGGTTCCAGACTGTATTGACCGCTGATTTGAAGGCCGGGAATTATTGTAAAATTATCAAGGTATGCAAATCCTGCCGGCAGTATATTTCCCGGACTGATATTCAGATGTGTTTTTCCGTTACCGTATTTCTCCGAATTAATTCCACCCGTTATATTCCACCTGCCATTACCATTTATAATCTTAACCAAAAAGTTGTCACCGTTTGTTCTGGAATTTAAGGCTGCTTCAAAACCCGTTATGTCATTGTTTGTAAAATACGAAAGTTTTATATGAAAATCACCGCCGTTAAAAATATGCTCGAAGAGATAATACTCATCCTGCTTTGAATAATCGAGTTTAACATCTTTTTCAACTGTATAAACAACCAGACCGTTTTCAACTTTTACTTTTTTGGATGGAAAGGATCTCTCCAGATCGAAGGATATTCCATTACTGATGCTGAAAAAAGCTTCTTCATTGTTCAGGATTGTAACACCACCCGCATTGACATCCTTGAAGAGGAGTTTGCCACCTCCCCTCATTTCAGAAAAGGAATAATTGAAATCCAGATTTAAAACTGTCATGAGGTATCCCGTTAAATAGCCGGAGTGAATGTTTGCAGTCATGTCTGCAAGAATAACAAGATTATTATCCTTGATCGCGATATCAAACCTGTCTATTTTAAAATCAGATTCTACCCCGGCCGGTGAATCCAGGCTGATGTCAAATTCAGCCCCTGATATTGTCAGATCAAGCGGAACATTCGATACCTGACCGGTAAGACTGGATGTTTCAAGCTCCTTTAAGCTCTGAATATTCCCATGAAAGATTATTTTCCCGCTCTTTATATGATAGATCGAGGCTGCAGGGCTGCCGGTGAATAATTTCAGTGGATTATAATAAATCACAGCACTCTTAATAGAAACGGAGCAGTCTCCATAAAAAGCATCTATATCATTCAATCTTATGGAAATAAAAGGAATGTTTAAAACGTTTCCTATTCTGACCTGGCTGGTTTTAAGATACCCGGAAAGCTCTTTTTCAATAGTACTTTTATAGCTGTAAAACACGGCTTGAAAAATGATCATTAAGATAAAATATATGAAAACGGCTGACAAGAACCATGTAATAACATTTTTTATACTAAAACCTTTAGTCATAATGGCATGTTGTCCCTACAAATTATCCAGCTCCCCGTTAAGTTTGTCAGTAATCCTTTTTGTTGCTATATCGAGGGCCTGACTTACATTCAGCCCTGTTCCCCTTTCCTCCAGGGTAACCCCCTTTTCAGTTTTACCCGTTTCCATGCTTATAAAAGATAGTATAAATTTAACTTCGACAGACTTAAGCTGGCTGTCATTAAGGTTATAATCCTTGAAAATGATATCCTTTCCGATCTCTCCAAGATAATTGATCTGCCTTATCCCTATCAGTAACCTTATTGCCCCGGGATAATTAGCCTTTAAATAATTGATAATGGCCTGTCTGATCTTTCCCTCTTCGCGTCCGGAACTTATTACGGAGGCAGGTACTTCCACGGAAATTATATTGTAACCTGCATCAGCAAGTTTTCCTGAAACGCTTTCCTGAAACTTGGGAGATAAACCGTTTTTAACATCCTGCTTGCCCTCCTTCGACATATCGAAAATAACAAGGGCAGTGGTTATCACCTTATCCCTTTTAACAGGAGAGAGGCTGAACCTGAGAGCCTGTTTATCCTGGATTTCCAAAAGCCTGGAGTAAAAATCAGGATCGAAGTTTTTAATCACCCCGAATTTTGCCAGGGATAAAGAAGAATATATCAGAAGTTTATCCGCCGAATTATTGACAATCTTATCTACGCTGTACTCAACTTCACCCTTCTCATCCGTAGTATTGCCCTTTTTTGAAGCTAATAAGGCATTTGTGTTCTGCTCGTTGATATCGATCATGAGTCCGGGAACACTTCCTGATGTTTTCGATGAAATGGCCCTGATCCTGATCGGATCGCTTCCGCCTTCCCTGTAGGCGTATTTCGGTGTTCCTTCGAGTGTAACTGATAGGCTCGATAATTCAAGCAGTATTGTATTCTTCGCCTGATCATATAAATCAGAGTTTTCAGCTGCTTTTTCACTCACGATAAGTGCGCTTAATGAAAGGTCCAGTGCTCTTGAAAGGTTCCCGTTTTTCAGCTCTTCACTTGATTCGTTAAGGTACTCTTCAGCCTGTCTGTGCTGATCGCTTACAAGTTTCTGAAGTCTAGCCCTCTCTTTTTCTACCCAGTCCTGAGGGAATTTTATCAGGCAGTACATGGTTATCGTATTATCCGAATACTGCTCGTAATAAAAATCCTCAAGGTCTATATTGACGTTGGCACTTCCCTTACCCTCAAGGGTTTGTTCTATATTCTGGCTGAAGCTCGAGACATTATCAGAATCAGCCATTTCCTTGGTACTCTTAAACCTTGCTGTGGCTCGGAACCCGATATATTCAATAAGCTGTGATGCTGCATCGTCGATTGCTTCTTTTTTAGCTGATTTCATGTCCGGAGATTTCGAACTCATTCCTACAAAGTACACATATTCCGGTGATTTCTTTTTTTTAAGGACCCAATCTGGCATCGATGGAGCCGATGTTTTAATTACCGTAACCTTCTGATCAGCTGCATCTATTCTTTGTGCAACGCAGAACAGGATCAGGAAAAAGGCGGCCATTCCGGCTGTAACATGCAAAGCCTTCATGCGGCACCTCCACTTTAATATTATACCATCATTCCAATAAATCTCCGAAATAATCCGATAAGTTCGTAACAGCTTTCGAATAATATACAATTGTTTTAAAATAAAATCAATTTAAATCCGTCACTTCTGGCTGAGAACGAAGACACCATCCCAATCAGCCGGTGGAGGGTTCTTCATATATCTGATGCACCTTTCATAATATGTTTTTGAGGGAGGATCTCCGTATTTATTCATTATATTGCAGAACATTTCAGCTGCATCTTTCCATTTCTTACTCCTGTATTCCTGCAAGGCCTTATGATATTCATCTATTATAAAGAGTTTCTCTTCAGAAACTTCCCCTGTTCTTCCTACAAGCTCATAAACATCAGTCGGGGTTACTTTACCGACAACCCGTATAAGATCAAGTTTTCTCACCACAAACCTGTCGCCGATCTGATTATATGTGACTTCGGAGATCATTATATTAGTTCCATATGTTTTATTGGCACCCTCGAAGCGGGAAGCAGTATTTACTGTATCCCCCATCATCGTGTAGTCCATACGCTGCTGGGAGCCCATATTTCCGATAATGGCAGGACCGGTATTTAACCCCATCCTTGCATAAACAGGCGGGTATCCCTCCTCAATCCATTCTTTCCTCAGCATTTCAAGCGCATTCTGCATATCCACCGCAGCATTGCAGCATTTCAGGGCGTGGTCATGATGGGGGATTGGAGCCCCGAAGAATGCGATTATAGCATCACCCTCATATTTATCTACAGTTCCGTCATTTGCAAGAATAATATCCGTCATGGCTGTCAGGTATTTGTTTAAGAGCGTAACAACCTCCTCAGGGCTTAGTTTCTCTGAGATGCTTGTAAACCCGGCCACATCCGAAAAATATGCGGTAATCTCCCTTCTCTCGCCGCCGAGTTTCAACAGGTCAGGATTATCTATAACCTGTTTTACGACCTCAGGCGAAAGATAATACATAAAGGCCTTTTTTATGAAATTTCTCTGCCTGTCATACGATATGAACTTATATGCAGTGAAAAGGACTATCCCGCATACAAAACTTGTCAGGACCATTATATAATTGAAGATGATACCGAAGAACGACAGGAAGAGATACTCAAGTATCAATACCCCGACCAGTGCAGAAGCTGCTGTTATTGACTCCCTTAAAGCGGATGTTATCCTGATACTGAAAAAATAAATGACGGTTACTAAAAAAATGGAGATAAAAAGATTCCATAAGAACGGAAGCTGTGTCAGAAACTTCTCCTGATGAAACATATTGATGATGGTGCCCTCCAGATAGACCCTGGGTGCATTGGGGTCTATGGTGATCATACCCCTGTCGGTGCTCGCTTCAGCCGTCAGACCGGCTATTACTATCCTTCCTTTCACTACTGAAAGCTTCTTAGCCAGGTCTTCGAAGACCTTCTGGTAATTTTTGATGGTTTCCCTGTCGGCCTCCGAGACTTTATTGCTGTTAAGAAGCGGAAGCTGGGCTTCAAGCTCCCTTTTCAGATTATTGTACTCGACAAAAAGATAGAAAGAAATATGAGGTCCGAACGCATCTTCAAATTTTCTTGTCCAGTTCAAATACATCCTGCCGTGTTCATCAATGGGGACTGTTACGGTCTTATCTTCCTTCGTAGTCATTTTTATATATTGGCCCGGTTTGATCTCTACCTTATCCCTGTCAATACCAACTTCGTCCATAACAGCAGGCATAGTCAGCTGCGGCACAAGGTAACCCCTGTAAATTGTGAACAGAGCTATTCTCCTTAAAGTTCCATCCTCATCGGGCGGTGCAATTGTAGAGCCGATGCCCTTTGCCCCTATATATAGCGGAAAGACCGGGCTCTCCATGTAATTATCCGTGGTCAGGAAGTTTGTTAGTCGAGGATCTTTGAGCGGTATAAAAAAGGTGTCAATAATTTCAAGCTCTTTATTAGTATCTGCACTGATATCGGTCCTCGTTTTAAGAGTCTCATTGATCCCTCTGCAGGAAAGATAGACGTTCAAAGGCTCTGCGGCAAAGGCTCTCGCGAGTTCCCTGTCAGGATTGACGACCAGGTTTGTCAGGACATCCTGCAGGGGATATGAACGAGTGTCATCCTTAATATCTTCATAGGTTTCCTTGTTTAGTTCACGGGGGGCATTGTTGAAATAGTCAATATCCAGAATGATCCTGGCAGCCCCGAGATCCTTAAGTGCTGAAATTCCCTGAGCGAATTTATACCTTGATATCGGCCAAGTTTCTAAAGCATCCAAGGTAGGATCGTCAATATCAACATATAAGATCTTATCCCACTCCGCTATCTTCGGTTTTAAGGTGAATAAGATATCATATAATTTATTATTAAGAACCCTGCCGCCGCCACTCAAAGACACAGCCAGCCCGATAATTACGCTTAAAAGAATGAAGGGGATCTCAATATAGTTCTTTTTATTCAATATTATACCACCTATATCCTTATGCTTACTCCGCCTATAATAACATACTTGGGGATCTCGTTTGAGAAAGCATTTCCCTTGATAAAATATCCCCCCATTATAAAAATTGTAAAATCAGGATCGATATCGTAAAGAATCCGCCCGGATATTTCATCCCCGATTGAATAACCGCTGCCGTCATAAAAACCGTTAACCGAGTCGTTAGTTGTCATTCTCGATAGGAAGTAATAATTTGCGTTAATAGTCATATGATCTTTAAAGGCTTTCAGGACGGCTCCGGCCTGAGCCATGACTAAATTTGCGAACATCGGCGTTAACACAACTCCCGTATCGTATTGTCCGAAGGTATTGAACTGGCCGTAAGTCTGTCCCGAATTGGTATTGGTATTGTTGTTGCCAGTCGCAGCGGAAAATTTCAGAATAAAACCATATTTTACATCGCTTCCCGCAAGATAATAAAACCCGATATCCCCTCCGAAAGCCTGGATAGAATTCGTTGGAGAAAGGTTCCCGAATTCTCCAAGTATGTTGCATGATGATACAAGGTTTGCTGTTATGGAGGTTTTCGCATTAAGCCCGACATACAGCGGATCATAGCTGTTGTTGCTCGACATATCCTGGGAATACAGCACAGTCGCGCCGATGGATTCCACGCCGAGCCCGTCCTTTTCAAGGATAAGGCCCCCGAAAAGCCTGTTCGGACCGTTTGTCAGCAGCAGATCAGAAGCAGTCATGTCGAACTGGTTAATTTCAACAGGTAAAAACCCCGAATAGTATAAATAGAACCTCTCCGACATACCCAGAAAGTTCAGGCTGGCCTTAAACCCGTCCGCGAGATTTCCTATCAGTATTCCGTCCCCCTCAAAATAGTAATCCCTGCCTGCCAGCAGGCTTACATCAGCACTGCTGTAGGTCAGGCTGAGCCTGTCGACGTAAAGGCTGTTAGTATGATAAAGATCGAAATAAGCGTCTTTCAGCCTGAATTTTAAATAGGCCTGGTCTTCGGCATATATCTTCACCCCGGCATTTGCCAGGTTATAAAAGCTGTAAAAAGAATTGTTTGAAACATCGGTAGCCAGAACCATCATGGGCAGGTCCTCAAGCGTGAAATCATAATATAATGAATATAAGGGTACAGAACCCATTGCGGTCATTAAAATTAACAGTATTATTATCTTCATCAACTTCTCCGGGATCACAGTCTTTCAGGTTCAGGTATCGGCTGGAAATAAAATAATCTGTTTAAGTAAAATCTGAGACCGTATTTAATTGTGTTATTCTCTGTATCGTTATCTCCGAATGGAGCATTCCCGCCGGATTCGGAGTAAATATAGTCGAAATTACCGTATAACATGAATTTTGCAGATACTCCTCCATGACCCCCACGGTCTATACCCAGGCTGTTCCCGTTGTTGTTTGCTGCCACAACTTGCCCGTCAATAACATATACAGACATGCCGTTTAACGAAGAATAACCTACCTCCTCCTCCGTTCCGAGTACGGATGCTGTTCCGCGGGGCGTTTGAACCTTGAAGCTAGACTGTACCCCGATGATCTTCGAGAATCGTACCCTAACCTTTCCCGTATCCAGAGTCAGTTTCTGGTCATGAGAAGTTGAAGTCCTGGCCTCACTGAAGGTTACCATGGACAGCTCTTTTACTTCAAAAAAGCCGCCCTCAGTTTCAACCCTGATGCTTGAATTCATACCAGTCATAATCCTGTCGCCTGTCTTAACTTCCATTGCCAGGACGGCTTTCTGCCACTTATCTCCGCTGAGTATGTCCACCTTCCCAGAGATCTCAGTTACCATCCCGCCGTATGAAAGTCCGAAGACAAAAACTGCAGCTAATATTATAAACGCATATTTCATTACATCTTCCCCTTTATATATGGGCCTTTATAACCTGCGCGAGCTCGATCAGCTCCGAACCGGATATGCTCCGATTCCATGCGAAGCTCTCAGGGTATATCCCGTCATAAATAAGGCTCTGTGCCGCATATCTTGAGAGGCCCG
>CAYPRX010000119.1:0-81514 GCA_964413265.1 uncultured Brevinematales bacterium
GCTTCCCTGATCGACATACCCTCCTCCCTCTTCTTATTGGTAAAGTCTATGAGGAGGATCGCATTCTTGGTGACTATACCCATTACGAGCAGTATTCCGATGTAACCGTAAATATCTATATCGACTTTAGTCAGAAGCAGAAGCAGGGATGAACCTATCAGGGCCAGGGGTATGGATATCATGAGGATGAAAGGCTGTATGAAATTATTGTAAAGAGAGGCAAGGATCATATAAATAAAGAGCAGGGCCAGGATCAGAGCCAGCCCCATCTGTGGCACCAGTTCTCTGTAGTTTTTCTGCTGGCCTGCAAAGTAGTAATAATATCCGGGAGGCATCGGTACCGTAGCGTCGATCTTTTTCGATATGTTTTTCAAAACCTCCTCGAGTGAATAACCGGGGGATATATTTCCGAAAATCCTGACTATGCGCTGCTTATTCTCCCTGCGGATGGTGAGAGGTGCTGATGAATATGTGAAATTCGCTATAGCCGAAATGGGTACTTTCGTGCCGAATTTGGTAGGCACCATGAGGTTGCGGATGTCCTCGGCATTCTGCCTGTCCTTAACATCCATTCTGATCATAATATTATAATCCTGGTCTCCAAGGGTATATTCCGATATTATATTACCCTGAATAAGGTCCTGCAGCATTTGCCCGAGGGAACTGGCAGTAATTCCCAGCTGCTGGGATTTAATATTATCCATCTGGATAACGTATTCAGGCTGTCCCGGCTTGGAAGTAGTGTTGACATCGATAGCTCCCGGCGTATTCTGCACTATCCTTAAAACCGATGTTGAAATGTCAGCCAGAATATTAAGGTCTGGTCCTGCAACATTGAGATAAATTGGCGAACCTCCGCCTGCTACAGCTCCTCCGGCCCCTCCGGCCCCCTGTCCTATCATGGCCTGGTTTACACTCGGCCAGACATTCCTTCCGAAATTAGTCTGTATGTATTTTCTAACCTGGGCCATGAAATTTTCAGTTGTAATATGCCTTTTACTGGAATCTTTCAAGTCAACAAAGATAGCTGCTCTCTGACTGTCTGATGCCGAAGCGATGCTGCTAGGAGACCCGATCACTGTATAAACGGTTTCAACAGGCTGCTGTTTAAGAAGCCATTTTTCGACCTGATCTGCATAAAAAGCCGTCTTTTCCAAAGGGGCTCCGGGATATATTTGAAGGTATATGGTAAAAGAACCGCTATCCGCAGGGGTTATGAAGTTAGCCCCTATAAATCCTCCCATAAAGATGTACATGCTGAATATGAAAAGTCCCAGGGTCGAGAGTAAGACCGGCCACTTGTGATCCAGGCCCCATTTGAGGATTTCATGGTAGGCATTATTCATCTGAATATAAACCCTGTTCCAGCCTTCGCTCAGGCTGTCGAAAAACTTCAAGATGCCTTTGGATGCTGCCTTATCAGTTTTCTTAAACCAGTAAGCCGAGAGCATAGGGGCAGATGTGAAAGCATCGAGAAGAGATATTGTCAGTGCGAAAGCGACGGTAAGCCCGAATTCCCTGAAGAACTGCCCTGTGACGCCTGTAAGGAAGGATATCGGTATGAACACGGCAAGTATGGAAAGGGTTGTGGAAAGTACCGCCATACCCACCTCGCTTGTGCCGTTCTCTGCCGCGCTCTTGGGGTTCTGCCCCATTTCGATATGCCTGAATATGTTTTCCCTTACAACTATCGAGTCGTCTATCAAGAGTCCTATTGCAAGCTGCAGCGAGAGCAGTGTCATCGTATTGAGGGTGAATCCGGCGATGAAAACAAGGAAAAATGCGCCCATCAGGGAGTTGGGAAGAGCCATTGCCGTGATAATCGTGGACCTGAAGTTTCCCAGAAAGAGCCAGACTATTATGATCGCAAGGATTGCTCCCAGAAGAATATCGCTTTCAACCCCATGAATGCTCCTGTAGATGAACTTTGACTGGTCACTTATCATTTTTAGTGAGTATCCCTTCGGGAGGATTTTCTGTATCGAGGGCAGTGCCTTGATCATGTTTTGAGACACTGCAACAGTGTTTCCCCCGCTCTGCTTGAGTACCTGGAACATGCAGGCGTTGGTGCCGTTTACCCTGGCCCTGGTCAGTTCATCCTGCAGGGCTACCTTGATCTTGGCGACGTCCCTGATATGAAGGATCTGGCCGGTAGAACTTGTCAGAGAGATATCTCCCAGGTCCTGTACTTCTTTGGCAAGTCCGAGTACTCGTATATTTACCCATTTTTCCTTTTCATATATCATTCCTGCAGGGAATGTTATATTTCTCTGTGAAAGTGCGTTCACGAGCTGGTTGTAAGTAAGTCCGGCAGCTGACAGTACAGCTCTGTCTACCGTGAGGTCTATTTCCTTTTCCTGGGCTCCCAGAATATCGACCTCTCCTACCCCGTCAACAGCCTCGACCCTTGGCTCAGCCATTACTTCGAAAATCTGGCGCAGGTCGGCGAGGCTTCCCCTGCCCACGACAGACATATACATGATCGGAAAATCATCTGTAGAATAACGCCTGATAATCGGCTGCTGGACATTTTGGGGAAGCTGGTTCATTGTCTGTCCCACCTTGTCCCTGACCTCCAGCTCGGCGAATTTCACGTCAGCACTTGAAGTGAACTGTATTACGATTACGGATATTCCTTCAAGAGAAGTTGATGAGAGAATATCCAGGTCTGAAACCCCTCCCAGGTTGTTCTCAAGAGGCTTGGTGACGAGCTGTTCGATCTCGTCTGCAGAAGCGCCTGTAAGCTGGGTTATAACCGTCACCACCGGAAAATCAATATTGGGAAGCATATCCATGGGAAGCCTTATGTAGGCTACCACACCAAGTGTTAAAATAGACACGATTATCATTACAACGAAAACCGGCCTTTTTATCGACATTTTAACTATTTTCATATTTTACCTCCGGAGTCTCTTAGGATAGAGGCTCTCCTAATTAGTAGTGTTGGCAGCAACCGGGGAGTTATTCATAGAAACTGCGTTGGTCTCGGGGAAGGTCTTGATCATATCACCGTCGTTAAGCTTGAAGGCCCCTGCTGTAATAACCTCGTCCCCTGATTTAAGATTACCAATAACTTCAACCATTCCATTAAATGCATAACCACGGGTTATATTTACCTGCCGGGCAATTCCATGATCGTTAACAAAAATATAAATGTTGTCAAGATTGGCTATGATCGATTCCTCAGGCACAATGAAATCGTTTGTAACCCCGATAATTATCTGGGCTCTTACTGACATTCCGATCTTCATCATCTGGTTCGTAAGCGGCGATTTCAGGGTAACGGTCCCGGAAAGGGTCTGGCTTTCCACAAAAGGCGTCACTTCGTCAACAGTCAATTCCATATTTATGTTTGTGTCTTCTTCATAGGAAATCTGCGCCTTCATACCCTTTTTGATTTTAAGAAGGTCATCAACCCCTAAAGTGACATCAACCTTTATTTTTTTTGTATTTGCTATCTCCGCTATTGGATTGTTCAGATTCACGAGAGCACCCCTGTCTATATAATATAATTTAATAACTACGCCCTCGATCGGCGACCTTACAGGGGCAAGATTATAAACCTGACCCACAATGTCCCTGAAAATGTAAGCTATCGGCTGATCATAAGCCACGTACTCTCCCTCCTTTACAGCATTGTACTGGAATTTTCCTGTAACCTGGGGATAAGCAAGGACCTGGGGGTCACCCTCGACTATGCCCTCACCGGCAACTGACATTGTGAGCGGCTCTTTTTTCAGGTACATGGATCCGACCTGATATGCAATAGGAGGATTCTTTTTGCTGTTTTCTATGTACTTGTTAACTATCCTGAATATGGCTAATGAAAATATCAGGACAGAAAAGACCACAGCAAGATAAATAATCATTTTTCTCCTTGATTTTTTCTCTTTATGTTTGCTGCCTGTCATGCTCGGCATAATTGTTAATTTTGCCATTCAAAACTCCTTACTTGTAATCTTCTCCTGTGAGCCTCTTTAACTGCAGAGAACTTGAAAAATAATCATATATCGCCTGCAGATAATTTCCCGAAGCCTGTGTATAGGCAGTTTCGGCATTTATCAGGTCAAGGCTCGACGCCTGGCCGAGTGCGAATTGGTCATTGGCGATCTTCAGCCCGATCTGCGCCAGTCTCAAGGCCTCCTTCTGGCTGACTAGGTTTAATATGCCCTGTCTCAGCTGAAGCAGCAGCGCCTTTACCTGTACCTCCAGGGATTCCAGGTATTCCTGACGGCTGTACAGAGTTTTCTTTATCGTTTCGTCATACTCTTCATCAGTTTTCATGGGTCTTGAAACCGGGATCCAGCTGTCAACGGATATACTGAGCTGCAGGCCGGCGTTCCAGCTTGGCCACCAGTTCTGGACTAAATCTGTAAATTGCCGTGCGTAATTATAATTGTAATTGAAGAAAGCCGACAGCGACGGTTCGTAATTGGCGTCATTAATACCCTTTGTAAGAGTGAGGGTTTTTAATGCAATGTCGTATGAAAGCAGGGTGATGCTGTTTGACTCGCTCATTGACATGATGCTGTTCTCGTTAGTATTAGTGAATACGACATTAGTATAATCCATAAGATCCCCGATAAATTCGACATTTGTCTCGTCCACTCCTATTGCATTGCAAAGAGATAAAAGCGCTACCTGATAGGAGTTGGAATCAGATATGAGCTTGGGCTGATTATTCATATATAAAACTTCAACGCTTATGTAGTCATATTCTGAAGATATGCCTTCCTGGTAATTTATTTTAGACGAAACAAGCTGGTTCGAAAGCTGCCTGTCCAGATCCCTGTCCAGCCTTATATTCTCCCTTAAAATGATGAGATCGTAAAAGGCAGTTTCAGTAGAATAGATTATTGCCTGTTTCTCATCAGCATATTGTTTCCTGGCGAATTCGAGGTTGATTTCCTTTATCTGCATTGCGTCAAGGTTTCTGAAACCCAGAAAAAGGGCCTTGCTGATGGTCAGCCCCGCCGAGTAATTGTTAGGAAAAACGTTTGATATCTGAGCAAAACCGGTCGGTATTACAGCAGGCCCTGCCCCCAAAACCGAGTAACCTGTCGGCGAATTAACAATGCCGTTTGATACTGTGAGGGAATCAATGTAGGTGTAGCTTCCTTTTAAATCAATGCTTGGAAGCCAGAAATCGGCAAAACTCTCGCTGTACTGAGCCTCGGCTATGAGCACATTTTTCTCGGCCTGCTTGAGATCCAGGTTATTATTCAAAGCCAGCTCGACGGCGTTCGATATAGTGATCGTTCTGATCTGTTCAGCATATGATGATAAAGACATAAATAGTAACAATGCAGCAGCAAGATACTTCATTGAATACTCCTTTTACCATTATAACCCAGAGCCCTGTAAATATATTGTTTCAGCTCTGCTGTCTCAATTTTAGTCCTCCGGTGATTAAAAAAATTTTTCTTATTAAGCTTAATTGCTGACGGATTTTTAAAATAGTAAAATATCGTGTTGATAATCAGCTGAGCCGATAACATCGGTTCAACTTCTTCCATAATCTTGCCATCTTTCTTTCCCTGTCTGATGATGTCCGACAGTGAATGAAAGAAAATTTCCCTGGTCTTTAGGAAATATTCATACGGCTCCTTCATTTTTTTATCATTATAAGCGTCTTTCATCAGATAAAGATGCTCTTCAAGGAAGATTCTTATGAAATTTCCAAAAATCAGGGTCATTTTTACCATCTGTTCAATAAAAAAATCCAGTTTATTTTCGAAAGTATCAATAGTATTGATTTTATCAAGGAAATTTTTGGTGTCCTCTAGTATATCCAGAACAACTGAGTAAAAGAGCATGTACTTGTTCCCGAAATGCCTGTATATTGTCCCTTTGCCTATGGAGAGAGAGAGGGCTATTTCCTCAATATTAGTTTCATAATAACCTTTTTTTTCAAATACAGTTCTCGCCGTGTTGAGAATGGCCTTTTCAAAATCGGTGAGGTTTCCAACCTTCTCCAGTATTGTCATCATATCTCCAAACGGACGGTCCAGTCCGTCCGTTATAGATGTTTTAAATTTAATATAATATATTATAAAAAAAAAGTAAAATAGCTGAGAAATATTTTAACTGAATTTTTAATTTATATCTTGAAATTTTATAAATTACTTTGTAAAATAAAGTAGATTATGTTTGGAGATAATAAATGAAGGAAGAATATGAAAATCAGTTCAATAAATTGATTGAAAAAAGGAGTGCCAGGGGGAAAAAGGCAGGAGGGGAAGTCTTCGCATTCTGGGGTATATTGAATCTGATAGCGTTCTTTTTATTTTCTTATTTATGGAGCTCATTATACGTATGGGTTACAATGATTGTTTTCGGCATCATCCTCCAGATCATTTATGTCAGGCGTTTACAGGCCGATCAAGAATACAGGCTCTTCTGGTTCGGAACCATTAGCCAGTTATGGATATTCATGGTAGTTTTAATGCCATTCATATTCTATGTATTCCCATTTTTGTTGAATGTTTATTCTCCCATTAATATATATCCCCTGTTATTTTTATGGTTGTCTTTAGGAATGTTTATTTCAGGAATACTTGTCGGGCAGTTGTGTTTTAAGCTGGGGGGAATAATATTTTTTATCTCCGGTATTGTAGCTGTTTTATTCTTTGACATGCTACGCGTCATTTACCCGTTGACGATGATATTGGGTTTGGTACTTCCGGGAATCTGGAGCAGGTATGAAGAAGAGTATTAATGAGACAGAGAGTAAGCCTGATTATTATCTTGACAGTATGCTTACGGCTGAAATCCGCTTTTTCATAATGACAATCCTTGCTATGTATGAATCAGCGGATTTCAACTTTTTAAAGAAAGAGCTTTCGGCAAGTGATGGGAACCTCAGTGTTAATCTGACAAAGCTTGAAGAGGCGGGATATATTTCCTCAATGAAGGAATTCGTCAGGAAAAAGCCGAGAACTACATATAAAATAACAGGGCTGGGTTTAGAAAGGCTGTCAAGGCATATTAATAAAATCGACAGTTTCAAACAGCTTCTTGACTTAAAGGAGAAAACCAATGGATAAAACATTCAATACACTCAAGTCTTTGATAGAAAAAAGGGAAAAGAGGCTCAAAAGCAGAGGCAGTGAAATGTTCATAATATGGGGAATTGTCATATTGACTGGCTCTTTGATCAGGACTTTTCTTATTAATTCGGGATTGGTCATTATCCTAACATTAACAGCTGGAGTCATAGTACAGACTGTATATATCAGGATGAGATTCAAAGTGGAAGGGTTTGAAATGATCTGGAATAATGAAATGAGTTTAATGTGGGACTTTACTATTCTTGTTATAATCCTTTCCGGAGTGATTTTCCCTGTTTATTTTAAGCTTTATTCTGAACAAACCGGGGCGGTGCTGATGTTCTTTTTTGCCGCACCCGGAGCGTTTATTTCCAGCCTATGGCTGAAAAAATGGAGCATAATAATAAGCCCATTCATCTTTATACTTACTTCCATCTTTCTTTCTTTGCCTTTTCCAGAAAATAAAGCATTTATTTATACTACTGCAATAATATTCGGCCTTATTATACCTGGAATAATAAGTAAATTTGAAGGGCATCTCCCTGCAGATTAGTTTCAACACTAATCAAATAAATCAAGGATGGGGTTCGAAAAAAATATTTTTTTAAAATCTATTGACATTTTCAAAAGTACTTTATATAATAAAGTAATATGAATAGTAAAGTTCTTTAAACATAAGGAGGAGAAATTTATGAAAAGAGTAATTACAGTCCTGGTATTTCTTTGCATGCATGCCGGAGGTATATTTCCAACTACATTTGAGGAGTGTGCTTTACTCGGAGCTTATTACGGCAGGGGTCCCTCTGTTCTGCATCAAATGATCGCCGGGTATGAGGAGAAGCTAAAAAATGACAGTAATGACAACCTTGCCAATCTGGCTATAGGGATTCTTTACTTCGGCCTGGCATCGCCCTCTGATAATCATGAGGACGGTGCAGCAGCGAAGGTAGTAAATTACACTGATCGATTCCTGTCAAAGGAGAAGGATGATCCGCTGGGTCTTATATATAACGGCGTCTCTCATGGTTTCCTGGCCAGGGACAGCGGTTTTTTTATTACAAAAATGATCGAGGCTAATAAAGGCATTAATATCTGTGATAAAGCTGTCGCGCTGGCAAAAGGGAAAACTGGCGAATGGAATATCCGTTTCATGAGGGCTAACTTCTATATAAATCTTCCTGAATTTTTCAATAAAAGGAATATAGCGGTGTCTGATTTCAGATTTGTGGAAGACGAATATGATAAAAATACCAACAACCTGAGCATGGAAGGTCCAATGTGCATCGTTTATTACTATCTTGGTGAAATCGAAAAGTCTGATAAAAATATTGACAGGGCGATTGTTTACTGGAAAAAATCGGTTCAACTGAACGACAGGCTGTCAATGAATTCTCATGAAGCCGGAAAGTCAAAGAAAGAACTGGAAACTTTTTCTGATTAAGGAGATTAAAATGTTCATTAGTGTAAATAATGTATCAAAAACCTATAAAATGGACAAGGTGGAAATCCAGGCTTTAAAAAAAGTTAGTCTGGGCATTGATGCGGGGGATTTTATCTGTCTTATGGGCCCGAGCGGAGCCGGAAAATCCACCCTTCTTCATATAATAGGATGCATTGAAAACCCGACTGAAGGGGACGTGATCATTCATGGCTCTAGTGTTAAAAAGATGAAAGACAAAACCCTCTCGCTTTTCAGGAATGCTCATATTGGCTTCATCTTTCAAAGTTTTAACCTGCTGTCTGTACTGACAGTTTATGAGAATGTCGAATATCCCCTTATGATCCGGGGAGGAAGGGTTGACAGGGAGCATGTAGTATCTGTTATTGAATCTGTAGGGCTCCAGGATTACATGAAACACAGACCTGATGAACTTTCTGGAGGACAGAGGCAGAGGGTTGCTGTGGCGAGAGCTCTTGTTACTAATCCTGACATCATAATTGCGGATGAACCTACAGCCAATCTTGATTCCAAAACAGGCGGAATGATCATAGACCTGCTTCTAGATCTTAACAGAAAGTCCAATACTGCGTTCCTGTTTTCTACACACAGCGAGGCTGTGTCAAAAAATGCAAAACGCATAATTCATATTCTTGACGGGGAACTGCAGGCCTGAAATTAACGGAGGATGAAATGTTTTATATCAGAATCGGGCTGAGGAATATAATAAAAAATATAAGAAAAACCGCCCTCACCATGGCGACGCTTTTAGCTGGTATGGCTGCGCTTTTAATATTCAGCGGTAATAATTCTTATATGTTTAAAGTCATGAGGGAAAATTTTATTAATACTCAATTCGGGCATTTCCAGGTCTATGCCAAGGGGTATCTAGAGAATGGCAATGATTATCCCTTTGATTACCTGATCAGTGATTATAAAAAAGCGGCTGAAGAATTTAAAAAAATCCCGGGGGTTAAATTCGTTACCCCAAGACTTTCCTTCAAGGGCCTTATTTCAGGGGACAAAATAAGTACAGCTGTAATGGGCATAGCTGGAAACCCTGAAGATGAAAAGCTTATGACTGCTTCTGCTTTAACAAACTCTCCTTTTATCAGTTCCGGTGATCCCTCGGGAATAGTAGCTGGCGACGGATTGTTAAAAATACTTTCCGGAGGAATAGGTGACAGCTTTACCATAATGACATCCATGAAAGGAGGCGGGATTAATGGTATGGACGCTGTAGTAAGGGGTGTCAGGAAGGGGTATGGAGAATTTGATCAGCTCGGCAAGATGTTCGTACTGGCTGATATTGACAGGGTAGAGCGCCTGCTGAATGTCGGAGGATCTGCAGGCAGTCTGATCGTGATGCTTAACAGGACGGATGATGTCGGGAAAACGGAGCCGCTTGTCAGGTCCTTATGTGAAAAACTCGGGCTTGAGTATAAAAGATGGGATCAGCTTGCAGTCTTTTATAAAAGCGTAAAGGCTATGTATGATATGGATATGCTTATCATAACAATAATTATTATGGCAATTCTTATCTTTGTCATAGCCAATACAATGTCTATGAATCTGCTGGAACGGATACGCGAGATCGGGACTATAAGGGCGCTGGGAACGACAAAAATGAAGGTGGCGTTAATATTTCTGGCCGAGAGCGCTCTTATCGGCATCATAGGCAGTATGGCGGGAACAGCCTTCGGTTTACTGGTCTCAGTATTTATAAATTCGACCGGGGGTATTTATCATCAGCCAAGTATATACGCTCCCAGCGGTTATCATACTTATATCGTGCCGGAGATAAGGAGCATTGCTGCATATATTCTCCTCCTGACCATAGTTGCGATCATCTCGGCTGTTTCGACAGCCAGAAAGGCATCCAGGATGGTGATTGCTGATACATTGAGATGGATTTAAGGAGAAATTTATGTTTTATCTGAAGATAGGGTTTAGAAACCTTTTAAAGAACAGGAGAAGAACTGTACTGACGATGCTTACTATTGTAATCGGCATGTCAGCCCTTATAATGGCTAAGGGATTTATAAATTACAGCCTGTGGGGGTACCGTGAATCTATAATCAACGGTGGAGTAGGGCACTTCCAGATCTATAAAAAGGGTTTTCTTGAACATGGAGATGAAAGGCCCTTTGATTACCTTATTACTGATTATAAAAAAATAATCAGACAGTTATTCGGGATTTCAGGCATGAAAACAGTCACACCGAGGCTTCGCTTCCAGGGGATGATAACAAGCGTTGACAAGAGTGCGATTGTTTTCGGGACAGCCGGAATTCCTGAGGATGAGGCACAGTTCACTACATTTTCCAGACTTAACGATGGAAAGCGGATGAATGATTCCGACCCATACAGTCTTACCATTGGCGGGGGCCTTGCAAAAAGCATATCAGCAAAACCAGGTGATCCCTGCACGATTATCGTATCAATGAAGGATGGAAGCGTCAATGCATTTGATTTTAATATCTCAGGTGTAGTCCAGAGCCAGATTGCGGAATATGACAATGTTTATGCCCTTGCAAACCTGAAGACTGTGCAGAAACTTCTCGATATCTCGAATTCAATTGATACTCTTGCAGTTATGATGACCAAGACCGAGTATGTTGCCAGAGCGGAGCAGGAAGTCAAAGATCTATGCAAAGGGCTTGGCCTGGAATACAGGCGCTGGGATCAGATAGTTCCTTATTATTATGTGGCTGAGGATTTTTACAACTCAGCTATGAATGTCGCACTGTTGATTATATTTGCGATAGTTATCTTCGCTGTTGCAAATACAATGAATATGGTCATATTCGAAAGGATACGGGAGATCGGCACTATACGTTCTCTGGGCACCACAAGGATGAAGGTGATGAAGATATTTATATCGGAAAGCTTTCTCCTGGGTCTTTTCGGAAGCATTCTTGGAATTATTACAGGAATGATCATTACCCTTGTAATTAATTATTCAGGCGGGATACCGATACCGCCCCCGCCTGGAAATTCAAGAGGCTACCAGGCATTTATACAGCCTGGTTTACTGGACTGCCTGATATATTTTATGCTGTTTATCATCGTATCTTTGTTAGCTGTCATTTACCCGGTATTAAAGTCAGTCAGAATGGCGATATCTGACACCCTGAGCTGGATATAAAAGAAAAGATATAAATTAAGGAGATGTCTGTATGAAAAAGATTTTAATTACCATAATCCTCGGGCTATTGACAATCTGTTCGGGATATTCAATTACTGCTGAGGAAATTCTGCAGAATGTGGATGAGAACCGTTCTGTAGGAACGAACTTTGAGATGACTATTTATATGGAAGACTACCGAAAGGGGGTATTATCGGAAACAACGACATTAAAAGGCTTTGTTAAAGGTCCTGACAAATCCATGGTCGCATATACCGAACCTGTAAATATGAAGGGGAGAAAAATACTGATGGTCAGCGATGATATGTGGGTCTTTCTGCCGGATACTAAAAAGCCCGTACGTTTAACAGCCTCGCAGAGACTTCTTGGCCAGGCATCAAACGGAGACGTGGTAAAGGTCAGGTTTGATTATGATTACAGCGCGTCCCTTTCAGGAGATGAGACGATAACAGACATTAATTCGGGGAGCAGGAACTGCTACAGGCTTAACCTGACGGCAAAAAGAAGCGGTGCGACATATCACAGCCTGACCCTGTGGGTGGAAAAAGAAACCTGTTATCCTGTCAGGGCGGATTTTTTTGCATTAAGCGGTAAAAAGCTTAAAACTGCTTATTACAGCGGTCTCAAGGTAATGGAAGGCAAGAATGTAATTACTAAAACAACGATTTATGATGAGATAATCAAAGATAATTACACGATGATCGAGAACATTGATCTTAAAAAGGCCGAGGTGGATGACAGGTATTTTAACAAGGAATATTTACAGAGGTTGTAATAAGGGATATTAAATGAAAATTGCTTTTTTTACAGTATTAATGATCATCACCATTGCCGCGATTTTTGGTGCAGAAACCAGCGATACAGCCATGACTAACAGTTCTGAAATTACATATAATGTAAAGTTCTACAATACCGAGACATATACTACCATTGATACAGTTCTTAACCCTGGAGGAATACTCGGTAATTACGGTGGTCTTACCGGAGAATTGAAATATTACCTTGATTTCAGATGGAAATCGAATTCTCTGGATTTCCAGGCTTCTGACATAGGTTATCTCGATGCAGTTTCGAATGCAACTTTTACGAACCTCCTGACTGAGGATTACATTTCCTGGCATTTTTCCAGCGTTTTCCTGGATGTGGGAAAGAAAAAGATTACACAGAGTGTAAGCTTTCTCACTTCTCCGATAGATTTCGCTATTAACAGCTACAATGATATTTCAAAGAACAGAAGTTACAACCTGCAGTTCTCAGAGGGGAAATACATGGCAAATGCGGACTGGTTTTCCGATTTCGGTGTAATAGGAATCTGCTATATACCTGAAATCGATTTTGACAGCAACATGCAGACTTACTTTTCCAGTTCACAAATACAGCAGGAGGAACTGCGTTATTCAATCAATATTTCAGGTGTTGATACGGCACTGGCACTTTCCTATGATTCCAATTTAAGAGCAGGGGCGAATTTTTCCGAAACTTTAGGCGACAACATTGAAATCCATGCTGAGGGAGCTTATCTTAATTATATTACAAGATTTGGATTAACAACCAATATGGTTATAACGGGCTTTGACCCGGTTCAGATGCAGAATATATATTCCCCTCTTTTAACTAACACACAGGAATATGTCAGTAATATTTTTCAGATTATAGTAGGGGGAACATATAACAATGAATATTTTTCAATAACTGTAGAGTATTATTATAATGAAGGCGGTTACGATTACAAAGACTGGTTAAATATCATGAATTCAATTAAAAATTTCAGGGCTAACTATGATTCCCAGCCTAATGCTCCTTTCAGCGTAGAAAATCTTGGTATTTCCTGGATGTTTATGACAAATAACTCACTACTTGATGTCTGTCAGAATTATCTTTTTGTAAGAGTAACTAACCCGCCGGATGATAATCCAGGGCTGTCATGGATAACACTTTTAAATCTTGAGGATTTGAGCGGAATGGAAATTTTTTCAATCACATATGTGTGGGGCAACATATCCTTAACAGGCCAATTTACTTTTGACTTCGGGGATGATTATTCTGAATTTAAACTTCTCGGACAGGCCTGGTCTCTAGGATTGGAACTTGCGCTCAGTATTTAATTTGGCATTTAAGAACGAAAAGGCTATAATAGTGTTCCGGAGGTTTTGTATTAATGTCTTTTCGTTCTTTTCTTGCAAGAATTGACAATAAAAATATCAGGCGGGGGCTTTACTATTCCAATCTGGACGGCATAGCCTGGGCTGTTATGTACGGACTCGCCGAAAATTTTATAGTTCCATTTTCCCTCTTATTCGGCGCGACGGTTTTCCAGGTAAGTCTGATCACGGGGTTCGGACAGCTTGGATCAGGGATATCTCAGCTGGCCGGAGCCAGGTTTGTCAACTGGCTGAAAAAAAGAAAAATTTTATCCATTATCAGCAATATTATCCATGCCTTGTCATGGGTGGTGATTTTTGTCTTCACTGCCCTTACCGGAAATCCATGGTATGTCGTAATTTTTTATGGTATCGGCCTTACCGCTACTAATTTTGGAGGGCCAGGCTGGCTTTCATGGATGCACGAACTTATGCCGCGCAAGGTAAGAGGAGAATACTGGGGAATCCGGAACCGCAACATGGGTATTGCGCAGTTGTTATCCATAACCTTTGCTGGGGTTTTCCTTTTTATAGCGAAAAAAGACAATTTTGAAGAATTGGCTTTCGGTTTTCTGTTAATGGCCGGTTTTATATTCAGATCGGCCAGTCCTTTTTTACTTTACAGGCAGTATGAACCACCAATGAAGGTTACCGAGGGAAGCCACGCGTTTAAATTTCATATATTCTTATCCAAGCTTTTCACTACAAATTTCGGACGCTTTGTTTTTTACAGTATAATGCTGACATTTGCCTCTAATATGGTGGGTCCAGTACTGCCAGTTTATTTACTGCAGATTGTTCATCTGAATTATCTCCAGTTCACTGCCGTAATGATGGTCCAGCAGATAAGCTCTTTTGTCTTTATGACGTATTGGGGACCTTTATCTGATAAATACGGTAATTACAGGGTTCTCATATTGACTACACTGGCCCTTCCGCTCCTGGCTTTTGGCTGGATGATTGTCCGGGATTTCTACCTGATGATTCTCCTGCAGATATTCAGCGGTTTCGTTTGGGCAGGAGTGAACCTTTCCACGAGCAATTTCATCTTTGACGCTGTCAGAAGGGAAAACATTTCCAAGATCATGGCCTATTATAATATGATGAATATGATGTGCGTTTTTCTTGGAGCTGGTGCTGCCGGGGGTTTAATCGATATACTGATAAAGGGTAAATTTTCATACGGAATCTTCAACGGATTTACATTGGTATTCTTAATATCTGGTTTACTGAGGATAGCAATTATAGCTATTTGCAGAAGCAGCTTCAAAGAGGTCAGGGAAACTGAAAAATCGCCTAAATTTCACTACTTCTATATCTATAAACCAGCTCTTGAAGTGCTGGACTTTTTTCAGGAAACAAGCGGCAGGATATTCAGGAAAAAGACTGAGAAGAATAATGTATGATGGCGTTCTCTCTTTCTCTGATGAGGAGTTCAACTTCATCCTTTAGAGCTTCATCAAGTTCCAAGTCGGCAGCCCGGTATGTTTCCATTATCTGTTCCGGCCTTCGCGCCCCTACTATGGCTGCGGTCAGTTCAGGCCTGCGAAGTGTCCATGCTATGGCCAGCTGGGAGACTGTCATTCCGTAAATTTCAGCTAACCTCGAAAGTTTATTTACGAATGTCAGATTAATTGAGAGTTCAGGTTCCTGAAAATGACTGTCTTTATGCCTGTGATCATCAGGAGAAAGGTTTTCCATACGTTCCTTAGTAAAACTGCCACTTAGAAGGCCTTTATACATCGGGCTGTATGAGATGACCCCTATTTTGGTTTTATAGCAGTAGCCTAAAATTTTATCTTCTATTCCTGGAACTATCATGCTGTAAGGCGGCTGAAGGCTTGTTATAGGATATATCTTCTCAGCCCTTTCCATCTGTGAAACGCTGAAATTTGAAACACCACCATACCTTATTTTTCCCTCCTTTATAAGTTCCGAGATTGCCTGCCAACCCTCTTCGATTTCATTATCAGGATCAGGCCAGTGGATCTGATACAGGTCGATCGTATCTATACCCAGACGTTTAAGGCTGGATTCAGCTTCGTGTTTTATGCTATCCCTTTTCAGGCTTCCGCCGAGATTACCCATACTGTCCCATACCCTTTCACACTTTGTAGCTATAATGGGTTTTTCCTTCATTCCCTTCAGGGCCTTTCCGACCATCTCTTCTGAATGTCCCAGACCGTAAGCTGCTGCTGTGTCTATCCAGTTTATCCCGAGGTCAATTGCCTTAAAGATAGTCTGGATGGATAATTCATCATCCTGGGGCCCCCATGAAAATTGCCAGCCGGCACCTCCGATGGCCCAGGTACCCAGGCCTACAGCAGTGATTTCAAGACTGCTTCTGCCCAGTTTTTTCGTTTTCATAGAGTTCTCCTCTTAAATTATATTAACTTTACTTCATTAATATATCAATTTCAGCAATTTGTGTCCAGTCCAGCAGAGAATGTTCGCTGTATTGCATCTTTTTTTCTTCATCGGTACTTAGATAAATATAAATTTAAGCACTTGGAGGTGCATTATGAAAAGAGTATGCGCTTATGTAATAAGCATTGCGGCAATTCTTGTCATAAACTCGGCAGGTTTCTCACAAATGTTTGATGATGGGCCGGGATTCTATCATCCTGGAGACGATCACTGGGGAATGCGCTTTTACCATCATAGGATGATGTCTCCAGAACTCCGTGCTATTGTCGATAAACTAAATCTTGAAACCACTATTGAGACCTTCCGTGTAAACGTAGAAAAGGTAAGGCTGGATGCTGCTGAAAAAAAGATCCCCCTCAAAGAAAAAGCCAGGGTGACATTGGCGAATTTAAAAGAGCTCTTTAAAAAATACCAGAGCGATAAAACTGTTTCTAAGGATATCGTCCAGGCCCTGAAAGATTTGAACAGTACGAGAATCGCCATACGTCAGATCAGTAAAGACAGTTTTACAAAGATTCGCGCCTTAAAGGAGGGACTTGACAGCGATATAGACAAAGCTGTTGATCTTTATATACAGAAAATCTCTGCAGGGGGAAGTGAACTTGATGAACTCGCCAAGCACTTTAACGACTGGAAATTCGACAGGGGCAGATTTCACATGGAACAATAAACAGTTTTCCCCAATAATACCCACTACCCCGCCCCTCTGGATGGAGCGGGGTTTTTTAGTTTATGCAGTTTCATCAAAATTATTGCCGATTTCCGGTTCTTCCAGCCTGTGCTGCTGAACAGTATCTTCCTCCCTTTCAGCTTCCTCCGCTCTATTCTCCTCTCTTTGAATCGGTTCCAAAACGATCTCAAGGGGCTGCTGTACCGGTGTGATAATCATATAAATTTCCTTTTATTGTATATAATCTAATGTCAAGACAGTAATATGTCAACGGTCAAAGGTTGAAATTTTATTACCAAGGCATTAAAATACTTATCAAATAGCGTCTTGATGGAGGAAAATACTATGACTTCTCCAAAGATCAAAGTTTATCCCTACAGGTGGATGATACTATTTTCGTTTATGGCATTGATGGCATTGCAGCAGCTTCTCTGGATAACTTTTGCCAATATCACGGTTGAAGCTGCAGCATTTTATAATGTATCTGCAATCAATATTGGTCTTTTATCAATGGTATTTATGATAGCATATGTATTTATGTCTATACCTTGTTCCTGGTTAATCGACACCTTCGGGTTTCGCTTCGCTGTGGGCATTGGAGCTGTAATAACAGGTATTTTCGGCCTCCTCCGCGGAATATTCGCAAGAGATTTCATGATGGTTCTTCTCTGCCAGATGGGAATTGCAATCGCCCAGCCCCTGGTCATTAATGCTGTAACAAAAATTTCCTCGAGGTGGTTTCCAATTGATGAAAGAGCCACAGCGGGTGGTCTCTCATGGCTGGGGGCTTATGCTGGAATTATTATCGGGCTGACCTTAACGCCTTTTCTGGCAAAGAGTAATGGGATTGAAGGAATGCTTAACTACTATGGGGGTGCATCGGCAGCTATTGCCCTGTTATTTATATTGACTGCAAGGGAAAATCCCCCGACTTTGCAGAACCCTGTCGAACAGGAGGTAAGGACTTTAGTCTTTGACGGTTTGAGAAGGCTTGTGGTAAAAAAGGATTTCCTATTCCTTATGCTGATATTTTTTATCGGTCTGGGTATTTTTAATGCCCTGGCGACATGGCTTGAGGAGATCGTTAAACCCAGGGGTTTTACTTCTGAACAGGCTGGGATAATGGGAGGTCTGATGGTATTAAGTGGAATATTGGGTTCAGCAGTCGTTCCGATGCTATCGGACAAACTCAGGAACCGTTCTCGATTTATCCTGGTGGCGGTAGCGGGCTCTATCCCAGGGCTCCTGGGAATAGCTTTTTCTTCTAACTATATTATTGTGCTTTTATCATCAGCAATTTTAGGTTTTTTCCTTCTCAGTACCGCGCCTGTCGGATTTCAATATGGTGCTGAAATAGCATATCCTTCTCCTGAAGGGACATCCACGGGGGTTCTAATGATGATGGGTCAGATTTCCGGGATCGCCTTCATTTTCGGAATGGACCTCTTAAAGTCGCCTAAAACCGGAGCTATGACATTTCCGATGATATTAATGATCATTTTAATGATGATCTGTATTCTGTTATCTTTTTTCCTAAAGGAATCCAAACTTATTCAGAAGGAAGAAGGTGAACACTAGGGTCAAAGGCGGTTGAACTGTATGGTAATTCAGGAATTTTATGAAAATTACTGGGGACGGATCGAAAGCCGTTTTATCGATATTATAAATAAAGGAAATCCTCCACCTTCAGTCATTGAAATCGTACTTTACCATTTTAAGAATCCCGGAAAACGCATGAGGTCTTTTCTATCAACAGGATTATTATTATGCTTTAATCCCAAGATCAGTGAAGGTGAACTGGATTTTGCAGCCTCAGTAGAACTCCTCCATAACGCCTCATTGATTCATGATGATCTTGAAGACCAGGATTTTTACAGACGGGGAGAATTGAATGTCTGGAAAAAATATTCCCCTGTACAGGCAATTAACATAGGAGACCTGATTTTTATAAAGTCGATCGAGATTCTCCTTGCTTCTGAGATCTCAGAGAATATTAAACTGCAATTGATCAGGAGAACTATGTTAGCGATAAATGAACTCATTCTTGGGCAGATGCTTGAAATATCATTCCGGGACACAATGAATATGACATGGAATGATTGGGAAAATATAGCTGCTCAAAAAACCGGTGCATTGTTCCGATTAATTTTTGAGGGTGTATTTTTAATTTCGGGTATTGATATACAGACTTGCGGGGATGAATTGAAAGGCATAGGCAGAGTAATGGGAATTCTTTACCAAATGAGGGATGATCTAATTGACGCAATGGGATTGAAAGAAGGAAGAAGACAGGGGAGCGATGTCCTGGAAGGTAAAATTACCTGCCTTTCTATTAAAGCAATAGAGAAGGGAGTGGAAAAAGCTCAAATAGTCCGGGAAATGCTGTTAAACTCAGAGCAATCGGATCATGATTCCCGGATAAACAGATTAATTGAATTATATGAAAGCCAGGGAATTTTATCCGAATTACAAAAGTTTTTTTCGGGGCTCCTTGATCAATGCCGGAGTCACCCAATAATAATAAAATTTCCTCAGATAAAGCCTGCTTACAATAATTTTTTGAATATGTTGGAGATACGGGATAAAAAAAGGGGAGAATCATGAAAATAAAAAACCTGCTTGTGGCGGCAAGGATGCCATTTGTAACTGCCAGTGTTTTTCCGGCAATATTAGCCATTGTCTGGTGCGCTTTTGTAGCCGGAAAATTTAATCCCTGGTATGCATTATTATTAGTAATTGGGGTGTTTTTAGTTCATATCATGGCAAATACTATTAACGATTATTATGATTGGAATGTTTCAGATGCATCAAATCCAAACGTCAGCCCTTTTAACGGAGGAAGCCGCAGTATAATAGGAGATCTGGTCCCCAGAAACCTGTTTTTATTGATCGCAATGGCTTGTTCTGTTATTCTCTTATGCATAGCATTGATTTTTATCTTAACAGGCAGATTTTTTGTACTTTATTTTTCTCTTGCTGGATTGCTTTTCGGATATTTTTATTCCTCTCCGCCTTTTAAAATGCATTCCCGAGGTCTGGGAGAATTATTTATTTTTCTGGCTTTTGGACCTGTTTTAAGTGCAGCCGTTTGCTATGTGATGACAGGAGTTGTCAGAAAGGAACATTTTTTAGTTGGGGTACCTGCAGGGTTAGCTACAGCAGCTATTTTATGGATAAATCAGTTCCCTGATTATAACTCGGATAAATTTGCCGGGAAATGGAATCTAACCGTCAGACTTGGATTAAAAGCATCTCGTTATTTTTATTTACTATTAATTATTTCAGTTTATATAGCTACTGGCCTGCTCATATGTTTTCAAATTTTCAGCATTTGGTCAGCTCTCATCATCATTTTGATTCCCGGAATAATAAAAGCCACTGGAATTCTTTTTAATAATTATAAAAATCCGAAAAAACTTCTCCCTGCACAGGGTTTTACAGTTCAATTCCAGATGCTGACAGTTTTACTTACAACGGCCGGTATAATAATCGGGCATTGGATTTGATATGAAGATTATTATTGTGGGTGCTGGATTTGCTGGTGTAAAATGCGCAAAAAAACTGGCCTCTTTGAAGGGACATGAAATTACAATATTCAATAAAACTGATTATACGGCTATGCTTCCTTCACTGCCTGATGTTGCCGGGGGCAGGGTTAAAGAAAAGTTCCTTAAGGAAAAAATCGTCAGGCTCTTACCTGAAAATATCAGTTTTCTAGGAGAGACAGTCACTAATGTTGATTTAGATTCAAAAAATGTCTCTTCTGCTAAAAATATTTATCCGTATGATATATTAGTCCTTGCCAGCGGTGCTGAGGTAAATTATTACGGTTTTAATCAAAATCTGGATAAAATATATACTCTTGAAAATGTCGAAGACGCCTTGAAAATCAACAGGGAGATCTTAAAAAGGGCAAAGAATGGCAGTCTAAAAAATGTTGTTATATCAGGTGCGGGGTTCACTGGCCTTGAGGTTGGAGCGAACATACATGAAGCATTGAAATATTATCCTAATATAGCTATCAGGTTTATAGAAAAAACAAATATGGTCTTGAGTACTCAGGAGCCTCTTTTTGCATCTTATGTAAAGAAAGAGCTGGAAAGTATGGGACTTCTATTTTATATGGAAGACTATGTTAAATCCTTTGACGGCAATAAAGTCGTACTGGAAAGCGGAATGGAATTCGACAAGTCGGCCTTAATTTGGACAAGCGGCCTGAAGAGAGCCGTTCAAATCACCGGTAAAACAAAAGAACTGTCCAATGGCAGGCTTATTGTCAATAAGGACCTGAGAATTACGGGATACGATCATGTTTTTGCAATCGGGGATTGTTCCGCCTTTCTGGATCATGGGAATTATCTCAGAATGTCGGTAAATTATGCTCAAACAATGGGCACTATTGCCGGTGTGAATATAAAAAGACTCATCTATGATAAGCCTTTAAAAAATTACAAACCTTTTGATTTAGGATGGATTCTGCCGGTTACTTATACAAGCGTAGGTTATGTCTTTAAACTAAGAATAAAGGGAAAGATTGGCGTAATAATGCATTATATTATTATGGGTTTTAAAAATTATAATTTGACCAATTTGATTGCATATTTTGGTTATTCATTAAAATTCTTTTTTTCCCGGAAGTTTTACAGAAATAAATAATCCGCAGGAATAGTAAGGATTTTGCTTTTAATTTCTTTAAGTATATTGAGTAACATGTTTATTTTATCATCCGGCAAATTTTTTAAAACACTTATGAAAATTGAATTCATCAAGCGATGTGATTCGTTATTTTGATTATATGCGCAAATACCTTTCGGCGTTAATTCTATGAATAATCTTGAACGGTTGCCAGGGTCGACAAATTTTGTTATCATTCCCTTTTTTTCTAACTTTTTGACAATTTGAGAAACTGCTCCCTTTGTTATTCCTAGTTCTTTTGCGAGACCAATGATATAATGTTCATTTGATTCTGAAATACATGTAATCATATTGATTTCTGAATTGTATAAAAGTGAATCTGTGCCAAAATACATAGCCTTTTTGTAGATATTCTGATATTTATCAAAAATATCCATTAAAGTATTAATAATCAATTGATATTTATATTTTAAATTTTTCATAAAAAAAGTGTATAGTAACTATACACTTTTGTCAAGTTATTTTTTTACATATCATGTCACGAAAATTAAAAGTTAGTCATCCCGCTTGACATTATATAAAAAAAAAAGTATATTGAATGTAGAATTCCTGAAAAGGAGGATATCATGTTAATAACGCCTGTTCAACAATATAAAGAATTAACAACCGTCCAGAAACAAAGGGAAGAGATGAAAGCAATTGAAGAAAAAAAAGCAAACGAAACAGAAAGGCAGACTAAGGCAAAAAAAGAGGAAGATTTAAAATTGCCCGAACAGAAACCTACAATGCTTAAAGAAAAGACCGGCAATATGGTTGATTTTACAGCCTGATAATAACAAACATTATTTATTTTTCTCGTTTTCTTTTTTCTTTTTCGCTTTTCTTTTTTCTTTTAAAGTTTTCTGGGGGGGTTTTTTAGATTCTTTTTTCCCCTTATTCTTTTCACCCATTAATTTCTCCTTTTAAAATATTATTTTAAAATAATGTAATACTATTTTTTAAAAAAAGCAAACGATTTCTTTTTTACTTTCTCATGGCGAGTATTACGCCTTCCTCTATTGATAAAAAGAGGGCCTCAAAGATATTTTCCCTTGACAGCTCCTCGTTGAAGAGCCTTATGAGCCTTGCACCTTTTTTCTCCTCTGCAAGACCGAAAAAGAAATTATCGGTGAATAAAATACCTCCTTTTATAATTCTTTTTTTCAAAAGGTCGAGATACTCACGATAATTCCTCTTTTGGGCATCAAGGATAACCAGGTCAAAAACATCTTTGCAATTCTTGAGATATTCCATTGCGTCACAATTAAAGATGGAGACAGAAGGATTGTCCCCGAAGAGCTTTTTAGCCTTATGAAACCTTTTCATATCCCTTTCAATCGTCGTTATTCTGGCGGCCGGACCAGCTCCTCTGATGATCCACAAAGTGGAATAGCCACTCCCTGTCCCGATCTCAAGGATATTGGAAGGTTTGGCTATCATTGTAATAAGATAAAGAAGTCTGGCGGAAATCGGCCTCAATACAGGGATATTCTCATTCACGGCTTCTTCATACAGCTCTTCCCATTCCGGTATATCCATGAATCCGTTTAGAAAGGATGTGTAATCATCCCTTCCAATCAGGACTTTATCCAGCACCTTATCAATAATCTGAAAAGATCCTGTATAGACATTCAGTAATCCGTTTTCATGTGCAGCAACCGGTATGCCGCTCGAATATTCTGCACGGTCGAGAATTGATATCAAATCGAATAATGGTTTTCCGCCGCTCAACCTCGGTGATGGAAAGTCAAAAACAATGATCCTTTCGAACAAATCAGCATATTCTATAATCTTTCCGGCAATCAGCCTTATTTCCTTGTCGGATAAAATTCCTATATAAAGCCTTACTCGTTCAGGTCTGAAATAGTCCCTTATTGTCTTAAAGAGGCTTTCCAGAGAACTGTCGTTATGAGCCACGTCTATCAGATAATCTCCCCGTTTTTCCATTCTGAAAGGTATTCGAATCCTCGCCGCGCTCCTGATCCCTTCTTCCGTGAAAACTAGACCTGCAGCAGTAAGTCCAAGCAAAGAAAGCAGGAAATTTTCGATAAAAACATCCCCCTGTTCTGATATATAAACATTTTCTAAGCAGTATTCCGTATCATGAAAGTGCAGGATGAAATTGAAAATTCCTCCCCGCTGATTTCTTTCCATAATTTCATAACTTATGTTTTCCGGGAAGTAATAGAAAGGGGAATTTTTTAAAACAACCTCTTCTTTAATTCTTTCAAGAGCCTCACCTGGCAATAATGAAGCTACTGACGGTATCTTTTCTTTTATTATGCCAGCTTTTTCACCTGCGATCTCTTTAAGAGTGTTGCCAAGAACGGCTGTATGATCGAAGCTTATCGATGTTATTATCGAGACTTCCGGTAAACAAAAATTTGTTGAATCAAGCCTACCTCCAAGCCCGGTTTCAAGTACTGCATAATCGCAGGTATTGCAGATAAAATATGTTATTGCCAGGAATGTCAGGATATCGAAATAAGTCGGTTTTTCAGTTTCCCCATATTTCATTATATAATCAGAGTATTTTTCAATTAGTAGAATGAATTCCCGATCGCTTATCTCTTCACTGTTTATTTTTATCCTCTCGTTGATTTTAAGAACATGGGGGGAGGTATAAAGGCCGACTTTAATATTTCCGAGAGATTCAAGAAGAGAGCTAGCATAATGTGCAGTACTGCCCTTACCCTTCGTGCCAGCAATGTGAACTATCTTGAGGCCTTTTGTATCTATACCGGCTCCGGCCAGCATTTTTTTTACCCTATCAGGGACATACCTTCCAGGTTCATATTTCCTTGGTGTTTTTTCATGGTTTATGAAGGAATCCAGAAATTCAATGGCAGTATCCATGGTCATTTTAATCTCCATTCATTAATTATTAATTGAATAGATATAATAAAAGGCTGTAAGGGTTTTATCAAACGATAGAATCAGTAAATTTGCTTTATTTTTTATGAAAAATATGTTATACTGCAATTGTTTTGGATCGGGTGCGGCAAGGGGGAGGAGGAAAGTATGAAAAAGGCCATCTTTTTTGGCGTTTTGTTCCTGCCTATTGCTCTATTATTATACTGTAGCATCACAAACGACAGTTCTAAAATCGAGGGTAATTGGTGGCAAAATAATCTGGCAGGTCCTAATGGGACTTATTCTGCCGATTCGAAGGACAGCTCATCTAACCAGGTTTCTTATAACCCTGACAGAACTTACGTTTCAATAAATCCCTTCACTGGTGAACAGCAGACAGGAGTATGGACCTTGGATACAAAGATGCGTATAATAACTGTTTACCTGAACCCGGTTGCAGGAAGCAGCAATTCGAACAATCTGATAATTTCTAACAAATATGATATGCCGGATGGCATGACGTTAAAACTTTTCAATCCCAGTAATTTTTCCTATTTTACTTTGTTAAAACGTGACTGATCCCTCAGAAACCAAGACGCTTAAATTGTTTTTCTATATCATGCTTTGAAATACTGAAAACAACAGGTCTTCCATGGGGGCAGGAATAACGGTTTGGTGTAACTTCCCAATCCCCAATGAGCATCAGTGCTTCTTCTTTGGAAAGTGATTCATGAGCTCGGATCGATCTTTTGCAGGCCATCTGCTTTATTGCCCTGTCTGCGAAATCGAGAGGTTTCGCACCAGGATTTTCCTCCAGGGTCTCTATGAATCCAGTAAGAGCCTCAGCCGCATCCCTGAAATCAATGAAAAGCGGAGCACCGCTGATTATAAAACCTGTCCCTCCGAAGTGCTCAACTGAGAAGCCCATTGATTTTAAAAAAGGAAGATTCTCTATAATGTCGTCAACGATTCCAGCCGGGACCTCAATACTGATGGGGTTATGAAATTCCTGAGTTTCAAGAAATTTTTTTTCATAACCATCCTTTAATTTTTCATAATTGATTCTCTCATGTGCTGCATGCTGATCGACCATTATCATTGAGTCTTCATTTTCAAAGAGGAGGTATGTCATAAAAACAGTTCCAATATAACGACATTCGGAAATTTTTATCATATTGTCTTGTTTAAACAGGCTGCCACCTGGTGAGTCTTTATTTATCATGAATGAAGTAATAGCAGTGCCTATTCGCTCTTCAAAAGGCGTGAAGGAGACCTTTCCTTCGTCGCTTTCACTAATACCCGTATTGGATTCAACAGATCTTTTTATTGCTTCAACAGCGGCCTTTGTTATCAGAGCCTCATCCCTGAAGCGAACCTCTTTTTTCATCGGGTGAACATTCACATCGACATATGAAGGGTTGATTGTAAGGAATAGAAAAACTGCAGGATTGTATCCCTTCGGGATAAGATTACCATAAGAATTATTAATAATGAAATAGAAATTTTTCCACTCAACGGCTCTTCTGTTGACGAAGAGGACCTGGTACATTCTATTGGGACGCAGGAAAACAGGCTTTGTAACAAAACCCGACATGCTGAAATTTTCACCCATGCCCTCGACCGGGATAAGGTATTCTGTGGTGTCGGAATAAAAATCTGCTATTCTCTCAAGGCTGGTTGACTTTTTTGGTGAAATAAATTTTCTTTTTCCCTCAGTGATGAATTCAAAGCTTATCTCAGGAAAAGCTAGTGCTTTTTTCACTATTTCTCTTTCAAGCTGTTTTTGTTCTGCCTGAGCGCCGGATAGAAACTTTTCTCTGGCCGGAAGATTATAAAACAGGTCCTTAACTATAACGGTTGTTCCAACATTCATACCCGTCTCAGTTACTTTAAGCTTCTCGCCGTTCCTGATCTCAGACCGGAACCCTTCAGGCGATCCTTTCTGCCTGGAGAGTATAACCATCTGTGAAACTTCAGCTATGCTTGAAAGGGCTTCTCCCCTGAAGCCTAGAGTCTTTAGAATATCAATATCCTTGAAACTCGATATTTTACTTGTTGCGTGATTTTTTGTACATATAACAAGATCATCCTTATCCATACCCATGCCGTTATCCTGGACTTCGATGTAGGTTTTACCCCCATTTGAGATTCCGACAGAAATCCGGTCAGCTCCGGCATCTATCGAATTATCGAGGAGTTCCCTGACAACCGAAGCAGGCCTTTCAATTACTTCACCTGCAGCTATTTTTACGATGGTATCATAATCAAGTTCATGGATCAGGCCCACAGGTCATTCCTTTTGTTTAGCTTTAGAGAATAGTAGATTCCTGCTGCCCCGATAAGAATCATCGGGATGCATAGAACCATTCCCATAGTGAGCCAGCTTCCGGCAAGGTATCCTAGCTGGACATCCGGCTCCCTGAAAAATTCAACGAAAGATCTTAAAATGCCGTACCCTGCAAAAAAGGATGAAATGATAAGACCTCTGGGTTTATGCTTGAGGCTGGCTAAAAGCAAAAGGATAATGAAAAGAAGGAGACCCTCAAGTGCCATTTCATATATCTGTGAAGGGTGCCTCGGGAGATTCCCAGGGGCGTTCCGGAACAGCATACCCCATGGAACATTTGTCGGCCTGCCCCACAATTCGCCGTTTACAAAATTCCCCCACCGACCCATCATAAGACAGAAGGGGATAGGGATGCAGAAAACATCAAGATAATTCACATAATTCTTTTTTAACACTGAGATGTAAATCCATTCGGAGATGATCACGCCTATCAATGCTCCATGGAAGGAAAGCCCTCCCTCCCAGATTTTAATAATGTCTACAGGGTTCTGCATATAATAACCTAAATTGTAAAACAGAATATAACCGAGCCTTCCACCGATTATTAAACCGAGAAAAGCGTAGAAAATTATATCTGAAAGTTCAGTTTCTGTAACCTTTATTTTACCCTTTTTTATCAGAATATAAATAAAAAAGTAAGAGAAGAGGAAACCCAATACATACATCAGACTGTACCAGCGTATGGCAAAAGGTCCCCATATCTGAAGTATAAGGGGGTTGATATCGGGATGGATTAAAAAAGCCTCTACCGGATTCATAGCTTTCTCCTAGTATTATTAAATTACTGATCTAATTTTAATTAATATCCAGTTATAAAGTCAAAATTTGTTGGCTTGTAATTATTCGATATTACCGGTGAATCTTTATTTTTCTTCTCATATATGCTAACATAATATGCAGGTGGTTTAATGAATAAAGTTATATCTATCATCTTTATATTTGTATGTTTTTCGTTTTCATGCGCACAGAGCTTTATGGATGTTTCAGATGTCAAGCCAGGAATGAGAGGCTACGGTCTTTCGGTATTCAAAGGCTGGGAACCTGAAAAATTCGGTGTCGAAATAATAGATGTCATCAGAAATACGAATCCAAAAGGTGATATCATTCTTGCACGTCTATCAGGTCCAGATATTGAAAAGAGCGGCGTCATTGCTGGAATGAGCGGCAGCCCTGTTTATATCGATGACAAGCTTTTAGGCGCCGTAGCTTACACCTGGACATATACGAAAGAGCCTATCTGCGGTATTACCCCCATAAAACAGATAGTGGCTGAAAAGGACAACTCCGGTGGTTTGAACTCTAAAAAGGTATCCTCAGGGCCCTTGAATTTTAAAAAAATCGGGACCCCGGTTCTTTTAAACGGTTTTTCAGCGGATGGTGAAGCAAATGTCAGAAAGGTTCTGGATGACGGCACAGGTGACAGGTTTCTCGTTATGAATTCAGGAGATTCAATCAAAAGCCCTGAAGGCGCACAGTACAGCAACTTAAAAGCCGGTGATTCAGTTGCAGTGAACCTTGTCGACGGTGATTATCATGTCGAGGGGATCGGGACAGTGACATATGTTTCAAACGACGATATTTATATATTTGGACATCCGATGGACCTTGCAGGAAGAGTATCCATTCCTATATCACGTTCGTATATTTACACTGTTGTGCCTTCAAACTATTTTTCCTTTAAAATCGGCACTTCCACTGCCCCGATTGGAGCGGTCGTTTATGACGGACAAAACGGGGTTTATTGCCGAAAAGGCGCCGAACTTGGCATGGTACCTGTCAGTGTGGATATCAGTAATAACGGGGATGTTCATCATTATGATTTCCGTGTTGCTGACAACCGGTTTTACTTCCCATCACTATGTTCAGGTGCGGTTTCCTCATCGCTTCTAAATCATGCAGGTTACCTTGATGATAAAACCATAACCCTGAGTTATGCTATTGATATAAATTACAATGAGAAACATTATCTGGCGCAAAATGTCTTTAATTATGCATTCAATCCTTCTTATTTAAGTATTTACGGATTGATATCTGATCTGAATATTCTTTTTGCCTCATTTTATGATAATAATATCGGGGGAATAAAGCTTTCCAGGATTACTATTGGAATTGATATAAGGAAGGGTTTAGATTATTATATAATGGATAATTTGACAGTGGACAGAAGCAGCTATTATCCAGGAGATATTATCCGCTGCAGCGTGCTCTTAAAGAAATACGGGTCTAAATATGAACAGAGAGATTTTGAGCTGAAGATACCGCAAAATGCAAAGGCCGGGCAGTACTGGCTTCTTGCAGGAAGCGAGCCTTTTTTCTACAGCGAAGCCGCAAAATTATTCCCGAAATATTATACTATCAACAACATCGAGGATCTGATAAGCGATGCAGGTCAGAAGCAGGATATAACCCGCCTTGTTGCCGGGATCACTTTTGCACATCAGGGAGTTATGGTCAACGATAAAAAAATGGAGAAGTTCCCGGAGAATTATCAGTTCTTATTCGGGTTTAATAAGCCCTGGGACAAGACAAATCCGATGCTTTTTCCAGGCTGGATAAAAGTCGAAATGCCAGTTGAAAAAGCAGTGTTCGGCATATTCAAAATCAATATCAATGTTGCAGAAAAACAATCAACAAATCCGGAGTAATTTATGCCAGATAAAGAAATTGTTTACAGTGATAAGTTCTGGACAATCCCGAATGTACTTACTATAATCCGCATAATCCTCGTTGTTCCGATTGTCGATCAGATGCGAATCAATACACCTGAAGCGAATTTTATTGCATTTATCCTGTTCATCATTGCTTACCTGACAGATTTTCTGGATGGTTTCCTGGCCAGGGCAATGAAATCTATGAGCAAGATCGGCCAGATTATTGATCCTATGGGCGATAAGATCCTGACCATAACTGTTTCAGCTCTTCTCTATTTCAGCCACAAGACAGGAATTTATTTTTTCCTGCTGATCCTGATGAGAGACCTGGTTATATCAATGGGCGCTATATATGCGTTGAATTCCAGAAAAAAACTTGTCCAGCCATTGCTCAGTGGTAAAATAACAACAATGGTTCTCGGTTTTGTCCTGGCAATGTACCTGTTGAAAGATTCTCTTGTCCCGATGCTGGTAGATTTCCATCAAACTCTTTGTTTGATTGTGAAGTACGGCACTTATTTAGCATCCCTGATGCTGATCATTTCAGGCCTGCATTACTCGGTCGATTACTATCGGGGATTTCTTATGCAGAAATCAGCTTCCAAATGATTTTTTAAGGCTTTTTATGAAATTTGTTGTGTTTTTGATTGATGGAATGGCCGATTACCCTCTCTCTGAGCTGGGTAATAAAACTCCGCTCGAGGCAGCGAAAACGCCTAATATCGACAAGATGGCGAAAAAAGCCGTTTTCGGGACATTTTTATCACTTCCAGATAAATTTCCAACTTCTTCCGATGTTGCAAATATGTCCATCCTTGGATGGGATGTCGAGAAATGTTACACTGGGAGAGGTGCGATAGAGAGCTATGGAATGGGAATACCTCTCGGGCCTGATACTGTGGCATTCAGACTTAACCTGATCACAGTTCAAAATGGAATTCTGATCGATTACTCGGCCGGCCATATTGAAACCAGCGAATCAGAGGAAATAATCGCCGGTCTGGAAAAAGAATTCGGCTGCGAAAAAATCGAGTTCAGGAGCGGTGTAAGCTACCGTAATCTTCTGTATCTCAAAGGGAAGGAATTCAGTACTGAGGTTGTTTATGAAAAACCGGATTCTTCATACGGCAAGTCCTGGGAGAATCTGCTGCCCAGACCCAGGACAAAATCAGGAGAAATAACCTCCAAGGCCCTTGTAGACCTTATCTACACAACCCGGAGTTATCTTGAGAGCCACAGGGTGAACATCAGAAGGATCGGAGAAGGGAAAAATCCTGCAAACATGATATGGCCATGGTCGGGCGGGAAAAAGCCGAACATGCCGTCATTTAAAGAATTATATGGACTTGATGGAGGGATTATTTCCGCTGTTGATGTTGTACTCGGCGTGGGAAGACTCGGAAAAATGGAGGCTGTAAGGCCGGAGGGAGCAACGGGGTATATTGATACTAATTATGAGAACAAGGCTAAGGCAGCAGTCGATATTCTAAAAAATAATGATTTTGTCTACATCCATGTTGAAGCGGCGGATGAATGTTCTCACCTCGGAGATCTTGCAAACAAGATAAAGGTCATCGAGGACTGCGACAGGAGGCTTATCGGGACTTTTATTAAAGAATTCGAAAGGAGGATTGGCGGTGATATCCGGTTCGCAGTTATACCGGACCATCCAGTTCCTATAAGTCTTCGCGATCATACAAGGGATGAAGTTCCATTCATTATATCCGGTACCGGAGTTTCATCAGATAAAAATATCCTTAAGTATAGTGAAAGGACCTGTCTTGAGGGTAAATATACCCATCTAAAGGGGAGGGAGTTCATGGACCTTCTGTTTAAGGATAAAGTAGGTTAGGAGAATATTAATGAGGAATTTACATAAATTTCTTGATTTTGCATTTCTATGCGCTTTGAAGGCAGGTAATATAATTAAAAAGGGGTTTTATGCTGAAAAGAATATATTTTTTAAGAGTTTCGCGAATCCTGTTACTCAGTTCGATAGAGCATCAGAAGAATTAATAGTGGGGATGATACGGGAAAAATTCCCCACGCATTCCATACTCACAGAGGAAAATCTCTCAATGCAGAGAGATTCCTCAATCAAATGGATTATCGATCCTCTGGACGGAACGGTCAATTTCACACACCGTATTCCATTTGTCAGCGTATCCATCGGGCTCGAAATTGAAAATGAAATCGTTCTTGGGGTTGTTTATAACCCTATGCTTGATGAATGGTTCTGGGCCGCAAAAAACAGCGGAGCTTTTTTCAACAGAAAGAGGATACATGTTTCGGATGTCAGGGAAGTATCTAAAGCCCTGGTTGTAACCGGCTTTCCCTATGAATCCATCGGAAGGGTTGAATTTCTAATGAAGCCTCTGGCACGGATCAGTCATAATTTCACCGGTTTCAGAAGGTTTGGATCGGCCTCCATAGATATGTGTTATGTAGCCCGAGGAAGTTTCGAGGCCTTCTATGAGGAAAACCTGAAACCATGGGACACAGCCGCGGGCAAGATCATTGTAGCTGAAGCAGGAGGAACTATGTCGGATTATTCCGGAGAAATCTACAATATCTACAAGAATACAATCATAGCGGACAATGGCCTGATCCATAATTCAATTCTTGACATACTCAAAGATATTCCTGTTCCTTAGCATCATTTAAGCTTGAAATTATATCAAATTTGATATATTATAATTGATTATATTGAATTTTTTTTGCTTATTCTGCCTTGTCGCAATTGATAACTTCTTTCAATAATCAGTGGTATGAAATTTGCTTAAATAATATAAAATGGAGCTTATATGAATGGCATCGGTAATCAATTTGCAGAATCTTTTAAAATCATTCTGACCGTGCTGGGAATAATAAGCGCATATCCTGTCGTGTCCAGTGATAATTTTTTTGTTTACAGGAACCTTAAAGATCCTACGATTATTAACGGCCAATTCCGCTGCGGAAATCTGATAAACAGTTCTCTTCAGGGCATTATTGACAGCGGAATACCGGTCTATATCGTTTATGACTTGAAATCTGACGCCAATAGAAGGGAAATTTATAAGATGTCCATTATTAAAAATATTCATTATGACGGTACTAATTATTTTTTAAACAGCGCCGGTCCTTATACCTTCAATATTATGACGAACATTCTCTCGGTTCAGGAATTTGTTTTTCTGACAAACGCTGATCTCTATGCCGGCATTGATATTGAAACTGAGGTTAAAATCCTTATCAGCTGCGATATGGCACCTGAGATAGTGAATCTATGGGGCAATAAGCCAAAGGTTGTCCTGAATTATAATTTCGGTTCATCAGAAAAAAAGGAAGGAAAATGAGAGTACGCTTTATTATTATTTTCATATCGGCGTTGATTTTTATTCTTTTGACATCCCTTCTGGCAAGCTATACCATTATTTCAAACACCCAAAAGGAATTTGAGAATGAACTGGTCAATATAACGAAATCTTCTGCTCAAAGCCCGGAGGTATCGCAGAAAGTTTCCATATTCAGGGCTTTTTCCAAACAAAGGGTCGTTGAGATAACACGCTCCGTCCTGGGAATATTTTTCTTGGAAGCCGTGGTTATGTCGCTCTTATACATTTTTTTTATTTTCGGGGTCACCAAACCGATCGGAAAGTTATCAAGTGCCGTAAGGTATGTTTATTTCGGAGGAAATGAGGAGGATCTTTTATTAAAAGAGACGGGAACTGAGGAGATCAGGACTCTCATCAGAGCGTTTAATGATATGATAATTAAACTCAAAAATTATGAAAAAATTCTTGGAAATATCCAGAAATACAGGGGATGGAAGGAAATCTCAAGAATAATAGTGCATGAGATCAATAACATCATTTCACCCATACAGACATATATGGAATATCTTGCAGACAAGGGGAATGAAAAAGATAAAGTATCTTTTATACTCAATAAGCTCAATGAAATGAAAATGATTTTGAGTAAGTTCCGGGAGATATCCCATTTTCCCGATGCAAATCTTGAGGAAAGGGATGTAATCCCTATCATAGAAGAGGTATGCAGGGAATTTAAAAATGCGAAACTCTCACATGGAATTGAGCCTGTGTTTATTCTGAAAATCGATACAATCCTGTTCAAGGAAACAATAAGAAACTTGATCAAGAATGGCATAGAGGCGGGGGAAGGCTCAAGAGTTGAAGTAATATTAAAAAATGACGGGAATGAAAAAGTCATTCTGATCAGAGACACCGGGTGCGGGATGAGCCCGGATACAGTAAAAAAGATATTTGAGCCAGGCTATTCAACAAAAAAAGGAAATATCGGGATAGGACTTACAATTGTAAAGAGCCTTACTCAGGAACAGAACGCCCGGATAGAAGTTGAGAGTGGAATAGACAAGGGCACGACCTTCGCGCTTATCTTCCAGGAGGGAATATGAAATTGCTTATTGTTGACGATAATGAAGACGTTATATCCAGTTTAAAAGGTGTATTCGGGGAATATGATATCATAGGCGCGGATTCTATAAAGAACGCGAAAAAATACCTTGCTCTGGAGGACGATTCAATAGAAATAGCCGTTATCGATATGAAACTTGGTGATGAGGATGGGCTTGAACTTTTAAGCGACATCAAGCAGAGATATCCCTTCATAGAATGCGTTATGATATCCGGGTATTCGAGTGTTGAAAAGGCTGTCCTCTCTATAAAGATGGGTGCATTTGATTTTGTCGAAAAACCGATTTCCTATCAAAAGATGAAGGTGGTAATCAACAATGCGATTGAACATAAAATGTTTTCGAGCCTTCTAAAAAAGGAATTGGAAAAGTACGAAATTGTAGGAGAATCTTCCGCAATAAAAAAGATGAACAATTTAATAGAAAAAGCCTCACATATTGATTTCCCGGTACTGATAACCGGTGAAAGCGGGGTGGGTAAGGAGCATGTGGCTCACCTGATACATCTTAAGAGTAAACGCGGCAAGAATGAAATGATAAAACAGAACTGCGCAGCTATTCCTGAAAACCTCTTTGAAAGCGAACTTTTCGGCCATGAAAAGGGAGCTTTTACAGGAGCCTCAAGTGTGAGAAAGGGGAAAATTGAACTTGCGAGTCAGGGCACTCTTTTCCTTGATGAAGTGGGGGAGATGCCGCTTTCACAGCAGGCCAAGCTGTTAAGAGTCCTTGAGGACAGGGAAATTACCCGTGTGGGGGGTGAAAACAAGATAAAGGTTGATTTCCGTCTGATCTGTGCGACCAACCGGAACCTTAAAGAGGCGGTCAGTGAAGGCAAATTCAGAGAGGATTTTTTTTACAGGATAGGGGTTATTGTCGTCAATATTCCGCCCCTGCGAGAGAGAAAAGAGGATATAAAAAATCTGGCCGAACATTTTTTAAAGCAGGCCTGTATTGAAAACGGTTCCTTTATAAAATCGATCAGCAATGAAGCGATGAAACTTATCTGTGAAATTCCTCTGAAAGGAAATATCAGGGAACTGAAGAACCTCATGCAGAGGCTTTACGCTTTTTCAGAGAATGAGGTGATACTTCCAGGGGATGTAAGGAATACAATGGTTTCACAGAATAAAAACGGTGTGGACTTCATTTTTCAAAATACAATGCAGTACAGCGAAGCAAAAAAAATGCTTGAAAAAAAGTATATAATTACCCAGCTTTCAATGAACGCCAACAACGTGTCACGGACTGCTATCAGTCTTGGAATCTTGCCGAATAATCTTTTGAGGAAGATGAAGGATCTTGATATCGTGCTCTAGATTGCCAAAAAACCCCTCCTATGATAGAATTATCGAAGGTTTTAATTCCGGAAGGTCTTTATGAAGGGTCTGGTGATCATTCCCACATATAACGAGGCTGAAAATATAAGGCTAATCATACCCGAAGTACTTAAACAGGGAAGGTCATTTGAAGTTCTGGTTGTTGATGATAATTCACCGGACGGTACTGGCCGGATAGTAAAAAAAATGGTGCAGTCTAATGAGCGGATACATCTGATAGAGCGTAAACAAAAAGCAGGACTTGGAAAGGCATATGTCGCAGGATTTAAATGGGCCCTGAAACAGGATAAATCATATGATTTCTTCTGCGAAATGGATGCTGATTTTTCCCATGATCCCTGTGAACTTCACCTGTTTACCGAGGCATTAAAGGAGGGATATGATGCTGTCTGCGGGTCCCGTTATATCAGGGGTGTCAGGGTCCTTAACTGGGATCTGAAAAGATTGCTCATCAGCTTGATCGGGAATATTTATGCGCGAATTTCAACAGGTGTGAAACTTACAGATCTAACCGGCGGATACAACTGTTATACACGCAGGGTGCTTGAACAGCTAAACCTTGACGGGATAAGCTCAAGCGGGTATTCCTTTCAAATTGAGATGAAGGTCAAGACAACATGGAAAGGCTTCAGGATCAAGGAAGTCCCAATAATTTTCCGCGACCGTTATGAAGGCACAACTAAGATGAGCGGAGGGATTGTAAACGAAGCCATTCTCAAGTGCTGGAAATTCCGGATCGATAAATGGCTCAAAAGAATATAAAGGTCAGATTCGCACCATCGCCGACAGGGAAGCTTCACCTTGGCAGCGCGCGAACCGCTGTTTTCAACTGGCTATATGCCAGGCATATGGGCGGTATCTTTGTTCTGAGGATAGAAGATACTGACCTTGCCCGTTCGGAAGAATCATATACTGAATCCATTATCGAAGATATGGCCTGGCTTGGGATGGATTACGATGAGTTTTACAGGCAAAGCGATAGGTTCGATATATACAGGTCCTATGCAGAAAAGCTTCTTTCGACTGGCATGGCTTATTACAGCGATGAGAGCTTACGCATCAGAATCGGAAAACCCAGGGTTATAGCTTTTAATGATATTGTAAAAGGTGGCATTTCGGTAAATACTACTGAACTTGATGATTTTGTCATAATGAAAGGCACCGGTACACCAACTTACAATTTTGCCGTAGTAATTGATGACGCCTTGATGGGCATTACCCACTGCATCAGGGGTGAAGATCATATAACCAATACAATAAAACAGATAATCGTTTATGAATACCTTTCTTTAGGGGTTCCCATTTTTGCTCATCTTCCTCTTGTAATGGACATTGATAAAAGCAGGTTATCTAAACGTAAAGGTTCTAAAGAAATAGATTATTACCGTTCTTCAGGGATACTTCCTGAGGCTCTTCTCAACACAATAGCGAGGCTCGGATGGTCATACGGCGATAAAGAGGTCTTCACCAAGGAAGAGCTCATCAGCCTTTTTGATATTTCAAAAATAGCCAGATCCAGTGCTGTTTATGATGAGGGAAAGATGGAATGGTTAAACGGCAGACATATGAAAATACAGGATATCGACAGGATTTATTCACATTTCATGGAATTCACGGCGGCTGCTGGTCTTGAAATGAAGGGGAGGATGTCCGACAGCACCTGGCTTAAGAAAGCAGTAGAACTGCTTCGCGGAAGGCATAAGACAATGAAATCACTCTATAATGAAGTGTCTCTTTATGCCGGTGATATTCCGGATTTGAAAGAGATCAAGATTGAACCTGCTGTGGAAAAGGCCTTCAAGGAGGCAGCGGAATATATCTGCTCTATCCCTCCGGATGAAGACACAGAGGAAATTGAGAAGGGGTTAAGGCATATAGCCCAAAAAAATTCATTAAAATTCGGCGAACTTGCCGGTGCGCTTCGCCTTACGCTTACGGGAAGGAAGGAAAGCCCAGGATTGACTGTTTTATTAGCCCTGCTGGGAGAAGAGGCCAGGAAGAGGCTTATATGCAGCTAAGACACATAGATTACCTTGACATATTTTTGGTTAAGACTTAACCTTTTAAAGTGAAAAAGAATATATTATTAGTATATCCCGAATTTCCTTCCACATATTGGGGTTTTGAGCACAGTCTGAAATTTATCGGGAAAAGGGCGGCTTATCCACCTCTTGGTCTGATGACGATTGCTGCTCTCATTCCCCCTCAATATGACCTTAAACTTGTAAATATGAATGTAGAAGCATTAAAAGAAAGTGATATTGAATGGTCGGATTATGTTTTTCTTTCCGCTATGATCGTTCAAAAGGATTCCTTTGACGATGTAGTCAGGCTATCCCATAAACATAATAAAACTGTTGTCGCAGGCGGGCCATACCCGACCATGTCATATGCGAATATTGCGGGGGTTGATCACTTTGTACTTGATGAGGCTGAAATGACATTGCCGGATTTTTTCAGGGACATTGAAGAGGGAAAAGGAGCGAAGATTTACAGATCCAGTCTTAAGCCGGAGATGTCTATGGCCCCTTTACCGCGCTTTGACCTGATAGATATTAATGCGTACGCCTCCATGGCTTTGCAGTTTTCACGAGGGTGTCCTTTTGATTGTGAGTTTTGCGATATTATAGAGCTTTTCGGCCACAAACCGAGGACAAAATCGCCCCAGCAATTCATCAATGAACTTGAAAGCCTTTATAAAACAGGGTACAGGGGATCTGTCTTTATTGTTGATGATAACTTCATCGGGAACAAATTTGCTGTAAAAGAACTGCTGAGGACCATATTAGAATGGCAGAATGAGAAAAGATATCCGTTTACATTTATGACTGAAGCAAGTATAAATCTTGCAGATGATGAAGAACTGCTGAATCTTATGGCTGAGGTCAGATTTAACGGGGTATTTCTAGGCATTGAAACCCCCTCGGAAGAATCGCTCAAGCTTGCTAACAAACTGCAGAATACAAAAATTAAAATGCTTGAAAGCATACATAAAATACAGAGCAAGGGTCTGGAAGTATCAGGCGGATTTATTTTAGGTTTTGACAGTGATGAAGATGATATTTTTGACCGCCAGATCAAATTTATAAACGATGCCGCTATACCAATGGCAATGGTCGGGCTCCTTACAGCACTTGAACAGACGAGGCTTTATAAAAGGCTCTCGGATGAAAAGAGGATTATCAAAGGGGTATCGGGAAACAATACCCATACCCTTGAATTGAATTTTATTCCCAGAATGCCGGTCGACAAGCTCATTGAGGGTTATAAAAGGGTAATTTCGACAGTATATGAACCAAGGGTATATTTCAAGCGCTGTTATGATCTTATAAATATCCTTCCCAATAAATACCATTCTTCTGTGAAAAAATTTTCGATATCCAATATAATTATATACTTTTATGCCCTTATAAGGTCGATTTTTCTCCAGGGCTTCAGCTCATACGGTCATATATACTTAAAATTTCTTGCCAAGGTTTTGATATCCAAGCCCGCAAGGTTCCCTCAAGCAGTAAAGTCTGCTATCTTCGGTTATCATTTCTTCTTATTTACAGACAGGCAGATCAATAAAAAGATGGCGCTTCTGGATAACTTCAAGGTCTATATCAATATGCTTATAAAATTTTTTCAGGAAAAGATTGCTTTTGCCCATAACCTGAATTGGAAAAAAGCCGTCAATGAACTCTTTAATCTCAGAGAAAAGGTGCTTCCAGATGTGAACAGGAAATATAAAAGGGCATCAAAACTTTCGAATCAATATACGGAAAGTGCTATGGGAAGACTTGAAGAGAGTATTTTTGATTATATAAATAGAATCAGTTATTTTTTAAAGAAAGCGATGGACAAAACAGGCAGTGATAAGCACCGGTATATAAACCGCGTGAAGAGCGCAATAAGCTCTAACCTACCTGATTCAATGAGGTTCGGTAAACTCGCAAAAATTATCGATAAAGTATTGCTTGATTTCTGTACTGCAGGTGTTACGCGCTAGCTTTTGACCTGCCGGCTTTTGACATTCCGGTCTTCTTCACTGGCTTATTTTTCTCAATCATTACAATCTTAAGAACTTCCTCTATTTTTTCCACATAATAAATAGTTAGATCTTTGAGTATCTGTTCGTTCATCTCGCTTATGTCTTTCTCATTACTTTTTGGAATTATCACTTTGAATATTCCGCCTCTTTTTGCAGCCAGGAGCTTTTCCCTGAGCCCTCCTATTGGCAATACATCACCTTTAAGTGTTATTTCGCCTGTCATAGCAAAGTCGTTACGGGCTTTTTTACCTGAAAAAGTTGAAATGATGGAGCTGATCATCGTTACACCAGCCGAGGGTCCGTCTTTGGGTATTGCCCCTTCAGGTACATGGATGTGAAGATCGTTCTGTCTGAAGAGCACCGGATCAATTCCGGACTTTTCAGCCACTGACTTGGCGTATGAAAAGGCAATCTTTGCTGATTCCTGCATGACCTCTCCAAGCTGGCCTGTAAGTATGAGATCACCCTTACCCTTGAAGATTGAACTCTCTATATAAAGAACATCACCGCCGTTCTCAGTCCATGCCAGTCCGGCAATCACGCCGACCCTCGGTTCCTTCTGACCGCGGGTAAAATCGAATTTCCTTACACCGAGGTGCTTTGAGATTTTTTTCGAGTCTATTCGTATCGAATTTACATCAAGGCTAACCTTGTCCCTGGCGATTTTTCTGATCACCTTTCCGATGTTTCTCTCAAGGCTCCTGACCCCGGCTTCCTTGGTATAAAATCTTACAATATCGAGAATGGAATTATCTGTAAAGTTTACCTTAATGTCTGTCATACCATTTTCTGTCATCTGCTTCGGTATTAAAAATTTCTTCGCAATCTCTTTTTTTTCGAGTTCCGTATAACCCGGAATTTCTATTATTTCCATTCTGTCTCTCAGGGGTATGGGTATATTGTAGAGATTATTTGCCGTTGTGATGAAAAAAACATAGGACAGGTCAAAATCAAGTGACATATAATGGTCATTAAATGTGTTGTTCTGCTCCGGATCAAGAACCTCCAGAAGAGCGGAACTCGGATCTCCCCTGAAATCCGTACTCATTTTATCGATTTCATCCATAAGAAACACAGGATTCATTGAACCTGCTTTTTTCATCATTTGTACGATCTTACCTGGAAGCGCGCCTACATAAGTCCTTCTGTGACCTCTTATTTCGGCTTCATCCCTCACGCCTCCTAATGATACGCGGATAAAATTACGATTCAGAGCATGGGCGATGGATTTGGCGAGGGAAGTCTTCCCTGTTCCCGGAGGGCCTACGAAACAGATTATCGGACCCTTTGACTTCGGATTGAGCTGGCGTACCGCTATAAAATCTATGATTCTTTCCTTTGCCTCTTTAAGTCCGTAATGTTCCTTTTCAAGGATGTCTTCCGCCACCTTCAGGTCTTTATTATCGACTGTATATTTTCCCCAGGGAAGATCTACCAGCCATTCTATGTAGTTGTAAAGAACAGTGTATTCCGGTGACATATTGGGTATTTTTGAAAGCCTGCCAAGTTCGCTCTCAAATTTCTCTTTTACCGCTTCAGGCATTTCCCGTGATTTCGCCCTTTCTCTCAGTTCCAGTATGCCTTCATCCTGTGATTCTCCCTCATCGAGTTCCTTTCTGATTTCTTTAAGCTGTTCGTTTAAAAAGTACTTTTTCTGCATTTTCTCCATTCTATCCTGAACACGTTTGTTGATATCATCCTCAATTTTAAGAACGTCTATCTCTTTGTGCACAAGAGCAAGTGTTTTTGTGAGCCTTTCGTTAATATCATTTTCTTCAAGGATTGCCTGTTTGTCCGAAACCTGGGATGGTATGTTCGCCATTACCGCGTCAATTAATTTTTCAGAATCATCGATCGATACTATGGAGGCTGCCGTATCTTTCGGAATCTTGGGATTAAGCGATATATATTCGACAAATTTATCCTTTAAAGTCCTGATAAGTGCCTCAAGCTCATTACTGTTGTTTACTTTAGAAACAAGATCATCGACTTCAGCCATTGAAAAACCGTCATCCTGAATAAATCTGGAGATTTTGCTTCTTTTAAGCCCCTCTACAAGGATCCGCACCATGCCGTTAGGCATATTTATCAGTTCCAGGATTGTAGAGACACATCCTACGTCAAAAATATCATCATCGGATGGGTTTTCAACATCCTTGCTTTTTTGAGCGGAAAGTAAAAGAGGGAGATTATTTTCAAAGGCATGCATTACCGCCTTTACTGAAGTATTGCGGCCAATAATAAGCGGTACAACCATATATGGGAAAACAACTATACCGCGAAGCGGTATCAGAGGGAATTTTTCTTTTTTTTTATTGTCGGATTCGCCCATTTACTTACCTCATTATGCTATTTTGGGCTCTTTACCCAGGGTTACCACATCTTTGTCTATGATGCAGTGTTTTACATTTTTCATCGATGGAATTTCATACATTATATCTAGCATAACTTCCTCAATAACAGATCTTAATCCCCTTGCTCCTGTTTTCTTTTCTTTTGTCTTATTTACAATCTCGCTTATGGCGTCGTTGGTGAATTCCAGTTCAACATTTTCAAGACCCAGGAGTTTTTGATACTGTTTGATTAAAGCATTTTTAGGATCAGTAAGAATCCGCTTTAACTCGTCATCTTTGAGTTCATGGAGTATAGCTGTAATAGGAAGCCTTCCGACCAATTCGGGAATAAGTCCATATTTGATAAAATCATGCGGTATTATATCTTTCAGCACCCTTTCAGTATCAGTTCTGGAATGTGTCTGAGCACTTTTAAATCCGACTTCTTTTTTCCCCAACCTTGATTTTACTATCTCCTCAAGTCCAACGAAAGCTCCACCAACTATAAATAAAATATTGCAGGTATTAACCATGATATTTTTCTGCTGGGGGTGCTTCCTGCCTCCGTATGCCGGTACCGACGCATCCGTACCCTCTATCAGTTTTAAAAGTGCCTGCTGAACACCCTCTCCCGATACATCCCGGGTAATGGATACGTTTTCGCTCTTTCTTGCTATTTTATCGATTTCATCTATATAAACGATTCCAACTTCCGCCCTTGAAATCAAGTTTTCAAGGTCTTTGGATTCCGGATCGAAATAACCTCCGGCCGCATTCTGAAGAAGCCTTAAGAGAACATTTTCAACATCATCACCTACATAGCCGGCTTCTGTCAGGGTAGTGGCGTCAGCTATGGCAAAAGGAACGTCAAGCATCCTGGCAAGTATCTTGGCAAGAAGTGTTTTACCGCTGCCGGTGGGACCTAAAAGAATTATATTGCTTTTTTCGATCTCGACATCATTTTTTTCATCATCAAATGAATTTGAAAAAATTCTCTTGTAATGATTGTAAACAGCCACTGAGAGTATTTTTTTTGCGTTATCCTGTCCGATTACATAAGAATCGAGAAATTCTTTCATCTCTTTAGGCCTCGGGAGTTTGTGTACAGTGCTGATAGTGTTGCTTCTATGCTCAGCCTGGATAGCCTGATAAGAATTGTAAAGGCAGTTATCGCATATATAAACGTCACCCTCCCCCTTTATCATTCTGTAAACTTCGCTGGAAGAAGCTCCGCAAAAACTGCATTGAACATTTTTTTTAAACCTTGTCAGACTGTTTTCTATATTTTCTTTTTTGTTCACGGACATCTTTTATTTCCTTTTATCTATTATTTCATCGATAATTCCGTATTTTTTCGCTTCATCACTGGACATAAAGAAATCTCTATCAGAATCGGCTTCAATCTTATCCAATGGCTGACCTGTATGCTTTACCAGTATTGAGTCCAGCATACTCTTTGTTCTGAGCATTTCTTCTGCCTGTATTTTTATATCTGTCGCCTGTCCCTGGGTTCCTCCGGAAGGCTGGTGAATCATAATGCGAGAATGAGGAAGTGTGAAGCGTTTTCCATGTTTACCGGCAGCCAGGAGTACTGCTCCCATAGAGGCGGCCATGCCTATGCAGATAGTGGAAACATCGCATTTTATATATTGCATAGTATCGTAAATTGCAAGCCCTGATGTAACAATTCCTCCCGGTGAATTTATATAGAGATTGATGTCCCTTTCAGGATCTTCAGCCTCTAAGAATAAAAGCTGCGCAATCACAAGATTGGCAATATCGTCATCAACTGCGGAACCTAAAAAAACGATCCTGTCTTTCAAGAGCCTTGAATATATATCATAAGCTCTTTCCCCCCTGTTGCTCTGTTCAATAACCATTGGAATCAGCATAAATAACCTCTTTATTCAAATATTATAATTAGATCCTTTAAAATTCCCGTATAAATATAATTAATATATTATATAAAGTAAAATAACGGTAATGTTGGTTGCTCAGGCAACAGTATTAACAAGATCTTCCAGACCTTCAATCCTTATAATAATCTCGTCGCCTCTCTTCATTTCCCCTATGCCTTCTGGTGTACCTGTTGCTATGACATCACCGGGGCAAAGAGTCATCACAGTGCTGATGAAGCTCAAAAGCTCAAATATATCGAAGATCATCTCGGCAGTTCTGGCATCCTGCCTGATTTCACCATTAAGTATAGCCTGTATCCTGAGATCCTGAGGATCAGAGATTTCAGTATCAATAAAAGGTCCAAAAGGTGCGAATGTATCGAAACTCTTCGCCCTTGTCCACTGTCCGTCAGTTGCCTGAAGGTCCCTTGCGGTAACGTCGTTAAAGGCAGTATAACCCAGTATATAATTAAAAACATCTTGCCGTGAGACATTTTTAGCCCTTTTTTTTATTACAACGGCGAGTTCGGCCTCATAATCAACACGCGCGGACGAAGCGGGATAAATGATTTTACCATTATTGGGAAGGACACTTGAGGCTGGTTTTAAAAATATGATGGGGGTTTCAGGAATTTTGAAATCCATTTCCTCTGAGTGGCGTCTGTAATTAAAACCTACTGCTACTATTTTAGAAGGATTAGAAGGTGCCTGTATCTCAAGTCCTGAAAGTTTTTCCTCGCCGTCCCCTGCCCTCTTAAAATCATCGTTGAGTTTTATTACGTATTCCCCCTCAACTTCTCCGTAAAAACCGCCGCTATCACCCTTTCGATTGAAAAAACCGATTTTCAAGATTTTCTCCTGAATTTAGAGATAAATGTTAATCAAATGGTTCTCTTGTGCTTCGACCGGACTGGAGTATCAAAGTCGTTACAAATTGCTCGAGTTTTTCAATATTTTCATTTGATATTTCTTCATATCTTATTCCAATTATGCTTCCGTTAACACTTCTCACTATGCCCCAGAAATCTATTTCGTCGTTCGTTGCGTCAGGAAGGCGGAAAATAATCCTAACAAGATCGCCTACCACAAAGATCTGCCTGACCTCGATTGCTATGCCACCAGTTGAAATATCAACAATATTTCCTTCACCCCCGCAGTTCTTAAGGTAATAGCTGGCTTTAATATTTACTGAGATCCTTGTCGGCCTTAAATGCATGAAAACCTCCTGCAATATATCATTGTCTTATTTAAAAAGGCCGATATCAGGCTCAGTATCTTGGCCGTTATCCAAGCGGGAAACATTTCTTACTTCGTAAACTTTTTTTTCAATGTCAGATAGCTTTAATTCAAGTTTTCCGGAAAGTTTCATACCCTCTTCGTATAGAAGAAGCGCTTCCTCGATCTGGACACCACTTTCGAGTTTCCCGACGATCTCCTCCAGGCGCTTCATATCGTCTTCAAAACTCCGGCTGCTTTTTTCAATTCTTTTTGGCATTATTTCCCGCCGACAGTCAAACTTTAAAACCATTATAAGATATAAAAAATAAAAAATAAAGAAAAGGAAGTAATTAATCATGATCCCTTATACTGTCTGCCGGTTGACATGGAATCCGGGCTATGATAAAGTTTTCAGGAGGAGAAATAAGATGAAAAATATTTTTGAGTTGTCGATATCCACAGGAAGGAGAAATGAATTAATCAATATTACTTCATCTGTTCAAAAATGCATTTCGGAATCCGGCATAGAAGACGGTCTTTGCCTTGTTTTTATTCCTCATACTACAGCCGGGGTGACTATCAATGAAAACGCCGATCCCGATGTAGCTTATGATATAGTCAATCATCTTACAAGGATTGTTCCCCCCGGAGGCTATGCCCACTCTGAAGGGAATTCTGATTCACACATCAAATCAAGCCTGACAGGTCCTTCTCTTACTCTTATAATTTCCGGCGGAAGGGCTGTTCTTGGAACATGGCAGGGGATTTATTTCGCAGAATTCGATGGTCCAAGGCACAGGAAATATTTTGTTAAATGCCTTGAGGGATGACTAACGGCTGAAGCTCATAAACGAAGAGTCCTCCCCGAAGAAATAATAAATTGTGCTTTCATTAAAACGGTATTGTGCGCTTAAACCCTGCGGTCCGAAGCCCTGGAAATAGGAAAGATCCATTATATATTTACCTCTGGCGAGAAAGATTGTGTACAGGTTGGAGTTATAAGACCTGTCCGAAATAAATTCCCCGATAAGACGACCGTTCAGCTTTAGGCGGAAACCGTCGTCTGACGCTATCATAAAAGTGTAAAGTCCTTCTTTATTTACATGTATAACAGAATTAAAAAAAAGAAAAAAATTCTGGTCGTAAGCAAAGTCTCCAAGATCGTTATGATAAAGAATATAACCCGGCCTGAAGTTTATTGTATTAATATAATATTTTGCTGTAAAATCGGTAAGAACAGGAGTATCCAGCGTCCTGATAATCCCTTTCTGTTTGATAATTGTCATACTTATATTCCTGTGTAAAACAATTGGAGATACCAGGCGGTAAATAAAAAAAATTCCGAAAAGAAGAGTAAAAGCAAGAAATATCAGTTTACTGCCTGAATGTTTCATATATACTCCTAACTTTAATTTATAAGTTTACAGGAACCAGTCCCCAGACCTTAAACCATGACCTTTTAATAAAACTAATGCTGTCCATCGGTATAAAGTAACTCAATGGGGAAAAGAAAAGAAAAACACAGAATATCTCAATGAAAAAAATTATCGATATGTTACGGAGAATTCTGTCATTTGTCTTCATTTCCTTCCTGAAAAAATGCTGGAAAATCATAAATGCGAGGATAAGGGAGAATAGCAGAGGGATAAAATAATGGTATAAATACATCACTCTTTTTATGGTCAGCATTAATCCCATATATGCAAAATAGAGTACGGTGAAATAAAAGATCATTCGAAAATCCATCCTGTCTTCTGCCGGGGTCTTGAATAAGAACACCCCTGAGACGAAGATTGTGGCCATGAAAATCCCGAATAATCCTGAAAACCAGATGAGGGGATTACCCTGGAGATAAAGATACGCGACACTTCCCCCTGATTTGCTCCAGCGGTAATTAATGCTTTTGTAACCGAAAGGCCAGGCATAAGGAGGGCTTCCGTTTTCATTGATCTTGGCAGGGTCCCATTGCGGGACTCCCTTTTCGTAATTCTCTATATAGGCGAAAGAATCCCTCAGCATCATGAAGAAATGAACGGGGTTTGCAGTTGTTTTTGATTTAAGGATAGATTGGTATTGGGCTGACGCGAAATAAAGCCTGTTGCCTTCCACGTGTGATGCAACAGAAAAATGGATGTAATATGATATGAAAAAAACAAGCAGAACTCCAGAAGCCGATAAAACGGCTTTAGTGAAAAAATCTATTCTACTTTTCCAGGTAAACCTGAGTTTCATTATGATCGGCCTGAAATCTTCAAATGCAAGAAAAATAAATAATAAAAGCAAAATTGCACCGTTGAATTTTACTGAAATAGCGGAGCCGATCAGAGATCCAAGAATAAAATATTCCATCGGGCTTCTAATACCTCTTTTTTGCACAATTATCAAAAAGTATAAAATGGACAAAAGTATGAAAAAAATCTGTATGCCGTCTATCATTGCTCCCCTGAAATGGACAAGAAGGGCGTTATCGAAGAGGTAAAGGGAAGTGAATGCAAATGCATAATGTATGGAAACTGACAGCCTGCTAAGAATAAGGAAAAAAAGCACGGATGATAAAGCCCCGAAAAGCACAGGGAAAAAACGCATACCGGCAAATGAATAATTATCAGGGAAGGTATGGATAAAATCGGTTGTAAGAAAAGATGAAGTGTCGATATTTTCATTCGGATTTATTAATACCTCGCCCAGCGACATGATCAATTTTCCAAGGGGGGGATGGTCCGACATGAAGAAAACTCCGTTAATGTACTTCTGCGCCGCAGGTATATAGCCGTTCTCGTCCCAGAAGGGACCATCCGGGTAACTATACCCGCCTTCATACTCTATTTTTCCGGTTGACGGTTCTTTAATGATAATCACAGGCATGAGAAAATAACATACCAGAGAGCAGGCCAGAATTAAGCAGGAATATAAAGGGATATAATATTTTTTTTTATTTTTCATTTCACTTCTTTCTTCAGCCGATGCGGGGAAATTTTAATTTTCACCTGCAGAAAAGTCAAAAATATACTTTACAAAGAACAATTTTTGCCTATTTTTATCAATAGTGGTACTTTGTACAATTCTTCCTCTAGTTAAGAAATACTTGACAAATTCCGAAAATAAATCAAAATATGAGTAGCTTTAGAGTTACTTTTAGGAGTCGCCTATGAAAAATTCACCGATTTTATTACTTGTGCTTTCATTTTTATTTTCCAGCGGGTTGTTCTACGGTGCTCATAATATTACAGAAGATGCGGTAAGTACGGTAGGCCCTGACGGAATACCCCAGCTTATAGATGTTATACGGTCAACAGACCCTGCCGATGATGAAATCAGGATGAAGGCAATGCAGAGACTCGGCGAGCTGAAAGCCAAGGAAGCTACCGATATGCTTATCGAAATGCTCCAGACAAAAAGGCTTGTGCTCGGCGGGGAGGAAATATATAATTGGAGAGTGAAAGTTGAGGCGGCAAAAGCACTTTCAGCGATAGGCGACGAAAAGGCAAGCACGTATCTTGTTGAAATGCTTAGATATGAAAATGACGATATTGTCAAAAGAGGGATTGCACAGGCACTGGGAGACATGGGAGAAGCTGCGAGGAAAAAGCCAGTCCTTGATGTTATGCACAGCCAGCTTGAGATCGCCAGGGATAATGGCCTTGTGGCGGACCTATGTTATGCTCTCGGGAAAATAGGTGATAAATCGTCTTTTGTTTATCTGCTTCGAGTGACGCAGGGACCATGGCTTAATTATGTTAAGGAAACGGGTCAGAAAGCTATTACAATGATTAAGTGGGATAAAGCTTCTGTATTTGAGGAAGAAAATGCTGCCAGTGAAAGTTCTTCAACCTCAACAAAAAATGTCACGAATACCCGTAAGTAATAGTTCTTTTAATCCAGGCTCATATTAAAGAAGCTGCCTGTTCCTGCCCCAAAAAGGGGGAAGGAACGGGCTTTTTTTATAGAGGGAGGGGAGTAATGAAAAAAAATTCAAAGCTTGTGAACAAGCTCGATAATATTCTGGACACATTTATCCTCAAGGGGAAATATAAACCCGCTATTGAGGATCTGCAGGCGATGGAAAAGGAGTCCGGAAGCAATGACCTGATATCCTATTATCTCGGCATCTGCTTTTTAAATGTTGATAATTATCATAAAGCAGCTGATTGTCTCAAAAACATCTCAACTTCCAGGGAACTTTCCATCATGCAGATTATTCAGTGCAATATGCTTTTGGGAATTATTTATACTGAGCTTGGGACTTATTCCAAAGCCGAGAAATTCTTTAAAAAATCACTCGAGATCAATCCGGAAAGCTCAATGTCGTTTTCTGCCCTCGGTTATGTCTATTATTTGACTAAAAAGTTTGATATGGCGATATTCAATTTTAAAAAGGCTTTACAGTGCGATCCGAACAATGCGAGTGCTCATAATAACCTCGGCTATACTCTTGCCGAACTCGGCATAAACCTCAACGAAGCGGTAAATGAATGCAGGAAAGCAGTGGCTTTAAATCCCGATTCCGCAGCTTACCGGGACAGCCTTGGATGGGCCATGTACAAGACTGAGGATTACAAAGCAGCCGTGGCTGAACTTGAACAGGCACTGAAATTTCCTACTAAAAACCAGGAATTAATATATGAGCATTTGAATACAGCTATCAAGAAGAGGGACAGGCTATAAAGGATGAAAAAAATTTTTGTTGACGGGCAGCATGGAACTACAGGGATAAAGATCTTTGAAATGCTGAAAAATCATGAGGGGATAGAATTAATAGAAATCCCGGAACAGGATAGAAAAAATTCAATAGAAAAATCTGAAAGGTATGGGAGGGCAGACCTGGTTATACTCTGTCTGCCTGACAAAGCTTCAAGAGAAGCTTTTTCCCATTTAATGCATGTTAAGGCTAAGGTTATTGATTCGAGCACAGCCTTCAGAGTGGATACTGATTGGGTTTACGGGTTACCGGAACTGGGAAAAAGCAGCCGTGAAAAAATCAAAAATGCAAAATGGGTAACAAATCCCGGATGCTATTCGACCGGGTTTTTGCTTGCCCTCGAACCACTGGTGAAAAGCGGCGTAATTCCAGAAGATTATCCTGTAACTTCATATTCCATTACAGGTTATAGCGGAGGCGGCAGGACCATGATATCGGAGTTTGAATCTTATGGAGAAAAACGCAGCATGGATGTCTGCTGCAGGCCTAAAAACCTTGATCTCAAACATAAACACCTGCCTGAAATGAAAAAATATGCACATTTAAAATATAATCCCAGTTTTATACCTATTGTTGGTAATTTTTATAACGGGATGCTGGTTTTTTTGCCGATCCATTCATATTTACTTCCAAAGAAAATTACACCGGACGATATGAGGAAAATTCTCAAGGAAAATTATGAAAGGGAGCCTTTCATATCTGTTATTTCAAAAGAAGAAACTGATGCGATAGGCAGCGGCTTTATATCACCTACGGCTCTGAACGGGACAAACAGGGTTGAAATATTCGTTACGGGGCATAAAGACCAGATCATGCTGATATCAAGACTTGATAACCTTGGCAAGGGCGCCTCCGGAGCAGCAGTGCAGAATATGAACATTATGCTGGGTTTTGATGAGCTTGAAGGTCTGCTATAGGCTTGCCTGGATATTAAACAGCTTTTTATAGATACCGCCCTGACTGAGGAGTTCAGCATGAGTTCCTATCTCGATGATTTTACCATTTTCCAGGACGACTATCCTGTCGGCGTTCATAATGGTTGAAAGCTTGTGGGATACTATAAGCGTTGTTTGATTTCCAAGGATTCCTTTCATTGCCTTTTGTATAAGCTGCTCTGACTTGGCATCCAGTGAACTGGTAGCCTCGTCAAGTATCAATATTTTTGGTTTTCTCAGAACAGCCCTTGCCAGAGCGATCCTCTGCTTTTCCCCTCCTGATAGCTTGACCCCCCTCTCACCAAGGATTGTTCCGTATCCCTGAGGCAATTCGCTGATGAACTGATCCGCATTTGCGATTCTTGCCGCCTCTATTACTTCCTTTTTCCCTGCCTCAGGTTTCGAGAGCCTGATATTTTCAATGATTGATCCTGAAAAGAGTATACTTTCCTGAGTAACCAGGCTTATCTGGGAACGGATGGAACCGGGATTATAGTGAGAAACGTCTTTCCCGTCTATTAAAAATTCTCCCCTGACAGGATGATAAAAAACTGGAACAAGGGATATAAACGTTGTTTTTCCTGCCCCGCTTGGACCAACGATGGCCACAGTTTCTCCATGCCTTACTGACAGGTTTATTTTGCTTAGCGCTGTCCTGTCATTCTCATACTGAAAATAGAGCCTTTTCCATTCCAGGTCTCCCCTGATAGTACCAAAATCGGGGAAGTCCGTATTCTCTTTTTCCCTGGAATCGATCAGCTCGAATACCCTTGCACCGGCAGGCTGGAGTTTACGCAGCACCATTAAGATGTCAGAAATCCGGCTGAAAGGTTGTGAAAGCACCATAACCGCGAAAAAGAAATTAATTATATCCTGAGGCGTGGCTATACCCCTCTGGACACTGAGAGCTCCAAGAAAAAGGATAAGGAGGACGGCAATAACCCCGAAAAATTCAGAAGACGGCGTTCCCAGAAACCTAATTCTCATCTCCCTCTTTACTGCATTTAAATGAGAGTCGTTGGATTCAGAGAATTTCAGCTTTATGGATTCCTCGACGCCGTATCCCTTAATGATATCTATACCGTAAATGGCTTCCTCGATTCCAGATGTGATGTCCGATATATTTTTCTGAACACTGAGGCTGAGCCTCTGGACAATAGCACCGAGGCTGGCAATTACAATGGCGATAACCGGGCCTATAGATAAAAAATACAATGATAATCTTGTATTAAGCACGAACATATAAATAATTACAGATATGAAAATCATCGGCTGCAAAAATAGGTCCATAGCAATATTCATGAAAAAGTTTTCTATAATACCGACATCATTCAAAATTCTAGACATAATTTCGCCACTTTTGTTCTTTTTATAATAAAATACGGGCAAGTCTATGAGTTTCCTGAAGACATCAAACCTTATATCATGCATGACATTTACAGCCAGAGTATTGGATAAGAGGTATATGAAATAGTGGGAAAAAGCCCAGATAAAGCCAAGCCCCAGCAGCCCTGCGATTACCGTAAGGTTCACTTTTTCGAAATTCCTGCCGATAAAAGCGTTTGAAAAAAAATTACCTATTCCCAGGATACCGGCAATCTGAGCTCCAGTTATAATTATGACAAAAAAAAGATAAAACGCAAAATGAAATTTGTATTTAAAAGCGTAGCTCGAAAGACGTGAGTAGACTTTCATTTTAAACCATCCCGGTCCGATCAGGTGGAATAATAATAAATCAATGCGTTGTTTTTGTCAAAATGAACTTCTGTAAGTCTTCATCACTATTAATTCCCCTTTTTCCTAGCGCCTTGAATCAGTAAGCTTGATTTACTAAGGCTCAAAACCGCTGCAAGTTGAACTCACACAAACCCTGAAAGATATTAACTTTTTAAATGTTATTATTTTACGATTAACTTGATTGATTAACAGGGTCTGTGCTCGGACAACAACTTGCTTTTCGCAGTTATTCGCCTTGCAAATCTACACTTACTTCATATGTTGCGGAAAAAGGGGAATAGGTGACTATAATCGTCATAAAACCATTGAATTTTTAAAAAAACAAAGTACAATATTAACGTTCTGAGGATATCAGGCCGAATTTTAGTTTTAACCGAATTCCTGGAAGTAAATTAGGGTCGATGCTTCAGCAAAGATGATCCAATACGGGATATCGATGCATGGCATGGCAAGCCTGATTGCCGAGGCGAAAAACGTTGTTCACAATCTGCCAGCGTTTTTTGGCTATTTCTCTCGCCTCGGCAGGGCTACCATTGGGGAAGAATACAAATGATGATATACTTAATTATTTTTGCTTCATTATTTATTGTTTTATTATTACTGGTTAATAATACCCCGCTCTTTTATTCAGAGCCTTCGGCGTACGACAGGAATAATGAGCCGACCCTATTTGACTCCAGGGCAGAAGAGGCATTTTACGAAAACAGTAAATCGTCTTCACTCATTATACTGGTTCATGGCTTTCCGGGTTCTCCATTCGAATGGGAGAGGGTTGGAAGATTGCTGTCAAAAGATTATAATGTCCTGATCCCGCGCTTATATGGTTTCGGCACGACAAGAGAATTTTTTAGGAGAACCTATTTTTCACAATGGTACAAGAGTCTAATAGACATATACCTGGAATACAGGGAAAGATATGAGAAAGTAACAGTATGCGGTCTGTCGTTCGGCGGGATGCTGACCCTGAGACTTGCCGAGGATTTCGGGGATTCAAGAGAACTGGCGATGGAAAGGATTGTTGTCATATCGGCACCTGTATTTATAAATGACCCTCTTCATTATCTGGTCAGATCAATTTCATGGTTCATTCGCGACATCCCTTCATTCAGCTCTGCCGGGGATAATATAGATAATGATGGGGCTGATTGGGTTGGTTTTTACGGGAAATTTCCTGTCCAGATCTACAGCCTTCTAATGGGTATGAGGACTACCAGGAAGAATCTGGCAAGGGTCAGAATTCCAGCTCTCTTAATGCATTCTTCCGGAGACAAAACGGTCCCTTTCGCGAATATGGATTATATATATGATCATATATCTTCCCGGGTGAAGCATAAAATAGTTTATAATCTGGAAGGATGGAAACACAGGAAACACCTGCTGACGATGTTCAATACTACTTTTGAAGATGTCTACCGGAATATTTTGAGATTCATCAAGGAGGAGTGAGGCTAAATAATTTAACCAAATTGATTTTCTTCCGATGTTTAATACATAAACGGAGGAAGAAAATTATGATGAGAGCTTTATGGACAGCTGCTTCAGGAATGATCGGTGAGCAGTTTCATATCGATACGATTGCAAATAATCTATCGAATGTAAATACGACGGGATTTAAAAAAACAAGAGCTGAATTTGAAGATCTGCTTTATCAAACCCAGAGACTTGCAGGGACCCCTTCTTCTGAGATCAGCCAGTATCCGATCGGCATACAAACGGGTCTTGGAGTGCGAGCCGCTGCTACCCAGAAGTTTTATACTCAGGGAAGCCTCCAGAACACGGGGAACAAATTTGACATAGCACTTGAAGGGGAAGGATTTATCGGAGTTACCCTTCCTGACGGGAGCAGCGCTTATACAAGAGACGGGTCACTTAAAATTGACAGTAATATGGAAATAGTGACCTCACAGGGATACAGGCTCAGCCCTCCAATCGTTCTTCCTGAAAACTTCGATGTCGGGACCCTTTCAATCGGAAAGGATGGCCGGGTGACCGTGAAAGTAGCCGGCAGCGACGAAGACACTGAAGTTGGAACTATCTCACTATACCGGTTCATCAATCCGGCAGGTCTGACCAATATCGGAGAAAATTATGTTAAAGAAAGCCCGGCTTCCGGCCCTGCTGTCGAGGGGACAGCATCATTAGCCGGCTATGGTATGATCCACCAGGGTTTTCTTGAAATGTCAAATGTCAATGCAGTCCAGGAAATGGTGGATATGATAGTAGCACAGAGGGCTTACGAGTTCAACTCCCGCGCAATTCAGACAGCGGATTCGATGCTTGGTACTGCGAACAGCCTGAAGAGATAGGCCTGATCTTAAAAAACTTCCATTAAGGGAAGAGCAGAAGCCTGTCATCCGGTTTTGCTTTGACTTCCTTTTTACCGAAGTTTGACATTGATATTCCCACAAGACGGATTTTCTTTTTCCCAGCTTCGGTTTTATCAAGAAGCTGAAGTACTGTTTTAAAAATATCCCGGGATTTAAATAGGGGAAAGGGAAGGGTGATACTGCGGGTGATAAGCTTGAAATCATAATATTTTATTTTAAGGGTAACAGTCCTGGCACCATTTTCTTCCCCTATAATTTTAAGTATATCTTCCTCTTCATCAGATATGCTTTTCAACAACTCTCTTATTTTATCAATATCGAGTATATCCCTGGGGAGGGTTATTTCCCTTCCTGCCGAAAGCCTTTTATGGTAAGGCATCACAGGTGAGTCGTCGATCCCCCTTGCAAGGTTATAAAACCATTCGCCGCTTTTTCCGAAGTTACTGGCCAGCTCGGCTAAACTCCTCTCAAATAAATCGGCGCCTGTTCTGATACCCAGATAATGCATTCTTCTTTCTGTGACCCTGCCGACTCCGATAAATGACCCGATAGGCAGTCTCTTGATAAAGCTCTCCGCATTCTCCGGTAAAACAATAGTGAGTCCATCAGGTTTTTTATATCCTGAAGCTGCTTTAGCCAGAAACTTATTGAAAGAAACTCCGGCGGAGGCTGTTAACCCTGTCTTCAAAAAAATTTTAATCTTGATCTCTTTGGCGATCCTGTAAGCAGTTAATCCTGTATAATTATCGGTTACATCTAAATATGCCTCGTCAAGGGAAAGGCTTTCCACCAGATCTGTGTATTCATGAAAGATTGAATTTATCTCTTCCGAAACCTTAACATATAACTCAAAATGAGGTTCGACAAGTATTGCCTGGGGGCAGAGTGAAAGAGCCCTTGAAGTCGCCATAGCGGAATGGATCCCGAATTTACGGGCTTCGTAAGAACAGGTGGCGACCACACTCCTGTCCTCTGGCCTGCCTCCGACAATTACCGGTTTTCCCATTAACTCAGGATGTTCCCTCTGCTCAACTGAAGCGAAAAAAGCGTCCATGTCTATATGTATTATTTTCCTCATTTTCCAACACTGATAAGCTCATAATCCTGTGTACCCAAACCTAGTTTCTGTGCGTAATCGAGACAGGATTTCCATTCGCTTCCGGGGTATAAGGCAGTGAATTTGTCGATCCCTTCTTTTATTCCGCCGATAACGCTATCTTTATTGACAGGAGCCTTATTTACAAGATCTACGCTTGCCCTGTCAAGCGCTACTGGATCGAATGATGCAAGAATTCCTATATCAGGCACAATCGGTATTTCATTGAAATCCCAGCAATCACAATTGGGGGAAACATTCATAACGAAATTCACATGGAACTGCTGTTTTCCATGCAAGACTGCATAAGAGTATTCTGCAATCTTTTCCAGGGTATTTGTAGAACCCCAGACTACATGGGCAGCATCATAACAGCAAACCGCAATACACTGCCCGCAGCCGACACATTTTTCATAATTGATGACTGCCTTTCTATCACCGTTGATATGAATGGCATTTTGGGCGCAATTAATAACACACTGTCCGCATGAGGAACAGTTTTTCCTGTTAATCTGCGGTTTATTACCAGAATGCATTTCAAGCTTTCCGGCGACTGATCCCGAACCCATTCCGATATTCTTCAGTGCGCCTCCGAAACCTGCGAGGTCATGGCCTTTAAAATGGTTCATGGATATAATAATATCGGCATCGGCTATGGCAGTTCCTATCTTGGCAGTTTTACAGTTTTTCATATTCAATTTGATTTCCCTGAAATCTGTCCCTTTAATCCCGTCGGCAATTATTACATTGCATCCAAGTGTAATAGTGTTAAAACCGTTCTGCGAAGCGCTAGTCAAATGGTCAACCGCGTTGCCTCTTCCGCCCTTGTACAATGTATTAGAATCTGTCACGAAAACGTATGAACCGGCAGCCTGAAGTATCTTTACAACTCTTGCGACATAGTTCGGCCTTATATATGCAAGGTTACCCGGTTCCCCGAAATGAACCTTAACTGCGGAAAATTTCTTGTACAGATCAAGATTCTGAATCCCCGTTCTTTTGACGAGAGTTTCCAGTTTATCAAGAAGGTTTTTTCCCGGTGAAGTCCTTAAATCCGTGAAATAAACACGGGATTTTGACATGAATTGACACCTTCCTCTGTTAATAAGCCCCCTTTCTCCTTAGAACAGCCCCTATTGTCTTAAAAAGAATAATGAGATCAAGCCAGGCCGACCAGTTTTCGACATACCATGTCTCGAGTTTCATCCTCTCGGAAAATATAAGTTCGTTCCTTCCTGATACCTGCCATAAGCCCGTTATACCGGGCTTTGTCATGAAAATAATGTCCTTGTAGTCGCCGATTTCATGTTTTTCAGAGGGGAGGTAAGGCCTGGGACCTATAATGCTCATCTCGCCCCTCATTACATTGATAAGCTGGGGGATTTCATCAAGCGATGTTTTTCGGAGAAATGCACCGATCCTGGTAACCCTTGGATCGTATACTCTTAATTTTTTATAAGTTTTCCATTCTGTTTGCGCTTCTTTATTTTTTGTTAAATGATCGTTTAGTATCTTCTTTGATTCTTTATACATTGTTCTGAATTTAATGCAATTAAAGACTTTTCCCCTATATCCCAGTCTGCCCTGAATTATGAAAATCGGGCCTTCCGAGTCGAGTTTTATCAGTATGCTTATAACGGCCAAGGATATTATGAAGAAAGGTAAAACCAGCAGAATAATTGCAATGTCAGAGATGGTTTTTACAAAACGGTTGGCCAGAGAGTGCAGATTGTTTTTTATTTTCAGCAGGAATAATTTCTGCATGAAAAGGTAGTGCAGTTCAGTATTAATTTGAGCTATCCCTACAATATCCGGAACAAGGACCACGTTTTTAACATTTTTCTGGACATGATTGGTCAGCCTGGTCAGTTCTTCAGGAGGAAGGCCGGGCATTGATATTATCACAGTTGAAATCTCAAGCATGGAAACAAATTTTGTGAAATTTTTTATTCCGCAGAACACCGGGTATTTTGTTCCTTCTACCTCAATTTCATTTATTCCTTTTATATCATCCAGGAAGCCCACCACACTGTAACCCATCTGCTTATCATTTATCAGGCCCCTGACCGTACTTACCGCACTGGGACCGGTACCCAGAATAAGGGCTTTTTCCTTCCAGAGCCCAATATAGTAAAGGACTCTTTTACCCCAGTATCTGAATAGGATCGTTAATAATGAAAGGTATAACCATGTGAAGATCAGGACAAGCCGGGAGATATTACCATACATACTCCTTACAGTGATCATGAAAAAAATAAAGAGAACCGTAATTGTAACAGCTTTCAGGATAGATCTTATTTCTTCCCAGAAGGGATAACGTTTAGTGTAAAGTCTTTCAAATATGAGGATGGTTATAAAAATAACCGGCATCCACCAGATAGACAGGTAGTATTGATAGGAAAAGAAATAATAGGGTTTGCCCCTCGTGATAAAGTAAACGAAATTTTCTCTGGTAAATACGGCGACCAACAAAGAAGAAAAGTAGGAGATAAGGTCGATACAGAGAAGGCCGGTTATGCGGCCTATTCCTATCCATCTTTCTTTCATAATGAAATCCCGTCTTTATTACCTGAAAAAGGATTTTATCTTTTTCTCGACAAAAGAACTGTATTTTCTTTGAAATTCTTCCTTTGAGAACCTTAAAGCATTTTGCCTGATTTCTGAATAGTCGAAGACTTTTTCCATCTTTTCAAATCTTTTTACAGCCTCAATCAGGCTATCCTCATCCTGTGAGTAAAAAAAAGTGCCGGTTTTACCTTCAATTACTGTTTCTGAAGTACCTCCCCTTCCGAAAGCGATTACAGGTGTCCCGCATGCCTGGGCTTCTACAGGCATGAGCCCGAAGTCTTCTTCCGCAGCGAAGATGAAGGCTTTCGCCTTTTGAAGGAAATCCTTCAGAGATTCCGGGCTCTGATAACCGATAAATTCAATATTCGGGCACTTTAACGCCAGGTTTTTTATCTTTTTTTCTTCAGGACCCCTCCCAATGACAGTGAGTTTCCTGCCTTTCATCCTGACGAAAGCCTTAACGATCAGGTCCATCCTCTTATATGGGACCATCTGTGAGGCAGCCAGGTAATTTTCTCCCTTTTTCTCAAAAAGGGTATAATAATTCGTATCAGCAGGGCCATATATTACCTCAGCCTCCCTGTTGTAGATTTTTTTTATCCTTTTAGCTACATATGCCGAATTTGTTAGATAATAATCGACCCTGTTCGCAGAAATAATATCCCAGGTCCTGATCTCATGCAGTATATTTCTCACTATTTTCCCTATCAAACCCCTCTCATAGCCGGATTCCCTGAGGTATTGAAAGGTTAAATCCCATGCATATCTCATCGGCGTGTGCATGTAACAGATATGGAGCTGATTCGAGTTTGTCAGAACTCCTTTGGCCACAGCGTGGGAGCTGGAAAGCACAACGTTATACCCAGAAAGATCGAATTCCTCGATTGCTCTAGGGAAAAGAGAAAGGAGTTTCTGATAGAATTTTCCTGAAAAAGGCAATTTCTGGATAGAAGATGTTATTATTTTAGAGTGATCGATAATGCTGCTTTGAAAATTTTTCGTACATAAAAGAGTATATACAGGTGATGGATAGAGTTCGTAAATTGCTTCCAGGGCCCTTTCACCCCCTCTCATTCCGGTAAGCCAATCGTGAACGATGGCTGTTTTTACTTCAAAATGACTCTCCGATCTAGCCATGTTTAATTCATACTCCTCAATCTAATAATCATAACATCATTTCAAAAGATTGTAAAATCATTGTTGATGACAGCCTGTCATTCGTAGTGGCGCAGGGCTTCGGAAGGAGGAAGCCTTGCAGCTTTTTTTGACGGAAAATAGGCTGAGAAAAGAGCTATAATAAGAAGTATCACGATGTAAAAAAATATTTTAACGGGGAATGTAATAAAATGCAGGTGATTATAAAGCACAAAAATTGAAAATGCCTCACTGGTTGTATTTATATAAATGGAAGATAATAATCCCATCACTGCAAATGCCAGGCAAATTCCCAGTATTGAGGCGAAAAAGGTCAGAAGCAATGTTTCGCTTATGAAAAGGTCCCTGATCCCGTTTTTTTGCATTCCGATGGAGCGCATCGTCCCTATTTCTCTGGTCCTTTCCCTGACAGACATCCTCAGGGTGTTGAGAACGCCTATCTGGGTTATGAGAAATAGGATAATTACACTTGCCACGCTTATAATCTTGGCAATAGATGCCCACTGAAGCATTCCATAATTATCTTCATATACAGTGGTGAGTATCAGATATGCTCCCTTTTTTGCACTCTTGATAATGTTGTCGTACATTTCCTCAATTTCATCAGAAGTTTTGACCCTGGGCATCAGCGTCCACTCCCTGACAAGAGCCGGCAGAATTGGGGATTTTTTCCATAATGGATTAAAGCCTTTCAAGCTTTCCTCAGGCATATTTTTATAATAAATGTTTTTGAAATCGTTTTCATTGAGCAAAATTACATTATCAAGCTGCCGGTCTGGCTGTTTAAAAATCCCTCCAATTCTGAAGGAAAAATTTTTTACCGTTTTATCAAGCCCTGTATATGAAAAATTCAGTGTCATTCCTGGAACAAGCCGCATTTCCGAAGCTGATTTTTCTCCGACGAGGATGATGTTCGTCTCTGCAAGTTTTTCCCAGTCACCCTTTAATAAATCCAGGTTGCCCTTTAAAAGAGTCAAATCCGATTCGTTTGTCGAAAATCCAAGCAAAGAGTAATTAGAATATCTGCCTGAAAGGGGTATGAAAGCCGAATCTGGTATCAGGGCTTTATAGAGTGTATCAGCCTGTTTCCGTGTAGTATCCAGGTCTTTTAAGATAACCCTGAAGGTTGATGTTTCATAATCCATATATCCCATAATCCGTTTTAAATCAAGTGATTTGATGTAAACAGAGAAGGTATTCCAGATGGTTCCTGCTGCACTGTTTATACCGGTAACCCGTAATTTTGCCGTCTGGACCTGACCGTTTACCGTCTTAAGCTCGACACTGATAAAATCGTTGACTTTGACCCTCAGTTTTTTTGCATAGGGTTCGCTGAGTATTACAGCGTTTTCTATTTTAGAATTTGTGAAATCCGAAGGATCGCCGCTTGACAGCCGTAAAGTTGCAAAAAATTCCTTTGACGGTTCGACACTTGCCAGATATAAATCTGCAGCTCTTCCATTTCCAATAACTCTTGGCCAGAGATCGAAGCTCTCTTTTAAAGTTTTTACATCATGAAGGTTTTTCATCAGAATCCGGGTTAATTTATCCCTGTTCCTTATGATATTTCCGTTTTTATCAAGTTTTTCAAAAATAGTCACCTGGATGTGACCAACCCAGTTTACAAGCATGTTGTTAAGCATTATATCCATCATTCCGTCGCTAATAGATCCCGACATGATAAGCACTGCCATACCAAATGATATTATAAGTGCCAGCAGAAAATTTCTTCTCTTTTGGCGGAAGATGTTGCGAAGGCCTAAGAGTAATGTGATTTTCATCGATTTCTCCCTATTCTTTTGAGAAAGCTTCCAGCAGCTTTACTCTCATGGCAAGCCTTGCCGGGAGGATCACTGCGATTAATAAGAAAATAAAAAGTTCGGCTGCCGAGATTAATATTCCAAACAGGCCAACAAAGGGCCTGAAATGATCGGAAGCAAAAAACATCGGTGCAACTTCACCTGTAGTAATTGTGATATTCAAATGTGATAAGATGTTGACGGCGATCACTCCGAACAGGATACCCAAACCTCCAAAAGCTATGGTCAGCAAAAAGGTTTCAGCATAAAAAATGTATGCGATAAGCCCTTTTTTTGCTCCGATGGAGCGCATCATAGCGATCTCACTGGCCCTTTCTATGACTGACATATTGAGAGTGTTCATAATCACAATTATTACAACAAAAAACATGAAAAAGACAAATACCGAAATGATATTCTTGAAGATATTTGTACCATCAAAAAGCTGGCCTGAGATTTTCTGCCATGGCACAGCCTTTGCGTCAAGACCGGCGTTTGACATGGCTGCATTCAAGCTTTTTATAGTCTGTAACTGGTCCGAACCCTTTCTGATTTTTAATGCTATGTAGTTGTAAGTGCCATTATCGGGGTCCTGAACAGCAGTTTCCGGGTTTTTCTTTTTCTTTAGCTCCTTTATTATTTCCTTATTGTCTGAAGCTGTATTTGATTCGGCGGTCAGAGTTGAAGAGAATAAATTGTCAAGATTCGTTTCGCTCATATTGAGGATTTTTTTATTTTCCGCAGATACCCTTGCTGCCGAATCCTCTCCGGTGAGGTAATTCAAGCATTCTCTGAATGATTCTATATCCATTATTGAAAAATAACCCCAGTTGTAGTTGTAATCCTTAAAATGCATTATTCCCCTTACCGGCACTCTGATATCATTTCCCATTTCTTTTGAGTATCCTATAAATACCAGGTTAGTTTTTATTATAACGTCTACAGCGTTTTTGTTTAGAAAATGAACAGGATAACCTGCTGGTGAAATCCAGTAACCCGTTCTGTCAAAGACATGTTCCCGCCATCTATCTGAAAAAATTATTCCGCCATCCCTGGTGTTATTCTTAAAGCCTTCACCCTCAGTTATTATTACATTGGACCCAAAAAACTTCTGATAATCCTCAAATTTTACACCAACTAGAAGGCAGTCAACCGGATGGTCCTCTTCTATAATCGAAGACGCACCTATTGCCATAGGCATGAAAGCCGCCACGTCATCCCTTTTTTCAAGAAAGTTTCTGATATTTGTATAAGAACTTATAATTTCCATACTGGATATGTTGTCGTATAAAAGATCCTCAGCCTCCTGATTTGTCGATAAAAGGGCTATATCTCCGAGAAAAGAAAGTGCGAGATTCTGATACAGGCCTTTGTTTATACCGTTTATAACACCGTTTCCCATAGTCATGAAAAATGAGGCAATGAGAAGTATTACTCCTATTATAAGGCTTTTACCCCTGTGACGGAAAAGGTTACGCCAGGCCAGTTTAATGATAAAAAACAATCAGACCTCCTGCTCATTATATTTGAATTCCTGCACGAATTTTCCAAGTTTCGAGTAAATGAAGGCGCGGTTGTTTTTTTCAGCAGCTTCGGCAAGTTCTGTTACCATAGCAATGATTTCTTCACGGCTTAGTGGCGTGAAGTCCTCCTGTGACAGGAAAAGTTTTTCAAATGCTGAAGGCTTCAGCTTTTCCCTTGAATAACTGAGTTCCTCATGCATCTTTTCACCCCTGCGCAGGCCTGAGAATTCTATATGGAAATTGCTTTCACTGTAGCCATAGACAGATAAAAGGCTTTTCGCCAGGTCAAGAATACGAATAGGCCTTCCCATATCCATCACGAAAATCTTTCCCTGAGGTTCGGTGGCAGCCTTAATAACAAGACGGGCAGCCTCTGAAATTGACATAAAGTACCTTGTAATGTCCGGATGGGTAACAGTGATTTTTTCTCCTTTTTCAATCTGCCTGGCGAAAACAGGGATAACGCTTCCCCTTGAACCGAGTACGTTCCCGAACCTTGTCAGCCTGAAGTTTGTGACATTCTGCATTTTATTAAGAGAAAGAACGATTTTCTCTGCAGCCCTCTTGGTAGCGCCCATTACGGAAGTCGGGTTAACAGCCTTATCGGTGGATACGAAAATAAAATCGCGCACTGCTGCCTGTATAGACGCAAGGGAAGTATAATATGTGCCTATAATGTTGGTTTTCACTGCCTCGTCCGGATAATCCTCCATAAGCGGAAGATGTTTATGGGCAGCCGCGTGGAATATGATAGCTGGACGGTAACGTCCGAATTCATAGATGAGCTTTTCAATGTCCCTGACATCGCCTATGCAGTAATCAAAACGGCTGTCCTGGCTTATATCGACTATCAAGGAATGAATTGAATTTTCGCCATGGCCGAATGCAATAACTTTTTTTACCGGAAGTTTGAACAGATGCATGAATATCTCCCTGCCTATCGAACCGCCTGCTCCAGTGACGAGCACGGTTTTTCCTTCATAGAAAGGAGAAATCCTATCAAGGTCAAAACCAACTTCCTCCCTGCCGAGAAGGTCAGACGGCTGAATACTCCTGATCTGAGAATAGCTTACTTTACCTTCAATAATCTCAAATATTCCAGGGACAATTTTAACTGCCGCTTCAGTGCCTGAAAGTTCAAGAAATATTTTCTGAATAACATCCTTTCCGGCGGAAGGTATTGCTATTATAACTTCATCAATGCCCTGTGATTTGATCGTATCCTTTGCGCAGGACAGCGGGCCAAATACCGGAAGCCCCATGCATGAGGTGAGCTCATTATTATCGTCCAGGAAACCGGCCACGCTGAATTTCAGAGAAATATCCCTTTTGTTTAAAATTTCGGAAGCAACCATCTTTCCTGCGCTGCCTGCCCCGATTATAAGGACCCTTTTCATAAAAAATGCCTTCCTTTCATATAGATCATCAGTGTCTGGAGGGCGGCCGGGGTTACACCGGAAATGCGGGAAGCCTGCCCAAGACTTGCAGGCCTTATACGGGAAAGTTTTTCAGTTTCTTCTTTTTTTAGGCTGCCCACGCTCTTATAATCAAAATCATCTGGTATTTTTATCTTTTCCATATCTTCAAACTTCATAACCATCTGCCTTTCATCGCGCATGTACCCCTCGTACTTTATTTCAATCTCAACCTGTTCAATTTCTTCAGGAGAAAGCCCCTTAACAGAGGTGTAGAAGGGAGCCAGTTTATCGTAGCTTATCTCCGGCCGGCGAAGAATTTCGGCCAGGGATACAGGTTTTGCGATCGGAGAACTGCCTGCTTTTTTAAGGATTTTCAGTATTTTTTCCGATGGCTGGATCCTTACAGACATAAGCCTTCCGATCTCTTCATTGATATTTTTTTCTTTGCTTTCAACGCGTCTGTAAAATATACCGGGAAGGAGTCCAAGTTCGTAACCCTTCTTTGAAAGCCTCCTGTCTGCGTTGTCTTCTCTCAATAAAAGTCTGTATTCCACCCTTGATGTAAACATCCTGTATGGCTCATTTGTACCCTTTGTTGTAAGATCGTCAAGTAAAACCCCTATGTATCCTTCTGACCTGTTTAATATGAAATCAGGCTTTCCCGCTGCCCTGACAGCAGCGTTAATGCCGGCTATAAGTCCCTGGGCTCCGGCTTCCTCGTAACCCGTGGTTCCGTTGATCTGTCCGGCAAGATAGAGATTTTTCAGGAGTTTTGTCTCCAGGGTTGGTTTGAGTTCAGTGGGATCAACATAATCGTGCTCTACCGCATATGCAGGACGCATCATTACAGCCTTCTCCAGGCCGGGAATACTATGGATAATATCAAGCTGGATATCGATCGGAAAGCCGTTTGATAGGCCGTTAGGGTAATACTCGCTGGTATTCCTGCCCTCGGGTTCAATAAATATATGGTGTCCAGTCCGGTCGGGGAATTTCATTACCTTGTCCTCTACTGAGGGGCAATAGCGTACGCCTGTAGCTTTTATCCTGCCTGAATACATAGGGGCAAGTTTTATATTATCGCGGATTATTTTATGGGTCTGTTCGGTTGTATGGGTAATGTAGCAGGAAAGCTGTTCCCCGTTTATAAATTCGTCTGTTTTATCAGTCCAGAAGGAAAAGGGCTTAATGGGTGCATCACCCTTCTGTTCTTCCATTCTGCCGAAATCTATTGTTCTGCCATCAAGGCGGGCTGGAGTGCCTGTTTTAAAGCGTCCCATCCTGAAGCCATATTCTCTTAGTTTTATTGAAATAGGGACAGCCGGGCTCTCTCCAAGTCTGCCGGCCGGAAAACTCCTCAAGCCGATATGAATCATTCCGTTTAAAAATGTTCCCGGCGTTAAGATAACTGTATCGGAGTTATAGCTTATTCCGAGAGCGGTAATGACGCCGGAAACGCTTTTACCACTTACTAAAATATCATCGACCATGTCCTGCCTGAGTTCCAGGTTCTTCTCTTTAAGGACAGTTTTCTGCATATAGGATCTGTAGAGGGGTTTGTCGCACTGGACTCTTGTTGATCTGACCGCAGGACCTTTTCTCATATTCAGAGTCCTGAATTGAAGGAGGGTGGTATCTGCTGCGCGGCCCATCTCACCTCCGAGAGCATCCAGCTCTTTAACAAGCTGTCCCTTGCCTATGCCGCCGATAGATGGATTGCATGGCATCTGGCCGATCAGATCTATATTGGGGGTGATGAGGAGAGTTCTGGCACCCATGCGGGCAGCAGCCAGAGAAGCCTCTATGCCGGCATGGCCGCCCCCGGCAACAATTACATCGAATTTTACCGGATAAACCAAGAGAATCCTCCAATATCAGGGTTATTCTATATTATAACATAAAAGGTCTATTTTGTATGCTTAATGATTATTTTGCCGAAAAGGTGAAAAAATAATAAAATATTCAAGTAGAAAATACAGATACGCTCATGGCTTTCCCGCATGTCGGCAACTGCAGCTTTTCAAATAAAAAGGAGGTGGATATGAAAGCAATAGTTGTCCATGAATTCGGCGGACCTGAGGTATTGAAATACGAGGAAACAGCATTGCCGGAGGTATCAGAGGGTCAGGTGCTGGTTAAGATCGGAGCCGCAGGCGTGAACCCCTCCGATACATATAACAGGGCCGGAAATAGTGCCGTCAAACCCCAATTGCCGTTTACGCCCGGTACAGATGGCGCCGGAGTGATTGAAAGGGTCGGGATCGGGGTCTCAAAATTCAAGGCAGGCGACAGGGTTTACCTTGCACGTTCTATCTCAGGAACCTACGCTGAATATACACTAGCCCTTGAAAATCAGGTGCATCATTTGCCTGAAAATGTGACATTTTCGCAGGGGGCCGGTGTTTTTGTCCCCTATGGTACCGCCTTTCATGCATTAAAGCATGTCGCTAAGGCTCAAAGGGATGAAAAGGTTTTAATTCATGGAGCAAGCGGAGGTGTTGGAACAGCTGCCCTCCAGATAGCATCTTTCATGGGTTTAAAAATTTTTGGTACAGCGGGAACCTCAAAGGGTATGGAGCTTGTAAAAAGGGAAGGAGCGCAGCAGGTTTTCGATCATACTAAAGAAAGATATCTTGATGATATTATAAATGCATCCGGAGGAGAAGGTGTTGACATAATCCTTGAAATGCTTGCTAATGTGAATCTCGGTAAGGACCTGAAACTTCTGGCTATGAATGGAAGAATCATAGTAATTGGCAGCAGGGGCGATGTTATGATCACCCCTCGTGATCTGATGGCAAAAAGAGGAAAGATTATGGGGATAATGCTCTGGAATATAACTCAGAATGAGTCATATGAAATTCATGAGTTCGTCAGGGCCGGACTTCGCAACGGCAGCCTGAGGCCGATAGTAAGAAGCGAAATACCTCTCTCCGAAGCAGTTCGTTCGCATGAAGAAGTAATGTCTCCCGGGTCATATGGAAAGATAGTTCTAATACCATAAGATAAGATTCTATGCTCTGTTTTTCTGTGCCGGATTTTTTAATTTTATTAATAATAGAAAATGCAGGCAAAGGGATTTATAATATTGCTGATGATATCGGGGAGGATTTATATGCGCAGTGATCTGACCAAGAAGGGATTTCAAAGGGCACCAAACAGGTCTCTATTCAGAGCTATGGGTTTCGATGACTGGGAGACAAAAAGGCCGATAATCGGGGTCGCAAATTCTTTTAATGAATGTATTCCGGGACATATCAATTTAAATAAACTGGCTGACTCAGTAAAACGCGGCATATATGCAGCGGGGGGAATGCCAATGGAGTTCAATACCATAGGTATTTGTGACGGCATAGCCATGGGACATATTGGCATGAAATATTCCCTTCCATCCCGGGAATTGATCGCAGATTCTGTGGAGTGCATGGCCCAGGCCTACCAGTTTGACGGCCTTGTCCTCATTTCCTCCTGTGATAAAATAATACCGGGAATGATGATAGCTGCCATGAGACTCAATATTCCTTCTATTTTCCTTACCGGAGGCCCTATGCTTCCGGGTAATGTCGGTAAAAAAGATGAAATGGATCTCAATGATGTTTTCATAGGCGTCGGAAAGAAGGCGATAAATTCGATTTCTGATGAAGAACTTTACCGCCTTGAATGTGAAGCATGTCCGGGTGAAGGATCATGCGCCGGTATGTTTACGGCCAATACAATGTCGAACCTCAGTGAGGCGCTCGGTATAGGCCTGTTTTTAAACGGTTCCATTCCAGCAGTTTTTTCGGAGAGGCAGATGCTTGCAAAAAAAGCCGGCTTTAAAATCGTGGAACTTGTTGAAAAAGATATCAAGCCCCGTGATATTATGACGCGGAAAGCCTTTGAGAATGCCATAACACTTGATATGGCGCTTGGCGGTTCTACTAATACTGCGCTTCATCTTCCTGCCATCGCATATTACGGTGATGTCAAACTCGAGCTGAAAGACTTTTCAGAATTCTCGATGAAGGTTCCTCATCTTACGAACATGGTCCCTGCGGGTCCCTACAGGATCCTCGATCTTTATTATGCCGGCGGGGTACCTGCTGTACTTTCAGAGCTGGCCAAAAAGAAAATGCTGCACCTTGACGCTATGACGGTATCGGGAAAATCACTTGGCGATACCCTTAAAGAATGTAAATCAGCTGTAAAAGATTATGATGTTATACATTCCGTCGCTAATCCTGTTCATGAGGCAGGCGGTCTTGCAGTTTTAACAGGGAACCTTGCGCCGGACGGAGCAATAGTCAAACAGGCCGCAGTTGCTCCTGAAATGATGAAGCATAGCGGTCCGGCGAGGGTATTTGATGGTGAAGAAGAGTGTACCAAAGCAATATTTGCCAATAAAATAAAAAAGGGCGATGTTATAGTGATAAGATATGAAGGCCCCAAGGGCGGGCCTGGAATGAGGGAAATGCTTTCACCTACTTCTTCAATAGCAGGAATGGGGCTTGACAAAGATGTGGCACTGATCACTGACGGTCGGTTCAGCGGAGCCACGAAGGGCGCCTCGATAGGCCATATATCCCCTGAAGCAGCAGCAGGCGGACTTATCGGACTGGTGGAAGAGGGCGATATAATAGAGATCGATATTCCGGCAAAGGCTGTAAAACTGAAGGTTTCCGATTCTGTTATAGAAGGAAGGAGGAAAAAATGGTCTCCCCATCCCCCGAAGATCCTGACCGGTTACCTTGCGAGATATTCAAGGATGGTAACTTCCGCCAGCAGGGGTGCAGTTTATGATTCGAAATAGCTTAAGGGAGCCATGCGCACGTTTTCAATGAAGACAGTTCCCAGTTTATTTTTCATGAATAATCCCTGAATGTTTTTCCAGATCCCCGATCAAATTTTTAATGCTGCCGGATGACTGCTCGCCTGTTGAAAGATCTCTAAGCGTGAAGTTTCCGCTGGATACCTCTTCAGAGCCTACGAACAGTGCGTACCTGGCCTTCATCGAATCAGCGGATTTAAGGTGTTTTTTCAGCGATGAATACCTGTATTCAGCTACTGACGGCAGACCCCTGGCTCGTAGTTCAGCAATTATTTTTACAGCAAACTTACGGTTCTCCTCTCCGATAAAAGCTATATAGATCATTGGAGGCTTATAATAATCCATTTTCGGTTTTCCCGTAGCTTCGAGGACGGCCGCAAGCCGTTCCATGCCGAATGCGAAACCCGCCGCAGGAGTTTCGGGGCCGCCAAGTTCCTTTACCAGGTAATCATATCTGCCGCCGGCAGAAATGGTATTCTGTGCTCCAAGTATCGGCGATTTAATTTCAAAAACAGTCCGATTGTAATAATCGAGGCCCCGCACAAGCCTTTCATCGAGCTTGTAATTTATACCGGCTGTTTTGAGCCCCGATATGACATCATTAAAGTGTGAGGAGCATTCTGAGCAGAGATAATCAAGGGCTGACGGTGCCCCGGATATGAGTCCTGCGCAATCCTCTTCCTTGCAGTCCAGTATGCGCAGTACGTTTTTTTCATAGCGTTCCTGGCAATTTTTGCACATCCCGGATATTCTATGACTGAAATAATCTTTAAGGGCATTGAGATAAACAGGTCTGCAGGTCCTGCATCCAATCGAATTAAGATAAATTGAAATATCAACTATGCCGAGGGAACTGAAAAAGTCGTTATTCATACATATCAGTTCAACATCGGCTTCAGGTCTGCCGTCGCCTATGTATTCAGCCCCATACTGGACAAACTGCCTGTATCTTCCGGCCTGAGGGTTCTCTGCCCTGAACATGGGTCCGCTATAATACATCCTGGCCGAGTAACCCTGCATCGAAAGCCCGTTTTCAATATAGAGTCTTACTGCGCAGGCAGTTCCCTCCGGCCTGAGCGCTATGGTTCGTTTACCCCTGTCCTTGAAAACATACATTTCTTTATTGACTACAATATCAGATGAATCGCCCGCCACTCTCGTGAAAAGATCAGCATATTCGATTATGGGAAATTCTATGTTTTTATACCCATAAATATTGAGGATCTTTTCCACAGTGTTCTTAATATAAGAGTAAAAATCTGACTCAAGCGGTACTATATCGTAGGTTCCTTTTAGTTTTGAATAATTCATAATGATTTCTCCTGCTTAATAATGAAGCATATTATTAATGAGAGATATTATAACTAAAATAATTCAATTTACAAAATTTTTTGTTCCGGTTTCGGAATTAAAGCCCGGACGCTATAATTTGTTGAATTTTTTAACATAATTTTTTATAATTACAACTACCTCGAAGGTAAAGGGTGGGGACACATATGATAATTGTACTTAAGCCAACCGCCTCGAAAGAGGAAATCGATCATATTGTTTCAATGATTGAAAAGGTCGGTCTCAGGACGAATATTTCAGTGGGAGAGACGCAGACTATCATTGGTGTGATCGGCGATAAGACAAAGCTCACAAATACTCCAATTGCATCGCTTGCCAGTGTTGATTCCATCGTTCAGGTTTCAAAACCATATAAACTTGCAAGCAGGGATTTTCACCCCCCTGATACAATTATAGAGATAAAAAAAGTCAAGATAGGCGGAGGCAACCTCGGCATTATAGCCGGTCCCTGCAGCATTGAAAGCGAATATCAGCTTATGACCATTGCTGAATCAGTCAAAGAATCCGGAGGTAATATTCTTAGAGGCGGTGCTTATAAACCGAGAACATCGCCTTACTCTTTTCAGGGCATGGGCGAGGAAGGGCTGAAATTATTGAAAAAGGCCGGCGCCGAGTTTGACATGCCTGTTATAACTGAAATAATGGATTCTTCAATGGTCAGTATCATAGAGGAATACTCAGATATTCTGCAGATAGGAACTCGAAATGCTCAAAATTACAGCCTGTTAAAGGAAGTCGGGAAATCAAGCAAACCGGTCGTATTGAAACGAGGAATGGCTCAGACTATCGAAGAATGGCTTATGTCTGCAGAATATATTATGTCTGAGGGTAACCGCGAAGTGGTTTTGTGCGAAAGAGGCATAAGAACATTCGAAACGGCGACAAGGAACACCCTGGATCTGATTGCAATTCCTGTGGTGAAAGAAAAAACGCATCTGCCGATTATTGTCGATCCCAGCCATGCAGCAGGAAAGTGGCAGTATGTGATGCCAATGGCGCTGGCCGCTGTTACAGCCGGGGCTGACGGTATTATGGTTGAGGTTCATAATGAACCAGAAAAAGCCATCTCTGACGGTGCCCAATCCCTAAAAATGGAAAAATTCTCAATTCTGATGGGTGAGATAAAAAAAATAGCGCCTGTTATCGGTGTGGGGTTTAATCTTAATTAAGGTATGAGGATCAAATGAAGAGAAAAATATTCGGAATATATGGACTTGGATTGATAGGAGGATCCATTGCTCTTGCAATCAAGAGTTTTATACCGGGATCAAAAATAGTCGGTTTTGGAAGGAATTTGGAAAAGCTTGATTCGGCAAAAAGATTAGGAATAATCGATAAAATTGCCCCGGATGATTCGGAGATCATCGGGGAACTGGATTGTTTTATTATAGGGACACCCATAGAGATGGTGGCCAGTATATTTGGCAAGTATATGAAAATCCTCCCAGAGAATGTTATAGTCATGGATGTAGGTTCGGTTAAAAGGACTGTAATTAATGAAATAGCCAAAATTAATTCGAGGGGCCTTCATTTCGTCAGCACTCATCCGATGGTAGGCGGTGAAAAATCAGGTTTGGAATTTGCTAGGGCCGACCTTTTTGATAAAAAAATAGTAGGCGTAATCGGGGAAGGACCTGAGGAAATTCTCGATGAAGTCAGAGAGTTCTGGAAAATTCTTGGGGCTCAGATTGTCCTAGTTTCGGCTGATTTTCATGATGAAATTGTTGCATCTACCAGCCATGCTCCGCATCTGATCGCTGCTGCAATTTCACGCTGTCTGGAAAAAGACGGCTGGGCTGATGTCCGTTTTTTTGGTCTGTATGGAAAAGGTCTGCTTGACACTACCAGGATTTCACAGGGTAATCCTGAAATGTGGGCGGGAATAACTATTATGAATGCCGATAATATTGAAAGGTCTTTAATTGATTTTTCCAGGGAGATCGACACGCTGATCCATATCATCAGGAATAAAAAGAGAAATGAGCTCGTAGAATATCTCGAGAAAGGCAAGGAATTCAGAGAAAAATTGTGAAAATATACATATAGCCGAATGAGGGGTTTGTAATTGATGGGGAAACGGGTATAATGAAAAAGATATGCCTTTGTTTAGTGCTGGCTTTTTTTGCATACCCCTGTCATGCCAGGATGAATTACACCTATCAAGTCGGAAGTTTCGAGATTAGAAAAGAAACAAATTTTTATATAATGGACGAGTTTACAAACTGCCTCTTTAAGGAACTCGCCGTGAAGAAATTTTATCTAACGGAATCCGGCACTTCAATTCAACCCGATTTTATAATTAGCGGATGGATGGATTCAATTCCGGGAAGATATGAATTTCATATTATAGTCGCCAGTTATACGAATAAATTCAATGAAAAAGCCGACGATCTTTACACGGAAGATCTTTACGGGCTTTCCGGTACCAGGGATGCGGCAAAGGCTGCTGCAGGCAGGATCGTCATCATGGCAGGAAATGGCTATCTTCCTCCTTACAGGGAGAGACATAATTATAATCTGGATCATACACCAGAAGCATCTGAATCTGGCAGCCCGGAATCAGCCTTCATACTCAATTTTGTTGATGTCCCGATGAGGTATCCATACGGGTTTATGTATAATTTTCCCCTTGCTTTCAGCTTTGATTTATTCGAGTGCGGATATACTTTGTTTTTGCCGGGGACAGGCTTTGGCATAGGAGCAGGGACAAAGGCTGTTGATGTCCACGGTCCCACTGCCGGCTCCATTCTTCCTGTAATTTTATATCTTCCGGTATATATTTCCCCCGGTAATTACAGCTATAGCAGGCATGATCTGTATTTCAAAGCTGAATATGGTTTTTTACTGCCGCAGTACAGTTATATTGATTTGAGCCTTAATCTCATACTTAACGGTATTTCATTTTCAGCCGGCTGGCTCGATCTTCCGGCTTATTCCTACGTCTCTTATAACAGGGCTTACTACAGTACCTTCTATGCGGGTTTGAAATTCAGCTTCGGGGAATACATTATCAAGCTCCAGGAAAAATAAAAGCTGTTATTAAATTGACAGTAATTCCGACAATAATAATAGCGTTCCATGGCTTGAAAAAAGGGGCTTTCATAATCGGAGGGATATTTAAATGATTAAAACTTTTACTGCGTCAGCATTTTTATTTTTTATCGGACTGTCTGCTGCATTTACTGAGGAGGCCGGAGTAGCGGGATCGGTCATCTGGACTTATAATTCAGATAAATCCGTGACAGGAAGTCTCTCCGTTGTTAATGACCGGCTGTATTTCGGAGTATTATCTGATAATTTGTACTGTCTTTCAGCAGAAAAAGGTGAAAAAAACTGGATATTCAATTCTGGAAATAACAGCAGCAGCTTCGTTTCCAGTCCATTCTCTGCAAGCGGAAAAATATTCATCGGTGCCAACCAGGCTAAAACGATGTACTGCATAGACGGATCAAGCGGATTAACTATCTGGAGCTTTACTGCCGGCGGCGGGATTGAGTCAAGTCCCCGTGTTTTCGGAGGGAGAGTATATTTCGGGGCCGATGATAATAAGGTTTACTGCCTGGATGCCGGAAACGGCGTCAAGATCTGGGATTTTACGGCAAAAAACGTAGTCAGGGCAAGTCCGCTTATAATAAGCGGAAGGGTTTACATCGGGTCTGAAGACGGAAACTTTTATTGCCTTGATGCCGCCAGCGGGAGCACTAATTGGGTCTTCAAGGCAGGGGGGCCGGTTAATTCGAGCGCCGCGTTTTTCTTTGGAAGAGTTTGTTTCGGAACAGGGAACGGGAAATTGTTCTGCCTTGACAGTGTATCCGGAAGTAAATTCTGGGATTTCATGGCCAGGGGTGGGATTGTATCAAGTCCTGCTGTTGTTGACGGCAGGATATTTTTTGGGAGTCTCGATAATAATTTTTACTGCCTTGATTTTACTTCAGGACGGAAGATCTGGATTTTCAGGACAGGTGGAGTAATAGTTTCTTCTCCAGCAATAGCGGACAGCAGAGTATATTTCGGCAGCCTTGATAAGAAATTTTATTGTCTGGATGCCGGCTCGGGCACCAACCTCTGGGAACTGGAGACCAGCGGTCAGGTAAGGTCAAGTCCATCAGTCTCTGACGGCAGAGTATATTTTGGCAATGATGCCGGAAATGTTTATTGCCTTGATTCCGGTTCGAGGGATGTTGAAGGAGGCAATTCACTTGGAGGACAGGAATATTTTGTTTCAGAAATCATTCTTGCAACAAACGCTCCTGAAAAGCCTGCTGAAGAAATGGCAGAAAATACCAATGCAACAAATATCAACATCACAGTTGAGAGTAATACGGAATCTGCCATTACAATAACCAACTATGTTACAAATTATATTACAATTACAAACAGTCAGCAGGGAGCGTTTTCTATTAACCCTTCCCATAATTTTAAATACACAATACAGGCAGGCTCTTTCAAAAGTTTGAAAAACGCGAAAAAACTTTATAATTCACTCAGAGAAAACGGTTACAATGCTTTCTATACCAATATAAAAATCGGAAGTACCAGGTATTACAGAGTCAGGGTTGGAAAGTTATTTACACTCCCCGATGCGCAGTCATTATTGGATAAACTAATGGAAGAAGGATACAAGCCGGTACTTGTAAAAATAATCAATTAAACACAAGCCAGGCTGCTACCGGAAAGGGATCTATGAGCATTTTTAAATCTGATAAGATGAGCGGGCAGCTTTTAGCTGCTGTAGAGGGTAAAGAAGAAAAACGGGCATGTGAACTGGTATCAAAGGGAGCCAATGTAAATATAACAGATGAAGAGGGAGAAACACCTCTAATTAAGGCTTCCCGCTTTTCAAAAAATTTGGTTGAATTTTTTCTGAATAATAAAGCCGATATCAATGCAAGGGATAAGGACGGATGGTGCGCTCTGATGTGGGCCTCTGAGACCGGTCACAGGGATATAGTATTATTTCTGCTCGGGAAGGGCGCATTTGTTGATAATCCCAATAATGACGGGTGGACTCCCCTTATTGAAGCTGTAATAAGCAGACATATTGATATGGCAGGTCTTTTTATTAATTGGGGGGCTGATATTGAACATGCTGACAGCGACGGCAAAACAGCAATATTCCATGCGGTTGAGAACAGGAATATTGAAGCCGTCAAGCTTCTTATCAATAAGGGTGCTGTCCTGGATAGAATGGACAATGACGGCAGAACACCCATTTCAATTGCAGTGGAAAATAACGACATGAGAATGGCCGAGATTTTGAAGTAATCTTAATCATTATCAGGTTAGCAGATTTTATGTTTTGACAAAATTTGAGATTATATTTATAATTAGGCAAGTTTTAACAATTCTCAGTCGATAATTATGTGGCTTTGCATTTTTTTGTCCTGGAGGTTAAATTATGGTCGTTCAAGACCTATATAAATATGAAGAAAAGGGCTGGAAAAACGAGAACACTCTCCTTATCAAGATTGATGAAAATAAGGAGATCCAGATAAAACAAGCAGCCAGGGTTGATGATGATCATATTCTTTTTAATACTCATGGTATGTATTACAAGGAATTTCCAAGCGATTTTTCTAAAGTCAGAGCGTACACATCCTATGTAATCCAGTATGCCCCTGAATTATATAAGGAAATAAACCTGCTGGAGCAGCAGATAAGCGAGATTGTTAAGAATGGCATTGAACATGGAAACAAAATGGACGCGAATAAAAAAATAAGAATCTGGTTTGATTTTAATAAAAGGGCAAAAATTATTGTTGAAGACGAAGGAAAAGGTTTCAACATAATGGCCGATTGGAACAAATTTTCGCTGAACAGAACCATCTGCATTGTAAAGCAGGATTTTGAACATTTCGCTGAAATGATTGCATGGTACGGTCCGGATTCAAATGAAATGGACGGCGGTAATGCTCTTTTTGCAGCCCTGGAATTCTGGAACGGCGGATTTCTTTACAATAGTAAAGGGAACAAAGTGGCTGCCGTAAGGTATTATCCGGATAATGCTGAATATAAAAATTACATTTAACCAAGAACTTCAAATCCTATAATTACAACATCATCCATGACAGGTGAAATGCCACGTCGTATTTTAAGTTTTTCTGTTATATTTGTCAGCATTTCTCCCAGCGGCAGGGAGCTCTCCTCAGCCATTATTTCACAAAGATTTCTGATCCCAAGAAGATGATTCTCAGGATCTATCATTTCATATGCGCCATCGGTATAAAGAAAAAGCCTGTCTCCCTTCTGCATGTAAAATTCATATTCCTTGTAGACCATTTTACTGGAAGCTCCGAGTATTCCTCCGCTGGCGTTAAGTATTTCTATCTGCGAAGTGTTTTTTCTAAATAAAATGGGGGGAGGATGCCCGCCGTTTGTAAAGTTAAAAATTACACCCGGATCTTTAGGATTAAAATGGAAATGCCCATAAACCGCGGTCAGGAAATGTGTTGTCATATTATTGAGCAGGCTGGAGTTAAGACGGTTCATAAACTCTCCGGGTTTTAGCCCGTACTGGCGGCAGGTCCTGTCCGCAAAGGCTTTGACAAGGGCCAGGAACAGAGCCGCTGAAACCCCATGACCCATTATATCTCCCAGAAATACACCGAGGCCCCCTTCCCTGAAAAGCGTAAATGAGAAATAATCTCCGCCGACCGTTTCAAGCGGCATATACCTGTAATCTATTTTCAATCTCTCAAAATGGGGTATATGTGCGGGAAGGAGAGCATTCTGTATAAGCTGTGCATTTTTAAGGTCCTGCTCAATCATCGCCGATCTGCGCCTGAGTTCTTTTTCACTTCTGAGCAGTGCTTCTTCGATCGATTTGCCGGAGCAAAAAGCAGTAATAAAGGATTCACCGCTGTTTTCCGTTCCGAGAACCAGGATATCGGAATCGCCGTTCTTTATTTTATCCAGGGCCTCCGAATAGTTTTTAACCTTTTCCACCTTTCTTATTCTGTCGGTTAATGGAGGCAAAAGAAGGCTTTCAGCCAGGGTATCACCATCAAAGTATAAAACCGATACTTTCTTTATCGATTTATCCTGTTCAGACATAACTTTCTCCCGGACTTTCATAATTCAGCATTGTAAAATTATAATTTATTTTAATGGATAATCCAATCCATTTAATAAATATTTAATTGTTCCCTGCAAGTACGGGAAAGGCGAACTTGAGAGGCATATATTTCAATGCCGCTTTTATTGATATTCAGGCAAACCCTTTCTTTTTTTTCATCCCCATTGAAAGAAACCCTGACCTGCTCCTCTCCAAGATCGAATAACTGGTCTCTGTAAAGGCCTTCGACTCCCTGCGTATTTCCCGAGACGAGTTTGTAAAAACCGGGAACATATCTCTCTTCATGCTGACTTACAGTATCTTCTATGTATGCAATATCAGCAGGAGGGGCGAAGAATCTAACCTTTTTATTTCTGTACTGAATTATCGAATTGAGCCCGATATGCTCAGGGCATGAGGACATATTAACGACATAATCCAGGTCTGAAAAATTCAACCCTGCGATATTGAAGAGGGCTTCAAGATCACTCTGGCTTTCAATTACACCTGTGTTGACGAGCATTTTTTTTCCATAATCAAGCAGGACAAAATAAGAACTTCTTGACAATGATTTCCCATAGGGAAGAATTATCCTGTAACTGAATACTGTGTAAAAGACTCCTCCATTTAGACCGGATCTCAGGTAAACCATAAGGGCCTCCATTCGAAATTAAAATAAGGCAAAAAAAAACCCGCGGGCTTTAAGCCTGCGGGTTTTTTTATATTTTAAGCCTTTTACGGGCATAAAATATCGTTAGCCGGGAACAGGCCGCCCCTATTGAATTCGACATAAATAAGCACTGACTTGCAGAAAAGAGACATTATAGAAATTCTGTTCTCGGAATTCATTATAAACCCCTAAGATTATATCGGAATGATTTTAGCATCTATTAAGAGCTTTGTCAAATTTAAAATTAAAAAACTCGATAAACCTGAATAATTCTTATTGCTTGACAATTAAGCTTTTAGGAATTAGAATAAAATCAAGGAGATCTGAGCGGAGGTTAGATGCACAGGATTCTCGCTGTTGATGATTATCAGGAGATTCTCAATATAGTTAAAACCAAACTCACAAGGAGCGGATACGAGGTTGAAACTACGAGTGATGCTTCTGAAGTCCTGGAATTGATAAAAAATTTCAATCCTGAAGTTATACTGATGGATATAATGATGCCGAGAATAACAGGCTTTGAGCTGTGCAAAATGATTAAGGCCGATGCCGGTATGAAGCACATCAAAATTATTTTTTTAACTGCGAAGGACCTTGATTTCGCACGCAAAAAGGCGGAAGAAGTAGGTTCCGACGGATTTATCGCAAAGCCCTTTTCACCCAATGAGCTTGCCGAATATATTGACTCACTCTTCAGTAATGTGAAATGACGGGGAAACGTCATAAAAATCTTATGATAGATGCTTCGACAAAAGTGTACTGTATTATAGGCAAACCTGTGAGGCACTCTTTTTCTCCGGCAATGCAGAATGCCGCCTTTAGAGAAAAGAGTATAAATGCAGTTTACACTGCCTTCGAAGTAGAAGATGCGGGCAGAGCCGTAGCGGCCATAAAAACGCTTGGCATTGCCGGTGCAAGCGTTACTATTCCATACAAAGTCGATATAATTCCATTTCTCGATGAGATTTCTGATATAGCCGGTATGATAGGGTCGGTGAATACTATTGTATCAAGGGAGGGGAAGCTGTTCGGTGATAATACCGATGCTCCGGGATTTTACAGGGCCATTACGGGGAAAACAGTTATCGAGGGTAAAACAATAGTGCTGTTCGGGGCTGGCGGAGCAGGAAGGGCCATACTTTTCGCACTTTATTATTACTCCAGGCCGGAGATAGTTTATCTTATTGATTCAAATAAGAAGAGATCGGCTGATCTTGCCTGTAATATCAGGAAAACCTTCAAGGAGAGCAGTGTCAGTGATGCAGCGCATATAGTATCAGAAGATAGTGAGAACTGGCAAAAAATAAAAAAGGGCATCGACATAATAATAAATGCCACCCCTGTAGGCATGGACCCCCATACAGGATCATCTGTCCTTACGGAAGAAGAAATCCCGTATGGAACTGTCCTGATGGACATAGTATATCATCCGCATGAGACGGCACTTATAAAGGCCGCTATACGAAGGAATTGCGATATAGTTTACGGATCAGATATGCTTCTGTTCCAGGGGGCCCTGCAGTTCGAATTATGGACAGGCATTGAAGCACCGGTCGATGCAATGCGGAGAGTGATACTATGAGGGCTTTTTTAAAGTCATCCAAGCTTGAAAACGTTCTATACGACATCAGGGGGCCTGTTTCTGACGAGGCACAAAGGCTCCAGGAAGAGGGATTCAGTGTAATCAAGCTGAATTCCGGCAATCCCGCTCCTTTCGGCGTTGAAGCCCCTGATGAGATAATTCATGATGTGATTTTAAATCTTAAGGAGGCAGAAGGGTATTGCGACTCAAAGGGCCTTTTTTCAGCCAGAAAGGCCGTAATGCAGTACTGCCAGCTTATAGGGATCGAGGGGGTCGAAATCGGAGACGTTTTTATGGGAAATGGTGTAAGCGAGATGATCATGATGGCAATGCAGGGGCTGCTGGAAAACGGCGACGAGATTCTCATACCGGCTCCGGACTATCCATTGTGGACCGCATCAGTAAATCTGTCAGGGGGGAAGGCAGTCCATTATATCTGTGACGAGGGAGCTAAGTGGTATCCTGATCTGGAAGACATAAAAATGAAGATTACTGACAGAACCAAGGGCATTGTGATTATCAATCCGAATAATCCTACCGGGGCGGTATACCCCAAAGAGGTAATTGAAGAGATTGTTAAGCTGGCCACTATCCACCAGCTTATAGTTTTTTCCGATGAGATCTATGATAAGATATTATATAACGGAGCTGTTGCATATCATCCGGCTTCGATGTCAAAAGAAACGCTCTTTGTCACAATGGACGGACTTTCCAAGTCCCACAGGATCGCAGGTTTCAGGGTGGGATGGATGGTCATATCCGGCAGCAAGGAAACGGCTAAAGATTATATAAAGGGTCTGAATCTTCTGGCTTCAATGAGAATGTGCTCGAATGTTCCGGCACAGCTGGCGGTACAGACTGCGCTTGGCGGATATCAAAGCCTGAGTGAGCTGATCAAACCCGGAGGAAGGCTTTACGAGCAGATGAAATGCTCTTTTGAAAGCATAAACAGCATACCGGGCCTGTCCTGCGTGAAACCGGAAAGCGCGCTTTACGTGTTTCCGAAGATGGATGTGAAAAAATTCAACATAACCGATGATGAGAAATTTGCACTCGATTTCCTGAAGGACAAGAAAGTTCTGATAACACATGGCAGGGGTTTCAGCTGGCCGAACCCCGACCATTTCCGGCTTGTTTTCCTTCCGGATGTCAGGGAACTGACTGACGTATTCGGGAGGCTCAGGGATTTTCTATCCGTTTACAGGCAATAACCTACTGGACAAAGAAAGAGCCGTTTGTTACTGGAACGCTTATGAATTCGGTATTCGAAAGGGTTGGGTAGTACTCGAGGAACCACTTAATGTCCTTTTCCAGAGTATTAGTGACCGTCATTTTATCCCTGGCTGTTATCATCGTATTCTGCATGAAAGCGAACCTGCCGAGATAGTTTACCTTGTTGGATTCTAGCCTGAATCTGCAGGAGTTATCGAACCACTCTTCAGGGAGCTGAGTATCGTATATCATGCCGGTCCTTGAAATTCCGGTACATTTATAAGAGATATCAAGAATCACATAGTTATTTTCAAGCGGCGTATACATGGAAAAACTTGATGTATCATAAAGCTGAAGCTGTACATACGATGCCAGCAGGTAATGCGAGCAGTCAATAGTTACGGCTACAAGAGCACCCTGGGGCTCATAGTGCTTGATCTCCTCAGGTTTTACAACTTTTCCTATGCCAAGAAAATCAAAACTTGAACAGCCGTAAAGAACAATTAGCAGTGTAAAGATAACTGCACTTTTGAGGACTTTAAGACTGGTTTTCATTTACAGCTCCTTAACAGATTAAAATCAATAATTATTTTATCTACTCTGCGGCATAAATGCAAATTATCACTGGATAAGCCTGGATAATAAAAAACGGCGGGGAGAAATCCCCGCCGTTAATATCAAGTGTAAACTGTACTTAGAACTTGATCGCAACTTCAACAGAACCGAACAGGCCGAGAAGTCCTTCAGAAATAGAAGCCTGTGAAGTACCGACCATAGGGTTAAGTCCGCCCAGAGCGGTCCTTAATTTAACAGAGAAACTGTCTTTAGAGTAGCCGATGTAGGCTGTTGAACCGCCGCCGAAATCCCAGTCGCCGTAGTTGTTGAAATTGAGGAAGCTGACAGCAGTATTGTAACCGCTTGTATTGGCAT
>CAYPRX010000120.1:0-6883 GCA_964413265.1 uncultured Brevinematales bacterium
GAGCCTGACAGCCACTCCTGTCTTGCCGGATGCAGTGGGCCCCACGACGGCGAGAACTTTTTTCTTTAAGGCATTCAATGTGTGGACCGTCCGCGCTGAGGATAAAAATTACTGCTTGGTGCCTTTAATGGATTCAATATACCATAGTAATACGCCGTTAGTAATATTAACTGTACCGTTAATACTGGTACCCCCGCTGATGGTTGCCGTCCCTCCCCAGGTTCCCTGATAACTTCCTGTGCCGACGATATACAGCGTTCCGCTCCCGCCACCGTTAAACGTAGTTCCGCTCAAAGTATAGGAACCTGACAGTGTCGTCTGTCCATAGCCGTTGCCCGGGTAGCCGTTATCAGTGGCTACAATTGAAACGGTGTTATTACTGTAAAGGGTCATCGTGTAAGTGCCGGGTTGACCGCTGTCATAGGTATCATAATATGTTCCCTTCCACGTTGATACCACTCCCGGGCCGCCTCCTGATGAGGAGGAAGACGCCGGTGAATTCGAGCAGGCCGACAGCATGAATAAAACTGCGAACGCAAGAAAAGCGGTGAAATTTTTAATCATAAATTCCCTCCTTTCTGGATAGATAATTTTATACTTAAAAAACATGAATTTCAATATTGAGAGAGTAAATTTTTTAATGAAGTGAAAATATTGCTTGACAAACACAATGGTGGAGCATATAATAAGGTGGTAATAAGTGGTAGAAACCATTCATCAAATACAATTTATATGAAAATTATATAAAAAAGGCTGCCGACCTCAAGTTCATCCTATCATCGGCAAAATTTAATAATAAGGAGGGGAATCTGGGAAAAAAAATAGTTCATTTCTTGCAAAAAATTTGAAAAAAAAGTAATCTTTAAGAGGAGGTAGTTTATGGGTGTTTTTAAACGCCTGCTGGTAGTTTTTTTGTCTATTTTGCTTTTCTCGGTCTCGGCCTTTACGGCAAAAACCGAGATCAACTATATGGCCTGGTATAACACGACCGAATCTGAAGCAGCGGATATTCAGAAGACCCTTGACAAGTACAACAGCTCTCAGGACAATGTTGAAGTAAAGCTTATTACCGTCAGCCGTGCCGATTATGAAACGAAACTTAATACCATGGCCGCTGCTAATCAGCTTCCTGACTGCTGCATGATGGCAGAACCAATGGCGATCAGATATGCCGCAGCCGGCATTCTGGCTGATGTAAGTGATATGTATACCGCCAAAGAAGCTCCTCTCAAATCCCTGGCGTTCACCTACAAGGGTAAAATTGTCGGATACAGCTGTGCCGACGAGGTTCTTGTGATCTATTATAATAAGAAACTCTTCGATGCCGCGAAGGTCGCTTATCCCCCGGCTAGAGCGGATAAAGCATGGACCTGGAAGCAGTTCGTTGCCGCTGCCAGGAAACTGACAAAGGACAAGAACGGTAAAACTCCGAATGATCCTGGCTTTGATCCACAAAACATAGTAACATATGGTGCCGATTTTAACAGGCTGGGCTGGATGTGGCCAGTGCTTGCCGTATCGGCCGGAGGCGGAATCATGACCCCGGACGGGAAAAAACTGCTTCTGGATACGCCTCAGACTATTGATGCTCTCCAGAAAATTGCAGATCTTTATCTCAAGGATAAGGTCGCTCCATCAGTAGGAGAAAAGGGCAATATGCCAAGCCTCGACGTATCTCTTCTGACAGGCAGGGTCGCCATGGCTACAAGCGGTCAGTGGGAGATAGGAGTCTCTTTGAAGAATTCACTTAAGGACGGCCTGGTGTACGGTGTAGGGGTACTGCCCAAAATTAAGAAAGCTGTAACTTACAACACAGGCGGACCTTTTGTGGTCTTCAATTCTTCGAAAAATCAGGCGGCCGCAAAAGATTTTGTCAAATGGATGAGCGATGAGAGCCAGCCCGGGAGCTGGGGTCTTATAACCGGAGGAATCTGGATGCCTGTTCATATGACATACTATGCAAATGATTCAATTATCAGAAAGTGGGCTGATAATCCAATTCATCCGCCCTATGCAGAATATAAAACGGCAGTTGTCGATTATGCTATGCACAATGCCGTACAGGTTCCATGGTACTACTTCCCGAGTTATGACGAACTCGATACTCTGATCAATTCCGGAATAGATCAGGTCTGGAATGGTAAATTAACAGCAAAAGAATACATAACAAGCATTATGCCCCAGGTGCAGAAATTATTTGATGAAAAAAAGCCGCAGTAGGATTTTATTTGACCCGGGTTCCCCCTTCCGTTTCTGAGGAAGGGGGAATCTTTATGTCAGCCTAGGGGAAGCAGAATGAAAACTCGAACTCAAATTGATACAAGAACAGCTTATATTTTTCTGGCTCCTGCAATACTGGGTCTGATCTTCCTTACTATAATACCCATTTTCGGAGTTGTTATTATAAGCCTGACGAAATGGACCGGTCTTGAGAAGCCGATATTTATAGGTTTTAAGAACTATATAAATCTGTTCACATCGGATTTTTATTTCTTCCATTCGGTTGTGGCGACTCTGTATTTTGCTGTAGGAGCTGTAGTTACAGGTCTTATATACTCTCTTTCGATGTCTCTCCTGCTAAATCAGCGCATTGCCGGGCTTGGCCTCTGGCGTTCTATTTTCTTCATTCCGTATATTGTGCCGATCATAGGTTCGTCCATTGTCTGGTCTTGGATGTACGAGTCTAATTTCGGGATATTCAACTGGTTCCTGAGCTTCCTTGGAGTAAACAAGATACAGTGGCTTCAGGATGAGAGGTTTGCCGTACCATCCCTTATTTTGATGACAGTATGGGGAAGCGGTAACCTTATCGTGATATTTCTTGCCGGCCTCCAGGGTGTCCCTAAGACATATCTGGAGGCTGTGGAGATCGATGGGGGGAACAGCTGGCATAAATTCAGGCATATTATTGTTCCCATGCTCACTCCTGTCATTTTCTACAATTTTCTGATGAGCCTGATCGTAAACCTTCAGTGCTTTGCTCCCGTTTATACATTAACCAAGGGTGAACCGAACGACTCCACATTGTTCATGGCCTTTCTTATGTACAGGGAAGGGTTCATACACAATAACTTCGGTCATGCCAGCGCTATTTCCGTGGTCTTTTTCATCTTTATTATAATTTTAACGGCAATACTCTTTGCAACTTCAAGGTACTGGATCTTCTATGAGGGGAAGTGAGGTAATGCAGCATGAGAAAACCCGGTATCTTTTTTAATGCTGTATTTACCATCGTTATCGTTATGGTAGCCATAGCTGTTATCTTTCCATTTTTCTGGATGGTGAGATCTTCCCTTATGTCGAATATAGAGATCAACACTTATCCGCCGATTTTACTTCCAAGGTGGCGTTTTGGGAATTATCCTAATACATTGTCTGTTTTTCCATTCGGAAGATATCTGCTTAACACATTGACGATTACACTCCCGTCTCTTGCGGGCGTCCTTATAACTTCATCACTGGCGGCTTATACTTTTGCCAGGCTGAATTTTCCCCTGAAAAGGTTCTGGTTTACCATGGTAATCAGCAGCATGCTTATGCCTGTTTCCGTCACGATTATTCCGATCTTCATAATGTGGAGTTCGATCGGACTTGTCAATAGCTACATACCGCTTATCGTTCCGGGATTCCTGGGAGGCGGGGCAATCAACATATTCCTTATAAGGCAGTTCATGCTGACTATACCCAAGGAGATGGACGAAGCGGCACTGATGGACGGCGCAAACCACCTGCAGATTCTGTATTACGTAATTTTACCGCTCATCCAGCCCGTTTTAATCACTGTGGGCCTTTTTACCTTCATTCTGTACTGGAATGATATTCTTGGTCCGCTTATATATATATCGAGCAACGATATGAATACGATTTCACAGGCTCTTGCCAACTTCAAATCGGGTTTCGGAGTTGACTGGAAGGCTATAATGGCCGCATCAACCATGTCCATCATACCGAGCGTTGTCCTCTATTTCATCGGACAGAGGTATTTCCTGGAGGGTATCGTACTTTCCGGTTTGAAGGGTTAGAGATACTATGCAGGTAAAACTTGACCGGGATGATCTGATTATGTATATTAAAAAATTAATTTTGTTTAAAGAGATTATTTTTATAGAATAAAAAGCGGGGATTAATATGATTAAAACGAAACCCTCTATCATAAAACAAAGTGAGATCACAATTCAAAACCAGATAAAAGGAATCATTCTTGATAAAATAAAATCCGGCGAATATAAAGTGGGAGATAAAATTCCTTCTGAAAGGGAAATGAGCCAGGTATATCATGTCAGCAGGACTGCTGTAAGGAATGCTATTTTGTCGCTGATGAACGAGGGAATTGTTGTCCGTGCGACCGGGCAGGGAACATTCGTTAAAAAAGAAATAAATTATGTTAAGGATAACACGGACAGAACCTTCAATATCGCCTATATAGTTTGTAAAAAAAATGATGCCAGGAATCCGATCGATCAGGAACCCTTCTATATTGAAATATTCAACGGCATACAGGAGGAGGCGATAAAACATAATTATCACCTGTTTTTTTCATATCTCGACGAGTCGAATGAAAAAGAACTTAAATTGTTCAACGAATTGGTGAAAAAAGTCGATGGTCTGATAATGGAAGAAGTCACTGACAGGAATTTGCTGATCTCCCTGCGTGAATCTTTAATACCAGTAGTTACTATTCTTCCATCTGTTTTCGAAAAAAATATCGACAGCATTATTGTGGACCTGGAAGAAGGAGCTTATCATGCTGTTAAATATCTTACAGACATTGGCCACAGGAAGATAGGTATTATAAACGGCCCTCTGGAATTATACACTGCTGAAATAAGGTTTGAGGGTTACAGAAAAGCGCTGGAAGAAGCCGGCATACCCTTTGAAGAAGCTCTTGTTGACGGAAATGAAGGCTGGAGAAATAATAACGGATACGACGCTATGAAGAGGCTTCTGGACAGGAACCCTGACATAACCGCAGTATTTGCCGCAAACGACTGGCTTGCTGTCGGCTCTATGGCTCTCATTTATGAAAGAGGGCTTGCAATACCTGATCATATCAGCGTCGTCGGATTTGACGATACCATACTTGCCAGAAATGCAATACCTCCTTTAACGACTGTTAGAATACCTAAGAAAGAATTGGCCCAGTATGCCGTGAAGAGGCTACTCGATATCATAAATGATAAATCCCTCCTGCCGATGAAGATGGTTTTGAACACCGAACTTATAGAAAATAAGTCAAGCAAACCGTTATTCGTTGAAGCATAAATTGATAACTTTTTTTAATAGCTGACTTTTAGAGTCCTGCCTGCTTCAGCTGAAAATTTTTTGCCTTTTACTATGAATCCCATATCGTTTTTCGAAAGATTGGCCACTTCAAGCTCATTCGCTGACACCGATACTTTCACCCGGCTGCCTTTCCAGTTTATCTCAAAGATGATGCGTTTTATTTCCTCCGGCATACAGGGATTGAAAGTCAGGATGTCTGTATTCAGCAGGCTGACCATTCCCGCGAACCCGAACACTATCTCCTGCCACATGCCGCCTATATTAGCGAAGTGAACTCCTTCTGAAGCCCTCGGCCTGGAACCGAAATCAATATCAATTGACTTTTTCCAGCTGCTGTAAGCAGTTTCTGCACGTCCTATGTTAGCTGCAACTATCTGGTTATGGCAGAGGGAATTGGATGAATCATGAATGGTGAAAGGTTCATAATAGTCAAATGAGGCAGTCTTTTGTTCTTTTGAAAAGGATCCGGTAAAAATACCCATAAGGGCTATGACGTCGGATTGTTTCAGGCATTTTGAACGATAACGCTTTTCCTGTGTAGTATATCTTCCGAAAAACTGGCCTTTATCCAGCCATAGGCCTTCAATGTCGATCGTTGCATAGGCCGTATCAAAATCCTCACACTGCAGTACAATATTACGCTTTTTATCAACAGGTATGGAAATTCCTTCTGCAATTTCATTAAAGAGTTTGATCTCATTCTCATTAAAGGATATCTTTTCGCATAGTTTTTTATAAGTATCCGGAGAATCCTGCTTGATCATTTTCACTACCTTTCCCGCCAGTTCGAGGTTGAACCTTGCTGTGAAGTTGGTGTAAGCGTTATTATTGGAAATCGGCTTGTATTCATCAGGTCCCATAACGCCGTATATTTGATATCCAGCTTTTCCTTCGATCCGGTCTACTCTCGATGTCCAGTATCTTGCAGTTTCAATGATTATCTCCAGCCCTTTATTGTAAAGAAAATCCTTGTCGTTCGTATTCAAAAAGTAATGCCATAGCCCGATGACGACATCAGCCGTTATGTGGATCTCGTGATCAGCGTATTCCCAGAGGGGGCACACTTCATCACCAAGAAAATTCGTCTGCCATGGATATCTGGCACCTGAATAGTTCATACTTCGCGCGCTTCTTCTTGCACCATCCAGAACATGATATCTGAACATCGGCGTCATTGAGGCAAGCTGAGGCTGTGTATATATATAAAACGGCTGGAAAAAGATTTCCATATCCCAGCAGACTGAACCGAGGTATACTTCGCTTGTCGTCCCTTTTGCACAGTTTAGAGCCCTGCAGTCCCCGGATCTTGCCCTGAAAAGATGGTAGATCGCCTGCCTTATCGCCAGCTGGCTGTTATAGCCGTCACTGTCAACAGACTCAATGGAAATATCCGATTTTTCCCAGTTCTTAGCCCAGACAGCTTTATGCTCTGTATGGAGTCTTTCCAGTCCTGCAGATGAATTCTCGTTCAATATTTCAACCGCTTTATCAAGGAGTTTGCCCTCAGGATAATAAGCGTCCGCTGCTTCAATCGAAACCTTGAATATATCGGCTTCTTCATTTTCATTAAGCGTGAAATCGCACATAGAATTTATCCTGT
>CAYPRX010000121.1:0-1509 GCA_964413265.1 uncultured Brevinematales bacterium
TATTATCTTTTTTAATAATGGGGTTTCTGATTTAAAATAATTGCCAACTATTAATAAAACAGAGTTATTAATTTTAGCTTTTTGAAAAATCTTAAACATTTCATCATGGCCTTTCAATCCTGTGTGGGAACCGACATGCAATATCAGAAAACAATCTTCTCTTATACCTAAATTCCTGCGTATATTAATTTCCTGCCTTGCTAAAAATTCATCTTCCCCGGCGCCGTTCGGTATCAATGTTCTTTTTTCGATGCCGTTTTCCCGTGCAAAATTTATATCCCTGTAATCATCAGACAAAAACACATTCATATCGAAATATTTCATATAGGTCTTCATGTTTTCAAAATAATTCCTGTATTTCGGGTTAAACAGACCGGAGAAACCGGTTGGAACGAAGATTTTCCTGCTTTTAATATTTTTCAATAATGGTAGAATCAAGTCTGCTGACCATTGCTGTGCAGCAAATATTGTTATAACATCAAACTGAGAATTTATAATAAAATCCTGGTATCGCCTGATTTCACCCTCCTGCGCCTGGTAACCCCTCACATCATTTCCTTTTAACCGGAAGGATTGAATCTGAACTCCATTTAATTCATTTTTTTTTCTGTTTTCATCGTAAGATGTGGCAACTGTAACAGAATGACCAAGCAATATCAATTTTTCAGATATCTGCCTTACAACTTCCTGCATACCGCCGACAGAGGGGTTATAGAACTCTACCGTGTGAAGAATTTTCAATCTTTCTACCTTTATTTATCTGATTTTGAGTGGAAAGCATTCTGCCATACCTGATTTATTCCTTCTTCAAAAGATATCAACGGCTTCCATCCTGTATCCTGAAAGATTTTATTACTCGATAATATATTTTCCCGGACATCAAACATCCTCGGCGGCAAAATTTTCAGCAGGATTTTCCGATCTGTTTCTTCAGCCTTTTTTTCCAGCCAGTTTAATACGCTTCTGTTACTCAGTCCAATCCCGCTGCCCACATTGTATGTTTCACCTTCTTTACCCAGTTCTAATGCGTGGACAATTGATTTTGCCAGATCCTCCACATGAACATAATCCCTCACTGTTCCATTCTGTCCGTAAAGTATTATTTCTTTATTATCCCTTATTGAAGCGATAGCCGTCGCAATAAAACCCTGCCCGCGGTAAGGGATCTGTCCGGGTCCGTAAGCATTGCCCGGCCGCAGGCAGATTACAGGAAGCTTTTTTATATGATGGTATAATGACGCATATTTTTCCACGGCCAGCTTTGTGATTCCATAAGGAGTTATTGGATTTGTCGGATGACTTTCATCTATCGGCAAATATATAGCCTGACCGTAAACAGTACCGCCTGAAGAAATAAAAATCATTTTTTTAATCCCGAGCTCGCTTGCTATCTGAAATAGCTGAACCGCCGGCGGCAGATTTTCAATTATATCTCCTACAGGATCCTCATAGCTTGTCTTTGGAATGCTTGCATATGCCAGATCTACTATTTCATCAGCACCGCGGAGA
>CAYPRX010000122.1:0-1840 GCA_964413265.1 uncultured Brevinematales bacterium
TTCAAGCTGGGACTCTGCATCGGCATTACCTCGGGCATAAGATCAGGAGGGCTGGTTCTTTTCATAATTTTTGCATTTTCGCTGATATTACAGGTAATAATATCGTTTGTGAAAAGCAAACCGAGGGGGAGGAGCCGGTTAAATGAAAACCTCGCATTTGAAGCTGCATATTTTTTATCAGTATTTTTTACAGGTTACCTTGTTATGCTTGTATTCTGGCCTTTCGGCGCCTTAAACCCGCTGCAGAGGCCGTTTGTATCACTGGCAAAGTTCAGTAATTTCATAGGCCAGAACAAGAATATTCTTGATTATGTGGCGACCTATCTTCTATGGAAGCTTCCCGATTTGACCATTATCCTGACGGGGGTTGGATTGGCATTAGGGGCAGTATTAATATTCAATAAAAAGACTTTTTCCGGGAAAAGTTTCTGGTCAATACTGGTCATTATCTTTTCGCTTCTTTTCCCGCTACTGTATATAATTGCGCAGAAATCATCGCTTTATGATGAAATCAGGCAAATAATGTTTATCCAGTGCATGATAATAATATTAAGCGGTCTTGTTTTAAGCTGGATTGTAAAAAAGCTGATTTCAAAAAGCAAGATTGCACTCATTGCGGTTTCTATTATATTTTGCACATTTATTTTCTCCCAGGTTTTTAATATGGTTAGGCTTCATCCTTATGAATATATCAATTACAACTACTTCACTGGCGGTCTCAGGGGAGCTTCAGAAAAGAAACTGCCGTTTGATTACTGGTTTACAGGAAACAGGGAAATAAGTGAAAATCTCATTAAATACCTGAAAAACAGGGATGGTGATGGTTACATTAAAAATATTTATAATCTATACTTCTGGGGGGATCCTGAAACTGTTGCCTATTATGTGAAGCCGAATATTCATGTATTGCACATTACGAACAGCACTGAGGAATTTTACATTGATTTCCCATGCGGAAGCAAAATAATATATCAATCATTGAAAGGTGGCATAGTTCTTCACACTCTTTATCAAAAGTAAGATTGGAAAATCAGAGCATATGCCTGTTCTGCAGGTACCACTTAACGGTCCTGACCAGGCCGGTGTCGAAACTCTCCAGGGCTTTCCATCCGAGTTCCCTTTCGATCCTGGAGGGGTCAATGGCGTATCTCCTGTCATGGCCCGCCCTGTCCTTTACAAAGGAGATTAATTCACTGTAAGAGCTGCATTTTCCTGAAGCTCTGGAGAGCGGCGTTTCCCTGTCCAGAATCGAGCAGATCCTGCCGGCTATATCGATATTGGTCAATTCGTTCCGTCCTCCGATATTGTATGTTTCGCCGCTTTTACCCTGGTGGAAGGCGAGATCGATACCCCTGCAGTGATCCAGGACAAAAAGCCAGTCCCTTACATTTTTCCCGTCGCCGTAGATGGGGATCGGTTCGTCTTTCAGGGCATGCCTGATGATGGTCGGGATCAACTTCTCTTTGTGCTGTTTCGGGCCGTAATTATTAGAGCAGTTCGTGGTTACAGTATCCAGACCGTAGGTGTGGTGATAGGCACGTACTATCAAATCAGCCGATGCCTTCGAAGCGCTGTAGGGAGAATTGGGGGCATAGGGGGTTTCTTCCGTAAAAAAGCCTGTTTCACCGAGGCTCCCGAAGACCTCGTCAGTCGAGATATGATGGAACCTGCTGCCCTTGTAGTCTTTCCTGTATTCAAAGGGTTCAGACATCCAGAACGAAAAGGCGCTTTCAAGAAGACTGAAAGTCCCGATCACGTTTGTCATCATAAATTCGGCCGGTCGGTTTATCGAATTATCAACATGTGATTCGGCCGCGAAATGGATAACGCCGCGGATATC
>CAYPRX010000123.1:0-27434 GCA_964413265.1 uncultured Brevinematales bacterium
GGGAGTCCTGCTTTTTCAGAAATGCTGCGGATCTCCTTTTTAAAATAATTGCCGAGGGGCAGAATAATGAAGGGAAGCCTGCTTCTTTCAATGTAGGAGAGAAAGTAAGACTGGTCTTTGGACAGGTCCTTTCCCTCATGGATTAAATATTCGCCTTCGTTTTCTCTGATCAGGGAATAATGGCCTGTTGCAAAAAAATCTGCGCCCTCCGACATACTGTATTCCAGCATCGCGCCGAATTTCACATACCTGTTGCAGAGGATGCATGGATTTGGCGTAAGACCTGCCTGGTAGCTTTTTATGAAATTGCTGATAATCCTTGCTGAAAAGATGTCCCTTACATCAATGACCTTATGGGGAATGCCGAGGAAAGAGCAGACCCTTCTGGCGTCATTTAAATCCTCGATGTTGCAGCATTTTTTAAGTCCTTCCTCGAGGTAGGCTGTAAAAGTAACTCCGGTTACATCGTAATTCTGTTCCTTCAGGAGATATGCTGCGGTCGAACTGTCGAGGCCGCCGCTCATTCCCAGGTAGACGCGGGTCATTCTAGAGTTTTCTCAGCCTGTCTTTCTGGCTCTTGAGGTAATCAAGTTTATCGACTTTCATGCCCTTGGGGAAAAAGGTCAGTATATCGAAGAATTTTACCTGCCTGGGCTTCATACTGTCCTTGTTGAGTTCTATGAAATCGATGGTTTCCTTGTCGGTTATCTTGTCGATAAGGCGAGCCCCTTCGCTTGAGAGGCTTAAAAGGTAATATGTGGCCCCCACCTTGATGATCTGGAGGTAACTTCCCATTCCAATAAATTTGGAAAGGACGGTTTCAACCAGGGTCTCATCGGCAGTAGCCGGCAGACCGCCTTTTTTCACAAGATAGCGGATCAGAAAAAATGCCGCAGCTGCAAAAACACCCACATAAAGGATGACCTTGACAAATGTCCAGAACGCGCTGGGCTGGTTTGCCGGATTGTTGACCAGGGATCTGTTCGACTCGCCCTCGTATTCATGCTGCAGATATGTATTGCTGGTTGTCTGCGGGGCAATGGATTTATTTGTGTCAATCACGGCTGAAAAACAAGACAGGGAAGTTAAAATCACGATTAATATTACTGCTGCGAACTTTTTTTTCATATTTTTATACTCGCTGAAAAGTAGCATCGGCTACTGGCATTACTGGGTTTAATGATATCATTATTCACTGGATAAATCAAGGATTATAAACTTCAGCCATCTGCCCTTCCCTGTGCCGTGCTGCCTTCCATACATTATAGTATCCCTTTATCTTTTCGATAAGAATATCTATAAAGAGGTTTTTTTCCGCAGAAATATAGATTGAATCAGGGTATTTTAAACGGTATTCCAGTAATTTTTCAGGCGGTAAAACGTCTATTTTATTATAGCATACCACTACCGGTATGGCCGAAGCTCCTATTTCCTCCAGGGTGTTATTTACGATCTCCTTCTTTTCATTATAGCCGTTGGAGGATAAATCGATGAGATGTATCAGCAGGTCAGCTCCGATAGTATCCTGGAGGGTCGATCTAAAACTTTCTATGAGACCATGCGGAATGTCACGGATAAATCCCACAGTATCGGTTATGACGGCCCTGGCAGGTCTGCCGTTATTTATGCCGAGCCAGAGTCTTCTCGTGGTCGTATCCAGAGTTGCGAAAAGTTTATTTTCAACCAGAACGGCCGCTTTTGTCAGTCTGCGGAGAAGAGTTGATTTTCCGGAATTGGTATAGCCAATAATGGCTATCTTGAACTCAGCTCCCATCCTGCTCTTTCTTTGCTCTTTTCTGCCCCTGTCAAAAAGCTCAAGCTTTTTTTTAATGATCAGTATTTTTTTCTTTATAAGCCTTCTGTCAAGCTCAAGCTGCTGCTCTCCGGGGCCGCGTGTTCCGATACCTCCTCCCAGCCTCGACAGTGAAATGCCCTTCCCTGTTATCCGCGGGAGCTCATACAATAACTGTGCAAGTTCGACCTGGAGCCTTGAAAGGTTCGACCTGGCATGCATGGCGAAAATATCAAGTATGAGTTCCGTTCTTGTAATGACCTTCAAATCGAGTGCTTTTTCAAGGTTGCGGATCTGAGTTGGGGAGAGTTCATGATTGAAAATCAGAAGGGTAATTCCTCTGTATCTTGATTTAATCTGTTTAACTTTTCCTTTTCCGATGAAATACTTAGGGTCGATTTCTTTTCGGCGCTGGATGATTGAATCAAGTATGAAGGCGCCTGCAGTTTCGGAAAGTTCTTTTAATTCTTCCAGGGACTCCTTTAAAGCCATCAGGGAATCTGAGGGCTGGAGGATGCCGATCAGCACAGCCTTTTCTTTCATCAATCCTTCAACAAGATCATAAGTTCCTGAATCGATTTGATAGTTTCATGACTTTCCGAAAGGGTATTCAGGTACTTTAAATTTTTAAGGCCGCCGATCGATCTTATGTTCCGAAGATATTTCGGCGGCTTTGAGTTAATATCATTATGTAATTTTGTAATTATTTCTACCATAACCGAAAAATTCGGATAAAATCTGTCAAAAAGCTCTCCGGCTTTCATGTTGGCATAGGAGATATTTCGCTCAAGCATCTTTTTTGTTTCAATAGGTTTTCCATTCATTTGATAAAGAAGAGTTGTTATTTTTTTACCTACAGCCCCGTAATCGTTCATTTCTAATATAAAATCAAGTAAATTTTCCTTGAATTTTTCGATGGAATAAAATGTTTCCGAAACTGTTTTCTGAAAATAATTATCGGTGAATAAACCGCTGGAAACCGTAAGATTAAGCATGCTCTTGATTGACTGATCATAAATCGAATCGAGAAAAGTGTTGATGATGCCCAGATGATAATGATAATAGAAACCAGAAATGCCGAAGTCTTCGATTTTATTGGAAATATCGCTGGTGTAAATGCCAGCCCAGTTGAAAACCGGAAAGAGCTTTTTTATGTATACTTCAATCTTTTTGGCTCTTTTCTCATTCAATATGAATTGCGCTATATAGTTCATCCGTTTTTCGAAAGTATTGCAATACAATTTTAAAATATCATAGTTTGTACGTATCAGCGAGGGGGAATAAAAGGGATCTTTTTTTACTATCTGAATAAGCTGTGTAAAATAATTCTTATCCATAATATCCTTCAGGTCATCGAAAAAGAGATTCGACTCATTTACGAACCTTTCTTTGCTTAAAAACACTTCCTGATTCCTTCTATTCCCCTCTTCGATCATTTGCGGCTCTTCAGATATAAATTTCATGAAAACTGAAACATCTAATAGATCCATAAAGATCTTAACGTTATCAAGGGAAAGATCGATCTTCAGTAAAATATCCTCAAGCTCAGACAGGTAAGGCAGCAGGGCCTCGGAAGAAATATCTTCAAAAGCTGGTCTTGAGAGGGCATCGTATTCCCGGTCAAATCTTTTGAAAAGGTTAATGAATTTATATTCAACAAGATCTTTTATATACATCAGATTTGTGTATTTTTTATTGGTATCCTGAATACTGCTGATTTCAAAGGAAGAAAGATATGCCTTAATGGAATTTTCAACAGCATTTTCCGCTTTCTTCCCGCCTTCGAAGTCTGCCATGATCCTGCTGATTCCCTGGTAGGAAAAATTGCTGTCGACTTCATTCAGGTTTATATTCATCATCTTCTCAAAAAAAAATTCAAGACCTGTCTTTTTAAATTGATCTGGATTGCACCATGTGTTTGCATCATTTATAGTATGGTCTATAATCTTCTTAAGAAAAACGATCTTTAAGTAAAGATCATGCAGTTTATATGCGAAATATCTTGTAACTCTCTTTGTGGATATATTATATACTGAGGGTTTGTATTTACTCAGATTCCTTTCAATTGTCTTCAAGGCTTTATTAAGCTTGTAATTTTCACTCACATTTTTACTGAAAACTGCAATGAATGACAGATAAATTATTTCAAAAAAGTTTAATTCTATCTGCAGATCCTTTTTTTCATTGAGCTGTGAGGATCTGGGGCTTATCTTCTCTGTAGTTTCGTATTTCTTATTTTCTTCATGTGAATGCCTCTTTATGCCTCTTTGTAATTTCTTCTTTTCCTCTTCGCTGAGCTGCAGGACATTGGGATCGAAAACCTTATCGTTAAATAAACCTTTTTTTTTAGCCAGAGACATGGAATGCTTGTCATAAGGCATTTAAATCTATCCTATTTCATGAACATTGGTATTAATAATGTCGCCTATACCACCTTCGCCGTTTGTAATATATACTGATATTCCGGAGCTGTCTTTTTTTAAAAATTTTATGTTTTCCAGCGGATATTTTTTCTGGTGGTGGTTCTCATCGCATACGTAAACCTCTCTCTTAATTATGTTGTGCGAAGATACCGTGTAGTTTTTATTTCCGTCGGTTACGATGGAACCGATTGACGGATACTCCTTTCTTTCATCATTATAAAATTGAGCCTCGTAAAAGAGACAGCACATAAGTCTTCCGCATGAACCAGTCAATTTGCTTGAATTGACGACGAACCCCTGGTCTTTTGCCATTTTCAGATATATGGAATTTATATGGCAGTTGGTACGCAGGCAGCAGTTGACTATACCGCATACTCCATAACTTCCGATGATCTTTGCTGCATCCCTCACGCCTATCTGCCTCATTTCAATTCTGGTTTTAAAGATGCCGGCAAGCCTTTTCACTAGCTGTCTGAAATCAATCCTGTTATCAGCTGTGAAATTAAATATGACTTTCTTTTTTTGATAGAGAAAATGAACGTTGATCAATTTCATATCAAGTTTTAGTTCACATATTTCTCTTTTTGCCGTATGAAAAGCACGTTTTTCCTCTTCCCTGTAGGATTGCCATGATTTTAGCTCCTCATCGGAAACCGCTTTTATGATCCTGAAATTCTCTATCTGTTCTTTGTCCATCTCAACGGGAATATGTTCTTCCTTTATTTCTAGTATGGATGTATCATCGATTTCAATATCGCTAATATCCGTTTCAGCGGGATGATCCTGAAGGGCCTTTTTAACAAAAAATTTGTCTCTTGTTATATCCTTAATACCTGTGGATGCAAGCCCTATATCTTCGCCGAATTTGGTATTTATCAGATAATAACTATCGGGAATTACGGTTAACCCTTCCGGGGCTATATAAGGCATGATCATATTATCGAAATATGTCTTAATATATGCTGCTCTATATATCATAAATTTTTACTCTCCTATTAATTGTAACGGTCTTTTTCTATGGTTTGTTGATTATTATATAATTATTTTTTAAACTCTTCAATTAATAATTGATTTTTACACCTCTAATGGATAAAGAAACAGTATGGATAAAAGGATATCCCGCATTTATGACAAGCTTTTCAGCAGGTATGGACATCAAAACTGGTGGCCGATCGTTGAAAAAGGGCACTGCTCTTATCTGGATGAATACAGGAAGAGAGAGAGAACGGATTCAGAGATCTTTGAGATCATGATCGGTTCGATTCTAACTCAAAATACATCCTGGGAAAATGCCGCGAAAGCCCTGTCTAAAATAAAAGAAGAATCTTTTATGGACCCTGCAGTACTTAGTTCGTTAGAGATTCCCAGACTTGCCGGCATAATTAAAGGTTCGGGATATTATAATCAAAAGGCCAGAAAGATAGCTGCACTGAGCAGGTTTTTAAATGGATCTTCAAGGGGAATCCAGGGTTTCAGGGAATTTTCTCTTGACGATGCAAGAAAAATGCTTTTATCGGTCTGGGGAATCGGCAAAGAAACAGCGGATTCGATCCTTCTTTATGGTTTTTACTTTTTAATATTTGTAATAGACGCTTATACGTTGAGATTATTTTCGAGAATTGGAATAGAAAGCGCAGGCAAGGGTTATGATGCGCTTCAGAAGCATATTATGGACAATATACCGGCAGACAGAGTCCTGTACCAGGATTTTCATGCGCTGATTGTTTTGCTGGGTAAAAATGTCTGTAGAAAAGAGCCTTCCTGTGATGTATGCATATTGTCAGGCATGTGTCTTTTTGCGGAGAAAAAAACAGGTTATGCACAAAAAAGCACGAAGTTACGCACAACAGGGGATATGTCATGATTTGCAGGATTTGCGGTAATGAAATAATTAAAGGGAAATATGTTATAAAAAAATTCGATCCGCCTTTATTTGTATGGAAATGTTCCCGCTGCGGATTTTTATTTCAGGAAACTGATTCAGAGAAGGCTTCTTCCTATTATACGAAAGAGTATTATGAGGGAGGGGCTTATTACTCTTACATGGATGAAAGGGCTGAAGAGTCTGCATGCAGGGTGGTGTGGAAAAAGCGCTTTTTTAAGTGGGCTGGATGGGATATGACGGGAATTGGAAACGGTAAATTTCTGGATGTGGGATGTTCATTCGGCGGACTTATGAAAGTAGCGGAAGAATTCGGATATCGATCTTATGGAATGGAAGTCTCGGTGTATTCCGGTAATTATTCAAGGGAGAGGTTCGGGAAGGGATCGGTCTATACCGGTAATGTTGAAAATATTAAACTTCCTGAAAATGAATTTTCTATTGTAAGCCTTATCGAGGTGATCGAACATATAAGTGATGTAAAAAAAGCCTTAGGCAATATTTACAGTTCAATGAAAAAGGGTGGAGTGATAATAGTTCAAACAGCAGATATGGATGGGCTGCAGGCGAAATTTTTAGGGTCTGGCTACGGTTATTTTCTTCCAGGCCATCTCTCGTATTTTTCCAGGAGAACTCTTTCAGCTGTGCTGAAATCAGCCGGATTTATGAATGTAAAATTTATCGGTGGTGTTGAATTCGGACTGATACCCAAATTGATCAAATCCAGTTTTAAATTTAAAAAATGGACAGATTATTTAAGATGGTTTAAAATTTCAATATATCATCTGATGAGTAAGGTTGCTGTAGGGAGGTTTCATCTAACGAGTTCCATGGTTATGGCAGCCTGGAAGTAGAGAAGGGAAAGTGGAAGTAATAAGGAAAAATGTTGGTTTTTTTTACATATCGCTGATAATTCATAGCTATTTTCTATTTTTGATATTTATAAGTGTTGATAAGGATTTTTTAGTTTCCCTGCTGAATCCCTCTGTATTGAAACAGGAAATAAGCGAGGAAGCAACCATAGTTGACACGGTAACGGAATCCGCAACAAAACCTCTTGCCGGTATGATTTCGGATAAACCCAATATAAATTCTTCCCCCAAGCAGGGAGCGGATATATATAACTATCTCAATCCTGATATGAAAGCAAGTACTTATCAGAAAAATCAAAGCGGTAAGAATGATAATAATGCTGCAAAGAAAAACGATAACGGGGAAGAATCAGCCAGGAATGACACGCTGAAGGGCAATAATACAACACCTATTGAGGGCGGTGATTATCACACATCCTTTTTTGACCCTGATCAGCCCCCGGATGTCGAGATGAACAATAACGGTGATGTATCGCTTGCAACAATACCTGAATCATTCGCTTCATATTTTATCGCCATGGAAAAAAAGGTCGGTGAAAACTGGCAGAGGTTTTTTCCTATATTTCAATTTTATGAGGGCATAATAAAAAGCGGTGATGTCGTGATCAGTTTCTGGGTGGATGAAAATGGTAACGTTTTGAATCCGATCGTTAAAAAATCATACGGTTACAGTATTCTTGATGAGGCCTGCCGCAATGCCGTTTTTTATTCAAGAAATTTCGGGCCTCTCCCCGCAAGCATAAAAAAGAATAAGTATATAAAAGTCGATTTCAAATTTATATACACTTCAAAATAGAGTATTCCCGGCATGCCCCTAATTCCCCTGGCGGGTAAAAAGGTGAACAGGTGTATTTAATCAGCATAATTTGATATTTTTCATAGCGGTTTATATAATTGTCATTTGTGTTTTTAAGTTCGAAGCTGAGGAAAGACTGATCATTTCTTGAGGAGTCTGTATGATATCAGTGAAGGGATTAAAAAAGTATTACGGGGAAGTGAAAGCTGTCGATGGAATCGATTTTACTATTCGAAAAGGGGAGATAGTAGGTTTATTAGGGCCTAATGGAGCGGGTAAGACGACGACACTGCGGGTCCTGACGGGTTATTTAACCCCTACTGATGGTGATGTGAGTATAGACAATATGAGCGTGATTGATAATTTGAGTAATATAAAAAAAGTTATCGGATATCTTCCGGAGTCAGCGCCCTTATATGGAGATATGGTTGTTTATGATTATCTTGAATTTATTGCAAGAATTCAGGAAGTCAGAGATGATGAGATCGGTAAAAGGATACATTATGTTTCAGATAAATGCGGTCTCGCTCCTGTTATTGACAAGAAAATTTCAGAGCTATCAAAGGGCTATAAACAAAGAGTCGGTCTGGCGCATGCCATCATTCACGATCCGGCATTCCTCATTCTGGATGAACCGACAAGCGGGCTTGACCCCAACCAGATAATTGAGATAAGAGAATTGATCAAGGAACTCGGACGGGAAAAGACAGTCATTGTTTCCACTCATATTTTAAGCGAGGTGGAGGCTACATGCAGCAGGGTTATCATTATTAATAACGGAAATATCATCAAGGATGATTCCACTGACAAACTCATTTCGGAAGCCGGTACGGCTGATGCCGTCTCTCTTCAAATAAAAACTTCGGATTCTAAAAAAGCCATAAAGGATCTTCTTACTTTCAAAGGCGTTAATAAGATCGAGATTAACGACGGTGCAAAGGGTATGAAAGAAGTAATGGTTTATTCCGATTCCGGAAACGATTTGAGGGAAGAAATATATAAAAAGATCAGAGAAAGCGATTGGATTCTAATCGAGATGAGAAAGGAACGGCAGACGCTTGAAAGTATCTTCCAGGAATTGACGAAGGAGGCTTGAAATGAATGAGGGTTTAATTAATTATAAAAAAATATGGATCTTATTTAAAAAAGAGATCCGGTTCTTTTTCTTTTCCCCTATAGCTTATATTTTTATCTGCGTATTTCTTATTTTTGCAGGCTGGGTTTTCTTTTCACAGCTCTTTTTATTCAATCAGGCGGAAATGCGTGCATTTTTTGAGATTCTCCCCTTTTTCCTTGCATTCATCATTCCCGCGGTAACAATGGGACAGTTTTCAGAAGAATTCAGTGTAGGTTCATATGAAATGATAAGCACCACCTCAATTTCACTGTTAGACATTATACTGGGAAAGTTTTTTGCCGCATGCGCTTTTCTGATTATAGCAATTATCCCGACATTCATTTTCCCGATAAGCATAGCTTTCCTTGGTGAACTTGACTTCGGTCCTGTTCTGTGCGGTTATATAGGTTCATTTTTACTTATTGGGGCATTCGCGGCCATAGGAATTTTCTCATCATCACTGACCAGGAATCAAATTGTGTCTCTGATTGTTTCAATTGCAATCTGTGTCCCGCTAACCTTTATAGTTTTTATGGAACAGTATCTTCCACCCTTCTTTTCGGATATTATCAATAATTTGTCTGCCGCAGCAAGGTTTGGAAATATTGCCAAAGGAGTTATCGATTGGCGGGATGTATTGTATTTTCTCTCTGTGATCGTTATCGCTTTGTATTCAACAAAACTTGTACTTGAACGCAAAAAGTAGAATTGATGAAGGAGAAATGTTTATGAAACCTGAAATCCGTAAACAGCGGATGGATAGCCTTACAACCTACCTTATAGTAGTCGGTATTATACTCGTATTGAATATCGTAAGTTCAGGCCTATCTCTGGTACTCGACCTGACCGGTCAGAAGGTTTATTCCATAGCGCCAGAAAGCAGAATGGTTGTTAAAAAGCTTACGGATCCTATGACAGTCAAGATATTCTTTACACCCGGCCTTCCCTCCCCGTATAACACTATCGAGAGATATCTAAAAGATATTATGACTGAATATAAACAGGCCAGTTCTTATAACAATTTCCGGTATGAATTCGTTAATATGGTAAAATATCCGGATGAGGCTATGGAATATGGCATTTATCCGGTTCAGATAAGAGTTATAGAAAAAGACCAGATCCAGATGAAGAAAGCCTATATAGGAATGGTATTTCTTCATGCCAATATGGTCGAGAGGATCCCTCAGATTAGATACACTGAAGGGCTTGAGTATAACATTACCTCGATTATCAGGAAAATGATAAATAAGATAGACTGGCTCAATTCGCTTAAAGAAAATATTAAGATCGAACTGATAGCATCATCTGACATACCCCCCCTTATGGCCGCATCGACAAACGGATATAGTGAGATAGCGGTTAGTCCGGAACTTGTTTCCAGGATCAGCAATATTTTCAACTCGCTTAATTCGAAAATGATGGGTAAGCTTGAATTTCATTACATTGATCCCGCTCGCGATAAAGCGGCACTTACAGAGTCTGTAAAAAATAATTTTCATCCAATTGTATGGAAAACTGTTACTGATGACAGGGGCCGGAACTATCCCGCCGGCTCGGGTTATGTGGGAATGATGATCGAATACAGCGGCAGTACCAGGATTATTAATTTATTAATGGAAGACTTGATGGGTAATCCCTTTATAATGAATTTGAATAATTTTGAGGAACTGTTGCAGGGAGCCGTAGATGATCTCATAAGGGTCAATCCCAAGGTGGGGTATCTTACTGGCGATATGGAATCCGAACCCTGGGATTATACAAGATTTGGCGGACAGGAAAGTCCTGATTCTGCATCAAAATATGCGGATTTTATAAATAAGGATTATGAATTTGTCCCGGTTTCGCTTAAAAACGGAAAGATACCGGATGGAATAAATGCCCTTGTTATCCTTGATCCGAAGGCTCCGATGACGCCTTATGAGTTATATCAGATCGATCAATTCATTATGTCGGGAAAGCCGGTAGCATTTTTCACTCCGGGCCTTTTCTTTCCCCCCGCCAACCCTCAATCGCAGGAAGAAGTGCCCAGAGGATACAGATCAATATCAGGTTTAGACAAGCTGATAGAAAATTACGGTATAAGAATAAATACGAATCTGGTCCTGGATGACCTTTCTTATTACAAACCGATTCTTGAGAATCATGAGCAGATAGATGTCGAATATGCTCCTCTTATTGAGAAGGAGAATATCTCAAAGGATCATGAGATAACAAAAAATATTAAGGGATTGTTATTTGTTTCTGCATCTTCACTTGAACCTGTTAGCGAAAAGATTAAAAGCAATAAGCTGATATTCATACCCCTCATTAAAAGTTCAAAAAGATCATGGGAACAGGGTGAGGGCGTAGTGCTGGATTACAGGTTCTTAAAGCCGAGGGCTGATACAAAGTTCGCCCAATATACCCTTGCAGCAGTGCTTGAAGGGCATTTTAACAGTTATTTTGACGACAAGCCCATACCGGCGGAACCTCCTGTAACGAATAAGGTAAAAAAGGCAACAAAGGAAGTCATCACCGGTGATAAAAAAGCTCTCTTCATGGGCTTCACTGATAAGGCAAGGATACTTGTCATTCCCGATTCGGATATAGTGAAAAATACAGTGCTTGATGAGGAGGGAATAAGCCCTAACGATATTTTTGCCAAAAAGGTTGTCGACTGGCTTGTAGGGGATTCTACCCTGATCCAGATAAGGGATAAGGGGCTCAGATATAACCCGCTGAAAGCTACATCCGACCAGGTAAAAGGATTTATCAGGATATTGAATCTGATTGCGGCTCCTCTTCTTATAATCATTCTTGGGCTTTTGCTCTGGAGACTTGATCTGAGGAGAAGGGAATCCATAAAAAAAGAATTCCTTAAATATGCTGAAAAGGAGCAATAAATGAAAAACCGGACGAAATATATTGCCTTAATATCCATACTGGCGATCCTTCTACTCATATGGTTACTTCTGGAATTAAATCCTGAAAAAACATACAGGGTCCCGGATATCAAGGCTCCCACCAATATAACAGGAATAGTGATAGTGAAGGGGACCGGTGAAAAAATCATTCTTACCTTAACAAACGGAAATTGGATGCTTGAACCTGGGGATTATTTCGCTGATGTCAGGGATGTAAACTTAATGCTCGAAGCGCTTAAGAGTTTTGAAATAACTGACCTTGTCAGCGGTGGATCTCTTGTAAATTATAATCTTGATGCTTTAAACAGGATTGAGGTAAAGGCTTATGACGGCAGCAGAGAAGTAATGCATGTTTATATAGGAAAGATAAGTGCCACCTTCAAGCATACTTATGTCCAGTTTGACGATGATGCTAATGTATATCAGGCTAAAAAGACGTTTAACGAGTACTTCAACAAGAGCTTCGACGGCTTAATATCAAGGAATATTACTGAACTTGATAAAGATAGTCTTGTCCAGGTCAGGATAAAAGAAAACGGAAAAGAATATCTCTTAAGCGTTATGAAGTCTTCTTCAACGAACAAAAATGAAATATCCGGTGAAGTCCGCTGGAAAGCGTCCTGGAAAAGAACTCTGCCTGATAATGCCAGGGTGAATTCCTTTCTGCAGAAAATAACCCCGCTGACTGCTGACGGTCTTGCTCCGGGTAAAATGGGAGTTAAAACTCCATATCTCAGGCTTATTGAACTTAAAACTGAAAAGGAAACTGTATCGATGTATATTATCAGACAGGAAAATACCAGGGATAAATTCTATATTGTGGGTGTGAAAGGTAATCCCTCTCTGTTCAAAGTTTTTAAGGATCAGGGCAAAAATCTGATGGAAAATATAAAGGAATTTTAATGTTTTTATATTCCTTTTTCCTCCTGTCGATATAGATATTGATATTGAGAATTCGGGAGCGTGAATGGTGGAAAATGAGGAAAGAATATCTCTTATAAGGCGTGGAAACGAGCTTTTCAACCAGGGGGATTATGCAAATTCCCTTAAGATATTTCTAATGACTGACTATAAAGACGGCATTATCCGTGTAGCAGATTTTCTGTATTTTGATAAAAAAGATAAAATAAGTGCTGTAAAGCTTTATAAAAGAGCCGGACACCAGAAAGTTATAGATGAATTTTCAGAGAGAGTGGCGCAGCTTATAAAATTACTTCTATCAGAGGATAAGATTATTAAACAGATCTTAGGGGCGGAAGCGCAGGCAGATGCTGCACCCAGTTCGGTAATCCAGGAGTGGAAACCGGAAGTAATAAAGAGCGACGATATTTTGAAAATAGACGAAGGGAAGGAAGATAAAGAAAGCGGTAAGATGCAGCCGTGAGCGGTACATTATTTGTGGTTTCTACCCCTATAGGTAATCTGGGAGATATCACACTCAGAGCCCTGGAAATATTAAAGAACGTAGATATAATCGCCTGTGAGAACATAGAGAGGCATTTGAAGCTTCTTAATCATTACGGCATAAAGAAGCGTATGATTACATACTCCCCCGCCAATGAAAAAAACAGCTCAAAAGGTATCATAAAACTCCTTCTGGAGGGCAGGAATATAGCCCTTGTCAGCGATGCGGGAGTTCCAGGCCTGTCAGATCCTGGAGCCGTATTGCTGGAAGAAGCCAGGAAGAATTTTATAAAGACATTACCTGTTCCCGGAGTATCGGCTCTGACCACCCTTCTTTCGATATCAGGCATGTCATTCAAAAAAACAATATTCATCGGATATTTGCCGAAAGCCATATCACGCATAGAAAAGGAATTTTATCGTCATAAGGATTTTAACGGAGCTATTGTTTTTTTTGCAAACCAGAGACATGTAAAAAATGTACTTTTTCTGATTAATAAAATATTCGGTAATGTCGATGTTATTATAGGAAGGGAGATGACAAAAATTAATGAAGAATATATTCGTGATAAAGTCGGCTGTATTCTTGAGAGGGGTTTTGAGGAAAGAGGGGAGTTTACAATTTTAATTCATAACAGGTTAAAGAAATAGAATTATCATGGACGGACCCCGGTTTTTTTTAAGCGCATAAGAAAAATAAATTTTGAGAAGCTGGCGTTTTTCTAAAGATTATTCTAAAATTAACCGAAAAATAAACCGTCGTAAGAGGAGGTCCTTTATGGAAATTCGTGGAGTGGACAATGTTCGTGGAATTGACAACAATTCTAAGATAAACAAGATTGTCAAAAAGGATAGCGATTCCGTTCAAGTCCCTGATTCTGCCGATATTTCCAAGGAAGCGAAGCAGCTGGCTGAAGAAGCGAAAATCCGCGAAACGATGGCCAGGGTGCCCGACATAAGAGAGGATAAAGTCCAGGAAGCTAAGGAAAAACTCCAGAATGGCTCTTACAACAAGGAAGAAGTGATGAACACAGTCGCTGAAAGACTGATGAAAGTGCTGGGTCTATAGGTAATAACAGAGTAATTAGGATTTTAAATCTTTATTGATAAAAACACCTGCGGTAATGCCGCAGGTGTTTTTTTTGCCCCGTGTTTATTGTCAAATTGCTTAAAGTAATGCATTCAATTATAATGAGATATGAAAAATAATATGCCAGTAGTCGCAATTGTCGGAAGGCCGAATGTAGGAAAATCCTCATTGTTCAACCTTCTTATTGGGGAAAGAAAATCAATAGTTGATAAGATGGAGGGAGTTACCCGCGATATAAATATCGGCATTGTCAGGACAGGACAGGTTTCTTACAAACTTCTCGATACTGCCGGGTACATTGAGAAAAGAGATAAATTTAATAAACTTGTTCAGGAGAAAATAAAGGAAGCGATAGAAGGAACAGATCTGATTTTATTCATCGTAGACGGGAGAACTCCCAACCCTTTCGATGAAGATATCGCCCTGATTCTGAAAAGAGAACAAAAACCTGTTATTATCATAGCAAATAAGCTTGATAACAGTGATATGGAAGTATTGGCAGATCAATTTTATCATCTTGGATTCGATACAATCATACCTTTTTCGGTTTCACATAAAAGGGGTTATATCCAGATCAATGAAATTATAGAGGATATGCTGTCGCATTTGCAATATGTTAAGGAAGATATGCCTGAAGAAAATGAGATTAAGATTTCTATTGTTGGAAAGCCTAATGTCGGGAAATCCCTCTTAATTAACAGACTGCTTGGATATGAGAGAAGCATTGTATCGGATATACCCGGTACGACGAGAGACTCTGTTGATGATGTGTTCAGGTATTCCGGTTATTTAATTAGACTTATAGATACAGCCGGTTTGAAGCGGAAATCGAAAGTAACCGGCAGCGTAGAATATTACAGCAATGTCAGAACAGTCCAGACTATCGAGAGAAGCAATGTTGTCATAATGCTTATTGATGCTGCAGAACAAATTACACAACAGGACAGAAAAATCATTGAGATGGTAATCAGGAAGGGCAAAGCCCTTGTCATTGCATATAACAAGTGGGATTTGAAAAGGACAAGGTCCAATGATGATTACAGGCAGATGGAGGGGACCCGCAAACTTACATACAAGGAAATAGGGATCTATCATTTTGTTCCTGTGGAATTCATATCGGCAATGGACGGGTACCGCATAGATAAACTGATGGAGACGGTATTCAGAGTTGACAGGGATTATCACTACCGGGTTCCTACAGCAGTATTAAATGAATGGCTTGCGAAGGAGTTCAGGGAAACCAATGCAAAAAGACCTTCTTCCAATCTCAGGATATATTATGCCACCCAGATCTATTCAGCTCCCCCCAAGTTCATGTTTTTTATAAATAAAAAGGAATATGTAAGAAAGGATTTTCCAAGACAGGCTGAAAATAAATTAAGAGAAGCATTTGAATTTACAGGTACTCCAATAAAAATAATATTCAAAGAAAAAGGGTAAAATGTGAGATATTATGGCTATCCATGAACAGGAGGTAAGATGAAATATTTTCTGCTGACAGCAGCAAGTGTTATGGCCATGCTGTTATTATCCATGAATTTATTTGCTCTCAATCAGATTCCTGGCTCTCAGAACGTCTATTTAGGATACGGGGTTGACCAGCTTTCTCTGGGTTATACCGGTATTTCTGAGCTGGGCAGCCTTGATGGAAACTCATATAACCCGGCAAGCCTTGGCGATCTCAGGAGGATAGCGAATAGCCTCTCTCTTGGCGGCCTTGGGAGCGAGGATTTATTAGTCAGTGCAGGATTTGCCTATCCAACAGGGTTCGGGGTACTGTCTATAAACGGTATCTACCTGAGCGATTCAGCGCCGGCTTCACTTTCATCGCTGGCAGGGCTTCAATTGAATCTGGCTAAACCCATTACGGAGAATCTTTTCTGGGGCATCGATGTAAAGTATAATTCCGGTATGTTTACAAATACATCGGACTGGCAGCTTGGGGGTGATATGGGTATCATTCTCAGGGAAAAAACAGAAGGTGGCGGGTTCGGTTTTTTTGATCCCTCTTACGGTATTGTATTAAAAAACCTGGGAAAAACCATACAGCTTGATTCGTATGATCCGTTTCCGGCTATGGGGATAGGCGGGGGTGTATCTTTTTATCCCATCAAATATGATGCCTATAAATTAAAATTGATCGGAGATGCAGTGTTCCCGGTTAATCCGTTTAATGCCGTGCTTGACTGCGGAATCGAGAACACATTTTTTGATTTTTTGAAGATAAGGGCAGGTTATGCACTTTCAGATCCATCTATTGGAATTACCGGCATAGGTCCTTTTCAGCTTGGAGTGGCTCTTACGGGAAAGATAGCCTATGATGAAACGAATTTTAAACCTGAAAACTTACAGGTCAAAAGCGCCAATGCGCGCCTTGATAATTCTACTGATGTCGAACTGGCGTATGCACTGCAGCAGCAGGCTTTTAATGGAAGGTATGAATTGGCCCATTTTGTAACAGTGAGCATAGCATGGGGATATTTCAGTACTCTAAAGCCGGATTTGATGCTGAAACCGGATTTCACTTATATTTCGCCTAATAGTCAGTCCACCCAGGGGGAAGTCAGATTTTCTCTTGATATTAAAGATAGAGTTCTTATAGAGGGTTGGACACTTGAAATAAAGGATAAAGACGGTAAGATCGTGAAGGTGTTTAAGAGCCTGGATAAATTGCAGATCAGAATGCTAACCCCGGGCAAATTTTTAAACCAGATCTTTTCGGCAAAGCAGCAGGTTGAAATTCCGAAGGAGATAGTATGGGACGGCCATGACGAAAGCGGTGCGAAATTACCGGACGGTGAATATTATTATACTCTCAAGGCCTGGGATGAAAATAATAATACGGGAGAAACCGACCCCGGAAGGATAGTAATAGATACTGCAGTTCCGAAAGTCGAACCATCAGTTCCTTATTTTGTCTTTTCAATTAATAAGGAAAGTTATAAACAGCAGCTTCCCATAGATATAAAGAGTTCGAATGTCGGAAACGGTGTAAAGATCCATGCTGCCATAATAGATGCAAAGAATGGCGAAGTGAAGACCTTCGATTTTGAGAATTCATGTCCTGAGAGAATCATTTGGGACGGCCATGACGGTCATAATTCGATCGCTCCTGAAGGGAGTTACAGTTTTTCCATAAGGGCTTGTGACCTGGCCGGGAACAGATCAGAAAAATCAATTGCTGGTATAAGACTTGTTACAAATTATGAATCAATTAAAGTTACGGCGAGTGATGAAATCTTTTCACCGAACAAAAACGGCATCAAGGACACTGTGACATTCCATCAAAAAGCATCGGGAACAAGAGGCCTGGAGGAATGGTCGCTCAAAATTTATGACGGTAATACAAACATCGTTAAGGAATTTGCGGGATCAAATGATTTGCCGGAAGAGATAGTCTGGGATGGGAAGGACAGGAAGAATTCGGTTGTCACTGACGGCATTTATTCTTATGATACAGGATTGATATTCGATAGCGGTAATCATCCTGTATCGGAAAGAAAGAATATCAGAGTTAAAACAATCCCTCCATTTATCGTTATAAAACCTGAATATATGTCATTTTCACCAAATAATACGGAAACCCGTAATTCGATTGTATTCGATAACACTGTAGAGGGTGATGATGATGATGTCATTGACATAAAAATAATCGATTCATCTGGCAGTGTGGTTTATTATAATACATATCAAAAGAAGGATTTTCCTGATAAATTCATCTGGAATGGAAGGGATAAGGACCTGCGTCCTCTTCCGGAGGGTAAATATACCTATATTGTAGAAGGTGTGGATAAGGTCGGCAACAGAAATTCGAAACAGATCGACGGTATAGTTCTGAAGACGGGGCTTGAAAAGGTCGCGGTACAGGCAGATTTAAACGCCTTTTCACCTAAAAACTCTGTAAGCAACAAAATAGTATTTACACCCATGGTGACATCCAGGGAAAACATAGTTGATTTTAATCTCTCTATCTATGATGATAAAAATAACCTTGTGAAATCGGTCAGTACCAACATTTTTATGAATAAGATAGAATGGGACGGGACTGATAATTCAAAGGCTCTTGCCAGGGATGGAAATTATTCCTATCAATTAAGAATCAAATATGATTACGGAAACGAATTAAGTTCCGCAGCCAGGAACGTTAAACTTCTCACTAAAGCTCCTGAAATTACAATCACCCCTGATTATACTGCTTTTTCTCCAAACGGGAGCGGCAAGAGGGAAACTCTTATAATACATCAGCATGTAGGGGAAGATCCGGATATTGTATATTATGCCGCAATAATTGACAGGAACGAAAGACAGGTAAGGTCCTATAAATGGGGCGGGACTGGTTCATCCGGTGTTCCCCGTGAACTTGTGTGGGACGGAACTGACGAAAAAGGTGCCCCGGCGGCGGAGGGAATTTACAGTTATGAAATAACGGGCATAGATGTTGCAGGCAATAAAACGGTAAGGACGATTAACAGGATAAAACTTGTCAGGACTTTTGAAAAACTTGTGTTCGCCAGTGACACAAAAGCATTTTCACCAAATAGTGGCGGTATTAAGGATACGGTAAAATTCACGCAGAGCCTGTCATCGACTGATGGGCTGGAGGAATCGATTTTAACAATATATGACTCTACAGGCAACAGGGTCAGGCAGTTCATTAAAAAAGACGGACTTGATAGGGAAATAATATGGGATGGAAGGAACGACAGAGGCAATATCCAGCCTGACGGAATATACAACGCCGAGCTTGAGTGCTCTTTCGACAGCGGTAATGACATTAAGTCAGGCATATCAAATATTATCATAGATAAAGTCCCCCCTGCATATAAACTTTCTGTAAGTCCTGATCTGTTCACTCCTGATGGGGCCGGAGAGAATGAAATCCTGTATATTAATCTTGAGGTATCAGCTCTGGCCGGGATTAAGAACTGGGAAATAGATATTAACAAAAAATTTGAAAATGGAGAAAAAGGCAGGGTCTTCAAAAGATTTGAAGGAACCAATGATACAGCCAGTCTTTTACAATGGGACGGATACAGCGATGACGGCCAGGATCTTGTTGAATCCGTACAGGATTATATCCTTGAACTTAAAGCTGAGGATAATGCCGGCAACAAACTGACCAATGTCACCAGGGAAATACACGTAGGTGTACTGGTGGAGAAGACCCCTGAGGGTTTAAGAATAAGAGTTTCGAGCATTCAGTTCGCTTTTGATAAGGCTGACCTCATCGGGAACAGTATTGAAAACCTTGACAGGGTAATATTTATCATAAGGAAGGTCCTGTCCGATCCAAAAAAATACGGCATTACGGATAATTACAGGATAGAAATAAGCGGGCATGCGGATGATATAGGCACGGATCAATACAATCAGGTTTTATCAGAAAAAAGGGCATATACAGTTTATCAGTATTTCCTTATGAAGGATATCGATCCCCGAATTCTGACATACGCAGGGTATGGAAAGACCCGTCCTTACAAGATAGTGACCCCCGATATGCCAAAGGACAAAAGGGATGAATACAGGGCCCGCAACAGGAGGGTGGAATTTTTCATTAAGAAGTAAGAGACATAAAAATGCCCCGTTCTATAAATTAGCACGGGGCATTTAAATTTAAACGCAATTTAAAAATGGACACGGATACCAAGGCGCAGCTCGAACCCGATATTTAGAGTTGGGAGGAAATAGACCAGAGGGTCGACTTCTGCGAAAATTTCAAATCTCTCCAAAGGGAATATCTGCAGTCCGAGAGGGATCCTGCCGCCGAGGTCAAAGGCCTGGCCTCCAAAACCTACAAAACCGCCGATACCGATGTAATAATCAAGTATGCCGGCCAGATGTGCGTTGATTGCCCACCAGTCAAGGCTTATTACAATGCTGGAAGTCTGCCCGAAAAACCATTCAGCGCCTATTACAGGGAAAGTGCCAAATTTCAAAGTCAGTCCCAGACCCTCTGAGTATGCAGGACCACCGTAGTCACCGTAAATACCTACAGCCGTTGAACCTGCGGCACTGAACCCGCTTACGGAAATCAACAAAACAAAACCAAGCAGTAAAATAATTCTCTTCATCAGAACCCTCCATCAATTTCATTTTGAATCACTATTTTATATAGAAAATTTGAAATGTCAAATTATAATCGTTTTTCTCATAGAAATTCAAATATAGCATGCCTTCATCTACTACCTGAATTATTACTAAATTATTGCGTGTACGTTAACTATTTTTTTCAAATCCATTGACATTGATATGCTGATGTTTTATAATCTTGTTTTAATCTGATATATCGCAGAAGTTTTTGAGATGTGTTTATGATGACAATTAAAGAGATCGCCAGGAGTGCAAATGTATCTATCGGAACAGTCGATAGAGTTATACATGGAAGGGGCAGGGTATCAAAGGATACCGCCACTCTGATTAGAAAGTTAATTTCTGAATCCGGTTATAAAGCGAATATTTTCGGCAAGCATCTTTCTCTGGCGAAGGTTTACACATTCGGTGTTCTGATGCCAAGGCTTTACCAGGATTCCAGATACTGGGAAATCTCTGCGAGAGGAATAGAACAGGCGCAGAGCGAGCTGAAGAGTTATAATGTAAAAATAAAGTATTTTTTTTATGACCGGTATTCCGAAACGTCGATTAAACAGGAAATAGAGAAAATAGAAGATGGCGGTATCGACGGGCTGCTGATTGCCCCGGTCCTGCACAAACCTATAAAACATTTTCTGGAATCAATCTCCGGTAAAATACCGTATGCGCTGTTTAATGCTAATATACCGGATATGAAAGCGATAAGTTATATAGGGCAGGACTCATTTCAGAGCGGTGTTTTATCGGCGAAGCTGATGAAAATGATGGTTAGTGAAAAAGGCTTTTTAGCAGTAATGGTCACAGTGACGAACGATTATCATATAATTGAAAGGGTTGACGGGTTTTATTCTTTTTTTGAAAATAATGATGATTACAATTTAAAATCATACATAATAGACCCATGCACAAGGGATCTGTTTTACGGGACGATGAAAAAAATAATAAAGGAAGAAAAAGACCTCAAGGGAGTATTTGTTGCAAATGCATCGACCCATTATGCGGCCGAATATATAAAAGAATTTTGCGGAAACAAAAAATTATACGTGGTAGGATATGATCCTACAGAGGAAAATATTAAATTCCTGAAGGAAGGATTTATCGACTTTCTGATTAGTCAGAAAGCCGAAATGCAGGGATATAAAGGAATTTATGCTCTTTACCGCAGCGTTGTTCTGCAAGAGCCTTTTGAAAAATATGTCATGATGCCGCTTGATATCATTACGAATGAGAATTTGATTTACTACCAGAAATATTAGTTGCCTTTTGTACATTACTGCAGGGGTGGAATTATATGGATGCTGAAAACATGGTGATGGGAGTGGATTTTGGTACTGACTCTGTCAGGTCGGTAATTATTGATACGGAAAACGGATCTGAAATCTCTAACCATGTCAGTTATTATAAACGATGGAAAGAGGGGAAATACTGCGATCCTTCAAAAGCTCAATTCAGGCAGCATCCCCTTGATTATATAGAAGGGCTTGAGGAATCAGTAACCGGCGCCCTTGAGAAGGCTCCTGCCGGAACTGCCGGCAGGATTCGCGGTATTTCTGTTGACACGACGGGGTCTACTCCGGTTCCTGTTGATCAAAAGGGCACTCCTCTGGCTCTCATCAAGGGATTTGAAGAAAATCCCAATGCCATGTTTGTACTATGGAAAGACCACACGGCTATCAAGGAAGCGGAGAGGATTAACGAGGTCTCGAAAAACTGGGGAGAGACGGATTATACAAAGTATGAAGGCGGTGTATATTCTTCAGAATGGTTCTGGTCTAAAATTCTTCATGTCTTGAGGTCAGATATTGAGATCAGGAAAAATGCTTTTTCCTGGGTTGAACACTGCGATTGGATTCCCGCTCTTCTTACAGGCAATACTGACCCGCTGACATTGATGAGGAGCAGATGCGCTGCGGGGCACAAGGCAATGTGGCATGAGGACTTTGAGGGGCTTCCGCCTGACAAATTCTTAGAATCAATAGATCCAATTTTAAAGGGATTGAGAAACAGGTTATACTCTAGAACATTTACCAGTGATATGAAAGAAGGCTATTTAACCGAAGATTGGGCTCACAGATTGGGACTTGGCAAGGATGTCGCTGTGGGCGTGGGTGCATTTGATGCCCATATGGGGGCAGTGGGCGGAGAAATTGAGCCGTATTTTCTTATAAAAATCATGGGCACTTCGACATGCGATATACTTGTCGCTCCGATGAAAGAAATGTCAGGAAAGCTTATAAAAGGAATATGCGGACAGGTTGATGGTTCTGTCATTCCGGGAATGCTTGGCATGGAGGCAGGACAATCCGCATACGGCGATGTTTATGCATGGTTTGCAAAAATTTTAAGCTGGCCGCTCGAAGCGATTGGCGGTAATAATAAATTGCTTGATGAAATATCACAGATGATCATACCGAAGCTGTCAAGTGAAGCTGAGAAAACACCTGCCGGTGAATCGGGGATAACGTCGCTTGACTGGCTTAACGGCAGGAGGACACCTTATGCAAATCAAGCGCTCAGGGGTGCCCTTATGGGTCTTAATCTGGGAAGCGATGCCCCCGGAATTTTCAGGGCGCTTGTTGAAGCGACCGCATTCGGTTCGAAAAAAATCGTTGACCGTTTTACGGCTGAGGGAGTACCCATAAAAGGCATAATTGCCCTGGGGGGTGTGGCTAAAAAATCACCTTTTGTCCTCCAGGTTCTGGCTGATGTATTAAATATGCCCATCAAGATTATACGTTCCGACCAGGCGGTAGCCCTCGGTGCCGCAATGTTTGCTGCCGTTGTGGCAGGTATTTATAAAAACATTCCTGATGCTCAGAAAGCGATGGGGAGCGGTTTTGAGAGCGAATACAAACCGAATCCAGCCAATGTCAATAAATATTCGGATATGTATAAAATGTACTCAAGATTGGCTGATTTTGTTGAAAAAGAGTGTAACGTTAGGGACATTAGATGAGTAAATATAATTATAAAGAAATCAGAGAAAGAGCATGGGAAGCCAATATGGGACTTGTAAAATATAATCTTGTAAAATATACTTTTGGCAACGTAAGTGCATTCGATCCCGAAAAAGCGGTCTTTGCGATAAAGCCGAGCGGTTTCCCGTATGAGTATCTAAAACCTGAGGATCTCGTCGTTGTTGATCTTGAGAATAAAGTTGTAGAAGGGAAAAACCGCTATTCCTCAGATACCAAGACACATTCGCTGCTTTACAGGAATTTCAGGGGAATAGGAGGAGTTGCCCATGTTCATGCACCTTACAGTGTGGCATGGGCGCAGGCTGTAAAACCAATACCTGTTTTGGGTACAACCCATGCAGACGCCGCCCCTCATGACATACCATGTACAGAGATTATGAGTGATAAGATGATCAAAGGCGATTATGAGGAAGAAACGGGAAATCAGATCCTTGAAACATTCAGGGATATTTCATATAAAGAGGTCGAAATGGTCCTTGTCGCCTGTCATGGCCCCTTTACATGGGGAGAAACTCCTGAAAAAGCCCTTTATAATTGTGTGATGGTGGAAGAGATCGCTAAGATGGCATTACTGACGCTGTTAATAAATCCCTCTGTATCCAGATTGAAAAATACGCTGATTTCGAAACATTATACGAGAAAACATGGCAAGGATGCTTATTACGGGCAGGATAATTAGAATTGACTAATTATAGGAGGAAATAATATGAATAAGTTTTGGAAGGTAGTATGGTCAGTGCTGTTTGCTGCGGCGTCTTCAATGATTTTTGCCACTTCTTATGCCCTTTCCTATCTTAATGTTGTCGGCTTGTATTCGGAGACCGGAGCAGGGCATGTCGAAGTCATGAAGGGTGGTAAATGGAATATTGTGAGCATCGGCGATAAAATCTCTCTATATACCACCATCAGGATTACAGTCGACAGGGATTGGGTTGAGATTAGCCCCGACGACAATCCCAATGCTGTTTATGAACTTGACGGAAGCAAGAAAGGGCCCGTTATCAAGAAAATATCCGATCTGCTCAAGCAGAAACCGAAAATAGTGAGTTTTCCGAAAAAAAGTGTTAAGGGAGATAAGAACTTTTCAGGTAAACTGGTCGTAGTGCAGTATCTGGGCAGGCAGAGATACCAGGCAAACGATGATGCGGATTGGGTTGATCTCAGGTATGGCGATATACTGGACAAGGGCGGTACTGTCAACATAATAGCTATTAACAGTACCCTTGCTCTTGAATATCCGAATGGCGACGTTTCGAATATCTACGGCCCGATTAGATTTAAAGTGGAAAAGCTCTTTACCGGGCAGAAACTTTATAAATATCTTAATGTGACTGAATAATTAATTTGGAAAATCAGACCATTTCAAAGGAAGAAGTCTGAAAATAAAAAATAGGAGGAGGTTATGTAGTAAAGAACCGGTAACCGACAGCAGCGGAAAACGCTCGGTAGCGTAATAAGCGAGGAACTTTTCCTTATTAATTGCCAGCCCTGTTATTAATAGGGGAAAGAAGCTTTTTATAACGGGGCTATTTAAAATAGAGGAGGATAGTTATGAAGAGGTTGGTTATTAGTCTTACTTTGCTGACAATCGGCCTGGCTATTGTTCTCGGTTCAGGAACATTTGCAGCAAAAAAGAATCCGGTCCTTGGTTTTTCACAGCTTGGTGCTGAGAGCGAGTGGAGGGTAGCATGCACTCGTTCAATTCAGGGTTCAGCAAAGGATTATGGATTTACATTGATCTTCTCTGATGCCCAGCAGAAACAGCAGAACCAGATTGCTGCTCTCAGGTCTTTTATTGCAAGAAAGGTTGATGCTATTGGATTGACCTGCGTTGTTGAATCCGGCTGGGGTCCCGTTCTTAGGGAAATCAAAGCCGCTAACATTCCTTTGATTATGATCGACAGAGGTAGTGATGAAAAAGACACATCTCTCTGGGTGACCTTAATCGGATCAGATTTTACAGAAGAAGGCAGGAAAACCGCGAAATGGCTCGGCACTTACTTAGCGAAAAAAGGCATTGATGACGGCAAAAAAGAGATCAAGATTGATGAGCTTCAGGGTACCACAGGATCAGCTCCTGCTCTCGATCGTAAGAAAGGCTTCGAAGAGGTTATGAACGCCGAACATCCCAACTGGAAAATTGTCCGCTCAGAGACCGGCAATTTCACAGCTTCGGAGGGTAAGACTGTTATGCAGGCCTTCCTGAAAGCCGATAAGGATTTTCAGGTTCTCTATGCTCATAACGACCAGATGGCTTTAGGCGCCATTCAGGCAATCAAGGAAGCTGGCATGAAACCCGGAAAGGATATGACCATAGTATCGATTGACGGAGTAAAGGGTGCGTTCATAGCAATGATGGCTGGAGAATTGAACGCATCTATTGAATGCAATCCTCTTCTTGGGCCTCAGATGTACCAGGCAGCCCTGGATACTTTGGCCGGGAAAGAGTTACCCAAGTATATCCCTACGATTGAAGGCGTATTCGACGAGTCTAACGCAGCTGCGGCATTCCCGCACAGGCAGTATTGATGTGAGTTGAGTTAAGTAATAACCGTCCCGCTATGCGGGACGGTTATTAATATTACAAACACGAGGAGGTTCCGAATGCCGGAAAAAAGCATCAATCCAATTCTTGAAATGAAGGGTATAAGAAAGTCCTTTCCCGGTGTTAAGGCCCTGTCGGGAGTGGATTTCAGGCTGTTCAGGGGCGAGGTGCACGCCCTGATGGGACAGAATGGGGCGGGAAAATCAACGCTGATTAAAGTTATCACCGGTGTAAACAAGCAGGAAGCAGGCGAGATACGCCTAGGTGGAAAGCTGATCAGGCCAGATTCTCCCCTTGAGGCCCAGAAATTGGGGATCAGCACTGTGTATCAGGAAATCAATCTCTGTCCGAATCTGACGGTGGCTGAGAATATTTTCATAGGCAGAGAGCCGATGAGATTAGGCATGATTGACTGGAAAAAAATGAATGAAAAGTCGGAAAAGATGCTGAGCGATTTAAGCGTTTCGATAGATGTAACGCAGTTACTGTCTTCTTATTCGGTTGCGATACAGCAGATGGTAGCGATAGCTCGCGTTCTGGACATAACAGCCAAAATTCTGATCCTCGATGAACCGACTTCGAGCCTGGATGAAAAAGAAACGAATCTTTTATTCAGTGTCATAAGGCAACTCAGGGACAAGGGAATGGCTATCCTTTTTGTGACTCATTTTTTGGAACAGACTTATCAAATTTCTGACCGGATAACAGTTCTCAAAAATGGGGAAAGGGTCGGAGAATTCATGACAAAGGAACTGCCGAAGGTTGAACTGATCTCTAAGATGCTCGGTAAGGAGCTGTCGGAATTCAGCTATTCGCAAAGGGATACAGTGAAGAAGGCTGGGGTCAAAGAAACGGCGAAAGAGAAAAAGGTTGTGTTAAAAGCAGAAAAACTCTCGCGTGAGGGCGCTATCGCTCCGTTAGACCTTGAAATAAGCAAGGGTGAGATACTCGGATTCGCCGGGCTCCTCGGATCTGGAAGATCGGAGACCGCAAGGCTTCTCTTCGGTATAGATAAGGCTGACCAGGGAGATATATATATTAAAGGAAAGAAAGCAACTCTTAACAATCCGATTAACGCGATAAACGCTGGTTTGGGATTTTGTCCGGAAGACAGAAAACTCGAAGGAGTTATCGGTGACCTTTCTGTTAGGGAAAACATAATTTTAGCAATACAGAGCAAAAAGGGTATATTGGGAAATATACCGTTGAAAAAGCAGCAGGAAATAGCTGATGGGTTGATTAAAATGATTGATATAAAGACAACCGGGACCGAGCAGGAAGCCGGGAAATTGTCAGGGGGCAATCAGCAGAAGTTGATGCTTGCGAGATGGCTCGCGACAAATCCCGAGCTTCTTATCCTTGACGAACCTACACGCGGAATAGATGTAGGAGCAAAGCTGGAGATAATGGAACTTATCCTTAAACTGGCAAAGCAGGGCATGGCGCTGCTTTTCATATCGACCGAGATCGATGAAGTTGTCAGGTGCAGCGATGAAGTCGCTGTTTTCAAGGACAGGAAAAAAGTAAACGATTTGAAAGGAG
>CAYPRX010000124.1:0-2511 GCA_964413265.1 uncultured Brevinematales bacterium
GAACTAATCCCATGGGACTTAAGGGCTAAGTTTCAATAATAAACACTACCCCCCTCATAATCCATGAACCGCCGGCCATTGATTTGATTGTATCATGGCCAGGCGGTTTTTTTCTATTTATTTGTCATAACAATCAATTTGATTAATCCATTAATGTATTTTATAATGAAATAAATATTTTAAAATATTCAGACAGGTTTAAATGAGATCATTGAAATCCTTTATTGTTTTTATTCTGATGATAACATGCAGGGTTTATATCCATTCCATGCCTGTTGTTGAAAATGGGGTCCTCGACCTTTCGCACTGGGATTTTAAAAAATATGGGATAATTAAGATAACCGATAGGAGCGGGCCCTGTATTAATCCTTCCTTTTACGATAAAAAAAATGATTCTGCGGATTTTTATTTAAAAATCCTTCTGCCGGAAAGTTACAAATCTTCAAACGCTAACGGTATCCTTGCTTTATCCATACCTCCTCTGCTTTCCCCCTACTATTTCTGGATAAATGATAATATAGGACTTTCAAACGGGTATAATTACATAGCACACTGGAAGGTCAATTACTATGATAAAAGCAATATCCTCACTGTCCCGTCAAAATTGAATAAATTAAAATTGTACTTAAAAATATTTAATTATTCGAACATCAGACTGATCAGGGAACCTATTTTGATAGGACAGGAAAACGATATCCGAGAGCATAGATGGTTGATCTTATTCAGGGAAGGAATTATTGAAGGAGCCCTTTTTATAATCTTTATTTTAAATTTACTGTTATTAATAGGGAACAGGAAAAATTATGGGTTTTTAATTTTAGGTTTATTCGCATTTTTCCAGGCTTTGAATTATATAGGAAAGGGTGAAACACTTAATTTTCTATCCGATATTTCCGCTGATTCTATTATTAAAATTCAAATAATATTGAATTACGCCAAGTTGTTTCTTATATATTTGCTGCTGATTTATCTATTTTTCAAAGAATACTGGAAAACCGCATTCAGAATAGTTTCCGCCTTTTTTTTACTGGCCTTGACATCTATACTTCTGTCGATGAACTGGGCAATGCTGGATTATATTCTATTGATTTATTATATCTTATTACTGGCCGGTTTATCCTATTTTATTTTTATTTCAATTAATGTGATAAAAAAAGACAGGCAGAAATCTCTCGTTGTGTTATTGAGTTCGTCAATCCTGCTGTTATCTTATCTTTTTTATATAGTTCAGAATAAAATATATGTATTCAGCCTTTCAGTGATTTTTGTCGGCCAGCAGGATAACCTGGCTTATGGAATATTACTGTTTGTCATGGCAAATACTTACTATTTATATATTGACTCATCGAGAAAAAGAGTTGAAAAAACAGCCCTGAACATTGATAAGTTTGCTTCTGATCATGATCTTTCAAAAAGGGAGAGGGATATACTTGAACTTCTGGTTCAAAGATACAGCTACAAGGAAATCGCGAAAAGACTGTTTATTTCCAACAAGACGGTTGAAACGCATATCTATCATATCTACCAGAAAACCGGGTCAAAAAATAAAATTGAACTTATAGGGATGATCCAGACCTGATCCTGAATCAGTAATATTTCCTTATGCTTTTCTTAAAAAATCAGGTAAAAATCCTGAGCATTTCAAATCAAATTCAGTAAAATTTCCTGATTACTTTCCTCCTTATTATTGGTAAACTTTTTTATGATAAGTTTTAAGATTAAACCAAAGGAGGTTTATATGAAACAGATTTTAAGCGTCATGGCATTTGCATCGCTTGTACTGTTTCTGGGGAGCTGTTCCTCTATCAAACCTGAAGATTATGCAAAGCTCAAGGCTGATAATGCCAATCTGAGTGATGAGAACCAGAATCTTATGAATGATCTGAGCCAGACAAAGAAAGATCTCTCAGCCTTGCAGAATCAGCGGGATGAGCTTCAGCAGGAACTGGCGAAATACTCCAATGACAACATCAGCCTGAAGAACCAGGTCGATTCTACCAGAGGAGCTCTTGGCAGGCAGGTTGACAGCCTGAATGCTTCCATTAAAGGCAACAATCTGAAAATCGCAGGGCTCCAGGATGAGATTAAAAGCAGGGACAGTCAGATAGGTGACCTGCAAAAGACGATCAGCTCTCTCTCGGCGGCACAGGCCAAGCAGCTTCAGGAAGAGAACATGAAGATATCCAATATCACAGAGACCCATGACAGGATGGAAGCTGCCATGCAGAGCGAGATTGCTAACGGAGATATGGATATCAAGCAATTGGGCGACATACTGAGCGTTGATTTCCAGGATAAAATATTCTTCGATTCCGGAAGGGCTGATATCAGGGACAGCGGAAAAAGGACGCTTGATAAGCTTGTAGGGGTATTGAAAAATGTAACTGATAAGCAGATCAGGGTTGAGGGATATACGGACAATGTGCCGATAGCCCCTGATTACAGGTGGAAATTCCCTTCCAACTGGGAACTCTCGACAGCCAGGGCTACTACGATCGTAAGGTATCTGCA
>CAYPRX010000125.1:0-4866 GCA_964413265.1 uncultured Brevinematales bacterium
AAAATTCTCTGCCGGTAAGTACTGCAACGGCTGCGGAGTATGCGCCGAAGTCTGCCCTGCCGGAAACATTGAAATGAAGGATGGACGCCCAGCCTGGTCCGCAAGATGCGAAAACTGCCTTGCATGCTACAACTGGTGCCCTGTCAGGGCAGTCGAAACCTTGATCGGCCAGAAATGGTATTATTACCATAATCCATATGTCAGGATCGAAAGTATTATTTCCCAGAAGAAAAAATCCCCAAATAACTTTTCAGTTTAAATTATATTGCAATAAAAAAATCAACTAAATAAGATTATCGATACACAAATGTAAATCTTATAAGAGAATTTATGACGGGGGATTAGAGATCATCGCCATATAAATCGATGTATTTAAAGGAAGGTTTTTGGAGATAAAAAAATCGTATTGAAATGGATTTTTCATAAATTATAAAATTATATCCCCCAACTAACAAATATAATTGCTTGCAATGTAGATTTTAGAAAAAATTTTAACAGTTATACCAAATGCCACAGGCTCTCAGAGTCGAACAACACGGAATCCTAGATGACAATCCGCTGAATTTGGTGCATCGCCCCACATTTGGCTAATAGCGCATAAAGACGCATCTTCATCATAACAGCCGCCGACCTTCGTTCGATATGTAGCCGCACCCGGTCCCCTCCAGTCCGTATATGATCCAGAAGGAGGCATTTCATTCAAATTAGTTAAACCAGAGAGGCTTTCAGCTGTATTCACACCCCAATCCCAGCACCACTGCCACACGTTACCGCTCATGTCGAAAAGGCCGAGTTCGTTGGGCAATTTTGCTCCTACAGGATGGGTTTTAAAATCGCTGTTGTCAGTAAACCAGACATAGTTTTCAATATTATTAGTATTAGTCCCCGTACTACCCGGAAAGGCCTTAAAGAAGCCTGTATTGTTAAATTTCCCAGGATTCGCCTTATCTGCTCCCATAGCAGCCCAACACCATTCGCATACTGTAGGTAAACGATATCCGCTGGCAGACCAGTTTGCAACGACTGCATCCCAAGTTTTATCAGGAGCAGCCATTGGTATTTCTCCCCAGGTTGAAGGATCGGTACTTCCTTTGATAGAATAAACCGGGGTAAGCCCCTCCTTCACACTCAGCTTGTTGCAAAATACAAGGGCCTGGTACCAGTTAACCTGCTGAACAGGATCATCTGTTCCTGTAGCTATAGATGGATCGCTGGGATCAGTCCCCATTACATTGGAAAATTGAGCCCGCGTAATGTCATACCTGCTCATATGAAAAGCTGATATTTTCCAGTTGTAATTATAATTGGTATCTTTACCATAAAAAATACCAGCCGGAATAAACTTTAAGGTACCAATGTTAGGGGAATTGTAATCACTCATAGTCAAAGAATAAAAAAAGCTTGACAACAACGAATAAAAAGTAATAATAATACTTAAAAGATAAATTTTACCTTTTATTAAAAACCTCCTTTTTTTCTTTAATTTTTTAATATTATAATAGAAAAAATTTATGTGTCAACTGATCCGACCTGATCAGACTTTTTTGTTAAAAGTTTCTGAAATAATCCAAAAATATGGCTACTTTTGAAAGTTGATTTTTATTATAAAATAAGGATTCCATTTTCTTATTTTAAATGAGACAAGTTCTATTTGTAACATGAACCTGAGCAACTCAAGACTTCAAATCCAGGAGATAAAAAATCGCATTGAAACGGATCGGAGAGAGAGGATTTTATTTATAACTAATTTTATGATCTGTATTGAATAATAAAACGTCCAAAATTATTTTCTAATAGATTTTTGGCAAATTTTATCATCTAATTTTTTAAATTCTTAGGGTTATGATAAATTACCTCCATGTGTTTGAGAAGAATTAAAAAGAATAACACCTAAAAGTGAAAGTGGATATTATATTAAAAGATTTCATCAAAGTTTAATTTTAGGACGTTTCGAAAAACTAAATTTTTATGTCGATCTTCAAGTTTTCAAAAATTTTCCCTGGTTTTATCTTTGAGTCCATATTCACCTCTCAGCCGTTATGCCTGAAAATCCATCTCAGATAGCTCCGTATATGTAAAATCGCGTCTTTCGAAAATAATTTTTTGCTCGCCCGCTGTTCCAGGTGATAATAATAAGTGTTTCCGTTATAGAGAACATCCCAGCCAGCCTTATGGGCGCGATTGCAGACGTCGACGTCTTCAAAATATTTTTTATACGCTGTATCAAATCCCCCGATCTGCTCTATAGTCTGCCTTCTGAAGAAAAGAAAGCAGCCATGCAGCCAGTCGCATTCAAAAGAGCTTTTGATATCGAGATCTTTATAAAAGTAGCTGCACATTACCTTTTCGGAATAAAAGAACTTGGGCAAACGGCGTACAAGTATAGTCCGTAAATTGAGAAACCTTCTCGCGGGGTAGGCGAAATTTTTTTGAAAATTATATTCCCTGCATCCGCTGACACCGCATGACGGATTGCCGTCCATAAATTGAACCATTTTGACCAGGCACTGCTCACCTTTCTCAAAAAGTATATCCGGATTCAGAACTAAAACATACCGTCCATGAGAATTTTCTATCCCGATATTATGATTTGCGCAAAACCCCAGCTTTTTTGAATTTCGTATTATATGCAGATTCGGATAACCCTCGTTTACAATTTCCTCGAGACGATCGCTGGAATGATTGTCAATGAGGATCACCTCCATGAAAATCCCTTCCCCCGAATCGTATAAAGTGGGGAGGAGCTTTTCGATATAATGACGCTCATTAGTGGAAACGATGCTTACCGATAGGTCAACTGGTTCTGTCATTTTTCAGGGTCCTTAAATAATAAGTCCAGGGTAGTTTACGGGAAATATTTAAAAATTGCAAAAATATCTATTTGCCCGGCGATTCGTTTGATTTCTTTGTTAACAGACCTTCATCCGAGATTTCGGCGTTATTATTCGATATATCAGACCATGAAAGGCTTTGCAGAAGACTGATGATGTTGCTTTTACTGTCATAATGCGGGATGACTCTGAGAGGCCCGTCTGTGAATTGGATGCAGGGGATGATATTCCCTGAAACGAAATCCCCGTAACAATCAATGGAAGCGCTGAGTTTAAGGCTGCACATGCTCAAACCCGTGGTCGAGAACAGCTTGTAGGTTATAAAATTACCGGGGAACTAAAAAAATACACCGATTGAAACAGCCGAACAAGCCAATCCAGCCAAGTCTTAATGACTATCATATTGATATATATAGAATTAGATAGGATCGGAGAGAGGAGGATTCGATTCCCTCACTAAATCGAGCTATTTCTTTTATTTACGGAACCTTCAGCAGGTTCGACTATTTCTAAAATGTATCAAATTCGTACCAAGTAGAGATTCGAACTATTCATTTATTTTTTATACTTAGATTTTAACTCTCTTGCAAGACCTTCCAGATCAGGCAAGATAACTGACTCATCAATACCAAGGTGTTTTATTTCTAAAAGTATTTTTTTAAAATCATCTTTAATAATAATTTTTTTAAAATAACCTTCTTCAACTAATTTCGTTTCAATAAAAATATCTTCGAAATTTCTCCGATCAAAGCCATGAATAGTAAACACGCTCTTTTGGGCTTGCATTCTCGGATGTACATAAGATGTCTGAAATGCAACCGGATAAGTTAACAAGTTTTCATCGTTACCGTGTCCACAAATAAAGCACCGTTTAGATTCATCATTTTGGAATTGAAAAAAAGCCATCTGGGAATAAGAAATACCTAATTGCGACCTGTCGCCACTAGCTGGTAAAACCCATTTTTTTATTGAAAACTCATTCAATTTAAAAGGATGAATGGCCCAAACAGCAGGAAATTCATCATCTGCGTTTTTTAAAGAGTCTCTTAAGGCAAAATACAATGCAATTAATGGACTTTCAGTCCAGTCGAGCAATCTTGTGGGGAGTCCAAGGTGCTGCATCATGAATAACCATAAATCGACTCTTTCAAAATCAGGGGTATTAACACCAAATGTTTGCGCTTTATTTTTGAACTCCATATTCATCCAGAATTCATCATAGCCGTTATCACGAAAAACTGATGGAACAGGCTTATAATTAGATTTTTGCGAACCGCGAAACCAAGGAATGACAGCAGCACAATCGTCATGCCATTGTTCTGATATGGCCTTTATTTTATCTAAGAATTCATTAATTGATGTAATTTCCTCAGAGGGAAATTCATTATTCATCAAATAATTACCTTTATCCGTTAAATAAATAACTGAATCTCGCATAATTTAATGCGATTACTACTATTCCTTTATAGCTATGACTCCCTCGAGCAAACCCTTCACGGAAATATCCTCATCCAGCTTTTCCCAGTGAATTCCAATACCACTCCCGATGAATTCCCAATCATTCAAGTCCTGATCTTTTGCGTTCCTGAGCTTTGGGAACCATTCCAGCGGGGTAGAAATTAACCGGCCGTCTTCCAGGTAGACGGTCAATTCATCCTTGGAGATTTTAACATCTACAGCTCTGGCAGATGTTGAAGTTGAATTATTTTTAGTCAAAATATCCATGCCAAGCCTCCTTGATTTCCTCAAGATGTTCACGTATTATGACTCTTATTTCCGAGAGTTCATGGCTTTTAAATCGTATGTTTTCAGCCAATACGGTCTCCGGTTCGATCCAGTATTTGGCATAACCGTCTCCTTTTGATATATGGATGTGAGGTCTTTCACCCTTTTCATTACTGAAAAAGAAAAACCTGAAACCATTTATAAAAAGCACTTTCGGCATTTTACAAACTCTTTCCCAGATGTTTAACTATTTATAATATAATAATATATTGAAAAATGCACGCAATTGCAACAAATCGTTTAAAAGGAA